>NZ_JAUEYN010000021.1:0-93772 GCF_032489675.1 Bradyrhizobium sp. SZCCHNR1043
TGGTTCGGAAATCCAATCCTAACCCTTCTTGACCACCCGCCGCCCCATAGGATCTGTGGTTCCTGCCCCGTGCATTCTTGTTCGCACGGGGGCCGCGGGTGCCAGCCGGCATCCGGTCTTCCCTGCGCCCTCCGATTCGGAGGGAGGTATGCTTGCAAAGCTCGGGCGCTCATCGCGCCGCGAGAACGCTTCTCCACGCACCGCCGTCATTCCGGGGCGCCCGCAGGGCGAGCCCGGAATCCATACTCCTGGTCGTGGTTATGGATTCCGGGCTCGCGCTCCGCGCGCCCCGGAATGACGAGGTGGAGAGATCGTGCCGATATCCCATAGTTCGTTCGCGTGCTCGAAGTGCCCGGCCGGAAGCCACATCCACCGCCGTCATCCCCGCGAAGGCGGGGATCCGGGACGCCGCGGCGGTGCGGTCGACCGCGGCCGCCGCGGCGTACGGGATCGCCCGGTTGAACCGGAGATGAAAGCGGTGGGGCGGATGGTCCGCTGGACCGGCCCGGGTCAGCCGTTGCGACCCAAGTCTCGTAACCGATGCCCCGTGACCCACCGTAACGCCGCCGTAACCCGCAGCCGCGACCATTGCTGTGCCAACAACCGGTTTCGCGCACGGGCCAAAACCATTATGGTGCCGGACCATGTTGCCGCCAGGCGGTTCCGATTTCGAATTCAATCAACGGGTTATGGCCTGGTGACGCAGGTCAGGAGAGCGGTTTGACGCGCTATGTTTCGACCCGCGGGGAAGCCCCCGCGCTCACCTTCTGCGATGTGATGCTGACCGGGCTCGCCCGCGACGGCGGCCTGTACGTGCCCGAGACCTGGCCGCAGCTGACGCCCGCGACGATCGCCTCGTTCTTCGGCCGGCCCTATTGGGAGGTCGCGGTCGAGGTCATCAAGCCGTTCGTCGCCGGCGAGATTTCCGACGAAGAGCTCGGCCGCATGGCCAACGAGGCCTATGCGACCTTCCGCCACCCCGCCGTGGTGCCGCTCGACCAGAGCGCAGCGCACCAGTTCGTGCTGGAGCTGTTCCACGGCCCGACCTTGGCGTTCAAGGACGTGGCGATGCAGCTGATCTCGCGGCTGATGGACCACGTGCTGGCCAAGCGTGGCGAGCGCACCACCATTGTCGTGGCGACATCAGGCGATACCGGTGGCGCGGCGGTCGAGGCTTTCGCCGGCCGCGACTATGCCGATCTGATCGTGCTGTTCCCGCATGGCCGCATCTCCGAGGTGCAGCGGCGGATGATGACGACGTCGGGTGCGGCCAACGTGCATGCGCTGGCGATCGAAGGTCATTTCGACGACTGCCAGGCGATCGTGAAGGGCCTGTTCAACCATCACGGCTTCCGCGATTCGGTCAGGCTGTCGGGCGTCAACTCGATCAACTGGGCGCGCGTCGTCGCCCAGGTGGTCTACTACTTCACCTCGGCGGTCGCGATCGGCGCGCCCCACCGCGCCGTCGACTTCACCGTGCCCACCGGCAATTTCGGCGACGTCTTCGCCGGCTATGTCGCCAAGCGCATGGGCCTGCCGGTGCGCACGTTGCGCGTCGCGACCAACGTCAACGACATCCTCGCCCGGACGCTGACGACCGGCATCTACGAGGTGCGCGAGGTGCATGCGACGGCTTCGCCCTCGATGGACATCCAGGTGTCGTCGAATTTCGAGCGGCTGCTGTTCGAAGCCGGCGGCCGCGATGCCGGTACCGTGCGGCGGCTGATGGACAGCCTCAAGCAGTCCGGCCGCTTCGTGCTGCCCGATGCCATGCTGGCGGCGATCCGCGCCGATTTCGATGCCGGCCGCGCCGACGAAACCGAGACCGCGGCGGCGATCCGTGCCGCCTTCCGCGAGGCCGGCGATCTCGTCGATCCGCACACCGCCGTGGCGCTGGCCGTAGCCGATCGCGACGGCACGGATCTGTCGGTGCCGAATATCGTTCTGTCGACCGCCCATCCCGCCAAATTCCCCGATGCGGTCGAGGCCGCCTGCGGGATGCGGCCGCACCTGCCGGTGTGGCTCGAAGGGCTGATGAGCAAGCGCGAGGACATCAGGATCATGCGGAACGACCAGGCCGAGGTGGAGAAGTTCATCCGCTCAGTCAGCCGGGCCGCCAAGCAGGGAATTGCATGATGGGTGTGGAAGTCACCAAGCTGCCGACGGGGTTGACGGTCGTCACCGACACGATGCCGCATCTGGAGACGGCGGCGCTCGGGGTCTGGGCCGGCGTCGGCGGTCGCGACGAGAAGCCGGACGAGCACGGCATCTCGCACCTCCTCGAGCACATGGCGTTCAAGGGCACGACGACGCGCAGCGCCCGCGAGATCGTCGAGACGGTCGAGGCGGTCGGCGGCGATCTCAATGCCGGCACCTCGACCGAGACCACGGCCTATTACGCCCGCGTGCTGAAGGCGGACGTGCCGATGGCGCTCGATGTGCTCTCGGACATTCTGGCCAATCCGTCGTTCGTGCCGGAGGAGCTGGAGCGCGAGAAGAACGTGATCGTGCAGGAGATCGGCGCGGCACAGGACACGCCCGATGACGTCGTGTTCGAGCATCTCAACGAGCTGTGCTTTCCGGACCAGCCGATGGGCCGCTCGCTGCTCGGCACCGCCAAGACGCTGGAGGCGTTCGATCGCGACAAGCTGCACGGCTATCTGTCGACGCATTATCGCGGACCCGACATGGTGGTCGCGGCGGCCGGCGCCGTCGATCATCAGCGGGTGGTCGAGGATGTGACGAAGCGATTTGCCAGCTTCAATGGCGGCCCGGCGCCGAAGCCGCTGCCGGCGACATTCGGCAAGGGCGGCTCACGCGTCGTGCACCGCGATCTCGAGCAGGCGCATCTGACGCTCGCGCTCGAGGGCGTGCCGCAGGCCGATCCGTCGCTGTTCTCGCTGCAGGTGTTCACCAACATCCTGGGCGGCGGCATGTCGTCCCGGCTGTTCCAGGAGGTGCGCGAGAACCGGGGGCTCTGCTACTCCGTCTACACGTTCCACGCGCCCTATAGCGACACCGGCTTCTTCGGCCTCTACACCGGGACAGATCCGGCTGACGCGCCCGAGATGATGGAGGTCGTGGTCGACATCATCGGCAATGCGGTGGAGACCTTGAGCGAGGCCGAGGTCGCCCGCGCCAAGGCGCAGATGAAGGCCGGGCTGCTGATGGCGCTGGAGAGCTGCAGTGCCCGTGCCGAGCAATTGGCGCGGCATATCCTGGCCTATGGACGGCCGCAGACCTTGCAGGAGATGGTCGCCAAGATCGAGGCGGTCAGCGTCGAGAGCACGCGCGATGCGGCGCGGGCGCTGCTCGCACGCAGCAAGCCGGCCGTCGTCGCGCTCGGCACCGGCAGGGGTCTGGACACAGCGGTAACTTTCGCCGAAGGTCTGACCGGTTCGAGATCGAAGGCCCAACTGCACTGAACGTGGTGCGGCTCGGTGCGGTCTTCGCATTGAATTCCGCCAGGACTCGGCGCCGGAGATCTGGGGTGGGTCGGAGCAGGCTTCGACCCGGAAAGAGCAGGGGGAGCATCACAGATGGCCCTGTTTCGCTTGCCATCCAACGGACCGGCTGCGCTGGCTCCGCGCGGCCAGGGCCTGCTGCTGCGCGCGCCGCAGATGGCCGATTACGCGCAATGGGCGCGGCTGCGCGAGATCAGCCGCGACTATCTCACGCCCTGGGAGCCGATCTGGCCGTCCGACGACCTGACGCGCTCCGGCTTCCGCCGCCGGCTGCGCCGCTATGCCGAGGATATCTCGGCCGACCGCTCCTATCCGTTCATCCTCTTCCGTGAGCAGGACGGCGCCATGCTCGGCGGCATCACGCTCGCCAATGTCCGCCGCGGCATCGTCCAGGCCGGCACCATCGGCTACTGGATGGGGCAGCCGTTCGCGCATCATGGCTACATGACGGCGGCGCTGCGGCTGCTGCTGCCGACCTTGTTCGGCGAGCTCAATCTGCACCGGGTCGAGGCGGCCTGCATCCCGACCAATACGCCGTCGATTCGCGTGCTGGAGAAATGCGGCTTCACCCGCGAGGGCCTGGCGCGTCGCTACCTGTGCATCAACGGGGTCTGGCAGGACCATTACCTCTATGGCCTGTTGCACGAGGATTTCCGGGGGTAGCAATCGTGATCGGGATGGCCGCGGGAGAGGCCGATCGGGGCTGGTTCCGGCCTCTGAATTGGGTATAGACGCCTGGGCTGGGCGACCGAGTTGCCGGGGATATCAGACGATGCGAGAGACGAGCGTGATCAGGGTTGGGACGTTGGCAGCCGTGCTGCTGGCCTTGGGAGCCGCGGGCGCGGCGCCGCCGGCGGCCGCCCAATCGCTGACCGACCGCTTCAAGAGCCTGTTCGGCGGCGGCTCCGACAACAAGGGACAGGAGAACTTGCCGGCCGGCGGCGGACCGCAGGCCGATCCGACCGAGGGCCTGACCTGTCCGCCGGTCAGCATTCGCGCCGGCGCCTCGACCTACGCCGTGGCCGCGCCCGGCAAGCAGGCGGTCGGCAATGACGTCCGGTTCCAGGCGTCGATCACGAAGACCGCGCGCGAATGCAATCTCAACGGGGCCGAAATCATCGCCAAGATCGGCATCCAGGGGCGCATCGTTGCCGGACCGGCGGGCGCGCCGGCGAGCGTCGACATTCCCATGCGCATCGCCGTGGTCCAGGGCGGCATCGGCGAGAAGGTGATCGCGACCAAGTCGTATCGCACCACGGTGCAGATGACCGAGGACGGCAGCGTGCCGTTCACGATCGTCGCCGAGGACATGGTCTATCCGGTCCCGCCGCCCGGCGCCAATGCCGACAATTACGTCTTCTACATCGGCTTCGACCCGCAGGCCCTGACCCCGGAGCGGCCGCACGGCAAGAAGCGGAGGTGAGGCGGGTGAACGACGGCGAGGCCGCGCTCGGCATGTCCGGGGCCGATGGCCTTCAACGCAAAAGGCCGGCGCGATGAAATCGCCCCGGCCTTTTGAAGATTCTGGATCAGATGGACTGCCGCTCAGTTCAGCTTGCGGCCGACTTCCGCGATGCCTTTGGCCACGAGGTCTTCGCCAAGAGCGCCCTTGACCGACTGCGACAGCACGGTCGCGGCGGCCTGGACGGCGGCATCCGCCGCAGCGGACCTGACGTCGGCGAGAGCCTGGGCCTCGGCGAGGGCGATCTTGCTCTCGGCGGCCTTGGTGCGACGGGCGACGAAGTCTTCCATCTTGGCCTTGGCCTCCGCCGCGATGCGCTCGGCTTCCGCCTTGGCGCTGGTGATGATCTCCTCGGCCTCACGTTCGGCACTGGCGCGGCGGGTCTTGTAGTCGGCGAGCACTTTGGCCGCCTCTTCCTTGAGCCGCTTGGCCTCCGCCAGCTCGTTCCTGATGCGCTCGGAGCGATTGTCGAGCGCCTTCAGGACCGTGCGGTGGACACCGAGATAGGCGAACAGGCCCATCAGGATCACGAAGGCAATCGCAACCCAGGTTTCCGGATCAGCAAGCAAATGCATCAGGCTGTTCCCTTCAACGATGCATCGACCGCAGCCTCGACCGTCTTGGCCGCAGGGGCCTTGCCGGTGAGCTGCTTCACGATCGCGCTGGCTGCGTCTGCGGCGATGCCGCGGACATTGCTCATTGCGGTCGTGCGGGTGGTGGCGATGGACTTCTCAGCCGCCGCGAGCTTGGATGCGAGGCTGTCTTCCAGCGCCTTGCGCTCGGCGTCCGAAGAAGCCGCGAGCTTCTCGCGGGTCTCGGCTCCGATCGCCTGGGCACGGGCACGAGCCGTCGCCAGCTCGCTTTCATACGCCTTCATCGCGGCTTCGGATTCATCCTTCAGCCGCTGCGCTTCAGCCAGATCGCCGTCGATCGACTTCTGGCGGGCGTCGATGACGGCCCCGACCTTCGGCAGCGCCACACGCGAGACGATCACGTACAGCGCCACGAAGGCGATCACCAGGGAGACGATCTGGGAGGGAAAGGTTTCCTTCTGGAAGGGAGGGAAACCATGCCCGCCATCGGCCTCAGTATGGGCGCTTGCGGTGCCCTTGGCCTCGCCGCCCTTGGCCTCGCCATGACTTTCAGCCACGGGCTTCTCCTGTCCGGCTCAGGCCGTCTTAGACGGCGTACAGCAGGAGCAGCGCGATCAGCAGCGAGAAGATGCCGAGCGCTTCGGTCACCGCGAAGCCGAAAATCAGGTTGCCGAACTGGCCCTGGGCAGCCGACGGATTGCGCAGAGCGGCCGACAGATAGTTGCCGAAGATGATGCCGATGCCGGCACCCGCGCCACCCATGCCGATGCAGGCAATGCCCGCGCCAATGTACTTCGCTGCAACCGGATCCATGAAACGAACTCCTTTGAGGGGTTTGGTAGAGAGGGCCGGATCAGTGGCCCGGATGGATAGCATCGTTGAGATAGATGCAGGTGAGGATCGTGAAGACGTAGGCCTGGAGGAACGCGACCATCAGCTCGAGGCCGGTCAGCGCGACCGTCAGGCCGAGCGGCAGCAGCGCGCCGACCTTGCCGACGAAGCCGAGCGCGCCGAGCATGGTCACGAAGCTCGCGAACACCTTCAGCGTGACGTGGCCGGCCAGCATGTTGGCGAACAGACGGACGCTGTGCGAGATCGGGCGGGAGAAGAAGGAGATGATTTCGATCACGACCACCAGCGGCAGGATCACCGCGGGGATGCCGGACGGCACGAACAGCTTAAAGAACTTCAGGCCGTTCTTGTAGAAGCCGTAGATGATGACCGTCAGGAACACCAAGAGCGCCAGCGAGAAGGTGACGATGATGTGGCTGGAGACGGTGAAGGTGTAGGGGATGATGCCGACGATGTTCGAGACGAAGATGAACATGAACAGCGAGAACACCAGCGGGAAGAACGTCATGCCGTGCGAGCCGGCGCTGGTTCTGATGGTGTTGGCGACGAATTCGTAGGACAGCTCGACCACCGACTGGAACCGGCCCGGCACGAGCGCGCGCCCGGCGGCCATCATCATGACGGCGATGAGCACGACCGCGAGCAGCATGTACGCGGACGAGTTGGTGAAGGTGATCTCCTGATTGCCGATGTGGCCGATCGTGAAGATCTTGTTGAGATGGAACTGGTGGATCGGATCGATCATCCGCGTGGCGTCTCAGTTGTTCACCGGCCACGCCGGCGCTTTGCAATTCACTCGACGATCTTCCGCGCTGATCTCACTGGCGGGGCCTGTCGGGAGCTATGCCTGCGGATCTCACCACGTTCAACACGCCGGCGGCAAAGCCGAGCAGGAAAAACACGATGAATCCGAAGGGCGATGTCGACAGCAAGCGGTCGAAGCCCCAGCCAAGCAACGCACCGACGAGGACACCGGCGATCAACTCGGACGACAGTCGCAGGCCACGCGCCATGGCCGAAGCCCGGGCTGCAGTGTCACCGCTGCCGTTTCCAGGTTGATCAGCCCCGATCTTTCGGCCGTCGCGAATTTCGGACAACCGTTGGTCGAGACTTCCGAGCCTTGCGGAAAGCGCAACCTCATCGGGCGACTTGTCGCGATCCTTGTGTCCGCTGCTCTCGTTCGTGTCATCCGCCATGTGCCATCCGCCACGTGTGGAGACCCGACCCGGTGCCGCGAGTTTCAGGAATTAGCGCCCCATCGCCCTTTAAAGCCGCGCGGACCATACTGACCGCATCCCCCCAAGTCAAGATTGCGTGTTGAACTGTTAGATGCCTGAATTTACACGTTTTCTCGGCTTTTTCGTCAGATCGGTCGCGCGTGTCACCGCGCCGCATCAACAGTGTTGTGTGCGGCTGCGATCTTGCACCCGTCAGGACCCTCTGATCAGCTCTCGCTGAGCTCCAACCAACACGGGAACCCGCATGGCGCGCCAGATCGACTACTATTTCTCGCTGCAGTCGCCATGGGCCTATATCGGCCACCGGCTGTTCCGCGACATCGCCGCGAGCCATGGGGCGACTGTCAACCTCAAGCCGGTCATGCTGGTGGATCTGTTCGCCGAGACCGGCGGGCTTCCACTGGCCAAGCGCCATCCGGCGCGGCAGCGCTATCGCATCGTCGAGCTGAAGCGGTGGCGCGACAAGCGCGGTCTTGATTTCCACATCCAGCCGAACAACTGGCCCTTCAACGCCCGGCTCGCCGACGGCGTCGTCATCGCGGCGCAGCAGGCCGGCCTCGATCCGGAGCCCTATCTGCAGCGCGCCTTCCCGGCCATCTGGGAGCAGCAGCTCAATCTTGCGGATGCCGAGGTGATCGCCGGCTTGGCCGATGCAGCCGGACTGCCGGGCCGCGATCTCGTGACGCAGGCGGCGACGGACATGGTCGGGGCGGCCTACGAGCAGAACCGGCAGGACGCGATCGCGGCCGACGTGTTCGGCTCGCCGGCCTATGTGCTGGACGGCGAGATCTTCTGGGGGCAGGACCGGCTCGAGCTGCTGGCGGACGCGTTGAAATCCGGTCGCTCCGCCTATACGTCCGAAACATAGGTGCGGCCTGTGGCAGGGGATCGCACCTGGGGCAACGTCATGGCCGCGACACAATGTCGGCGTGCATGGCGGCGGTTGCGAATGCGCCTGGGAGAGCCAGCCATGAGTCTCACGAAGCCCTACCGGCCGCCCCTCCTCGCGCTGTTGGCGTTGAGCTGCCTGGGCGGAGAGGCGTTTGCGATCGAGGACACCGCGCCTGACGGCGACAAGGGACGCTACACGATGTCGACGACATCGGATGGCGTGATCCGGCTCGATACGAGGACCGGTGCGGTCTCGATGTGCAACAACAGCGGTGGGTCGGGCTTCGCCTGTTACGCGGTGCCCGATGAGCGCGCCGCGCTGGATGCCGAGATCGGCCGTCTGCAGGCGGAGAATGAAAAGCTCAAGGGCCAGCTCGCGTCGCGCGACCAGAGCATCTCCGGCAAGATCGATGAGCCGCTGCCGAAAGATCAGGCGCTGCCCAAATCCGATCAGTTGAAGAAAGTCGAACCCAAGACGGGGGACAAGCCCGGTGAATCGAAATCCTCCGATGCAACGCGCAAGCTCGAGATCCCGCTGCCCAGCGACCAGGACATGGATCGCATGATGGGGTTCCTCGAACAGGCTTGGCGCCGGCTGCTCGACATGGCGACGCGGGTGCAGAAGGACGTCTCGGGCAGGATCTGAGACCGCTTCGAGGAGGCTGAACGCATGCCAGCCAGATCGATGTCGCGCAGCGCGCCCTCGGCGAGCGTCATCAATACGATCGTAACCTCGACTCTGACCGTACAGACTTCGGGCCGCGGCTTCACCGATCTCACGCGCGAGGTCGAGGCGTTCCTGCGTGAAGTATCCGCCAGGGAAGGCGCGGTGACCCTGTTCATTCGCCACACCTCGGCGTCGCTGACGATCCAGGAGAATGCCGATCCCACCGTGCTGCACGATCTCGCCACGGTGCTGGCGCGGCTGGCGCCGGAGAATGCCGGTTGGGTGCACGACACCGAGGGACCCGACGACATGCCGGCGCACGTCAAGACCATGTTGAGCGCGGTCTCGCAGCAGGTGCCGGTGCAGGACGGCCGCATGATGCTCGGCACATGGCAGGCGCTCTATCTGATCGAGCATCGCGCGCGTCCGCATCGGCGCGAGGTGGTGCTGCAGTTCATCGGCGCGGCCTGAGGCCATAAAAGAGAAAATCCCTGGCGCAAAAAGCGGAACGGCCGCGGAGTGATCCGCGGCCGTTCGTCGTTGGAAGCAGATGCGAGCGGGGTGCCGCTCGCCTCGTGATCAATCGGCCTGGATGTCGACGTCCTTGGTCTCCGGCAGGAAGATGAAGCCGACGACCGCGGTGATCACGGCGAACGTGATCGGGTACCACAGGCCGGCATAGATATCGCCGGTCGAGGCCACGATTGCGAAGGCGGTGGCGGGCAGCAGGCCGCCGAACCAGCCGTTGCCGATGTGGTAGGGCAGCGACATCGAGGTGTAGCGGATCTTGGTCGGGAACAGCTCGACCAGCATCGCTGCGATCGGGCCGTAGACCATGGTGACGAAGATCACCAGAATCAGCAGCAGGCCGATGATCGCCGCGACCTGCGGACGGAAGATGTCGAACGGATGCGCCATCTTCACGATCGTCGGGTTGCCGGCCTTCGGATAGCCGGCCTCGCCGATCGCCGCCGTCAGCGCCGGGTTGCTGGTCTTGGCGTCGGTGTAGGGCACTTCCTTGCCGTTGAAGGTAACCTTCACGCCGGAGCCGGCCGGACCGTACACGGTCGAGTACTTGACCGAGGACTGGGCCAGGAAGGCGCGGGCGGTGTCGCAAGGCGCGGTGAAGACGCGGGTGCCGACCGGGT
This sequence comes from Bradyrhizobium sp. SZCCHNR1043, assembly GCF_032489675.1. Classification (NCBI taxonomy): domain Bacteria; kingdom Pseudomonadati; phylum Pseudomonadota; class Alphaproteobacteria; order Hyphomicrobiales; family Nitrobacteraceae; genus Bradyrhizobium; species Bradyrhizobium sp. SZCCHNR1043. The sequence goes on from NZ_JAUEYN010000021.1 coordinate 10,316, forward strand.
TGAACAGGTCGCCGCAGCCGGCGGGATCGGCCACCACTTCCACCTTCGTCGCCTCGATCGCCTTCTCCAGCGCCGGGTTGGCGTTGGTGGTGATCATCTTGAAGATCGGGAAGAAGGTCAGCGCCGCGATGAGGCAGCCGCCCATGATGATCGGCTTGCGGCCGATCTTGTCGGACAGCATGCCGAACACGACGAAGAAGCCGGTGCCGAGCAGCAGCGACCAGGCGATCAGCAGGTTGGCGGTGTAGCCGTCGACCTTCAGGATCGATTGCAGGAAGAACAGCGCGTAGAACTGGCCGGTATACCAGACCACGCCCTGGCCCATGGTGGCGCCGATCAGGGCCAGCAGCACGATCTTGGCGTTGCCCCAGTTCGCGAACGCTTCCGTCAGCGGCGCCTTCGAGCTCTTGCCCTCGTCCTTCATCTTCTGGAACACGGGCGACTCGTTGAGGCGCAGACGGATCCAGACGGAGACGCCGAGCAGCAGCACGGACACCAGGAACGGAACGCGCCAGCCCCATTTGGCGAAGTCGGCCTCGCCGATGATGGTGCGGGTGAACAGGATCACCAGCAGCGACAGGAACAGGCCCATCGTCGCCGTGGTCTGGATGAAGGAGGTGTAGTAGCCGCGCTTGCCCATCGGCGCATGCTCGGCGACGTAGGTGGCCGCACCGCCATACTCACCGCCGAGCGCGAGGCCCTGCAGCAGGCGCAGACCGATCAGGATCACCGGTGCGGCGAAGCCGATGGTCTCGGCGTTCGGCAGGATGCCGACGATGAAGGTCGACAGACCCATGATCAGGATCGTGACCAGGAAGGTGTATTTGCGGCCGACGATATCGCCGATGCGGCCGAACACGATGGCGCCGAACGGGCGGACCAGGAAGCCGGCGGCGAAGGCCAGCAGCGCGAAGATGTCGCGGGTGGCCGGCGGGTAGGCGCTGAAGAACTGCGCGCCGATGATCGAGGCCAGCGATCCGTAGAGATAGAAGTCGTACCACTCGAACACGGTGCCGAGAGAGGAAGCCAGAATGACGAAGCGTTCGTCCTTCGTCATGCCTCCCGATCTCGCTTGTGTGGCTACCATTGTCGACATCGGCATTCGCTCCCCATGATTGTTGTGATGATGGCTTTCGCCTCCGCATGCCGGACTTGGACGGCGCAGGTCGCGGAGACCTTGGCCTTCAGTAACATTGCAGTGAAACCCGCCCCAATACGACTTTCGGCTCTGCCCTCTGCGGCGCGCGGGAAAGATGGGGACATTGCGGCGGATCAAGTTCGGTGAGCGGCCGTCGCGTTACCGATGTTGCGTTGCACAAGGTTCGGATTAACCGCCTTCCCTGCAAGTGGAATTGGACGCTTGCATGCAACCGGTGGCCGGGCGAGTATTTCCGGAAAACCGGGCGCGTGCAGTTGCAGCATGTCGTCGGTCTCGCAAGGTCAAGTCTGGATTCATGGCGGCTGCCAGCACCCATCTCGTCATTGCCGATGATCACCCGCTGTTCCGCAACGCTTTGCGGCAGGCGGTCGCGAGCGTGCTCGCGGAGGCCGTGGTCGACGAGGCCGGTTCGTTCGAGGACCTCACCGCACTGCTGGAAAAGGATTCCGAGGTCGATCTCGTACTTCTCGACCTCACCATGCCCGGCATCTCCGGCTTCTCGGGCCTGATCTATCTGCGCGCGCAATATCCGGCGATCCCGGTGGTCATCGTGTCGGCGAGCGACGACGGCGCGACGATCCGCCGCTCGCTCGATTTCGGCGCGTCCGGCTTCATCCCGAAACGGTTCGGCGTCGATACGCTGCGTGATGCCATCAAGAAGGTGATGGACGGCGACGTCTGGGTGCCGCCCGACACCGACCTCGCCGCCGGGGCCGATCCGGAGATGACGAAGCTGCGCGACCGGCTGGTCACCTTGACCCCGCAACAGGTGCGCGTGCTGATGATGCTGTCGCAGGGCCTCCTCAACAAGCAGATCGCCTACGAGCTCGGCGTCTCCGAGGCGACCATCAAGGCGCATGTCTCGGCCATCCTGCAGAAGCTCGGTGTCGAGAGCCGGACCCAGGCTGTGATCGCCGCCGCGAAGATCGCGGGCAGCGCCTGGCGGCAGGATACGCCGACGGGGAAGTAGGCGACGGGAAAATCTGGATGAGTCGTCATTCCGGGATGGTCCGAAGGACGGGGCCCGGGATCTCGAGATTCCGGGTTCGGCTCTGCGAGCCGCCCCGGAATGACGATACCCCGCAGCAGTCTGCCGGAGGCGCCATTGGCCGGCGCTTGATGCCGTCTTGCAGTGTATGTGGACAGCGTCCATTCCGCACGCCTTCTGCTTCACTCGCGACACGCCTTCACGGCCTCGCGGCGCACAGCGCGTCCGAGCTTTGCCAATCATCGGCCCTCTTGAAGACAGAGGGCGCAGGGAAGGCCGGGCGCTGGCCGCGCCCGTGGCCCGCCTGCAGAAAAAAAGCAGGCGGCAGTCACCACAGGTCTGGCCGAAACACCCGGCGGGCTCAAGCGGTGGTCGCAACACCCAGTGTTTTCATTCGTGACAGCAGCTCGTCAAGCGCCTCTGCTGGAGTTTTCCATCCTAGCGTCTTTCTCGGTCGGGAATTGAGCGCTGCGGCCACGGCGGCGATCTCGTCAGCATCGTAGACGCTCAGATCGGTACCTTTCGGGAAGTACTGCCGCAGCAGGCCATTCGTGTTCTCGTTCGTGCCACGTTGCCAGGGGCTTCTTGGATCGCAGAAGTAGATCTGAAGGTCTGTATCGATCTTGAGGTCACTGTGTTGAGCCATTTCGGTCCCCTGATCCCAGGTTAGCGAGCGGCGGAGTTCTTTGGGCAAGGTGACGATGGTGCGCGTGATCGCATCGCGTACCGCTTCAGCTCCGTGTCCGGAGAGCGCAGGCCCATCCTTCGTACGTGGGCCGTCGTCAAACCCCGGCAACCGTGGAAGGTGCAGGAGCATTGTAAACCGCGTGCTGCGTTCGACCAGCGTGCCGATTGCCGAGCTGGCGGAGCCGACGATCAGATCTCCTTCCCAATGTCCCGGCACAGCTCGATCCGCGACTTCGGCCGGACGCTCACTGATCATGATCTCCGGCGATATGAAGCCTTTGCTGCGCTTCCGCGTACGCGCTCGGGGCACGCGCAGCGCACGTCCCGTTCGCAAACAGGACGACAACTCGCGTTTCAGCGCTCCTCGGCCCTGAACAAAAAGCGCCTGGTAAATGGCTTCGTGGCTGATGCGCATCGCCTCGTCATCCGGGAAGTCGATCGGCAAGCGCCGGGCAATCTGCTCGGGACTCCACGCTTTCGTCCACCCCTGATCCTGGCTAGAGCCCGCACGACCGGCCTTCCGCCGAACGCCGCCTGGAGGCGCGACAAACCCTGCAAGCCGCTCTTCAACATAAGCGCGCAAGGCGGCGTTGCTTGCAAGCTTGCTCGGCTTAGGACGCCGGGCCGATCGATCTGCATGCCACTGGGCGGCCGTCGCCCGATAGGCCATCTTGCCGCCGTGCGTGGCTGCATTGCGATCGAGTTCACGGGAGATGGTCGAGGGAGACCGATTGAGGCGCCGTGCTATCTCTCGTACAGAATGGCGCTGCGCATTCAGCAGCGCAATCTCTTCGCGCTCAGAAAAGGAGAGGTGCCGTCCGGAGAGCGGCTTCGCTGAAGGTCGGAACATTGCCGGTGCCACGCCGCCCGCTTTTCGAAATAATCGGGGGCCGACAGCATCCGATAATCCAGCAGCCAGCGCAGCATTCTCGCTGTTCAATCCAGCGGCAATCCCACGCCAAAATTTCTGCTGTTCCGCACGCCCCGCAACTGGTGGGCGCCCCAATGATCCCAGCTTGCCCCGCGTTGACCGTTTCTTTCGAATGCCCATCGCAACCTCCTCATCGAGTGTTGCGACGACCAATTGAATCCACCCCCGGCCTTCCCTGCGCGATGGCTTTAACGGCTGCTCCGCGCTCTCCTCGGGGACCGGCTTTCTTGCCCCCGTCATCCGCAACACCGTCGTCACGGATTTGGCATCAGCAACGGGATGCCAGGACCACACGGCTTGACCGTGCGCGCCGGATCGTTCGTCGGCATGCCAAAGCACGCTGCGACCCGACGCGCCCACCGCATCCCGCGCCCCACGTTCGTGACGATCGCGAAGCGCCCCTCATGGCGGGCACGGGATGGCGCGACTCGTAGCATGATTTCTGGAAAAAAGAAACTCAATTCGCGGGGGGGGGGCCTCGTTTCGGCTCGAATAGCTGCCGAGCTTTGTTGGTCCAAGAGTAGACGCATCTGCTATCATTAGCCGCATGTCACGCACCCGCACCTGGATTGAAACGACCCGTGGCCCTCACGTGCTGATCCCCGCTGAGCAACTGTCGCGTTGGCGGGGCATCGAGGGATGGAGTAGCCATGAAGACCCTGAAGATCAGAGCGACTATGCGCGTGCGTGCAGGGTGACGGGCTGGCTGGGATCGATCGTCTGCGGGAATGGTGCGGCCGTCATCTTGTCCGGAGATGCCGGTGATGTGGCGTGGTACGCCGATGATCGCGAAGACCGAGGGGTTCTCGTTCAATGGATTGGGGTCGACGATGAGCGACTGATTGAGCCTGCATTGAGGGCGCCGCAACTGCGGGCCGACCTCGATGGCCCGGACGCTGAGCGACTCGAATTCGAGACGGGGGCGTCCGGGGTCATGTATCTGATCGATTCAGCCGATCGAGGTGACGATCTGCGCAGCCATCATCTGACACTGGCGTTGCGGCCAGGGCGCTATCTCGCGAGAGCAGCGTATCAACACTCTACCGGGCTGGCGATTGTCGTTCGCGAGATCGGCTGGATCAGCCGATTGCCGACCGCTGGGAGACAGGCGGCTGCCCCAGACAGTTGATCGGCCGTTGAAGAGGATGTTATATGCCCACCCCAGAGTGGAGCAGCTCGATGTTCGCAATGCCCCGCCGGATCTTGGTCGCCTCGTTGATTACGATATCGCTTGCGCATGTCTCGCCTGGGTCCGCTTGCTCTTCCCTCTCTCGGAAGCCGCTCGTGACCGAGGAGGAATTGTTTTCGCAAGCCTCCGCGGTCCTCGTCGCACACCTCACGTCGGTCCAGGAGATTGCCGCGCCAGACGATATGAAGGGGGCCTACAAGCAGATCATCGAAGCTTCGGCCCAAGCGATCGAGGTGATCAAAGGAAAGCCGCCGGACGACGAAAAGGTCAGGAGCGCGCCATTTGCATACGGCAATTGCACGCTCCCTCTCCTGGCGGGGGCTGATTACATCTTCTTTCTGCAGGATCGAGATCCGTACATCACCTTCCTGACCGGATCTGCAGGGCCCATCCTGAACCGCAACGGGAGCGAGGTGCGCGAGAGGCTCGACAAGCTGAGGTCGCTGGCAAAATAATGCGGGGGAAGAGATTTGCCGATTGATCTCGGATCCAGTGCGTCGAGTACCTAATCCGACTCATTCGAGCCGCGAACCTGCTCCGGAACGAGGAAAGCCTGCTCCATGACAGCCACAGCCGCGTCGTCCTCTCCAGCGACCACGCTGCCATCCCCTTGCGACAAGCCATTGCGGCTCATCTCTCGCTGAAAGGCTGGGTGGTGGTCGATATCGGGCTGACGACGCCGGAGAGCACGCATTATCCGAAGCATGGCGAAGCGGCCGCGCGTCGCGTCGCCTCCGGCGATTGCCGGTTGGGCATCATCCTGCGCGGCACCGGCCAGGGCATTATGATGGCTGCCAACAAGGTCAAGGGCATCCGTTGCGGCGTCTGCGCAGACACCTTCTCGGCGCGGATGATCCGCCAGCACAACGACGCCAACATGCTGTCGATCGGTGCGCGCGTGGTCGGCGAGGGGCTGGCGCTCGATATCGTCGACGCGTTCCTAACTGCGGATTTCGAGGGCGGCCGGCATGTGACGCGGGTGGACATGATCACCGCACTGGAGGCGTAGTGCCGTCGCTTGAATGCGAACGGACCAGCAATTGCGACAGCCAAAGGGCGGGTCCAGGTGCGCCGCGCTGCTGCGGGTCAGCGTTCCCGCCTTGGTGAACCTTTCAGCCCTTCGTCTTGACCTATTTTGAGCGGGGGGAGGTAGAGGTCGCACATGACTGCCATGGCCAGGGCTCTTTCGAGGGCTTTTTCCGAGTCATCGGATGGTGCAAAGGACGAGTTGCTCAGACATCTGGTGCTGTTCTTCGCTGCTTTATTTTTCGTATGGATACTGACCCAGACCTACGGGCTGGATTTGAGCCTCGCCTTTTTCTGATTCCTTTGTTCGCCAGTCGGGGCTGCCTCTTTTTCGGGTGAGCAGCCGCGCCTTTGCGAACTACTCCGCCGCCACCATCTGCTGGATCCGCCACTGTCCCAACAACGCCCGCAGCGACGCCGGCTTGAGCGGCTTGTTGAGCACGGCGATGTTGTCGTCGCGGGCGGCGGCGCGGACGTGGGGGCTGCGGTCGGCGGTGATCAGGATCGCGGGCAGCGCCTCATTGAAGCGGCGGCGGATGTCGCGGATGGCGGCGATGCCGTTGCCGCGGTCGAGGTGATAGTCGACGAGCAGGCCGGTGACGGCGCCGTCGCGTGCCGCGATCGCCTCCACCGCGGACTCCGGATCGGGGACGGCGATCACCTCGGCGTCCCACGCCGTCAGCAGGGTCTTCATGCCGTCGAGGATCGCGGGATCGTTCTCGATGCAGACGATCAGGGCGCCCGCGATCGGCGTCGTTGCCAGCGGGGTCGCGGTGGTGACGGCGGCGGTGTGGTTGATCGCCTTGGCGATCGGCACCGTCACTGAGAACACCGAGCCGCGGCCGGGCCGCGAGTCCAGCGCAATGCCGTGATTGAGCACACGCGCGATGCGCTCGACGATCGACAGCCCCAAGCCGAGGCCGCGCGCGATCCGCGCGCCCTGCTCGAGGCGGTGGAATTCCTTGAAGATCTCGCCGCGCTTGACCGGGGGGATGCCGACGCCGGTGTCGTAGACGCCGATCTGCAGCGACTGGCCGTGGCGGCGGCAGCCGACCAGCACGCGCCCCTTGGGCGTGTACTTGATGGCGTTGGAGATGAAGTTCTGCAGCAGCCGGCGCAGCAGCAGGCGGTCGGATTCGACCGGCAGCGACGACGGCACGAACACCAGCTCCAGACCCTTGGCGCGCGCGGCCGGCGCGAACTCGATCTCCAGCGAGCGCATCAGGTCGGCCATCTTGAAGCTCGAGATCGAGGGCGTCATCGCGCCGGCGTCGAGCCGGGAGATGTCGAGCAACGCGCCGAGAATCTCCTCGATCGCCTCGAGCGAGTCGTCGATGTTCTCGACCAGGCGCGAATCCTCGCCCGCCGTCTGCCGCTCGACCAGGCTCGTCACGTAGAGCCGCGCCGCGTTCAGCGGCTGCAGAATGTCGTGGCTGGCGGCGGCGAGGAAGCGCGTCTTGGAGATGTTGGCGTCCTCGGCGGCGCTCTTGGCCAGCGCCAACTCCGAGTTCAGCCTTGTCAGCTCCTCGGTGCGGTCGCGCACGCGCTTCTCCAAGGTCGCATTGGCGCGCTCCAGCGCTTCGGCGGCCTCAAACGAGGGCGTCACGTCGGTAAAGGTGATGACGAGGCCGCCATCCGGCATGCGGTTGGTGCGGACCTCGATCACCATGTGGCGGTCGGCGAGGCGTTCCAGATAAGGCTCGCCCTCGGTGGTGTAGGCGGCGAGTCGGCGCGCCAGCAGCGCCTCGCTGTCCTCATAGGTCGGCGCGCCGATCGTGCCCATGAATTCGAGGATTTCCTTCAACGGGCTGCCGATCTGCACCAGATCCGGCGGCAGCCCGAGCAGGTCGACGAACTGGCCGTTGGAGCAGATCAGTTGCAGGTCGGCGTCGAACACCGCGATGCCCTGGCGCACGTGGTTGAGCGCGGTCTGCAGGATCTCGCGGTTGAAATGCAGCGCGGCATGGGAATCGTCGAGCAGCTTCAAGGCGGCCTTGGCCGACACCGTGCGCTTGCGCAACAGCAGCGACATCACGAGGCGCGACGACGCCGCGCCAATCGAGGAGGCGATCAGGTGCTCGGCATGGCGCAGCAGCTCGAAATCGGCCGGCGCGGCCGGATCGAGCGGGAGGTTGCGCTGGGCGGCGAACGCCTCGAACGAGGCGCGGGCGCGGTCGGGACCGAGATATTGGCCGACCGTGCTCTGGATGTCCTGCACCGTCACGGTCGAGCGCCAGCGCCGGAAGCTCGGCGCACTCGGCGTCAGCTCGGCCGGTACGAAGATGTCGGCCTGCAAGAGCTCGATCGACGACGGCTGCCGCGCCAGCGACAGCACGATGTAGGTCAACAGATTGAGCGACAGGCTCCACAGCACGCCATGCAGCAGCGGCGGCAGATCGGTGCCGAGCAGCGCCTGCGGCCTGAGTGCCTCCAGCCCGAACGGGCCGTGCTGGAGAAACAGGATGCCCGCGGTCGAGGTGTCCAGGAAGCTCGGGATGAAGAGCGTGTAGAGCCAGACGGCGAAGCCGACCAGCATGCCGCCCATGGCGCCGCGCGCGGTCGCGCGCCGCCAGAACAGACCGCCGAAGAAGCTCGGCGCGAGCTGGGCGATGGCGGCGAACGACAGCAGACCGATCGCGGCGAGCTGGGTGTTGCCGAGCGCGCGGTAGTAGAAATAGGCCATCACCATGATGGCGAAGATCGCGATGCGGCGGGTGCCGAGCAGGAAGCCCGCGAAGTCGCGGCCGATCTCGCGCTGCTCCTGACGCTGCAGCACCAGCGGCACGACGATGTCGTTGCACACCATGATCGACAGCGCCACGCATTCGACGATGACCATCGCGGTCGCCGCCGACAATCCGCCGACGAAGACGAGGATCGACAGCCATTGCGAATTGGCCTCGATCGGCAGCGCCAGCACATACATGTCGCTGTCGACGGCGCCGAACGGGAAGGTGACGAGGCCGGCGAGCGCGATCGGAATCACGAACAGATTGATCGCGACCAGATAGAGCGGGAACAGCCAGCGCGCGCGCGACACCTCGGCGTCGTCGGCGTTCTCGACCACGCTGACATGGAACTGGCGCGGCAGCAGCATTGCGGCGCAGAACGACAGCAGGGTCATGGTGAGGAAATTGCCGATGCCCGGCACATATTCCAGCGCGCGCTCGGCCTCCGGCGATTTCATCGCGCGCTCGATCAGCTCGACCGGCGAGAACATCCAGAAGGTGACGAAGGCGCCGGCGGCGATGAAGGCGACGAGCTTGATGATCGACTCGGTCGCGACCGCCAGCATCAGGCCATGCTGATGCTCGGTGGCGTCGGTCTGTCGCGTGCCGAACAGCACCGCGAAGACGGCCATCGCGAGCGTGACCATCAGCGCCATGTCGCCGACGATCGGGATGTGGGCGAAGGCGCGGTCGTCGATCAGGATGGTCTGCAGCGACGAGGCGACGGCCTTGAGCTGCAGCGCGATGTAGGGCACCGAGCCGATGATCGCGATCAGCGCCACCGTTGCTGCGACCGCCTGGCTCTTGCCGTAGCGGGCGCCGATCAGGTCGGCCACGGACGTGATGTTCTGCGACTTGGCGAGCTGGATCACCCGGCGCAGCAGCGGCGTGCAGGCGCCGACCATCAGGATCGGCCCGAGATAGATCGCGAGGAAGTCGACGCTGGTGCGCGAGGCGAAGCCGACCGAGCCGAAGAAGGTCCAGGAGGTGCAGTAGATCGCCAGCGACAGCGGGTAGATCAGCCCAGCCAGCCGGCCACGGCTTTCCGCCGGCCGCCGCTCTCCGGCCCGGTTGCCGCGGCTGGCGACCAGGAACAGGAAGCCGATGTAGCCGAACGCGGCTGCGATCACGCCCCAGTCATGCAGCATGGCCTTCGCGAACTCCTCGATCGCTGCGCCCCGTGAATTGGCTGCGAACTTAGCGCTTTGCGAGAGGCGGGGCGATAGGGATGTGGCGAGGGACGCAGGGAACGAGGAGGCGTCGTTAAGGGCGGCGCGATGTATCGCTTCGACGGCGGCGGTCCGTTCCATATCCAGACGGATCGGTGGAGTCGTGACGATCTGAGCCCGTGTCTCGCGGCGTGGCCGGTCAGCTCCCCTCCCCCTTGCGGGGAGGGGTTGGGGGTGGGGGGCCCCGGGCACTGAATTGAATTAGACGCGCGCCTCGGCCTTATCGTCAGCAGCTGGACTCTTCGCTCCTTTAGAGAGCTCAGGCTGTCTCATGGAGAGCGGGACTCGTGGACCCCCACCCCCGACCCCTCCCCGCAAGGGGGAGGGGAGCGCAGTGGCGCGTGAGGTGATCGCGTAGCCAGCTCAGCCGCGGGCGCGCGTAGCCCGGATGAGCGGAGCGATATCCGGGGTCCTATGAGCTGCCGAGGCGAACCCGGGTGTCGCTGCGCTCACCCGGGCTACGAAGGGCTACTCCGCCGCCATCGCCTTCTTGTGCAGCGAAAGGCCCAGCCGTTCCCAGACCTGCAGCAGGGCTTCGGCGAGGCGGTCGATCAGGCCGTCGTCGTGATAGGGCGAGGGCGTGATGCGCAGACGCTCGGCGCCCTTGGCGACGGTCGGGTAGTTGATCGGCTGGATGTAGATGCCGTGCTCTTCCAGCAGCAGGTCGGAGGCCTGCTTGCACTTCTCGGGATCGCCGACGAACAGCGGCACGATGTGGGTGTCGTTGGTCATCACCGGCAGGCCGGCGGCGTTGAGGATCGCCTTCACCCGAGCGGCGCGGTCCTGGTGGCGTTCGCGCTCCCAGCTCGACGATTTCAGGTGCTTGATCGCAGCCGTGGCGGCCGAGCAGATCGGCGGCGGCAGCGCGGTCGTGAAGATGAAGCCCGGCGCATAGGAGCGCACGGCGTCGATGATCTCGCCCTTCGCGGCGATGTAGCCGCCGAGGCAGCCGAACGCCTTGGCGAGGGTGCCTTCGAGGATGTCGATGCGGTGCATGACGCCGTCGCGCTCGGCGATGCCGCCGCCGCGCGGGCCGTACATGCCGACCGCGTGCACCTCGTCGACATAGGTCATCGCATTGTAGCGCTCGGCGAGATCGCAGATCGCCGCCAGCGGCGCGACGTCGCCGTCCATCGAATACAGGCTCTCGCAGGCGATCAGCTTCGGCCTGTTAGGACCGGCGGCGATCAGGAGCTGTTCGAGATGGGCGAGATCGTTGTGGCGCCAGATCTGGCGCTCGCAGCCGGACTGGCGCACGCCCTCGATCATCGAATTGTGGTTCAGCGCGTCCGACAGGATCAGGCAGTCGGGGATCAGCTTGGCGAGCGTGGCGATGCCGGTCTGGTTGGAGACATAACCGGAGGTGAACAGCAGCGCCGCTTCCTTGCCGTGGAGGTCGGCGAGCTCGGCCTCGAGCTGCACCAGGGGATGATGGGTTCCGGCGATGTTGCGGGTGCCGCCGGCGCCGGTCCCGACGCGGGTCGCGGTCTCGACCATCGCGCCGACCACCTTCGGGTGCTGGCCCATGCCGAGATAGTCGTTGGAGCACCAGATCACGACATTGCGTGGTCCGCTCGGCGAGTGCCAGGTCGCATGCGGGAACCGGCCGGCGATGCGTTCGAGATCGGCGAAGACACGGTAGCGACGCTCATCATGCAGGCGACCGAGGGCGGCACTGAAGTACTGGCTGTAGTCCATCACGAAACCCGAACTGGCGCGCTGCAGTGCAGCATCTAAAGTGAAGACCTCGCGGCATGCGTGGCGTGAGGTCTTCTTAGAGCGTTTCCAGAGCGGCTGTCGAGCCGGAATCCCACGGCGGGAATTGGGCGATTTGTCCAAGGGAGGAGTGATCTCGGCCGAACGGCGCCCGGATTGCGGCGACGCGGCGGCGGCACAGCTCCGCGGCCTCAGGTGGTGCGATAATGCAGCACGCCGTCGACATCCTGGCCGGTCAGCCGACCCTCGACCAGCATGTAGTTGACGTGGGCGATCAGCTCGCCGGCGGCAAAGCCCATCTGGTGCGGGTCGAGCACGTGCTTGTGGAACACGACCGGCACGAGCTGCGCCGAGGTTTTCGGCTCGTCGCGGCAGGCGTCGGCGATCATCCGGCAGCGCTCCTCGTGGTGGTCGGCGAGCTGCTTGATGCGCGTCTTCAGCCCGTAGAACGGCACGCCATGGCCTGGCAGCACCAGCACGTCATAGGGCAGGGTGGTGGTGAGGCTCGCCAGCGACGCCAGATATTCGCCGAGCGAGTTCTGGTCGGGCTCGACCGCCCAGACGCTGACATTGGGCGAGATCTTGCTCAGCACCTGGTCGGCGGACAGGAACAGCTTGTCGGCGGCACAATACAGCATGACCTGGTCGAGCGCGTGGCCGCCGCCGGTGATGACCTTGAAGCGCCGGCTGCCGATCTGGATCTCGTCGCCATGGGAGATGCGGCGGTAGGAGGCCGGCAGCACCGAGACGCGCTGCAGATATTCCTGGCCGCGGCCGAGCAGCTTGTCGGTCAGGGTCTCGTCCATGCCGTGGCGGCGGAAGAACAGCCGCTGGGCATCGCGGCGCTCCTCGGTGCCGCGGTTCTGGTGATAGACCGACTGCAGATACTCGACCTGCGACATCACCAGCGGGCAGTTGAAGCGCTCGACGATCCAGCCGGCGAGCCCGACATGGTCGGGATGCGAATGCGTCACGATCAGCCGGCTGATCTTGACGTGTTTGAGCGGACCATCGAGCAGCCGCGTCCAGGCGGCGATCGACTCCTCGTTGCCGAAGCCTGAGTCCACCGCGACCCAGCCGTCGCCATCGGCGAGCAGATAGATGTTCACATGGTTGAGGCGGAACGGCAGCTTCAGGCGCAGCCACAGCACGCCGGGCGCGACCTCGACGACCTGGTCCTCACCGGGATGCTGCTCCCAGGGATAGCGCAGGGCCTCGGCGGAGGAGTGAACGGTGTCTGTCTTCGTCATGCCTCATCGATTAACGGCCGCTGCGGGCGAGCGCCAGCCGAAAAACACATGGCAGGACGGCATTCCGGGGTACGGAAGGTGCTTCGGGTCGCGCCAGCATGACCTGCCTCGACGCCTTCTGCTTCGCCACGCCCCCATCATTCCGGGGCGAGGCCGCAGGCCTCGAACCCGGAATGACCGGCGAGTAGCAACTACGCCGCCCGGATGTTGGTCAGGAACGAATCGACCTCGGCGCGCAAGGTGTCGGCCTCGCGGCGTAGCGCCTCCGAGGCGCTGAGCACCTCGTTGGCGGAGGTGCCGGCCTGGGCCGAGGCGCTGGAGACGCCGGTGATGTTGTTGGAGACCTCGGTGGTGCCGGAGGCCGCCTGCTGGATGTTGCGGGCGATCTCGTGCGTCGCGGTGCCCTGCTGCTCGACGGCGGCGGCGATCGCGGTGGTGACGTTGTCGATCTCGGCGATGGTCTCGCCGATGTTGCGGATCGCCGACACGGCCGACGAGGCGACCTGCTGCATGCCTGCGATCTGGGTGCGGATCTCGTCGGTGGCCTTGGCGGTCTGGCTCGCCAGGCTCTTCACCTCCTGCGCGACCACCGCGAAGCCGCGGCCGGCCTCGCCCGCGCGCGCCGCCTCGATGGTGGCGTTGAGCGCGAGCAGGTTGGTCTGGGAGGCGATCGCCTGGATCAGGTCGACGACGACGCTGACGCGGCTCGCATTGTCGGCGAGTCCCTGCATCGTCGAGTCGGTGGCGCCGGCTTCCTCGACCGCCTTCTTGGCGATCTGGGCCGAGGTCACGACCTGGCGGCTGATCTCCGCGATCGACGACGACAATTGCTCGGTGCCGGCCGACACGGTCTGGACGTTGACCGAGGTCTCCTCGGCAGCCGCCGCGACCGCATTGACCAGCGAGTTGGACTGGTCGGCGGTCTGCGACATGCTCTGCGCGGTCGCCTGCATGGCCGTGGCGGAGTTCTGCAGCGTGCCGAGGGCGCTGCGCACCGTCGCCTCGAACGTGGCGATCTGGGCCTCCATGCGCGCGGCGCGCTCGGCCTTGGCGGCATTCTCGCGGTCCTGCTCGGCGGCCAGGGTACGGGCACGGACCATGTTGTCGCGGAACACCTGCAGGGTGTCGACCATCGCGCCGATCTCGTCGCGCTGCTTCGAGGCCGCAATCTCGGTGCCGAGATCGCCGCTCGACAGCGTCTGCATCGCCTGCTGCAGCCGCTTGATCCGGCGCAGGATGTTGCCGCCGACATAGAGCCAGACGAACAGCACCGAGCCGAGCAGCGTGGCTGCGCCGGCACCGGCCATGCCGAGCGTTGCCAGCTCGATGTCACGGCCCGCCGTGCTGGTGGCGCTTTCGGTCGACTTGCGCACGCCTTCGACGAGCTGCTGCACGCTGATGTCGAGACCGACATTGAGCTTTCGCGTCTCCTCCAGCACGGTCTGCCCGTAATCGTTGGCGTCGAGCTCCTTCTCGCGCGTCTTGAACACGCGGGCCTTGCCCTCGCCGAGTGCGGCGAGCTTCAGCGCGGCATCGTGGATTGCCTTGGTGCTGCGGCCGGTCGGCAGCAATTCGAGATTGGATTTGAGCTGCGCCAGCGCCTCCTTGAACTGCCGCTCGATCGTCTCCAGCGTGTCGCTGTCGTTGGCCGAGAGCGCGGCAGCCATCTGCGCCACCAGCAGGTTGCCGGACGCGATCACGTTGCCGAGCTGTTCGACGAACCGTGCGGCCGCCGTTGCATCGTCTGCCGACACCTCGGCTGCGCCGAGCACGGCGTTGAGCTGCGTCTGGGCATCTAGCATCGGCTCGTTGGCGGCGGCAGTGAAGTCCGCCTGCGCCTTGCGCAGCGCGTCATATTGCTTGTTGTGCAGGGCCGCCACTTCGAGCCGCTCGCGTGCGGCCGACACCAGGCTCTGATTGGCTTCGTTGATGTTCTTGATGGTCTCCGCGAGCGGCGCCACCACGCTTTTCGCGGCGCCGAGCGCGCTGATCTCGCTCAGGCGCTCCTGCGTGGTCTTCTGGATCTCCTGCATCTTCTTCAGGCGATCGTTGAGCGCGTCCTCGCTCTGGGACTGCAGCAGCGCCGGGCCGAGGCTGGCCAGGCCGGAGCTCTGCGCCAGCAATTGCAGGCTCGAGGTCAGGCGCGGAATCTCGCGGTCCGAGAGCTCGACCATGGTGCCGCCGACGTGTCGCAGCATCAGTCCCGCAGCGACGCTGATCGCGATCGCCATGCCGGCGATCACTGCGAAGGCTGCGAACAGGCTGCCGCGGACGCCCCATCCAGGTCGCAGGACTCCGAGCACCCTGCTGAAGCTGAACCGAATCGCCATCTCTGGTGTCCCCCGATATGCACTACTTGGAGCTGTTGCTTGCAGGCAGTATCGCGGCGGGCGGTTAACAAATCCGGGAAACTACTCGGGCAGTGCTGAGTTTTCTCGCATTTTCGCATTTCACCGTGCGGCATTTAACAGGACGGAAAGGATTGTTGGGCCGCGCTTTCGATAACCTATGACAGAAAAGGCCGGCATCGCTGCCGGCCTTCCCGTCGTTTGTTGTTATTTGACGCCTGCGGATCAGTAGCGGGCCGCGAGCGGAGCGCCCCAGTTGAAGCGGTAGTTCACGCCAGCCTTGAAGGTGTGGTCGTCGGTGGTGAAGCTGCCGGTCGGGACCAGCGCGGCGGGCGCCGTGAAGGTGGCGCTGCCGAAATTGTAGTACTGATACTCGGCCTTGGCCGACCAGTTGGGCGCGAACATGTATTCGAGTCCGCCGCCGACGGTCCAGCCGTTGCGGTGGTCGCCGTTGGTTGCGAAGCCGACCGGCGTGCCGGCGAACGTCACCTTCTCGTTGTTGTCGGAATAGGCGTAGCCGCCCTTCACGTAGAGCAGGCCCGGACCCCAGGTGTAGCCGAAGCGGCCGGTGATCGAGCCGAGGCCGCGCTGGCTGTTGGTGTAGACGAGGCCGCCAGGGAAGGCGGCGCCGACGCTGCCGCTCAGCCAGCTGTACTGGCCCTCGGCGCCGATCACCCAGGTCGGTGCGAACTGCCAGTCGGCGCCGACCTGCACGCCGCCCAGGAAGCGGCCGTTGGAGTTGTTGCCGGTGGCGAGGCCGGAGAAGTTGTTGTCGCTGGAGAACGCGCCGCCGAGATGGGCGCCGAGATAGAAGCCGGTCCAGTTGTAGATCGGAGCGGCATAGGCCGGCGGCGCCTTGGTGGCGTAGGGATAGGTCCGGGCGCCGAGATCGGCGGCGACAGCGGACTGGGCCGAGGCCAGCGCGGCGACTGCAACGGTTGCGAACAGGATCTTCTTCATGGCGGGTCTCCGATACTCAACTAACAAGGCTCGCGCAGCGCGCGCCGTCGATGGATCGGAGATAGATCGCTTTCGAATAAAATGCTGTCACTCGCGCAGCACACTGGCCTCCAACCCGACCTTCTGCGGGCAAAGGCTCTGGCGTAGTTAGCAATGCACTAACGAAGGCTGGAGCAGGAGCTGACGCCGGGCCTTGCTGTGCCGTCGCGGCACAACTGGTTAAGGCGCGTTAAGAGCTCGATGCAAGGCCGCGACTGCGTCGCGCAGCTGCTCGCGATGAATGATGTCGTCCTTGGGCATCGAAGCGATGCCGGCGGCGAGCTCGTGAAGGATCGCGGCGAGCAGTCCAAAGTTCAGATGCATATGGATCGATTTGCGGACGTCCTCGGGGCCGGGGCGCTCCAGGGTCAATGCCAGGCCAGATGATTCGAGATGGGCTTCGAACCGCGAGGAATGCTCGAACGTGCCGGCATAGAACTTGTCGGGATATTCGAGCGCGATCTCGGCCTTGTCCGGGATGGGTTTCGACATGGTGGCTCCTGAGCGGCGGTGCGCGGATGTTCGCAGATCCGCCTCCCGCCGCCTTGCGCCAGGTCATAGTGGGCAGAGCGCCTGCGTCCCCCGATCGAGTCGGGCCGGACCGCATTTCTACGGGGGCGGAAATTTACCTTACCCTGAGAAAAGGTTGTGCACGCTGATCAAATTGACGACTCGATGCCGGTCGTTCCGGACGGACCAGCTCCATGCAAGCGAGCGGAGAGGGCTCCGGCGGGGCGACGGCGGGTGCAGTCCACCCTCCAGCGAAATGTGCCGCCGACATGAAGATGCGTCTCTCCATTTCCACGTTCATTGCGGCTTTTGGCCTTGTGCTCGCACTCGGCTTCGGTGCGGTCGTGCTGACCAGCGCCTATGCGCTGCGCGAGCTCAAGGTCGGCGGGCCCCTCTACGACAAGATCAAGCTCGGCAATGATCTGGTGGCCGACATCCTGCCGCCGCCTGAATATGTGCTCGAGGCCTATCTCGAGGCGACCCTCGCACTCCGGACGCCGAAGGATCTCGACACGCATGTCAGTAAGCTCTCGCAGCTGAAGAAGGACTATGAGGATCGCAAGACGTTCTGGATCGGCTCGGCGCTGCAGCCTGATCTGAAGTCGCTGCTGGTCGAACGATCGGACGGTGAGGTCCAGAAATTCTGGCAGGCCCTGGAAGCCGAGTTGATCCCGGCGCTGCGCTCCGGCGACATGGCGAAGGCCGATGCCGCCTATGCCCGGCTGGCCGAAGCCTACGCCGCCCACCGCGCGGTGATCGATACGCTGGTCGACAAGGCGAACAAGCTGAATGCGGACATGGAGGCCACGGCGGCGACCCAGGATCGCAGCATCTCCATCGTCGTGTGGACCGTGTCCGGCATCGTTCTGGCTCTGGTCGTCGCCGGCATGTCGGGGCTGGTGATCGGCGTCGTCCGTCCGCTGTCGCGCATGACCGGCCTGATGCGGCGGATCGCCGAGGGCGATCTGTCGGCCGACATTTCCTATTCGGAACGCGGCGACGAGATCGGCGCGATGGCGGGCGCGCTGAGCATCTTCAAGACCAACGCGCTGGAGAATGCGAGCCTGCGCGACAAGCAGGAGCGCGACCGTTTGGCCGCCGAGGAGCATAAGAAGCGCGCCATGCTCGACATGGCCGACGTGATCGAGCGCGAGACCGAGACGTCCGTCGAAGCTGCGGCCGGCGCATCGCGCCAGGTCGAGGCCGTCGCCGCAGGCCTCTCGAAACTGGCCGAGGAACTGTCGACCGACGCGCAATCGGTGGCCGCAGCCTCGGAGCAGTCGCTCTCCAATGCCCAGACGGTCTCGTCGGCAGCCGAGCAACTGAGCTCGGCGATCCGCGAGATCTCGAGCCAGGTGGCGCGCGCCAGCACGATCACCAAATCGGCGGTGACGGAGCGCGAGAAGGCGAAGAACACGATGCTCTCCTTGTCCGCGGCCGTGGACAAGATCGCCGAGGTCTCCAACCTGATCGGCGGCATCGCCGAGCAGACCAACCTTTTGGCGCTCAATGCCACCATCGAGGCCGCGCGCGCCGGCGATGCCGGCCGCGGCTTTGCCGTGGTTGCGGCCGAGGTCAAATCGCTGTCGGATCAGACCGCCAAATCGACCGAGGAGATCTCGCGCCTGATCGGCGAGGTGCAGACCACCACGCAGGCGACCGTCGACGTCGTCGAAGGCATCGGCAGCCAGATTTCCGAGATCGACGAGGTCGCGGCCTCGATCGCCGCGGCGATGGAGGAGCAGCACGCGGCGACCCAGGAGATCAGCCGCTCGGTCCGGTCGTCGGCGAGCGCGGCGCGCGATGTGTCGTCCAAGATCGGCAATGTCGGCAGGGATGCCGGCATGGTCAACGATCGGGCCGCCGAGGTGCGCAACGCCATCGGCTCCGTGGCAACGGGCCTGACCTCGCTCCGTGCCACGCTGGTGAAGGCCGTCAGGACGGCGACCGCCGAAGCCGATCGCCGTCAGTCGCCGCGGTTGAAGTCGAGCCTGTCGATCAAGGTCGTCGACGATCGCAAGGGCGTGGTGAAGGCCGATCTGGTGGATATTTCCGAAGGCGGCGCCTGGATCAGGTTCGATCCCGAGCCGGGCATCGGCGATCGCGGTGTCATGGAGTTCAGCGGCTTCGACGGCCACGTGCAATATCGGGTCCGCGCCCGTGACAAGGACGCGCTGCATGTCGAGTTCGACCCCGGCCAGAATCGCGAGGCGTTTCTGGCGTGGTTCAGGCGGACCTTCGCACGGCAGGCGGCGTAGACGGAGCGCCGTCGCTTGCCTCCGCTCTCGGCCAAGAGAACGGAGGCTTCGTGCCGGTCCTCAACGCGCCATCGTCATTGGCGCGAGACCAGGTCGCTGATCCGCACTGGGAAGCGCCTGATCCGAATGCCGGTCGCATGCGCCACCGCGTTGGCCACCGCCCCGGCGGAGCCGGTGATGCCGATCTCGCCGACGCCCTTGATGCCGAGCGGGTTGACGAACGGATCGTGCTCCTCGACCGTGAACGCCTCGATCGCCGGGACGTCGGCATTCACCGGGACATGATACTCGCCGAGATTGGCGTTCATGATGCGGCCGCTGCGCCGGTCGGTGACGGCCTCCTCGTGCAGCGCCAGCGAGATGCCCCAGATCATGCCGCCGATGAGCTGGCTGTTCACCAGCTTCGGATTGATGATCCTCCCGGCCGCAAACGCGCCGACCATGCGGGTCACCCTGACCTGGCCGAGATCGGGATCGACCTTGACCTCGGCGAAGACAGCGCCATGCGAGCTCATCGCGTACTGCTCGTTGGCGGCGGGATCGGGCACGCCTGAGCCGGAGCCCTCGATCTCGGCGAGACCGGCGCGGGCCAGGATGTCGGCATAGCTCTCGCCGCGGCTGTCATCGTCGCGCCGCAGCAGCCGCCCGTTGCGAGCGATCACGCCGGCATTGCCGGCGCCGAACAGTGGCGAGCGCTCATCCGCCGTCGCAAGCCCGGCAAGCTTCGCGATGACCGCGGCTCCCGCATTGTGGATCGCGGTGCCCACGGTCGCCGTGTGGGCCGAGCCGCCGGCGATGCCGGCATCCGGCAGATCCGACGTTCCGGCCTTGAACGTGACCTGGTCGAGATCGAGCGCGAGAGAATCCGCGGCGATCTGTGCGAACGCGGTCCACGCGCCCTGGCCCATGTCGTGCGCGCCGCTCTCCACCACGCCGCTGCCATCGCGCCGGATCACCGCGCGCGCCTGGCCTGCGAACATCAGCGCATGGAACGTCGCCGTGCCCATGCCCCAGCCGACCAGGAAGCCGTCCTTGTCGCGCATCGTGCGCGGCTTCAGCGGCCGCTCCCACCAGCCGAAACGCTCCGCACCTTGCGTGTAGCACTCGCGCAGCGCCTTGGACGAGAACGGCTTGCCGGTGGCCGGCTCGACCTCGGCGTAGTTCTTGACCCGGAAGGCGAGCGGATCGAGGCCGCAGGCCTCGGCCATCTCGTCGACGGCGCTTTCCAGCGCGATCGAGCCCGGCGCGATGCCGGGCGCGCGCACGAACAGCGGCGTGCCGGTGTCCATGCGCACCGCGTCATAGGTGGTCGCGATCGCCGGCGCGGTATACAGCGTGTGCGTGACATGCGCCGCCGCCTCGTAGAAATCCTCGAAGCTCGAGGTCGCGATCCGCGCGTGATGATGGATCGCCGACAATTGTCCCGCGCCGCTTGCGCCGAGCTGCAACGTCTGCCGGGTCGGCGAGCGATGGCCGAACGGACCGTAGAGCTGCTCGCGGCGCACCACGAGCTTCACCGGACGTCCGGTCAGCTTCGCGGCGAGGATGCCGAGGATCTGCGGTCCCGCGATGAGGCCCTTGCCGCCGAAGCCGCCGCCGAGATAGGGGCTGCGGATCAGGATGCTCTCCGGCGCGATGCCGAACAGCTCGGCGAGGCGCCCGCGCATCATCACGAGGCCCTGGGTCGGCGTGTCGATGACGAGGCGATCGCCCTGCCATTCGGCGACGATCGCATGCGGCTCCATCGCGTTGTGATAGTGCGCCGGGGTCTCATAGGTCGCGGTGATCTGCCTGTCGCTGCCCGCCAGCGCGGCCTCGACATCGCCATGGTAGCTCTCGGCAGGAAATCCCATGCCGACCACAGGCGGCACGTAGGCGTCGCTGGCGTCGAGCCCGATGCGGGCCGGCTCGACTTCGTAGCGCGGGGACAGCAGAGCGGCGCCTTCGGTCGCTGCTTCCAGGCTCTCGGCGACGACGAGCGCGATCGGCTGGTTGGCGTAGCGCACGCGATCGTTCTGCAGCGCCTCGAACCGGAACGCGAACGGATTAGGCTTGCCGTCGGGATCGGCGTGCAGCGGCGGCCGGTTGGCGGAGGTCATCACCTCGACCACGCCGGGATGCGCCTTGGCGGCTTCGACGTCGAGCGCGACGACGCGGCCGCGCGCGATGCTGGAGACGGCGAGCACGGCATAGAGCAGGCCGGGCGGATTGTTGTCGGCGGCGTAGCGTGCCGTGCCGGTGACCTTGGCGCGGCCATCGACGCGCGACAGCGACTGGCCGATGTTGGAGCCGTGTCTGATATGGGCGGGATCGCGGGAGAGATTGAGCTCAGGCGTCATGAAGCACTCCTGGAACGGAGGAGAAGGGAGAGGCCGGCAACGCCGGCATGCGCGACGGCGTGCCGTGGGCCGCGGCGGCAAGCGCGCGCACGATCAGGCTGCGCGCGAGCGGGATCTTGTAGGCGTTGTCGCCGGAGGGCTTTGCGTCGTGCAGCGCCGCCTCGGCGGCGCGTTCGAACAGGTGCGCATCCGCGGGCTGTCCTGCGAGCAGCGCTTCGGCCTGGTGGGCACGCCATGGCTTGGCAGCGACGCCGCCGAGCGCCAGGCGCGCCTGCTTGATGCTGCCGTTCTCGATCACGAGACCGGCTGCCGCCGAGACGATCGCGAACGCGTAGGAATTGCGCTCGCGGACCTTCAGATAGCGCGCGTGCCTGGCGAACGCGCGCGACGCCGCGGGCAGCCGGACCGCGACGATCATCTCGCCCGGCGCGAGCACGCTCTCGCGCTCCGGCGTGCTGCCGGGCAACAGATGCAGCGCCTCCAGCGCGACCTCGCGCCGGCCCGCTTTGCCTTCGATCTCAACCACGGCATCGAACGCCGCCAGCGGCACGCAGAAGTCGGAGGGATTGGTGGCGATGCAGGCCTCGCTCCAGCCCAGCACAGCGTGCTGGTGGTTGTCGCCGCCGCGGGCGTCGCAGCCGGCGCCAGGCGTGCGCTTGTTGCAGGCCGACGCCGGGTCGTAGAAATAGGCGCACCGCGTCCGCTGCAGCAGATTGCCGCCGACGGTGGCCGCATTGCGCAATTGCGCCGAGGCGCCGGACAGCAGCGCTTCCGCCACCGCCGGAAAGTCGCGCGCGAAGCCTGAATCATGCGCGAGATCGGCATTGCGCACCAGCGCGCCGATCCTGACATCGCCATTGCCGAGCGTCTCGATGCGCGTGAGCTCGGCGAGATGCGAGATGTCGACCAGCCGCGCCGGCCGGACGACATTGCCCTTCATCAGATCGAGCAGGTTGGTGCCCGAAGCGAGATAGGCGGCGCCGGGTGCGCCGGCGGCGGCAATCGCTTCGGCGACGCTCGACGGCTTCACATAGTCGAACCGGTTCATGCCGCGCGCTCCTTCGTATCAGAGAGCGTCGCCTGCGCGTCGAGCACCGCCTCGACGATACCGACATAGGCGCTGCAGCGGCATAGATTGCCGCTCATGCCTTCGCGCACGCGCTCGGGATCGGAGCCCGCCTGGCCTTCGTTGATGAGCCCGACCGCGCTCATGATCTGGCCCGGCGTGCAGAAGCCACATTGCAGGGCGTCATGATCGATGAACGCCGCCTGCACCGGGTGCAGCTGGTCGCCTTGAGCAAGTCCTTCGATGGTGGTGATCGCGGCGCCGTCGAGGCTGACGGCCAGCGTCAGGCAGGAGTTGATGCGGCGGCCGTCGACCAGGACGGTGCAGGCGCCGCACTGGCCGCGGTCGCAGCCCTTCTTGGTGCCGGTGAGGTGGAGGCGCTCGCGCAGCAGGTCGAGCAGGGTGACCCTGGGGTCGTCGAGCGCAAGCGTTCGCGGCTCACCGTTGACGGTGAGTCTGACAGTCCGATTCATGCGTTGTTCCGATCGAAGCGATGGCCTAATCGGATCGCAGCGGGCACCGCCTTACGGGCGATGGTCCGTCCAGATCCAGCGACCGCGGGACGACAGCTCAGGAAAGTTGGCTGTCCCGGGTGGCAGGTCTATTTATACGGAGGGTTCCTCCGTTTAGCAAGGGGACATGAACGGTCCGTCATCAAGAGCTGGTGAGATGGAGACGAAACCACAAGAGCGGCCGCGCAAGCCGCGCGCCGATGCGCAGCGAAATCGCGAGCGCGTGCTGGAGGCCGCCAAGGCGGTGTTCAGCGCTGGCGGCGCCGAAGCCAGCCTGGAAGCGGTGGCGCGCCAGGCCGGCGTCGGCATCGGCACGCTGTATCGTCACTTCCCCACCCGCGAGGACCTGTTCGAGGCGGTGTACCGGCGCGAGGTCGAGCAGCTCTCGGAGCTCGCCGAGGCGCTGAAGAGCGAGCCGTCGCCGGTCGAGGCGCTGCGGCGCTGGCTGCGCTCGACGGTGCAGTTCGTCGCCACCAAGAAGGGCATGATGGCCGCACTGGCGATCGTCATGAACGCGAACTCCGAGCTCGCCGCCTATTCGCACGGCCATCTCACCCGCTCGATCGGCGCGCTGCTGTCGCGGGCCGTCGAGGCCGGCGAGATTCGCAGCGACATCAGCGCCGACGACGTCCTGCGTGCGCTGATCGGCATGTGCTACATGCACGATCAGACCGGCTGGCAGCAGAGCGTGCTGCGGCTGTTGGATGTGTTCGTGGATGGGTTGCGGGTGGGGAAGGGAAGAGTCAGCGAAGCGTAGTTGGCTTTCCGTCCTGGCTCAGCGGGGCGGGAATAGCAACAACGTCAACAATGTCAGGAAAGTTTCCTGGTTTTGGACGCGAGCGGCTTCGAAGCTCGCCAATGCAGCTCTCGCCATTCTGATGGCGAGCTGCGCATCCAGGGTTTTGACGCGGATCATCGGATTATAGTCGGCTTCATGGCGCTTCTCTTGCAGCTCCAGGACAGCGAATGCGAACGCTTGAAGGTTTGCTCCAAAGCCTCCAGAGGGCGCAAACGGGAGATATTTGGCGGAGAGCTTCGACTTTTTGATCTCCTCGCATAGCAATCGGAGGTCTCGATGATCCACGGCTCTATAGACGAGGGCGTATGAAGGTGTCCCTTGTTTCGTCTTGCCAACGAATTGATCTGCAGCGGCGATGAGCGTTGCATGAAACAATCCATAGTACGCAGCCGAAATTGCGCGACGGATGTTCACCTGCCGTGGTGGCCCCGCCGCAGGCGGAACGATCAACTGCTCAGCCTGCTGAAACAGATGCTCCGGATTAAGTATCGCCAACGGCCTCGTTCTCCGCCTCGTATTCGATCAGCGGAAAACGGTCCTCGCCTGCGGCCTGGAGCTGCTCTTGGATCTGGACCAGCGTATCCAGTACTGCTTCTCCCTCGATGTTGGTCCCTTGGATGGGGCTCAATACGATGGTGATCCGCAGCGCGTCACGGCCTTCGGAGTCCGCATAGGACGCCGTCGTGACGTCTGTTACCGCGGCGGAGCTGCTCAGATTCGCAGTGGCGACCTCGCGGGCGATCTTGGCGATTTTGGCGTTATCCAGCATTGTCGCAATATACGCTGCATTCCGGTGAGTTGCCACCGGCCAGCGTGCGGAGTCTCATATGGCTCATTGGCGATCTCACCCCCTGAGCCACTCCATCAGCGCCTGCGCCGTTTCCTCCGGCTGCTCGGGCTGCGGCAGGTGGCCGCAATTCTCCAGCACGACCAGCCAGCTGCCGTCGATGCCGTCGGCCATCTCCTTCGACAGGCTGTTCGGAATGGTGTTGTCGGTGTCGCCGGTCAGCACCAGGGTCGGGCAGCGGATCGCGGTCAATGTCGGCCGCGAGTCCGGACGCGACATGATGGCCGTCAGCTGCCGGATGAAGCCGATGACGCCGACCTCCTCGGCCATGTCGTGCACCAGCTGGCGCAGCCGCGGATCGTCTTGGCGCGACGGATGGACGAAGCCTGAGAACAGCTCGTCGACCACGCCGTGATAGTCGCCCTCCTTGGCGCGGGTGATCATGGTGCGGCGGCGCGCGCTCGCCTCCGGCGTGTCGGGCCTCGCCTGGGTGTTGATCAGCGCCAGCCGGCCCACGCGCTCCGGCGCCTGGCGCATGATCTCGAAAGCGATGTAGCCGCCCATCGAATGTCCCGCGAGCGCGAAGCGCGGCGGCGCCTCGGCCAGGATTCGGCGGGCGATCGCGGCCATGCTGTCATCGCGGACGTGGTTGGCCACCATCACCGGCCCGAGCCGCCACAGCGCCGGGATGACCGGCGCATAGATGCGGGGCGACGAGATCAGGCCAGGCACCAGCACGAGCGGCAGCGCATCAGTCATGGGTCTTCCCCCCGGAAACGGCATTCACCTGCAGGTCCGGGTGTTGTCCGCCCGGCATGCCATTTACGCGCGAGAAGCGGCCGATGTCCAACGATGTGCTCCGCTTCGCGCCCGCCGCCCCGGGGCGACGACCTCGTCCCAGCCTTGCCCTGGCTCATCCTGCGCCTCTTCGCGACGGCGAACGGCCGCAGTGATCGGGTCGCACGCGATGCCGCTTGGGCCGCGGCGCCTCTGGCTTTCGTGATTGCGGCGCCATTCGCGGCAATCTGGTGGCGTCGTCCGCAATTCGCGCGCGAGGCGGGGATCCAACTACTTCCGTTCCGGATCATGCCACCATCGCATGCAGCGCGATGATACCTGGATGGATCGTCAATCGTGGCAAACAGGGTCGGGCGTCACGATAATATCACGTAATGGGCGTGGGCCGCGGCGTCGCAAGGCCTGCGACCACAACGATTAGTTCGCGCGGCCGGTAACTTCACGTGGCCGGCGATGGCCGGCTCTCTCGTCCTGTTGCGGCGATGAGTTGGTAGCACCGCGCTGTCGGTGATGACATCGGAACGATTGTCGCGCGAAGTCCGGCTCTCACGAGAACGGCGAGTGCGCCGATCCGCGATGCAGCGAGGGGCGGGACGACGTGCTCGATCAGCGGCGCGACGATGCCTCTCGGCGATGTCGCTGCCGGATGGAGCAGCGGCGCTCGTGGCCGCGAGTTCGATGCGAAGGTTGCGGTGGTGTGACCTGATGCGCGAGCGAGAGCCAGCGCGCCAGCGGCCGAGGCCTCTCCCCGACGATCAGACGAGCAGTGGCTGCGCCGTGGCTGCGAGCTTCTTCAGCAGCGGCAGGAAGCGCTCCTTCATCTCGTCGACGCCGATGCGATCGACGTGGCCGCCGATGTTGGCGGCGGCGATGATGCCGCCGTCATAGCGGCGAATCGGCACTGAAATCGAGCGGAAACCCAGCTCCGCCTCACCGTCGACGAGCGAGTAACCGTCGTCACGGACGGCGATGATCGACGCGAGCAATGCTTCCTTGTCGGTGATCGTCTGCGGCGTCATCTCGGTCAGCGTCATGCGCTCGACGGCCTGGCGCAACTGATCGTCCGGCATCCGGCTCAGCAACACGCGGCCGACCGACGTGCAGAACGCCGGCAGCCGATAGCCGATTTCGAGCCCGGTCGAGAACATCCGCGTCGACGTCGCGCGCGCGATGAAGACGACCGTCTCGCCGTCG
The DNA here is from genome assembly GCF_032489675.1 of Bradyrhizobium sp. SZCCHNR1043. Classification (NCBI taxonomy): domain Bacteria; kingdom Pseudomonadati; phylum Pseudomonadota; class Alphaproteobacteria; order Hyphomicrobiales; family Nitrobacteraceae; genus Bradyrhizobium; species Bradyrhizobium sp. SZCCHNR1043. Next base: position 36,830 of record NZ_JAUEYN010000021.1, read on the forward strand.
AGGACGGCGAGCGAGCAGACCTCGCGCGCCTCGCCGGCCGTGTTGTCCATCAACGGCTGCATCACGCTGTTGATCTGGTTGGAGGCGAGATAGCTGGAGGCCAGCAGCAGCACGCGCGGCGTCAGCGAGAACAGCCGATCGTCGCCATGGACGAAGCCGGAGGCCTTCAGTGTCAGCAGAATCCGTCGCACCGTGGCGCGGGCGAGGCCGGTGAGTTCCGCGGCCTTGCTCAGCGTCATCGGGCGGCCCTCGCGGCTGAAGGCTTGTATCACCCGCAGGCCGCGATCGAGCGCTTCCACGAACTCGGGACCGTCGCCCCGAGCCTGCTTCTTCTCCTCATCAGTGCGCTTCAGTTTCGGCATCGGCCTGACATGATCCGCTGTTGTTGTTTTCGGCCGCAGTGAAGCTGCAGTCCGTTGGCCCCTCGGCTTCGGTTGTAGCTTTTTCACTTGCGCTTCTCCCCACTTAAAGCGAATCTAATCTGGGCGAACATGTGTTCGTCTAGCGAACATTATTAGATGATCGCGTGACGCTCAACGCCCGACTTGCGACGGAACAGGAGAGACGGCCATCATGATGAGCCAGGAGCAAAACGACCTGATCACGCGCGTCGGACCCGGCGCGCCCGCCGGTAAACTAATGAGGATGTACTGGCAGCCGGCCGCGCTGGTCGATGAGCTCGCGGGCGAGCGGCCGGTGCGCGCGGTGAAGCTGCTCGGTCAGGACTTCGTGCTCTTCAAGGATGCGCAGGGCCGCTACGGACTACTTGATCGCGATTGCCCGCATCGCGGCGCAGATCTCGCCTTCGGACGGCTGGAGAACGGCGGGTTGCGTTGCGCCTTCCATGGCTGGCTGTTCGACGCCGACGGCAATTGTCTGGAGACGCCGGCCGAACCGGCCGGCTCGCCGCTGTGCAAGAACGTCAGGCAGCGCGCTTATCCCGTGGTCGAGAAGGGCGGCCTCCTCTGGGCCTGGCTCGGCGATGGCACAGCCCCGGCGTTCCCGGACCTCGACTGCTTCACCGCGCCCGACGCCTACACCTTCGCCTTCAAGGGCCTGATCGAATGCAACTGGCTGCAGGCGCTGGAGGTCGGCATCGACCCGGCGCATGCCTCGTTCCTGCACCGCTTCTTCGAGGACGAGGATACGTCGACCGCCTATGGCAAGCAGTTCCGCGGCGCCTCCGCCGACAGCGAGCTGCCGATGACCAAGGTGCTGCGCGAATATGATCGTCCGATCATCAATGTCGAGCGCACTGAATACGGGCTGCGCATCATCGCGCTGCGCGAGATCGATGCCGAGCGCACCCATGTGCGGGTCACCAATCAGCTGTTCCCGCATGCCTTCGTGATTCCGATGAGCACGGAGATGACGATCACGCAGTGGCACGTGCCGGTCGATGACGAGACCTGCTACTGGTACGCGATCTTCACCAGCTATGGCGCGCCGGTCGACCGGGCGAAGATGCGGGCGCAGCGGCTCGAGCTCTATGAGCTGCCGGACTATCGCTCGCGCAAGAACAAGAGCAACGACTACGGCTTCGATCCTCAGGAGCAGGCGACCGCGACCTACACCGGGATGGGCAACGACATCAACGTGCACGACCAGTGGGCGGTGGAGTCGATGGGCCGGATCCAGGACCGCACCCGCGAGCATCTCGGGCAATCCGACAAGGCCATCATCCAATACCGCCGTCTGCTGCGCGAGCAGATCGAGACGATCGCGCGCGGCGAGCTGCCGATGCTGTTCCTCGATGCCGCGGAGGCCCGCAGCGTGCAGGGCCCGGCGACGATGGACGGCATCGGGCCGACGCGCGGCTGGGAGACCTACTGGATGGAAGTCGACGTCCGCCGCCGCCGCAACGCCCCCTGGGCCCCGCCGGTGCCGGCGGATATCATTCGGCTGGCCCCGCATCTGAGCGCGGCGGAGTAGCTACTTTGCTCCGAGTTGCCGTACGGTGGCCAAGGCCGGCGGAACGGCGCAGCGTGCCGTCCGACGGCGTGCCCACCATTCACGTGCACCGTCGCGGCGGTGGGCGCGTCGTGTTCGCAGCGTCCACTGGCGCAACGGCGGAGGTAGCGCCGCGAACGCGCCTTTGCCCGTCCTACGATTCGAGGAGCCATCGTTGAGTTTCGTCGACAAGCATCAGCTGTGGACCGTCGAGCAGGCCGAGGCCGCAGCGCGCATGCGCCGCCTCGCCGAGGAGCACGGCCTCACCACCATCCGCTTCTCGTTCCCGGACCAGCACGGCATCCTGCGCGGCAAGACGCTCACCGTCGATGCGGCGCTGTCCTCGCTCGAGGACGGCTGCTCGATCACGACGACCCTGCTTGCCAAGGATACCTCGCATCGCACCGTGTTTCCGGTGTTCACCGCCGGCGGCGGCTTCGGCATGGCCGAGATGCAGGGCGGCAGCGATGCACTGATGGTCGCCGATCCCACCACCTTTCACGTGCTGCCCTGGGCACCCGGCACCGGCTGGGTGCTGTGTGATCTGTACTTCGCGAATGGCGCGCCGGTGCCGTTCGCCACGCGCAATCTCTATCGGTCGGCATTGGCGACGCTCGACCAGCGTGGCTATCAGTTCAAGGCCGGCCTCGAGGTCGAGTGCCACATCTTCAAGGTCGAGGATCCCAGGCTCGCGCCCGGTGATGCCGGCTCGCCCGGCCAGCCCGGCGTGCCGCCGACGGTCAGCCTGCTGACGCAAGGCTATCAGTATCTCACCGAGCAGCGCTTCGATCAGATGGAGCCGGCGCTCGAGATCATCCGGGCGAACCTCGTCGCGCTCGGCCTGCCGTTGCGCTCGATCGAGCTCGAATACGGGCCGAGCCAGTGCGAATTCGTGCTGCAGCCGGGCATCGGGCTGGCGCCTGCAGATACGATGGTGCTGTTCCGCAGCGCCGTGAAGCAGATCGCGCAGCGAAACGGCTATCACGCCACCTTCATGTGCCGGCCGCGCATCCCCAACGTGATGTCGTCGGGCTGGCATCTGCACCAGTCGCTGGTGGCGCGCGACGGCAGCAACGCGTTCATGACGGAGGACGCCGAAGGTCTGTCCACGCTCGGCCGTCACTACATGGCAGGCCTGCTCGCGCATGCGCGCGCCTCCGCGCTGTTTTCGACGCCGACGATCAACGGCTACCGGCGCTACCGCGCCTATTCGCTGGCACCGGACCGCGCCATCTGGGGCCGCGACAACAGAGGCGTCATGATCCGCGTGCTCGGCGGCCCCGGCGATCGCGCCACCCGCCTGGAGAACCGCATCGGCGAGCCCGCCGCCAATCCCTACCTCTACATGGCATCGCAGATCGCAGCCGGCCTCGACGGCATCGACCGCAAGATCGATCCCGGCCCGTCCGCTGACGTTCCCTACGAGACAAAGGCAGATCTCCTGCCGAAATCCTTGGGCGAAGCGGTCGATGCGCTGAAGCAGGACGCGTTCTTCCGCGAAGCCTTCGGTGCCACCTTCATCGACTACTACACCTTCCTCAAGACCGCCGAGCTCGAGCGCTTCCAGGCCGAGGTGTCGGACTGGGAGCAGCGCGAATATTTCGAGATGTTCTGACCACGATGCAGCGCATCGCACGCTGCGCGTCAGCCCGCCGTCGACCCGGATGCTCTGCCCGGTGATGTAGGCCGCGCTCCGTCGGCGGACGCGCAACATCCTCGTCGCGCGCGCAATGCGCCGACGATGATGCGGCGCGGGCATTTCCATATCCGCCGGATTTGTTCCCCCGCCGCCTCCTCGCATTTTCGTGAGCCCTGTGTCCGCCGTCCCGCGTGCAGGCATGCCTGCGGGAACCCGATCCGATCCTTCGGCATATCGAAGGGGCGCGTTGCGCAACTCACGCCGGTGCCGGCGCGACCCTGCATGTCATGGAGAGAGAAGGCGGAGCAAGGAAGCATGTTGGAACACAAGCCGCAGCGCGATCGCGCGGTCGTCGACAGCGGCGATGCATCCGATCTGTCGTCGGAGCGCCACGACATCTTCTTCGCGGCCGTCGAGACCACACGGATGCCGATGATCGTCACCGATCCGCGCCAGAACGACAATCCCATTCTGTTCGCCAACCGGGCGTTCCTGGAAATGACCGGCTACGAGATCTCCGAGATCGTCGGCACCAATTGCCGTTTCCTGCAGGGGCCGGACACCGACCGCGACACCATTGCAGCGATCCGCACGGCGATCGCCAACCGCCAGGACATCGCGGTGGAGATCCTCAATTATCGCAAGAATGGTGCTTCGTTCTGGAATGCGCTGTTCGTCAGCCCGGTCTACAACCGCGACGGCGAGCTGGTGTATTATTTCGGCTCGCAGCTCGACGTGTCGCGCCGCCGCGACGCCGAGAGCGCGCTGGTGCAGTCGCAGAAGATGGAGGCGATCGGCCAGCTCACCGGCGGCATTGCGCACGACTTCAACAACATCCTGCAGGTCATCATCGGCTACACCGAGACGCTGCAGGGCGCCGTCGCCGAACTGGCCCCGCGGCACCGCCGCGCCGTCGAGAACATCCGCACGGCCGCCAACCGGGCCGCGACCTTGACGCAGCAGCTATTGTCGTTCGCGCGCAAGCAGCGGCTCGACAGCCGGCCGATCAACCTCAACAACATGATCGAGACCATGGTGCAGATGGCGCGCCACACGCTCGGCGACAGCGTGCGCATCGTCGTCAAGGCGCAGCCGGGCCTGTGGAACAGCCGCGTCGACCAGACCCAGGCGGAGGTCGCGCTGCTCAATCTGTTCGTCAACGCGCGCGATGCGATGCCGCACGGCGGCACGTTGACCATCCGCACCGAGAACAAGGAGATCGCGGAGGAGGACATCGTGCAGTTCGGCGTGCCCAAGGGCGGGCGCTATGTCGCGCTGAAAGTGTCCGACGACGGCGTCGGCATTCCGCACCATGTTCTCGCGCGGGTCGCCGAGCCGTTCTTCACCACCAAGGAGGAGGGCAAGGGCACCGGGCTCGGCCTCGCGATGGTCTACGGCTTCACGCGGCAGTCCGGCGGCAGCACCTATATCTACAGCGAGGTCGGGCTCGGCACGACCGTGCAGCTGCTGTTTCCGGCGACCGAGCAGGCGATCGCCGCGCCCTCGATCCGGACGCAGATGGCGATGGAGCGGTCGGGCAGCGAGCGCATTCTGATCGTCGAGGATCGTCCGGACGTGGCCGAGCTCGCGCGCTCGATCCTGGAGGATTTCGGCTATCGCATCGAGGTCGCCGCCAATGCGCATGCCGCGCTCGAGCTGCTGGATTCGGAGGCCCGCTTCGATTTGCTGTTCACCGATCTCGTGATGCCCGGCGGCATGAACGGCACCGTGCTGGCGCGTGAGGCGCGCAGGCGCCAGCCGAAATTGAACGTGCTGCTCACCACCGGCTATTCCGATGCTGCGGTCGAGCGCGCCGATGCCAACATCGGCGAGTTCGAGATCATCAACAAGCCGTACCGCCGCACCGATCTGGTCCGCCGCGTCAGGCAGTTGCTCGACGGCCCGACCGGCGTGACCTGATGCGACGCTTGACCCGGCGACTCCTCGCGTCGAAAGTCGGCCCGGAAAGCGGAGATTCAGCCATGCGTCCCGTCACGATGCAGACAGCGGCCGATGCGCCGGCCGTGCCCACGCGCGGCGCGTCGCGCGAGCCCGGCGTGGTCGCGGCCAGCGTCTATGCCGATGGCCGCCGCGTCGCCGACATCGCCATCGAGGAGGCCGGCGCCTGGAGCAGGCGGCCGGGCCATGTGGTGTGGATCGGGCTGCATGAGCCTGATGCTGCGCTGCTGCAGCGCGTGGCCGAGCAGTTCGGACTGCACGAGCTCGCGATCGAGGATGCGTCGAAGGCGCATCAGCAGCCCAAGGTCGAACGCTACGGCGATGCGCTGTTCGTGGTCGCCCGCACCGCGCAGCTCGTCAAGGAGCACATCGTGTTCGGCGAGACCCACGTCTTCGTCGGCCCCGGCTTCGTCGTCTCGGTGCGCCACGGCGCCTCGACCTCCTATGGCGCGGTGCGCGAGCGCTGCGAGAGCTGTCCCGGCTCGCTCGCCAAGGGCGAGGACTACATCCTCTATGCGATCCTCGATTTCATCGTCGACAACTACCGCCCGGTGACCGAGAGCATCATGGCGGAGGTCGAGACGCTGGAGGAGGTCGTGCTGCAGCGGCCGCTCGCGCGCCACGAGGTCGACCTTCTGTATCGCCTGCGGCGCGACCTGCTGCGGCTGCGCCGCGCCGTCGGCCCGGTGGTCGACGTCTGCAAGCGGCTCGAGCACGTCGACAACGTCGCGATCGATGCCGAGATGGCGCCGCTGTTTCGCGACGTCCTCGACCACGCCAAGCGCGCCGAGGAGGATGCGGATTCCCTGCGCGAGATCCTCGCCTTCGTGTTCGAGGCCAGCATGATGGCCGGCCAGGCGCAGCAGACCGACATCGCCCGTCGGCTCACGGCCTGGGCCGCGATCCTTGCGGTGCCGACCGCGGTCGCCGGCATCTACGGCATGAACTTCGAGCACATGCCGGAGCTGAAATGGCAATACGGCTACTACGCGGTGCTCGGCTTCATCGCCACTGTCTGCAGCGTGCTGTATTGGCAGTTCAGGCGGCGCGGGTGGCTGTGAGTTGACGGACCGTTGGTCCCTCCTCCCGAAGCGGGTCCGGTCACTTGCGAGCGGCGCGAGGCGTTGCCCCGAATCCCTGCGCCAAAGCGATGCGCGGTGCCAGTGCACTGAGTGCGGTGGCGCCGAGCACGACGTGGCGGCGTGTGACATCGAAATCCGAGCTGCTCATTGGACCCCCCTTGCGGCATGATAGGTTTGCCGTTGAGGCGGCAAGGCGCGTGCCATGGTGCAGCGGTCACGCCGCCGCGGATCGCCCCTGATGCGCGAACCACCACGCGGCGATGGCGTCCGTCAGTTCGTCCCAGATCGCGGTCGGCAGGTCGGGCACGGCGACGCGCACGCTGTAGCGATCCGTGGTGGCGTCGTGAAACCATTCCGTCGCAGCGAAATCGAAGCCGAAGCTGCCGGCGTGGCGGATCGGCAGCCCGGCGCGCCGCAGATCATCACTCATGGCGGTTGCGGCTTGCCGCGCGGTGGCCTCGTCCAGAGGCGCGCGGCCCGCCAGCGTGACGTAGAGGCCGTGCGCGAAGTCGAGCTCCGCGGTCAGTTCGGGAAGCGTCGTTGCGAATTGGCGCCGCGCGCGCCGGCTGTTGCGCAGGATGGCGGCGACGCGGCGCGCGGTCAGCTCGCGATAGGCGGGCAGGCCGACATAAGGCGGGAAATGCGCCGGCAGCGCGGCGCCGCCGAGCAGCCTGACGGCGTTGCGCGTCTCGTCCGGCAGCGTCTGAAGCGCAACGCGGCTTGCAGAGCCGGCATTGGTCCAATAGCTGAAAGCGACCGAGCCAAGCCGGCCGTACTCGGCGCCGAGCGAGTCGAGCTTGGTGTGGCTGCGCACCATCACGACCGGCACGTCCCAGCGCCGCGCCCAGGCCAGCACGCGGCGAATGCGGCCGGAGCCATTGGCAAAGCAGGTGGTGTCGAAGATCAGGAGATCGATCGCCGGGCGGTCGCAACTCAGTGCGGCTTCGAAGCGCGGCGCGGTCGCGCTGGAATCGATCAGCAGCAGCTGCGGCGCCGGCGAGGGCTGCGCCAGCGCGTCGGCAAGGTCGCGGGCCAGCGTCATCGGGCGCAGATGCCGCGCGTGCGCCGCGACCAGCTCCTGGGTCTCGCCATAGGAGCCCGGCAGCATCAGCAGGTCCGCCGTGCTGCCGAGAACGGGCCGCGTCGCCAGCAGCAGCGCCGCGATCGCCGCCATGCCGGAGATGGTGTAGATCGTGTCATGACGGCTCTCGCCCGCCGCATAGAACGACGGCCCGCGCACGTCGAGATCGGCGCGCTGATAGTCGTAGCTGAAGGCGAACGGGCCGGCGCGATGATCGGCGGCATCCGCCCAGGCCGTCTCCGTCGCGCTCCAGTCGCCCAGCGCGTGCTCCGCCTTCAGCGCGGCCGTGAGCTGAAACTTGCGCCGGATGACCTCCATCACGGCGCGCGGCGCCGGCAGCGCATGCGGTCTCCGCAGGCAGCCGTTCAGGAGCTGCAGCTCCTGATGCTTGCGGGCGAGATAGGCTTCGATCGTCTCCATCGGGCTCTTCACGGGTGATGCGGTCGGGATGCAACGCGCAGGGATTGCGATGGGTCCAAACGCGGTACGGTAGCGCTGCGCGATTTGCTGTAGTCTGGCCGGACAAGGAGGAGATGATGGGCAGGGAACTGGAAGGCAAGGTGGCGGCGGTCACCGGCGCGGCGTCGGGCATCGGGCTGGCCAGCAGCGCAGCGATGCTGGCGGCCGGCGCGCGCGTCGTCATGATCGATCGCGACGCCGCGGCGCTGGCGAGCCTGCGCGCGCGGCACGGCGACGCCGTGATCCCCGTGGTCATCGACCTGCTCGATCCCACGGATTGCGCCACCCTGCTGCCGCGCGTCCTCGATGCGGCCGGCCGGCTCGACATCCTCCACGCCAATGCCGGCAGCTATCTCGGCGGCGATCTCGTCGACGCCAGGACCGACGCGATCGACCGCATGCTGAACCTCAACGTCAACGTCGTGATGAAGAATGTGCGCGACGCTCTCCCGCACATGATCGCGCGCGGGACGGGCGACATCATCGTCACCAGCTCGCTCGCGGCGCATTACCCGACGCCGTGGGAGCCGGTCTATGCGTCGTCGAAATGGGCGATCGACTGCTTCGTGCAGACGGTGCGCCGCCAGGTGTTCAAGCACGGCATCCGCGTCGGCGCGATCTCGCCGGGTCCGGTGGTGACCGCGCTGATCGCGGACTGGCCGGCCGAGAAGCTGAAGGAGGCGCGCGAGTCCGGCAGCCTGCTGGAGCCGGGCGAAGTCGCCGACGTCGTGCTGTTCATGCTGACCCGTCCGCGCGGCATGACCATCCGCGACGTCGTGATGCTGCCGACGAATTTTGATTTGTAGGCGGGGCGGGCCGGGCGCTCGGTCCGCTCGCGGCTCGAACAGCAGCCCCGCTCAGATGGCCTGGTGCACATGCGCTGGGGCCAGCCCCCGTTGAAATACGGGATTCGATTTAAGCACAACCTTAATCATAAGGAACCTAGCGTGGGCCCGCGTAATCCGGGGGCAATGATGAAAATCGGCCGACTTTTTGCAATTTCGATGCTTTCCGTGACGGCTTTGGCCGTCCTCCCTGCTGCACAAGTCGTGATCGAGCAGGTGAAGGCGGTCAGCGACAAGGCCGAAGCGATCAAGACCGTCGAGGCCTTCGGCGCGGTGCTGCTGTTCGCGCAGGATGTCGTGGGTCACCGCGCGCCCTACATCACGCCGATCTTCCAGGAAGGTCCCGCAACCCCCGCGCAGCTCGAAGGCGTGCGCAAGATCAGGCAGTCGTCCGAGGCGTCCTTCGCGAAAGCGCGCGCACAGTTGACGAGCGTGTCCGACAGCGAGGCGATCACCCGCAGCCTGGACCAGGCGTCGTCCAAGCTGTCCGAGATTCTTGCCAAGGTGGACCCCACGCTGACCGCGCCGCTGAGCGCGCGCGACCCGGCTGCGATCAAGAGCTTTCTCCCCGGGGTCACCCAGGTGGCTCTTGCGATCGAGCCGATTCTGAACCGTCTGCAGAACCGCATCGCCAATGCCGACGCGTCGCTGACGACGCTGCTCGACGTGGCCCGCACGGCGCAAGACCTGCGCGTGACCGCCGGCGGTCGTGCCGCCGCGCTGTCGCCGGCGCTCAGCGCCCGCCGCGCCGTGGCTCCGGCCGAGAAGGCGGCGATGGATCGCGCCCAGGGCCGCACCGAGGTCGACCGCGAGCGCCTGGAGGCCGGCATCGACCAGCTCGGCAATCCGGAGCGCCTGCTCACGGCCTTCAAGGACGCCCGGGAGGCCTATTTCGGACGCGCCGTTCCGATCGTCGACAAGGACATCGCCGCCGGGCTCGGCGATCTCAACTACGCACTCACCGCTGACACCCTGGCCGATGCGGTCGTCCCGGCCGTGCAGAAGTTCTTCGTCGTGCGCGACGCCGCGATCGCCGAGGCGCGCGACCGCGCCGTCGCGGCGCGCGATGCAGCCTATCTGATGCTCGCGCTGGCGACGGCGGTGGTCGTTGCCCTCGCCGGCATTCTCGTGTTCGTCACCATGCTGCTGCGCCGCCGCGTGATCAACCCGATCGTGAACCTGACCGGCCTGATCGGCCAGATGGCGGCCGGCAATGACGACGTGACGATTCCGACGATCAATCGCGACGACGAGATCGCCGCGATGGCCGGCTCGCTGCAGACGTTCAAGGAGGCGCTGCTCGAGAAGAAGCGCGCCGAGCAGGCGGCCGCAGCCGACGCGCAGGCCAAGATCGAGCGCGGCCAGCGCGTCGAGCGCTTCACCCGCGAGTTCGAGATGGCGATCGGCGAGGTCGTCGGCGTCGTGTCGTCGGCGTCGGCCGATCTGGAACGCTCGGCCTCATCGCTGACGACGACGGCGGGTCGCTCGCTGGAGCTCGCCACCGTGGTCGCATCGGCCTCCGAGGAAGCCTCGACCAACGTGCATTCGGTCGCCGCGGCCGCCGAGGAGATGAGCTCGTCGGTCACCGAGATCAGCCGCCAGGTGCAGGACTCCGCGCGCATCGCCAACGAGGCGCTGGCGCAGGCGCGCAAGACCAACGACAACGTCGCGGAGCTCGCCAAGGCGGCGGCGCGGATCGGCGACGTCGTCGAGCTGATCAACGCGATCGCAGGCCAGACCAACCTGCTCGCGCTCAACGCCACCATCGAGGCCGCCCGCGCCGGCGAGGCCGGACGCGGCTTCGCGGTGGTCGCCTCGGAGGTGAAGGCGCTGGCCGAGCAGACCGCCAAGGCGACCGGCGAGATCGGCCAGCAGATCGGCGGCATCCAGGCGGCGACCCAGGAGTCGGTCGGCTCGATCAAGGAGATCGGCGAAACCATCGCCCGGATGTCGGAGATCGCCTCGGCCATCGCCTCGGCCGTCGAGGAGCAGAGCTCGGCGACGCGCGAGATCTCCCGCAACGTCCAGCAGGCGGCGCACGGCACCCAGCAGGTGTCGGCCAACATCGCCAGCGTCCGGCAGGGCGCCGACGACACCGGCTCGGCCTCGTCGCAGGTGTTGTCCGCCGCGAAGTCGCTCTCCGGCCAGAGCAGCCGCCTCCGCGACGAGGTCAGCCGCTTCCTCGATTCGGTGCGGGCGGCGTAACCCATCAGAGGCTGCGGCGGCTCCGTCGAGGCCGATCGATCACCTGCACAGGCGTCGATTGGCTAGCCGGCCGGGCTTCCGCGATCAGCCCGCCGCCCATTGGGCCCGCGGGCCATTGCAGAAGACAATCCGCGCATGTCAGCATCGGGGCTCGTGCCCCGATGTCCCTCCGCTGTGCGGCCGCGAAGCCCGCAAGCGACGTGCAGGGTCGCGATTCCCCGGGTGTGATCGAGCTATGGACCGCCGGACGACGCGTCGTCCTGCGACATCGGTGCCGCACGGAACGCCTCTCGCAAGGCCAGAATCCGATCGTCGAGGTTCATGATTTCGGCGGCGCGCTCCAGGTCGCGCCAGAATCCGCCGGGCGGCGTGGTGAGGCGGCCGAGCTCCATGAGTGCGTCGAGCGCAAGCGCGAGCTCATTGTGCTCGAGATATTCGGCGAAGTCCTCGTACAGCTTGGCGCAGGCCTGCACGTGCCGGAGCGGAGGCGCTGGCAGCGCTGTCTGTGCCCGCCCGAGCGAGGCTCTGACCGCCGTCCATCGTGCCGCCAGCTCCGGACTCACCATCTCTCGCTCCCTGCGGTCGGTAAGCTCCATGATGGAATATAGGAGTCAACAAGTCGGCTCAAATCCCGGCTGTGCCCCGATCCATCCTCCGTCTTTCCGTCATCCGCCTGATGGCGCCGAGCATACGCCGGCGGATGAGGCCGCTCACCGGCCGGATCACGAGCCAGTACGGCGGGAGCATGAAGAAGGATGTGCGGCCGGGACAGTAGACGCGCGTCTCGGTGACGAGCCGCGTCATCTCCCTCTCTGGCTCGGCCACGAAGCCGAGCACGAGCTTCGGCGTGCGAACGCCACCGGGCTGAGCTGTGACAAGGAGGCGTGTCATGAATGACGCCGCCCTAGGCAGCGCCGCGCCGAGGTTCTTTTGCTTTTGTGGGTCTGCTCGCTGGAGCGTACCCATATGAGCGCTCGCTCGGGGCTGTTGCAGATTGGCGATCGCCTCCCGCACGAGCGGCGGCCTACATGATGCCTATGCAGAGCGGATCCAATCGGCTGGGGCTCACGTAGGCCCGTCCAAAGTTAAAGCGAACAGGGTAGCCCACCGGGGGAAATTTCGGCCGCCACAACTCTCGCTATCGTCTCAAAAGTTTTCCAAATTTTTTTGTTCGGCTATGTCCATCGGACGAAACAAGTGATGATCAATTCACTGCTGATTCCGTCCATCGTCCCCCGGTGGGCCGATAGATGCTCGCAGGATTCCTGTGGGCAAAGGAGGGGATTATGAACTTTGACCTTCAAACTTTCTCTGTCTTGACCGGCGTCGCCTCAGCCGTGGTGGGGTTGGCCTATAAGCTAATGCCGCGATCCGTTGATCGCCTGAAGCGTGATCTCGAACTTCTGAAACTAGCTCGGGAAGCAAAGGCGAACTTTCTTCCGTTACAGCGTCACGTCGACGCGCAAATCAATGAAGCATATCTCAGTAAAGGGGTCGGCTTTAAAAGATCTTTCGATATTGCTTTTGGTAATGTCGCCTTCGCAATAATGATTACGACCCCGATGATCGGGATTATCGGCGCCGGAATAGCATTTGGTTCAAAGTACCTATTTGCTCTCTCGGACAATGCGGTGAACTCCATCGGCGTCGGTTTTCTTATGCTCGGCATTTTGGGCGGCATAATTGGCGGAGGTGATCTTGCCAAGAAGGACTTGGCTGATGCTCGCAAAGAAATAGAGGAAAGAGAACGAATGCTTGCCGCCGCCGATGAAGAAGAGCTGCGTCGTTTTCGAGCAACCAACTCATCGTCGAGCAAGGGTGAGGCATCTACTGATAATTCAGCTCCCGATGAAGCCGAAACGTCTGCGCACGATTCGCTCGAAACTGGAGGCGAAACGCCGACGCCGCCAGCGCCTAGCTCTTGTCAAGCTCCTGAGGTTGGCGTCGACCGCGATAGCGACCTTAAGGTCAGATCAGCTTGAGAGGCATGCTGATGTGCGTCGAGTTTACGGGAGCATGGCCACCTCAAGCTCGGGCGAGCGGGATTACGGTGACGCTGCACCAAACAACAAAGCTCCCGCATGCCGGCCATGCCCAAACTGCCCGTCGTGCTAGTTTGCCGCAACAATTCCCCTTGTGTCGTCGGGCAAATCACCTGCACATTTCCGGCCGTCCCGTGCTCATCGAAAGAGGGGCGTTCGCGAGTCGTCACGAGCGTTGGGTGTGGGATGCGGTGGCCGGGTCGGAGTTGCAGCGCGCATTCGCGAGCGGACGAACAACTTCGATACGGACGGTGAAGTCGCGTGGTCCTGGCCTCCCGATGCTGAGGTCAAGCTCGCTGATGTGCGTCAGTGCATCGCGGGTGATGGGGACAAACAAGCCCGGTCCCCAGGGAGAGCGCGTATAAATCGTAAGCCCATTGCGCAGGGAGGGCCGGGTGTGTTCGGCCAGACCTGTGGTACCTGCCGCCTGCATTTTTTTCCGCAGGCGGGCCACGGGCGCGGCCAGCGCCCGGCCTTCCCTGCGCCCTCGATTTCCGGAGAGGGCGGTGCTGCAGCAGAGCTCGGACGCAAATTGCGCCGCGAGGCCGATGACGCGCATCTGTGCGTGGCCTGCGGTCCCGAGGCGTCGCCAAAGATCATGTTTGGGGAAGAATGCCCTGGTGCTGCCGGACAGGATTGAACTGTCGACCTCTCCCTTACCAAGGGAGTGCTCTACCACTGAGCTACGGCAGCAAAGGGACTGGCGGGACCGGCCCGAAGGCCGCGACCGAACGCGGGCGGTTCTTGCCACAAGGTCCCCGCCTGCGCAAGCGCGGCTCGTCCGGTTTTCGGGGAAAGACGTCAGCGTGATGCATCGAAAGGGAGCGAAAGACCTCCGAAATCGGACCGAAATCACCCGTTCACGGTGGATTCTCGCGGTTGGCCGCCCTTGGCGTCCCCAATGCCCGGGTCGCGCCGGCAACTCCCCATCCGGGCAGGCGACGGCCGGTCGGGCGGAACCTAGCGTCTGCGTCGCCAACGCCTCTTGGCTTTCGCATCTGGGGCCCCAATTGTGCCTCTGGTATCGGGTGACCGGGGGAAGGGGATGACGGATAAGACCGGGAAGGCGGCGCCGAAGGGCGCGCGCGAGGAGCGGCTGAAGCAGGCGCTGCGCGAGAACCTGAAGCGGCGCAAGGCGCAGAGCCGCGAGCGCAGCCAGGCGGTGACGGCCGAGGAGGGCGGCTCGGACGAGGCCGCTGCCGGCGGTCCGGACGATTCGAAGCGTTGAGCAGATTGCAAGCGGGGTGGGCGTGATGGCAGCGGATGAAGGGATGACGGTGGAGGCAGGGGCACAGCGGGCGGAGCTGGCGAAGACGCTGCCCCGCTTTGAGCAGACCTTTCCAGAGCTGACGCCCCAGGAGATCGCGCGTCTGCGCGGCTTCGGCGAGATCCAGACCTATCGCGACGGCGAGCTGCTGTTCGAGACCGGCAAGCCCGGCCCCGGCATGTTCGTGATTCTCAAAGGCCATGTCGCGATCACCCAGCGTGACGGCCTCGGTCACGTCACGCCGGTGATCGACCAGGGGCCAGGGCAGTTTTTGGCCGAGATCGCCCAGCTCTCCGGCCGCGTCGCGCTGGTCGACGGCCATGCCGAGGGCGACGTCGAGGTCATCCTGATTCGTCCCGAACGGCTGCGCGCGCTGCTGATCGCCGAGGCCGAGCTCGGCGAGCGCATCATGCGGGCGCTGATCCTGCGCCGGGTCAACCTGATCCAGGGCGGCGCCGGCGGCCCGGTCATGATCGGCCCGCCGCAATCGGCTGCGATCGCGCGGCTGCAGAGCTTTCTTACTCGCAACGGCTTTCCGCACCATCTGCTCGATCCCGCTGATGATCACGACGCGGCCGATCTGATCGCGCGCTATTCGCCGACGCCGGCCGAGCTGCCGCTGGTGGTGGTGTCCGACGGCAGCGTGCTGCGCAATCCCAGCGAGACCGAGCTGGCGCGTGCCGTCGGCATGATCGGTGGTCCGCGCGGCGAGAAGATCTACGATGTCGCGGTCGTCGGCTGCGGGCCAGCGGGCCTGGCCACCGCGGTGTATGGCGCCTCCGAAGGTCTGTCGGTGGCGGTGCTGGATTCGCGTGCGTTCGGCGGCCAGGCCGGCGCCAGCGCCCGCATCGAGAACTATTTCGGCTTCCCGACCGGCATCACCGGTCTCGCGCTGACCGCGCGCGCCTTCAACCAGGCGCAGAAGTTCGGCGCCGAGATCATGATCCCGGTGTCGGTCAATGCGCTCGACTGCGAGCGCAAGGCCGGCGCCTTCGTGCTGGCGCTCGAGGGCGGCGACGAGGTGCGGGCGCGCTCGGTGGTGGTCGCCAGCGGCGCGCGCTATCGCCGGCCTGACCTTGCCCGGCTCAAGGAGTTCGAGGGCCGCGGCGTGTGGTACTGGGCCTCGCCGATCGAGGCGCGGCTGTGCGCGGGACAGGAGGTTGCGCTGGTCGGCGGCGGCAACTCCGCCGGCCAGGCCGCGGTGTTTCTGTCGGGGCACGTCAAGAAGGTGCGGATGATCATCCGCGGCGGCGGGCTTGCCGCGTCGATGTCGCGCTATCTCATCGAGCGCATCGAGGCGACGCCGAACATCGAGCTGTTGTTCAATACCGAGGTCGTCGCGCTCGATGGCGGGGCCGACACGGGCCTCGAACGCATCACCCTGAAGAGCCGGCTGTCCGGCGAAGAGACGCCCGCTGACATCAGCAATCTCTTTCTGTTCGTCGGCGCCGATCCCGCCACCGGCTGGCTCGACGGCTGCGGCATCACGCTCGACCGCGCCGGCTTCGTCGTCACCGGCGCGCAGTCGGAGCAGAATGCCGGGCGGATGGTGTCGCCGCTGGAGACCTCGGTGCCCGGCGTCTATGCGGTCGGCGACGTCCGCTCCGGCTCGGTCAAGCGCGTCGGCGGCGCCATCGGCGAGGGCGCCCAGGTCGTCGCCGCGCTGCACGGGTTTCTGGCCGATGCGCTGGTCCCGCCGGTCTGATTCGCGCGTTCCCGCCGCGGCGGGCCGCACCGTCAGGGGATGAATTCCCCGGCGATGCGACCTGCCGTTGCGAACCCATCAAATCGCCGTAATGTCGGTCCTGTTGCGCCGACCTTAGCCCAATTTCCCGGCCAGCCCCACAGGACCAGCATGGATCGCATTCGCATCGTCGGCGGCAACCCGCTTCGCGGCACCATCCCGATTTCGGGCGCGAAGAACGCCGCCCTGCCGCTGATGATCGCGGGTCTTTTGACGCCGGAGACGCTGATCCTGGACAACGTCCCGCGCCTTGCCGACGTCGCGCAGCTTCAGCGCATTCTCGGCAATCACGGCGTGGACATCATGTCGGTCGGCAAGCGTCCCGGCGATGGCCAGTACCAGGGCCAGACGCTGCAGATCTCGGCGGCCAACATCATCGACACCACGGCGCCGTATGAGCTGGTGTCGCGGATGCGCGCCAGCTTCTGGGTGATCGCGCCGCTGCTGGCGCGCATGCACGAGGCGCGGGTGTCCCTGCCCGGCGGCTGCGCGATCGGCACCCGTCCGGTCGATCTCCTGATCATGGCGCTGGAAAAGCTCGGCGCCAATATCGACATCGACGCCGGCTACGTGGTCGCCAAGGCGCCGGGCGGCCTGCGCGGCGGCACGATCGATTTCCCCAAGGTCACCGTCGGCGGCACCCATGTCGCGGTCATGGCCGCGAGCCTCGCCAAGGGCACGACCGTCATCACCAACGCCGCCTGCGAGCCGGAGATCACCGATCTCGCGGACTGCCTCAACAAGATGGGCGCGCGCATCACCGGCGCCGGCACGCCACGCATCGAGATCGAGGGCGTCGTTTCTCTGCACGGCGCGCGTCACACCGTGCTGCCCGACCGCATCGAGGCCGGCACCTATGCGATCGCCGCGGCGATGACCGGCGGCGATGTCCGGCTCGCCGGCGCGCGGCCGGAGCTGTTGCAGTCCGCGCTCGACGTGCTGATCGAGGCGGGCGCCGAGATCACGAGCGACGCCGAGGGCATCCGCGTCGTCAGAAACGGCCACGGCATCCGCCCGGTGCAGGTGACGACCGCGCCGTTCCCCGGCTTTCCGACCGACCTGCAGGCCCAGCTGATGGCGCTGATGGTCTGCGCGCAGGGCGCCTCGGCGATCACCGAGACCATCTTCGAGAACCGTTTCATGCATGTGCAGGAACTCGCGCGGTTCGGCGCGCGGATCAGTCTCGATGGCGAGACCGCTCGGATCGAGGGCACCTCGAGCTTGCGTGGCGCGCCTGTGATGGCGACCGATCTGCGCGCCTCGGTGTCGCTGGTGATTGCCGGGCTTGCCGCGGAAGGCGAAACCATGATCAATCGCGTCTATCATCTCGATCGCGGCTTCGAGCGGCTGGAGGACAAGCTGAAGGCCTGCGGCGCCACGATCGAGCGCATCCGCGAGTGAGGGCGCTGCCAAGAGGATGAGACCGTGACCGACCGGCTCAAACTGATCGCGCTCGATGCCGACGATCTCGCCGTGATCTCGGCCCATGTGCAGGATGCGCGGGTGCAGGCGGCCGACATCATCTGGCGCCAGGCCGAGAAGCGGCTTGTGATCGGCATGAACCGGCTCGACTGGGACCAGGCGCTGCATGGCGAGAGCGAGCCGCGCCGGCTGCTCGCGGCGTTGCGGTTCGACCGGGTGCTGGCCTGCAAGTCGCGGCGGATCGAGGTCGATGCGCCCGATACTGTGCTGGAGCTGATCGGCATCGAATTCCATGCCGGCGCCGAGCCGCCCGCCGGCAGCGCGCTGCTGCTGTTCTCCCATGGCGGCGCATTGCGGCTCGATGTCGAATGTCTGGAATGCGAGCTGACCGATCTTGGCGAGGACGATCTCGGCACCAGCGATATCGATGGCGGTCCGCCGCTGACCCGGTAGGCGCCTGTTCAAAGGGTTGACGGCCCCGCGCTGCCGCGCCATTGAGCAGGGGGTCGGGGGCAGCCACCCCTTCGGAAAGTGCCAGAGATGCCCATTCGCCTGTCCCGCGCCAGCACCGATTTCGACACTCAGTTTCGGCAGTTTCTCGCCGCCAAGCGCGAGACCTCCGCCGACGTCGAAGCCGCCGCGCGCGCCATCGTCGACGACGTCGCCCGGCGCGGCGATGCGGCGCTGCTCGAGGCAACGCGCAAGTTCGACCGGCTGGAGCTCGACGCCTCCTCGTTGCGCGTCAAGCCTGCCGAGATCGAGGCCGCCTTCAAGGCCTGCGATACGGCCACGTTGGACGCGCTGAAATTCGCCCGCGACCGCATCGAAGCCTTTCATCTCAAGCAGCTGCCGCAGGACCAGCGCTTCACCGATGAAGCCGGCGTCGAGCTCGGCTGGCGTTGGAGCGCGATCGAATCGGCAGGGCTCTATGTGCCGGGTGGCACTGCGGCCTATCCGTCCTCGGTGCTGATGAACGCCATTCCGGCCAAGGTCGCAGGCGTCGCGCGCCTCGTGATGGTGGTGCCGGCGCCGGACGGCAGGCTCAATCCGCTGGTCTTGGCCGCCGCCCATCTCGGCGGCGTCTCCGAGATCTACCGCGTCGGCGGCGCCCAGGCCGTGGCGGCGCTGGCGCATGGCACCGCGACGATCGCTCCCGTCGCCAAGATCGTCGGCCCCGGCAATGCCTATGTCGCCGCCGCCAAGCGGCTGGTGTTCGGCAAGGTCGGCATCGACATGATCGCCGGCCCCTCCGAGGTGCTGGTCATCGCCGACGACAGCGGCAATGCCGACTGGATCGCCGCCGATCTGCTCGCGCAGGCCGAGCACGACGCCAGCGCGCAGTCGATCCTGATCACCGATAGCCGCCGCCTCGCCGATGATGTCGCCCGCGCCGTCGAAGGCCAGCTCAAGACGTTGCCGCGCGCGTCGATCGCCGGCGCGTCGTGGGCCGATTTCGGCGCCATCATCGAGGTCGAGCATCTCGACCAGGCGGTGCCGCTGGCGGACGCCATCGCCGCCGAGCACCTGGAGATCATGACGGCCGATCCCGACGCGTTCGCGGCCAAGGTCCGCAATGCCGGCGCCATCTTCCTCGGTGCGCACACGCCGGAGGCGATCGGCGACTATGTCGGCGGCTCCAATCACGTGCTGCCGACCGCGCGCTCGGCGCGGTTCTCCTCGGGCCTCGGCGTGCTCGACTTCATGAAGCGCACGTCGCTGTTGAAATGCGGCCCCGAGCAGTTGCGCGCGCTGGGGCCAGCGGCGATGACTCTGGGCAAGGCCGAGGGTCTCGACGCCCATTCACGCTCCGTGGGAATACGCCTCAACCTGCCATGACCCAGCACCCGCCAGGCGACGACCGGACCAATCGCATCGTGGCGGTGACGCTCGACGAGGAGTCGATCGGCCGCTCCGGTCCGGACATCGAGCATGAGCGGGCGATTGCGATCTACGACCTCGTCGAGGAGAATCTGTTCGCGCCCGAAGGTGCCGACGGCGCCGGTCCGTTCACCCTGCATCTCGGCATCACCGCCAACCGGCTGATGTTCGACATCCGCCGCGAGGACGGCACGCCTGTCGTGACGCATCTGTTGTCGCTGTCGCCGTTCCGACGGATCGTGAAGGACTATTTCATGATCTGCGACAGCTACTACCAGGCGATCCGCACCGCGACGCCCGACAAGATCGAGGCCATCGACATGGGCCGCCGCGGCATCCATGACGAGGGCTCGCGCACCCTGCAGGAGCGGCTGAAGGGCAAGGTGCGGGTCGATTTCGAGACTTCGCGCCGGCTGTTCACCCTGATCACCGTGCTGCACTGGAAGGGCGAGGGCCAGTGATGCCGTCCGCGCTGCGTCATCGCCTGCTGCCGGGCCCGGCCACCTTCGCGGCCGAGGGCGCCTAGGCGCATGGCCGAGGTGCCGCCGCGCGCGCGCCAGCCGCAGGCGGTGCTGTTCGCCTGCGGCCAGAACAGCGTGCGCTCGCCGATGGCCGAGAGCCTGCTGCGCCAGATGTATCCGCAGGCGCTCTATGTCCGCTCCGCCGGCGTCAAGAAGGGCGAGCTCGACCCGTTCGCAGTGTCGGTGATGGCCGAGCTCGGCCAGGACATCTCGCAGCACAAGCCGACGACCTTCGAGGAGCTCGAGGACTGGGAGGGGCTGAATTTCGACCTCATCATCACCCTGTCTCCCGAGGCCCATCACAAGGCGCTGGAGCTGACCCGTACCATCGCCGCCGACGTCGAATATTGGCCGACGCCCGATCCGACCGGCGCCGACGGCAACCGCGAGCAGAAGCTCGCCGCCTATCGCGAAGTCTGCGACGGCCTGTTCACGCGGATTCGCAAGCGTTTCGGCAAGCCCGGGCCGGCGGGGCTGTGAGTTACCGGCCTCGGTTCCCGTGCTGGTGTCATCGAACCGAAATACCAACGTCGTCCGCCGCTCAAACTGAGGCCGTAGAGCAGGTCCGTCTCGGCCTTGTCGCACGCCTCGCGGGTTGTGGAATGGCAGCCCTTCCGATAGGTTCCGCGCGCCCGCCCCACAGCTTCCGAATCCCCTAGCGAAATCAGCATGCTCGGCCGTCCCAAAATCGTTCTTGCATCCGGTTCGCCCAGGCGTCTGGCGCTGCTCAACCAGGCCGGCATCGAGCCCGACGCGCTGCGCCCGGCCGATGTCGACGAGACGCCGAGGCGCGGCGAGCTGCCGCGCGCCTGCGCCAATCGCCTCGCCCGCGCCAAGGCCGATGCCGCGCTCAAATCCGTCCAGCTCGACGACGAGCTGCGCGGGTCGTTCATCATCTCCGCCGACACGGTGGTCGCGGTCGGCCGCCGCATTCTGCCGAAGGCCAATCTGGTCGACGAGGCCTCGCAGTGCCTGCGGCTGCTGTCGGGCCGCAACCACCGCGTCTACACCGCGATCACGCTGGTGACGCCGAAGGAGGCGTTCCGCCAGCGCCTGGTCGAGACCCGCGTCCGCTTCAAGCGGCTCAGCGAGGACGACATCCAGGCCTATATCGGTTCCGGCGAATGGCGGGGGAAGGCCGGCGGCTATGCCGTGCAGGGCATCGCCGGCTCGTTCGTGGTCAAGATGGTCGGCTCCTACACCAACGTCGTCGGCCTGCCGCTCTACGAGACCACGACCCTGCTCGCCGGCGAGGGTTTCCCGATCCGCTTCGGCTGGCTCAACACGGTCGCCGTCTGACCATTCGCGTGCGGGGGTGCATCCGCGCGTCCAGCCCATTAAATAGCCGCCGATGTCAGACGAATCGCCCCACCGGAGCGCCCCCGCTTCGAAATCCGCCAAGCCCATCCGCCGCTGCCCGATCTGCAACCGGCCCGCGGCCGAGGCCGTCCGCCCGTTCTGCTCGCCGCGCTGCCGCGACGTCGACCTGCATCGCTGGCTCAGCGGCTCCTATGTCATCCCGGCCGCCGAAGGCGACGAGGACGACGTCGAATAGCGCCGTGTTTTCATCATCTTGCCCCTGCGGGGCCGGCCGGTCGGGACGGGCGTCCCGCGCCGCCGCGCAACCGCACAAGGAATGTGAAAACTTGCCCTCAGGGCGGTAGACAGCGCGGTCCGGTCCCACTATAACCCGCCGGCTCGCCGGGCTTTTTTGCCCGCAAGAGACCTGCCCAGGTAGCTCAGTTGGTAGAGCATGCGACTGAAAATCGCAGTGTCGGTGGTTCGATTCCGCCCCTGGGCACCATCCCCCCTTCCGGCCTCGTTCTCTTTCGTCCGCGACCGTTCGCCGATTGGCGAAAACCCTCCTGAAATCAGCCTCTTCGTGCTATAGTACCGCTCGAAACGGTTCGAGACCGTTCGGGAGCATCCGGCATTTTCGGGTACACTGTGGGTACACTGGGAAGGCCGGGTACACTGGAGCGTAGCTCGATCGCGAGGGGCCTTCCCATGGATGAGCTTAGCGACACGAAGATCCGCAATGCCTCCCCAGCGGAAAAAGAATACGCGCTTGCCGACGGCCAGGGCCTCAGCCTCGTGGTCCGGCCCAATGGGACCAAGCTCTGGCTCTACCGCTACCGCTACGCCGGTAGGCGCAAGAACATGTCGTTTGGGACCTTTCCCGGCGTCGGGCTGAAGGCCGCGCGCGACAAGCGCCACGACGCCGAAAAGCTGCTCGACCAGGGGCAGGACCCGGTCGCCGTGCGTGACGCCAAGCGACGGGAAGACGGAAAGCTCAGGCATACCTTTCGGGCGGTCGGAGAAGAGTGGGTAACCACGAAGCTCGAGAAGGAGAACAAGGCCGAGGCGACGATCAAGCGCGAGCGATGGAATCTCGATCGGCTCTATCGCGAGATCGGGGACCGGCCTCTCTGTGAGATTGCCCCGCCGGAGTTGCTGACAGCATTGCGCCGCGTCGAGGCGCGGGGCCGGTTCTACACCGTTGGGCGGCTGCGATCGACAGCCTCACGCGTGTTCCAGTTTGGCGTCGGTGCCGCCTATTGCGACAGCGATCCCACCCGCGACTTGAAGCATGCCCTGACCAGGGCGCCCAAAGGCAGCCCGCGCCCAGCGCTGACCGACCCGGACGATGTCGGCGATCTGATGCGACGAATTGAGGTCTACGACGCCAAGAACGGAGGATTGGTGCGTTACGCGCTCAAGCTGATCGCTTTGACCATGGTTCGGCCCGGAGAGCTACGGTTGGCGGAATGGAGCGAGTTCGACGAGGCGAATTACATATGGCTCATCCCAGCTGCGAAAATGAAGATGCGGGACGATCATGAGGTGCCGCTCTCCCGACAGGCCCTCGCCGTGCTCGCCGAGCTGCGGCCCTTGACCGGCCGCGGCCGCTATCTGTTCTCGCATGACGATGATGTGCCGATGTCGGACAACACGATCAACAAGGCGTTGCGGATCATGGGCTATGACACCGGCCCCGGTGGCGACCATTGCGCGCATGGCTTTCGTTCGAGCGCGTCGACCCTGCTCAATGAAGAAGGCGTCTTCGACGGTGACGTGGTGGAAGCTCAGCTTGCCCACGAAACGGATGAGAAGAAAAGACGACGCCGGGACGAGGTGGTGCGTCGCCAGCTTGCAAAGGGTGACAAGAACAAGATCCGCGGCATCTACAATCGGGCGGCGTATTGGAGCGAACGCGTGCGCCTGATGCAGCATTGGGCCGACCGGCTCGATCGGCTTCGTGAGAGGGCGACCTCGCCGGTGCAAAAGTCGGCTCAGATCATCGCCCGTGATTCAACCGGTGGCAGCGAGGCATGATATTCATCGATGCTGTCGAGATCGATGAGTGTCTTGCCTCCCATCTTGTAGGCCCGAATCCGCTCCCGCGCGATCAACTCATAGGCTTTCGTTTTGCCGAATTTTCCATAGCGGCAGCCGTCCTTGAACTCGACAAGTCGGCGCCGATTGTTGCTGTCGGTTTTTGTCATGGTCTTAGAGGCCTTGAATGGTCTCTGCCCTGGTGGGACTAGCCGCCGCAGGATTTGACGATGCGGAGCGCGCCGGTCCGCTTTGCGAGACGAATCTTCTTCCTTTGCGCGGTTCGGAGCGCCGATTTTGTACTGTCCATGGTATCCAGCAAAAGGCTTGTCGATGAAGCATCGAACTATCGCGTACAGCAGAGTAAGATTGGCGCTCGCAAGCTGGTCTGAGTCTCGCGCTCAAACCAGTCCGAGGCCGACGGTCGAGCTGCGACGATCGTAGAAGGCGTCGGCGTCGACGCCAATTCTCTCGCGGTCACCAGGCCGCCACGGCATGGGGAGGTGCGATCATCGTATTAGAGGGAGTAGAGTATCTCCCACTCCGTCGTAACGCCCATTTGCGGAAAAATTAGTTGTTCTGACTCAGTTTAGCTATGCACTCAGCGATTGATCGGCTACCCGCCAAATCTTGTGAGGTCTGTTGACAACTTTCCCTCCGCCATTTTTCCATAGCTGCATCACTATCTCGTCGCGCCGCTTCGTCGGCTGCGCGAGAGGGCGGCCCCCCAACATTGATGGCAGTCACGCTATTCAGGATGACGCCGTGCGGGGACCGTTCGACCAGCTTGCCCGTCAAACGCTCACCGTCCCTGCCTATGATATCCTGCACGGCCGAAGTTTGCATAGCTGCCAGCGGCATCGTAATCTCCAGCCGGTAGTTGCCCGGTGGCAAGGGCTTTCCAAGCGCGGTGAACCTCTCTGATCTGAATTGACCACCTCCCACGATCGCACGTGCCTGTGCGAAATAATTGGCCTCCTTGCGACGCAGCCCGATCAGCAGTTTTGTGCCGTCCGGAAGATTCGTCACGCCGACAATTGCGGGAGACGCGCTGCCGTCCGCTCTAGCAATGATGACCGCTTCGAGCGACTTATTCGCCTGCCCTGCGACGCTTGCGTTGATAATGGAGGATTTTGACGGGACGCCGACACTGGCGGTACGGCTGGTGTTCTCGGTGGCGGCGTCGTTGGAGGACGTCGTAGTTTGGTCGGAACTAATCCCGAAGAAAATCAATGCTGCAGCCAGTCCGAATACCAGCACCAGGACGAGAGTCTGTCTCGGCGTAACGAACCGCTGTCGCGGCTCATGCTGTCGTATCAATAGCTCAACCGGTGATGCTGCGACCGCGGCTTCTTGTTTCGCAAGCAAGCGGCGCTCCAATTTCGCAAAAAGCTCCTCGTTTCTGCGCCCGCTGGCTGCGACGGCCGTAAAGACCCACGCTACTATCCACGCCAGGACGCCTCCTCCGATGCCAACAATCGATGCGGCGCCGGCGATGGAAAAACAGCAAAACAAAAACGATAGAAATTTCCACACGCCGCCTCTGCCGCCTAGCGAAACTAAAAACGGCAAGAACGCTGCAATTGGCGCCAGGACTGCAATGCCTTCCATAACTCGCGCCTCTCCACGTCTCGATCAGAGCGCAACTCAAGAACGATTCCTCCGGACTCGCGGCGCGTGCCCCGAAAGGGAGCCTAATATTTAGGTGCGCGGTGTGTACGGCAGTCAAAAGGGCCGTCCGAGCCAGAGCCCTTGATGTTGGCGTTATAGAATTGCCCCATCGATGGTGCTGCCAAGAAGGCCTCGAATGTTGCTGGGGACAGCTCGCAATAAGGGTAATATATCGACCTAAGTTGCACCACCATGAACTGCTGGGACTTGTCATAGCACGCTCGGTTGATGAAGCTGCTCCGCGAGACTTCAGTGCAGGTGAAGGGCGATAGATCGAGCTTGCCGTAATATTTGACATCGATGGTCTCCGCCGCCGCCCAGGTGACGCCGGCGAGAGAAGCTGTGATGAGCACGGTAACCCGAAACATGTAGGACCTCATGCAGAACCCGCTGGAGTTTGCTTCAGGGTCGTTTTTCTGTTTTCGAAGCGCGATCTTCAGCGGCGATAGCTTCTTTCTCGCACATGTAGGCACCGCGCTTGGTGGTGCCGTAGCTCTTCGTTCCCGCGAAGTGATAAACCTTTGATGGCAGGTTGACCCAGACGACTGTGTCGGACGGGCATCGGCCCTTTGCGGAGGCCTCATCAGCAAACTGCCCCGCCTCCAGCGTTGCGGTGTCTCCGGGAGCCGAAGGTTGAGGTGCTGGGGCGGGTACGGGTGCCGCAGTTGTGGTCGGGGCCGGCTTTTGCGGCGCAGGGGCTGGCGCAGCTTGTGTCGCGGATGGCGCGGGCCGACTCGGCGGGGGCACAGCGGGGCTTGGCTTGGATTCGGGAGCGGTCGCACTCGGCATCGTGCCGCCGGCCCTGCACTGCTCAACATAGGCTCTCTCTTTGACGCCGCGGGCTTGCATGCCGGCCTTGTCGGCCCGCCATTCGGCCGTGCATTCCTTGGCAGTCTTCTGAGAAGACGAGGTCCTCGTTGGGGGGGACGGCGCCACAGGGGAGGGCGTCGCGACGCTCGGCCGCGGCGGAGGGGCTGAAGCTGCTGGCGCCGCACCCGCCTTGCACTGTTCCACATACGCTTTTTCGGTCACTCCGCGGGCTTGCATGGCGGCCTTATCAGCGCGCCACTCGGCGGTGCACTCTTTGGCGGTTTTCGATCCCGTTGCTGTCGCTTGCCTGGGTGCTGACGGCGGCGCCGTCTCCACCGGTTTGGCCTTTGGCGCGACAGCGGTTGGCTCCGCTGCGCCTTTACATTGTTCAACGTACGCTTTTTCGGTTGTGCCCCGGGCTTGCATCCCGGCCTTATCGGCACGCCATTCCGCCGTGCACTCCTTCGCAGTCTTTGCGAACACGGGAGCGACGGAGATGCTGCATACAACCACAGCAGCAATGAGCCGAATACCGATCTTCATGTTCGTTCTCCTGGCTCCGCAGCCTGCTATTTCGCCAAGGCGGTCAATTCATCTCGTCGGGAAGTGATCGCGCGTACGCCGCGGCTAAACCGCGGACGTCCAGTCGTAAAGAAGCCGCTACAAGTGTACTTCTCGTCACATCGATCGCATTCTTCGACAAAGCCATTCTTCCAGTCCGATATCGACTGGAGAGCATGCGGCCAGGCCGACTTTGGAAGGACACATTTCGGAAGGTTATAGACCGATACGTTGACGCCAGCGGCGCTCAAGTGATCGACGGCCCTCGCGAGTTCGTCGCCATAGTCCACGGGATCGATCCAGAGCATGGCATCGTTTGCAATGGCAAAGCCCGTGTTTTCGAGCCCCATCAATGCGACGTGGTCGACGAACGGCAGATTGCGGGAAATCCACCGAGCAGTGTCTTCGATGATCGGTGCGGTCAAGGCGTGCAGGACGACGCGGATTTCGACGCGCTGTCCCCGGTCCTTGAGTTTCAGGATGCCCAGGATCGTCTCATCGAACGCACCCTTGGCCTGCACGACGTAGTCATGGATATGATCGACCGAAGCGTAGACCGGAATGGCAGCCATCAGTTTCGGGTGGCCGATCTCTTTCCAGGCGTCGACGATCCGCGAGTCGGCGAACGCCCGGCCGTTGGTCAGCACCTGGATGGATGTTGCCGGCAGCCGATCGCGGCAATCCTTCAGGACGGCGATGAAGTCCTCCCAATCCGACAGGGTCTCTCCGCCGGTGAACGTCAGCGCGCGGGTCGCCGGGTCGATGAGCGGCAGGCTTTCTTTGATTTCACTCAGGATCCACCGGTCATAGACATCTTTCGGTGGTTGCGAACACATCAGGCAATAATTGTTGCACCGTTCGGTGACCAGAAACGAGTTGTGCGCGGAATTCCAGCGATACAGCGTGCGGAACTTCCCGGACGCGTGATCGAAGCCGACGACATCGCCGTCGGCGAGATAGTCATATTTTAGGGGGACGGCGATGAGCTGCCCTGTGAACGTACCGCGCAGATCGATTGAGCTGTCGGAGACGACAAGGATGGACGGCCAATCGGCTTTTATCGCGCGCTGGATGTCATCTGGCGTTTTGGCGATCGCGAAATCAGCCACGTGACGTTCAGCGACGCTGTCGACCGAGCGGAGCCTTAGAACCGATCGGACCTTGTCTGCGGAAAATCCAGCGGTCCGTGAGGCTGTGCCATAGAGGGGAAGGGTCATGCGGCGGCCCATCGTCGTAAGATGGCAGCATCTTCAGGAGAATTCTCCAGAATATCCAGCAGCAGACCCATGATGCCTTTTTGCCGAGAGCAAAATGCCGACAAGGGCTTGATTCCGAGCGCGTCACCCTGCGTTGCGTAATGGTAGACGGGGTCCGCGCCGCAGTGGCTCTCGTACACACAGGTCGAGCATTCGGGCGCACACTGCGTCAGCGACGACGAAATCACGCTGATCAGCTTGTCCGATAGGATGAGTGAATTGTAGCTGTCGTGTTCGACGTGACCGAGCCGGAAGGCGTCATCGCCGGTCTCGGCCAGCATCCTGCCTTCATCCGATGCAAAAACACTGCCGTCGTAGTTGTAGACCAGCGCACCAAGGCCGACGCCGGCGGGGCTGCGCAAATCAACGTAGCCGATGGGGCGGTCCGAGAGCATCCGTGTGAGAAGCAGCGCCGCGTAGAATTCCTGGAATGCGGTGCCCTGTCGGTTGATCTCCAGAACCCGGCGCAATCCTCGCTCGTAGAACGCAAGCCACCTCTGCGCGTCGTACTTGGCGAACTGCTTCGTTTTGATCGCAAATCCGAACGGAGAGAGCGGGCGCAGGAAGATACCATCCAGCCCCAGTTGGAGATATTCGTCAATGATCTCATCAACGCGATCGAGGCTTGCTTCCGTGGTAGTCATCAAGGCCCCGACCCTGTCGGGACCTAAAATCTCCCTGGCTCTCCGGATGCCGGCAACAGCTAGTTCATGACTATTTGCACCGGGTCGGGGACGGTTCTTGTTGTGCAGGTCGGCTGGACCGTCGAGGGAAGTCGAGAGTAGGACGTTGTTCTCTTTGCAAAAGCCGAGGACGTTGTCGTCCAACAAGGCCAAGTTTGAGGCGATGACGAAGTCGAGTTTCTTGCCGGACCGTTGCTTCGCAGCGGCAACAATCTTCCTGATCAGCGGAAAATTGAGAAGTGGCTCCCCACCCTGAAACTCAATCTTGATCTGTACTGTTGGGCTGGCAAACGCTATGTCGAGGGCGCGCATCGCGGTTTGCTCGCTCATGTCGAAAAGTGCGCGGTCAGTGCTTTGCCGCGAGACCTGGCAATAAGGGCAGGAGTGTTCGCACCGCAGCGTCATGACGAAAATATGGAGCGGGGTCGTCTGCTGCAGGAAGGACATCCGGCTTCTCAGCCGGGCCGCCAAAAGCTGTCGTTGGGCCTTCTGGTTCGTTCCTGTGACCAGATGGGCGGCGTAGGCCTTTTCGTAGAGGCCGTCGCCGGATCGAACCTGAAGGTCGACGAGCCGGTGCAGTTCCTCTTCAGACAGACGAACGAAATCGCCAACCATGTTGGCGACCAGATACTGGTTTGCTCCAGCGCGCTCAAAACTGAACGGCAGCAACGAAAGATCTTCGGTTGCCGCGCTGAAGCTCTCAGGACGTAGAAACCGTGCCATGGTCCTCCGGCTGGAGCTTATCCGGCATCATGTTTGTCGGCAGCTAGTGCTCCGAAGGCAAGTGCAAGAATGACGTTCCGAACGCCTTCGGTTTTTTCGGCGACGCGAGCCCGCAAGTTTTCGTCGGCGACAAGATTCAGAAACCGCTCCTTCAGCTCGTCCGAACTGAGCACGGCCCCCTTTTGCGGATTGGTTGAAGAGACCAGCCGGCAGACATAACGATCGCCCGCACGGTCAACCTGGCAGGTCGCCGTGCCAATCAGGCGATAGGCTGCCGCATCCAACGCATTGAGGTCTTGGATGCGTGAATCGAAATCGACAGCTACCTCGACCGGCAAGGCCGCTGGAAGCTTAGCGGCCGGAGACATGAGAGGCATGTGAGGCATGCGACGCGTGGGAACTATGCCCCGCGACGATGGTGCCATCGGCCTGCTTTGTCATGACGAACCCAAGAAGATCTTCGCCCGCTTGATAGTAGGCATTTGCCTCGGGCTTATCGCCAGTGATTTCGGCCGCTACAGAGGTCCGATCATCGGTAACGACCGCCTTGGCCTCGGCGCCCTGAACTGACATTCCGGTGAGCGATGCGAGCGCTGCGCCGAGCGAAAGCACGACTTTTGATTTCTCAGTCATATGGCCCCCCAATTAATCTTCTCAATGAATAGGCTCTATTACAACTTTGGAGGGCAGCGAGTCCATAGTTCTATTGGTTGAGCGGGTTCCTGGTCCGGACCGGTGCTCGCAGCGCGAAATCTGCCAGCCGACGACCTTTGCGCGCCCGCTTCCTGAAGCCCGCCAGCGAGCGGACGCTTTGGTCCAAACCGGAGGAAATATGCCGGCACCCCGCCATTTTGGATCCTTGCTGTTTTGCTAGCAGATCGAGCGAGTTAGGGCGGAAGGGACATTCCCGCAGGAGAGATCTCCGTACTTAGGACGATCGAAAAACGACCGGAGGTCCAGACTTTACTTGTTGGATGGCACGGCTTCCCGGCCGCGCCTCGCGTGAACCGCGTCATCTGGGTACAGAGGCGTATTTGTCCGGAACGAGTCGTAGGCCGGCGTCGAGTGGCGGCTTGATGTCGAACATTTCGGCACCGTTCTGGAAGTGGAAGACCCTCCGGACGCGGTAGATGGACGGATTCTGGGCAGCAACTTCGTATTGGGTGCGGGACAGCCAAAATCGAGTCCGCGCGTGCCTCTTGGTGGTGTTGATCTCAAGGAGCCTCTCCTCGCCATCCGGCTCGAAGGACCGAACGTCGTAGCCCTTATGGTCTTCACCACTTCGGTAGTTTTCTGATGCTCGGCGCCGCGACGAGGGTGCTTGGATTTTGAAGCCGCTCCCTTTCGTTCGAGGCGCTCCTTGGTTCCTTTGCGCGGCAGCCGGCAGTTCGGGGCATCATCTGACAAGCGGAACCCATCCCACTTCTAACCAATCCATTTTCGTCTTGCTGTATCTGCGGTCGTCAGATGATGATCGAAACACGTTGTTCTCTCGAGCCGCGTCCTCTTGTGATGGAGCGCCGCTGCTCTGAGAGTTGATCTGTTCGCTCACAGCGGAAGAGCGATGATGGGCATTACGGGAGAGCTCCTTATCATGATTGCAATTGGTCTTGTCAGCTAGCCAAAAGGGGCGTCTGATGCTGCTGACGAAGCTGCCGGGGCATGATGATGATCAATGCGCTCGTCGTCCGCGAGATCCACCTTCCGCAATCACCAAACGGACGTGCAGCGCAATACGTTCGCATGTCGACGGACTATCAGCGCTACTCGATCCAGAATCAAGCTGCGGTGATTGCGGCCTATGCTCACGCCCACGGGCTTTCGATCGTCAAGACCTATGCGGATCATGGCGAGAGCGGTCTCAAGATCAAGAACAGGCCGGGGCTTGCCAAGCTGATTGAAGACGTCAGCAACAGGCGGGCCGACTTTGACCATATCCTGGTCTATGACATCAGCCGGTGGGGCCGCTTTCAGGACATCGACGAAGCCGCACACTACGAGTTCATCTGCAAGCAGGTGGGGATCAGGGTCAGCTATTGCGCTGAGCAGTTCGACAATGACGGCAGCATGCTGTCCAACATCGTGAAGAACCTGAAGAGGGTTATGGCTGCGGAATATAGTCGCGAGCTCTCGCAGAAAGTTCACGCTGGTTCATGCCGGTTTGCGCGGATGGGATTCAAGCTGGGTGTTCAAACGATGTTCGGCCTTCAGCGCGTACTCGTCGACGAGAAGCTGCAGCAGAAAAAGGTGTTGGTCAGGGGAGACCGAAAGTACCTGATGACCGATCACGTCAGGCTGCGGCCGGGCGAAATGAATGATCGTGCTGCGATCGCGTGGATCTTCAGACGCTTTATCGAGTTGCGATCCGAAACAGCGATTGCCCGCGAACTCAACGATCGGGCAGTGCCGACAGCCAACGGTCGAGTCTGGAATCGAGCGATGGTGGGCAGAATTCTGCGCAACGAGAACTATCTGGGAAACATCGTCTACAACCGTCGCTCCCGCAAGCTCGGCGGTGTCTCGGTCTACAACCCGCCAGAGGATTGGGTTCGCGGCGAAGCCGCCCTCGAACCAACAGTCGATCGAGATCTCTTCCGGCAGGTGCAAAGGATCATAGCGGAACGTCGGGTCGACCTTTCCGAGGAGGAAATGCTACTGCGGCTGCGGCAGACAATGAAGAAGAAGGGGTGTCTCAGTCCGTCGATCATCAATTCGACGATTGGTCTGCCGTGTTGCAAAACGTACATGGATCACTTCGGGACCCTTAGAAGGGCATATGAACTGGTCGGATATACGCCAAGCCGGCGCTGCGACTATTTCGACGTACGACGCGCCTGGTCAAGTGACCTCTTGAAGCTATCGTCGCGCATCCGCGAGGAGATAAAAAGGCAGTCGACGATCAGTGTCCGCTTCGGCAATGTCAAAGGATACGTCTATTCTGCTCCGGAACACCATCTGGTCGTCGGTTCCAAGTGCCATCTCTTTTTCCGAATAGCCTATTGGACCGCAGCATGTCGGCGAAGTGTTTCTCCATTTTGGACAGTGTCTTGCCGGCACCTGCCGGAGGGACTGATCATTGCTATCCGGCTTGGAGAGCGCAACGGATCGGTTCTGGACTATGTTGTTCTCCCGACCGTCGCCAATGCCAGTCTGACGATCAGATTTCAGGAGCAGGGACGCGTGGATCATGGCGTCTTGTACTTCAAGACAGAGGGCGCCCTGGCTCGTGCAGTTGCTCGTCTCGTCACCACACGGAACCATACCGGGCGAACACGGCCGCAAGCGCTGATCCGAGCACTGAAAGAAACCCCAACCAACGAACAGGGCGCCGGCCGGCGGCGTCGATAGAACGAAGATAAAGATACGCTCCGAGCAGCGGCCCGTAGTTTCGTCGGAAGTCGCCGTTCAGTTTCGAAATATGAACGAGGTCAGACTTCGGACCTGAGTGGTCAGCCATTGCTGTCTCCCTTAGTTGAGTCAGCACCCTATGAACCACTGATTTGCCCGTCGGCGCAAGACAGAAATTCTGTTTTTTCGAATTTGATCCGGCGTGCGCACGAGGGCCGGGGTCACCGTTTCAGGCAGGAGGGCCGGATTTGGTATGGAGGTTCGTCGTAAGCGGGGCGAGCAGACCACGGCGGCGGGATCTGCGGCAATACCTGCTCGCGTCCAGTATTGGCGCATGGTCTCGACGGCGGCGGGAATATCCGCGTGGGCATTACGCAGGAATCCTTGCCTTCGCGGCCTTTCTTGGTCGGTCCAAAGAGCGGTCGGCCGTGGTCATCGACTGAGTGCAGGAGGATCGGTAGCAGCAGGCCGTGGTTGATGTCGGCGAGATTGAGGAGCCGCGCCCAGGCGGGCATCCTGAGCTGCATCGCCGCGTAGAATCCTCGGCACCAGGGGCGCGCGTCGACGTCGCCGTTGGCCTTGCGCCGATGCACGGGCCTGAACTTGTCGGGCGCGGCCGAGAGCGTGTCGCTTATGTGGTTGTGCCGCATGGCGCCGGCGGAGATGGCGGCGAACTCCGGCGTGCCGCCGTGATTGAACGCGTCGGCGCCGATGGCGAGCAACGGGCAGATCCAGTCAGGTGGATCGAGCAGAATAGGGGACAGACCGCGTTTTTCTCTCCCAGCGATCAAAAATCCGTTCAAGCCGCTTTGACCCGGCTAAAACTTTACACATACCCCACTATGTTTATCATGCCAGCTTTTGGCATCCTTTTCCTTACGTTTACAATCCCGTTCTGATATATTTACACGCAAGCGTTGGCCGTCGCAAAAAATATCAGCGCAACACTCCTTCTCCGGTGCATTAAGCTTGCAATTTACTGCCAACGCTTTTCCGCCGGTCGCGAG
This sequence comes from Bradyrhizobium sp. SZCCHNR1043, assembly GCF_032489675.1. Classification (NCBI taxonomy): domain Bacteria; kingdom Pseudomonadati; phylum Pseudomonadota; class Alphaproteobacteria; order Hyphomicrobiales; family Nitrobacteraceae; genus Bradyrhizobium; species Bradyrhizobium sp. SZCCHNR1043. The sequence goes on from NZ_JAUEYN010000021.1 coordinate 70,319, forward strand.
AGTGGCAAGCACCCCTACGGCCAATACCATCATCCTCGTATTCATGGCTATAGTCCCTCGTTGTGGCGCTGGCGGCGGTGCCGCCCCAGGTAGAACATATTTGCCTGAAGCCATCACAAGTTGCAAGGCCTCTGCGCCCCTCCAAGGCGCGCCTCTGCCCACCCCGGAAGCGACTGGCGCGCCAATGCACACCAAGTTGCTGGCCGTTCGACAGAATAAGTAAGGCGGAACGTATCGCAAATCCGCACATGCCATGTTCAATGGCCCGTCGAGCAGTGCATTGGTCTCCCTCATACTGCGGCTCGAGGTACTTGCCAGGGAGCGCAACACAGCGGCCTTGATCCATCCCATCGCAGTCATGGGAGGATGAAATTGAGCGATTGATCGACGCCGGGTCTGCCCGCGAATCCTGACCGTCCCGCAGCCCGGAAATTGCCCGGATATTCACCTCGAGACATGCGGAATGTAAGTAACCGGCATGAGCGTCCACGTAGGCAGCAATCAGCCAGTACGGGCGTAGCGGGTCGGCATCCAGTACTGGCGCATGGCTTCGACAACCGCCGGGATATCGGTATGGGCGTTGCGCAGAAATTCCTTGGTCTCCCGGCCTTTCCTTGCCGGTCCGAGCAGCGGACGGCCCTGATCGTCAACACAGTGCAGCAGGATGGGTAGCAGCAGGCCGTGGTTGATGTTGCGGGTGTCGAGCAGTGGTGCCCAAGCCGGTAGTCGCGGCTGCATGGCGGCGTGGAATCCCCGGCACCAGGGACGCGCATCGACGTCGCCGTTCGGCTTGCGCGGATGGATCGGCTCGAACTGCTTCGGGTTGGTCGAGAGGGTATTGCTGATGGCGTTGTGGCGCTGCACGACGGCGGAGATCGCCGCGAACTCCGCCGTGCCGCCGTGGTTGAAGGCGTCGGCGTCGATGGCAAGTAGTGGACAGATCCAATCGAGCGGACTGATCGACACCGGCCCGGCCACGATCGCGGCAACGTAGCCGTCCAGCATCGGCAGGCTGATGACGACAGGACGCCGCTCGGCGCGGTCCTGCAGCCATCGATCGAGTTCCGCGAGCGACATGGTGGCGGCCGTGGTCGAGGACGAAGCCGAATGGCGACGCCGGCTCATGCGGCCACCTGCGCGGTGCGTGCGTGGGCAGCCTTCCAGTTCCAGGCCAGCAGTTCGTGCAACTGGTGGCTTTTAGTCCGCCCGGAAACGATGCGCTCCAGCACGTCGGCCAGATAGGCCTGCGGATCGAGTTCGTGGAGCTTTGCCGTGTTGCCGAGCGAGGCCAGGATCGCCCAGCTCTCGGCGCCGCCTTCGCTGCCGCTGAACAATGAGTTGCGGCGGCCCATTGCAATCGGGCGCATGGAACGCTCGACCGTATTGGTATCGACCTCGACGCGGCCGTCGCGGAGAAACAGCGTCAGCCCGTCCCAGTGATTGAGCGCATAATTGATGGCCTCCACCAGCTTCGACTGGGAGAACAGCTGGCCGACCATTGCCGTCAGCCGTGTCCTGAGCGCCTCCATCAATGGTGCGGTCCTGGTGCGGCGGGCCGCAAGCCGCTGTTCGGCGCCGCTGCCGCGGATCTCGGCCTCGATGGCGTAGACTGCCTGCAGGCGCTCGATCACTTCGCGAGCGAACGGCGACTGCATCGTCTTGTACACCTCGACGAATTTGCGTCGGGCATGGGCGAGACAAAAAGCCAGTTGGATCGCACCGCCATGACCGCGGGCGAGCGCTTTGTAGGCGGCATAGCCATCCACCTGCAGAATGCCCGAGAAGCTGGTCAGCTGCCCGGCGATCTCCTTGGTGCCGCGGCCATCGGCAAACACATAGGCGACCGCCGGCGGCGATGGGCCGCCCCATGGGCGATCATCCATCGCATGCGCCCAGAACTGGCAGATACGGGTGCGATGTCGTCCGGGATCGAGCACCGGCATCGGCGTCTCGTCGCAGAACAGCCGCGGCGAAGCCTGGATCGTCCGCAGCTGAAGCTCGTAAAGGCTCTTGAGCCACCATGCCGCACGCTTCACCCAGCCGGCAAGCGTTGCGCGGTCGAGATGAATGCCCTGACTGGCCAGGATCTGCACCTGCCGGTACAGCGGCAGATACCAGGCAAACTTCGACAGCACCACGTGGGTCACCAGCGCCGTCGAGGCCATGCCGCCCTCGATCAGACGCGGCAGCACCTTCGCCTGGACCACTCCGTCAGTGCAGCCGCGGCAGCCATATTTGGGACGGATCGTGCGTAGCACGCGCAGGATCGCCGGAATTACGTCCAGCACCTCGCTCACGTCCTCGCCGATCCGGTGCAGAACGTCCTGGCAGCACGGACACGCTGTCGTGTCCGGCTCGAGCACCTGCTCGCAGCGCGGCAGATGCTTGGGCAGCGCGCCGATGTTGCGCCTTGCCTTCTTGCACGGCTTCCCAGTCTGCTTCGTCGCAGGCACATCGTCGTTGGCTGGCGCAGGTGGTGTGACGCCGGTCGCGAGATCGTCCAGTTCGAGCGCGAGCTGCTCGGCCACGATCGCCGCCAGCCGCTCCGAGCGCTTGCCGAAGATCATCTCCTTGAGCGTCTGCATCGCCACACGCAGCTTCTCGTTCTGGGCGTCGAGCGCGAGCGCCATCTCGGTCAGAGCCGCTGCGTCGGTCGGGAGAGCTTCGGGGCGAATCGCCATGATCGAACGATATATCCACGCATCACAGGCTCCAGCAAAATCGTTGCCTCTCAGCCGACAACGGCCGGCTGCTTCACAGGCTTGGGTGAAACACGCGTCCACTCGAGCCCGTCGAGTAGCATCGCGAGTTGTGTGGCGCTCAGATGCACCACTCCGTCGCGGATTGGCGGCCAAGTGAAGTGTCCCTGGTGCAACCACTTCGTCACCAGAACCATACCGCTGCCATCCCATGCCAGAAGCTTCACTCTGTCCGCGCGCTTGCTGCGGAACACGAAGACGTCGCCGCAATATGGGTTCGCGCGCAGTGCTTCGCTCACCAACGCCGACAGCGTGTGCACCGACTTACGAAAGTCGACTGGCTGTGCCGCCAGCACCACCTTGAGGTCGGGCCGTAAGGCAATCAACGGATGCCCCGAAGCGCCGATAGCACCGTGGAAAGCGTCGCCAGCTCCACTCCCGGCTCAACCCGGATGCGTGCCCCTCTCACCTCGATCTCGATCACCCCGCCAGGCTTGCCTGGGGGCAGTGCCATCTGCAGCGGCACCTCCTTATGCGTAGAAGCCAGCCCGGTCCGGCTCGTCTGCCGTCGCCTGACCGCTCTCGGAAGTGATCCGGACCGGCACGAAGCCTGGTGCCTGAGGGACCGCTGCCGTCGCAAACTTGTGCCGCCAAACCGTGAGCAGCCCACGGACAACGCCATGGCGCCGAGCGACCTCGGAGATATTGGCCCCTTCCTCGAAGCTCTCCGCCACGATCCGAGCCTTCTCCTCAGCCGTCCACTGCCGTCGCCGACGATGCCCCGTGATCACCTCGATGCGACGATAGCAGCCGCCTTCCTGCCTGGCATCAAGCATGGCTTCATGCATGGCTTCTGACATAGTCCACCTCCAAAAAGCAGTTCATGCCAGGATCTATCGCAGCTCAGTCGCGCGATGCCCAGGTGGGGGACTCATGCCGGTTACGGCTCGTCGGCTGGCCGGGCCGGCAGAGCAGGTGGATTGTTGGAAACCTACGGTAACATGATGACACGAATTGTAACCTCAGATAATTTGGTATCTGGGGGTGGTTCATGCGTCAGGTGTTGTCTCGCGTAACGATCGCGGTCGCGTTGGGTTGTTGTCCAGCGTTTCCAGCTTTGGCGACCGATCTTTGGCAGTTCGATTTTACGTCCTCGCGCGGCGGCGGGCAGTTTCTGGTCAATCCGGCCAATTTCGTCATTCCGGTATCAGCTGGCTCGCCGTCCACGTTCAATGTGGTCGGGGCGAATATCACGATCGATGCAGGAGGCGTGCTGGGGACCGCTCACTACACGTTGGGGAGCTTGTCTGGGACGAACTGTACGCCGGCGGAGTGTCGCGTGATTTTCTCCGTCCCGGACGTTGTTCCCGGGTTTGGCACCTACGATGTCTTGCTGCAGCTGAATTTCGAGCGGATCTGGGTGAATTGGTCTACGCCCAGTCAGCAACAGATTCAGATGTGGCTGAGCACCAATCCCACGGCAACGTTCAACTGGAACGATGTGGCTACGGCGACGCGGACGGTGGTTTCCGTCGCGCCCGGATGGCTTGCCACACCCATCAATTCCGATTGGAACACGGCAGCGAATTGGACTGTCGGATCGGTCCCCCTTGCGACAGACACCGCCCGGTTCGGCGCCTCGACTGTCACCGCAATCGACGTGAGGCAGGCAACGCAGGTGGCTGGTTTGAGCTTTCTGAGCGGCGCACCGGCCTATACATTCAACGTGACGGGCAATTCCGGCGGCGCCGCGTCGCTGGTGATCAGCGGGACGGGGATTGACGATCAGTCCGGCAATCGCCCGAGCTTCATGGTGTCAGGTATCTCTGGCAATCTAGGTACGCTCCAGTTTGCCAATTCGGCGACGGCGGGTGACGCGGTCATCACCACGGGCGCCTTCGGAGTTACGCGCTTTACCGACACCAGTAGCGGCAGCACCGCTCAGCTCGTGACCAATTTCGGCGGCTCTGTCGACATTTCTGGGCTGACATCCAGCGGGATAAGCGTTGGATCGATTGCTGGCGCCGGCAACTTTATTCTCGGCTCGAAAACCTTGACGACCGGACTGTCGAATACGGACACCGAGGTTTCGGGTGTCATATCGGGGGCCGGTGGCAGTCTGACCAAGGTTGGAGGTGGCGCGCTGATCTTGTCCGGCAACAACACCTATTCAGGAGGGACCCAGCTGAACGCCGGCTCTTTGGTCATTGCCAACAACAACGCCTTGGGCAGCGGCACGCTCAATATGGCGAACGGAACGAGCCTCTCTTTCGCGAACACGGCCGACTTTGCAATCGGCAATGCGATTCAGCTCACGGGGAGTGGACATTTTGCGGCGCCGGCAGGCACGACGCAGACCATCCAGGGGACGATCTCGGATGGAGGTTCTGCTGGAACGGTGGTGTTCGACGGCGTCGGAACGATGGTGCTGGCTGCTGCCAACGCCTACACCGGGGGAACGGTTGTCAACGCGGGGACCTTGCGGCTTTCGGGCAGCGGTACGCTCGGTGCGGCTAGCGGATCAACGACGGTCGCAGGCGGAATCCTCGACCTTGGCGGGACCACTCAGACGCAAAATGGAGGTTTCTTTCTGACGAGTGGGTTGGTCAGAAATGGTGTGATCGCATCCAATACAGACTTTGTCGTTCAATCCGGCACTGCAAACCTCGATCTCAGCGGTGCCGGCGGTCTCACGAAAACGGGCTCGGGTACGTTCGTCCTCGCGGGGACGGCCAGCTACACCGGAGCAACGAATATCAACGGCGGCGTTTTCCAGGTGGACGGCGCGCTCACCGGGACGTCGGCAGTCAACCTGAATTCCGGGATGATAACCGGCACCGGGACAATTGATCCCCTGACGGTCAGCATCAATAGTGGCACCGTCCTCGCGCCCGGAAACGGTACAGCCGGGAGTTCGATGGCGATCGTGGGGAATCTCGCATTTCAATCTGGCGCGATCTATCTCATTCAGCTCAATCCGACAGCCTCGAGTTTCGCCAGTATCAGCGGCACGATGACGGCGGGCGGGGCAACGGTCGAGGCAATCTTTGCTGCGGGCAGCTACGTCGCCAAGCGCTATACGATCTTGACCGCCGGTGGCGGCGTCAGCGGGACGTTTGCCTCCTTGGCGAATACCAATCTCCCGGCTGGTTTCAAATCCGCCCTCAGCTATGACGCAAATGCTGCTTATCTCGACCTATCGCTTGATTTCGTTCCGGCAAGCGCGCCGAACTACGGTGGCGGCCTGTCCGCGAACCAGCGGAATGTTGCCAACGCACTGACGCGGTTCTTCGATACGACGGGCAGTATTCCGCTCGTGTTTGGCACACTTTCGCCTTCGGGACTGACCCAAGTATCGGGAGAGCTCGCGTCAGCTCCGCAGCAGGCCACGTTCAATGCGATGGGGCAGTTTGTCAGCCTGCTCGGGGATCACGGTCAGGCCGGGCGCGACGGCGTTGGCGAAGTTGCCCCGCTGGCCTATGCCGAGGCTGGCAGGACACCGAGCCGGCCGGCGGGGAACGCGTTTGCGTCGATGAGCAGGCAGCCAGAATCGCTCGAGCCGCGCTGGAGTGTTTGGGTTGACGGATTTGGCGGGTCGCAGTCGACGGATGGAAGCGCCGGAGCCGGATCAACTCACTCCACCAGCCGCATCTACGGCACTGCGGTCGGGGCAGACTATTTGTTGACGCCGGCCACGGTCGCGGGATTTGCTTTCGCGGGTGGCGGCACAGGTTTTAGTGTCAACGCCCTCGGAACAGGGAGATCTGATCTGTTTCAGGCTGGCGCCTATGTTCGACACGTCCAAGGGCCGGCCTATCTGAGCGCCGCCCTGGCTTACGGTTGGCAGGATGTAACGACAGATCGCACCATAGCCGGTGTCGATCGGTTGAAAGCGTCGTTCAAAGCGAACGCCTATTCCGGACGCGTTGAAGCCGGCTATCGCCTGTCGGTGCCCTTGATCCGCAATTTCAGTCTGACGCCCTATGCAGCAGGCCAGGCCGCCCATCTTGATCTGCCCCAATACGCCGAGCAGTCGGTCGCTGGAGCCTCGGTGTTCGCCCTGAGCTATTCCGCCAAGCGGGTGACAGATTATCGGACCGAAATAGGACTTCGGACCGGCTTGTCCTTGGGGGACAAGGATGGCGTGCTCAACTGGCGAGGCCGTATCGCGTGGGCTCATGACTTCAATTCGGATCGCAGCGTCGCTGCAACTTTCCAATCGCTGCCCGGGGCAAGCTTTACCGTCAGCGGCGCGCAGCCGGCGCCGGACGCTGCGTTGACCACTCTGGGTCTCGAACGACATTGGAGCAATGGCTGGACCGCGGCTGCCACCCTCGATGGAGAGTTCTCGAGCACCACACGTTCCTATTCCGGTAGAGCCTCCATGCGCTATGTCTGGTGACCGCGATATCGCAAGAATCGATGAGAATCATCACGAGCGGCGAGATCATCGGGAACGAGTGGGACAGATTCATATCTCTGCGGAAGCTCACGATCCTTCGACTAGGGGTCGTGCTTGGCTCGCCTCGAGATGAAAATCGGGCGCGCCTTTTAGTCATTCCGACGCAGATTCCTCGATGGGTCCGTCGATCAGGAGGGGCGCGCATTCGCACGATGACGGCGAAGGCTCAAGCGGGCACTCACTTGACAAATCGGGGCAGGAAAGAACAAAAATAGAACGGGGTGGCCGCACCGTCAAGAGAGCCCAATGCCCACCCTCACCTCAGAAGGCTTGAAGGGCTGAACCGCGCTACGCTGCGCAACAGAAGGCATGAAAAGAGCGCCCCGGATGAAGCCGCAAGTTCTTCCTGTCTATTACTATCTCGATCATTTCACGGAGATGCTCGGCTTCGTGAAGAAGACTTACGATGCTGTCCTGACCCCGGAGCACCATGTCTTCATCGAGCAATTTGACGGTCTTCCCAGGGATGCACAATGCCTTCTTGTCCGCATGGTCAATCGGCGGGGAGCGATCTTCAATCGCACGCTCTTCAAATATCCAGAGATTGCAGATGTTGAAGCCGCGGCTCGGCATCTGCTTGCCAGCGCCCATGCTCGTGTTCTGCAGGTCGACGATTACGCCGCTTTCGTAACATGCTTGCCCAAAGACACCCTCGTGACGGCGGCGCATGCATCTGGAAGATCCGATATTCGTAAATCCTGGTCGAAGTCCAAGCTCGTCGAATACTTTCTCGCCAATGTTCCTTTTGAGGTCGCTGCTCAGCATTGTGGCGGGAAAAACTTCATCGCGCTTCACAACACGAGGCCGATCGAATTTCTGCTCTATCTCTATTTTGGCAAGACGGAGCGGGATCTCAAGACCTTCGCGCTGCGCGATCTCGGCATCATGCGCACCAACAGTGCGACCTCGTTCAGTGCACGCTTTGCGGATGGCGATGAAGCCCACGCCTGCTTTCACTATAGTAGCCTGCTCGACCAACTCGAGACCGAAGCCGAGGCGATCTATCGCCAGGGAGTGGTCGACCTGCTCGGCGGACCGCCAGGTCCGACAGATTACGCTCAGGATCTGAGAAGCCGCGCGGCCTTCAAGCTTGGCCAGTTCTTCGAGAAGGGCGCCGATACTGCGCTCGCGCTTCAACTTTATCGTGCCGGTTCGTCCCCCGAATGCCGCGAGCGCCTCGTGCGCCTTCACTACAGTCTGGGCGCGAAAAGCGAATCCGAAGCGCTTCTGCGCCGGATCATTGATGATCCGGCGAGCGACGAAGAGCACGTTTTTGCGGTCGACTTCTATGCGCGCAAGTTTGGCGGTCAGCGAACGGGGCTTTGCACCGAACTCCTGCGCTCGGGGCGCGTCGTCGCGGTCGACGACACACATCGGGGCAACCCGGAGGCCGGTGTCGCTGGGGTCATGCGCCGTCAGGGCAGTCAGGTATACTTTGCCGAGAACGCATTGTGGCACACCCTGTTCGGCCTTCTGTTCTGGGATGAGTTGTTCGAATCCGGTCAATTGCACAGCGGCTTCGACTGGGTCCCGCAATGTCTCAAAGACCGCATGTTCATCCGATTGTTCAAGGCCCAGGTGGACGTGAAGCTTGCCGCCGTCCGATCGGGTGATGCCCTTCCGCTGATCTTGCGTGCGCTCGCTGCGCACTGGGGGCGGCCCAATGGCATCTTCAATTGGGATCGCTTTCAGATCGAGGCTGTCCGTACGCTTCTCGATCACGCCAACCCTCACGGCGTTGCCGCGATCTTGCACGCGATGTGCGAGGATTTCCGCACGATGCGCGACGGATTCCCTGATCTGATGCTGCTTCGCGATGGCGCGGTCTCATTCGTGGAGATCAAGGCAGAGGGTGACGTCATCCGCCGCAACCAGCTCACACGCCTGCGACAACTGCAATCAGCCGGGCTCCAGGCAGAGATCTGCAGGGTCGAGTTTTGCTTCGACCCCGGGCAGGATTACATTGTTGTCGATATCGAGACGACCGGGAGCTGGGCCTCTGGCGACCGCATAACCGAGATTGGCGCGGTCAAGATCCGCAATCATCAGGTTGTCGATGAGTGGCACTCCCTGCTCAATCCTCAGCGTCCCATTCCGGCAAATATCACCCGGCTCACGGGCATCACAAACGAGATGGTTCGCGATGCTCCGGTTTTCGCATCTGTTGCAGACAGCTTTCTCGAATTCATGGGTGACGGCGTCTTCGTCGCGCACAACGTCAATTTCGACTATGGCTTTATCGCTTACGAGTTCAGCCGTCTCGATCGAAAGTTCCGCTTTCCAAAGCTTTGCACCTGCGCCGGAATGCGACGGCGATATCCCGGCCATAAGTCCTACGGGCTCGGAAATCTGTGCCAGATCTATGACATCGAACTCGAGAGCCATCATCGCGCACTCTGCGATGCGAAGGCTGCCGCCCAGCTGCTCAATCTGATCAACAGGAAGCGCGAAAGTGAGGGCCCGCTGGCGGAGGAACAGGCCGCTTAAAGATGCGGCGCTGTCCCCAGAGAGGCAATACACGCCTACAGCTCATCATCCCGGTGGACGTCAAACGGCGATGTCCTCCCCGGAAGCTTCGGAGGGAATTCATGGGCCGTCCGCCCTGGATGGGCGTGAAGCTCGTTGAGAGCAAGAGTGCAGGCCGGGTTTTGGCCGTGACGGGTTGGAAGTGGCGAGAGAGTTCCGCCGCGCCCGTCGCGGAGATCCGCGATGCAGGGACGGAGACTTGGTGCGCGCGCCGGCGAGAGCCGGGCGAGCCTCTATGAGGAGATCACGAGCAAGATCATCGGTGAGCTGGAGGCTGGCCGGGTGCCCTGGGTTCGGCCATGGGGGACGCAAGCGGCGAAGGCTCAGCTGGCCTTGCCACGGAATGGGGCTACGGGTCGGCCGTACTCGGGGATCAACGTTCTCATCCTCTGGGGGGCAGTCATCGAGCGCGGGTTGACGGGCCAGAGCTGGTTGACCTTCCGGCAAGCTCTCTCGCTCGGCGGTCATGTCCGCAAGGGCGAGCGCGGCGTCTCTGTCGTCTACGCCGACCGCTTTGTGCCATCGGATGAACGGCAACGTGCCCGCGAGGTCGGCGAGGAGGCGCAAGCCATTCCGTTCCTGAAGCGGTTTACTGTATTCAACACCGACCAATGCGATGGTCTGCCAGATGATATCGCAACCGTGGCACCGCTTCCGCCGCCGGGTGTCATGGAGCCTGTGGTCGAGACCCTGATTGTCAACAGCGGCGTCGACTTCCGGATCGGGGGTGATCGTGCGTTCTATGCGCCAGTCGAAGATTTCGTGCAGGTGCCACTGCCAGCGGCGTTCTTCGAGCCAATCAACTGGTACCGCACCGCTTTGCATGAGCTCGCCCATGCGAGCGGTCATGCCTCGCGGCTGAATCGGGATCTCTCGGGTCGGTTCGGCAGCCGCAAATACGCCTTCGAGGAGCTGATCGCCGAGATCGCAGCCGCCTTCAGCTGCGCCGCGCTCGGCATCGTGCCGACCGTGCGCCATGCCGACTATCTCGGCTTTTGGCTCGACGTCCTGCGCGAGGATAGTCGCGCCATTGTCCGGGCGGCAAGCCAGGCGAGCCGCGTGGCTGACTATCTCCTCGGCTTTGCACCGAGTGCTGCTGGCCTCGCTCAGCCAAGCGCTCCGGATCGCGTACCCGCGTGAAGCCTGCACGCTTGGGAGACCAGAGGAGAGGGAGAGGGCGAGAGGTGCTCTGCGACGGGTTGAAGGCCTGAGAGAGAGGCTCCGGGCCGCCCGTCGTGGAGAACGAAGACATGACCAAGGCCGCTCACAAGATCACGCTGTCGCCATCGCGCGACATTCCTTTCAACAAGCTCGTGCTCAGCCAGTCCAACGTGCGCCGGATCAAGGGCGGCGTTTCGATCGAGCAACTGGCCGAGAGCATCGCCGAGCGGACGCTGCTGCAAAGCCTGAACGTTCGGGCTGTCCTCGATGCCGAGGGCAGGGAGACCGGGATGTTCGAAGTGCCCGCGGGCGGCAGGCGCTACCGGGCGCTGGAGCTCCTGGTGAAGCAGAAGCGAATGGCGAAAACGCAAGTTGTGCCTTGCGTGGTGCGCGATTCCGGTTCGGCCCTGGACGACTCGCTCGCCGAGAACGACCAGCGTGTCGGCCTGCATCCCCTGGATCAATTTCAGGCGTTCCAGGCCCTGCGTGACGGCGGCATGGGAGAGGAGGAGATCGCGGCGCGGCACTTCGTGACCGTTGCGGTCGTCAAGCAGCGGCTGCGGCTGGCAGCGGTCTCGCCGGCGCTTCTGGACGTCTACGCGGCCGACGGCATGACCCTGGAGCAGCTGATGGCGTTTTCGGTGACGTCGGATCATGCACGCCAACAGGAGGTCTGGGACAAGGTCAGCCGTTCCGGCGGCGATACGCCCTACCAGATCCGGCGGCAGCTCACCGAGCAGACGGTTCGGGCGTTCGACCGCAGGGCCCAGTTCATAGGGCTGGCTGCCTACGAGATGGCCGGTGGCGCTGTGCTGCGGGATCTGTTCGAGGCCGACGATGGCGGCTGGCTCCACGATGTCGCGCTGTTGGACCGGCTCGTGGCGGAGAAGCTGAAGGCGGAAGCGGAGCGGATTGGCCTTGAGGGCTGGAAGTGGATCGCGGCCGCCGTGGACTTCCCTTTCGGGCATACTCATGGCTTGCGCGAGCTTCACGGGCAGCCGGCAGAGCTCACCGCCGACGAGCGGGCGACCATGGAAGCGCTGCGGACCGAGCAGGCCAGGCTCGAGGCCGAACACGGTCAGGCCGATGAACTGCCTGAGGATATCGATCAGCGTCTCGGTGAGATCGAGGCGGCGCTGCAGTCCTTTGACGAGCGGCCGATGATCTTCGATGCAGCCGAGATGGCGCGCGCTGGCGCGTTCGTCAGCATCGACTCGGAAGGCCGACTGCGCGTCGCCCGCGGTTTCGTCCGACCCGAGGATGAGGCCGTGGTGTCGGAAGATGAGCCGGAGACCGAAGCTGGTCACGACAGGGACACTCCGACCGCCATTCCGGGTATGGAGGGCAAGGTGCCGGCGGCGACAATCGTCATCGGTCACGGCGAGCAGGAAGCGCCCGACGACGCGGAGGATGTCGAGCGGCCGCTGCCCGACCGGTTGATCAGCGAGCTCTCGGCGTATCGCACGCTCGCCCTTCGTGAGGCACTCGGCCGAGAGCCATCCATCGCCTTCCAGGCGGTGCTGCACACCTTCGTGCTCGCGGCCTTCTATCCGTACGGCTCAGCCCTCAACTGCCTGGAGATCTCGCTGCGCACCCCGAGCTTCCCGGCGCAGCCGCCGGGCCTGCAGGACAGCGCGCCGGCAAGGGCGATCGCCGCGCGTCACGCGGCCTGGAAGGCGAAGCTGCCGGTCAACGACAAGGACCTCTGGGCAGCGTTGACGACGATGGACGGAGCGGCCCAGGCAGAGCTGTTCGCCCATTGCGCCGCGCAAGCGGTGAACGCGATCTTTGAGCCGGCCAACCGCGTGCATCAAGGCCGCCTGTCCGCCCACGGCGTCCGCGGGCGCCTCGAACAGGCCGACCATCTGTCGCGCGCCGTCGGGCTCGACATGATCAGCGCCGGCTGGAAGCCAACTGCCGCCAACTATCTCGGTCGCGTCACCAAGCACCGCATCCTGCAGGCCGTGCGAGAAGCGAAGGGCGAAGCGTCGGCGCAGCTCATCGAGCATCTGAGGAAGCCGGACATGGCGCGTGAAGCCGAGCGGTTGCTTGAAGGCAGTCGCTGGTTGCCCGAGCCGCTGCGTGGCGCGGATGCCGAGGTAACGCAGGCGGCCGATGGCGTCGATTCCGCTAGCCTGCCGGCGTTCCTCAGTGAGGATGAGGAGGCGACGGAAGGCGCTGACGACGTGGAGGAGATAGTTGCCGCGGAATGATCAGCTTGCCTTCGCGGCCGATCCCAACCTGAAGAAACCGAAGTGCAAGCCCGGTCAGATCGGCCGGGCTTTTTTCATGGAGGTCACTGTCTCGTCGAGCAGCTCGAGAGTGAGAGAGGCGGAGCAGAGCGATTGAGTCCGCCGGACCAGAGAGAGCGTTCGGCGGAGCTCTTCCTTGTTCCGCTCTCCTTGAAGGTTCCTCGACATGATCACCGAGACGAACTGTCCGACTGCGCCCTTCGCGCTGCTTGCGCGCGCCAAGGCCGTCCTTCGTGCAGCCGAGCTGCTGCTGCAAAGTCTTACCCGTGGCGAGCGGATCGATGCCAGGTGCCTGCGCCTGGCCATGCAGACCGCATTTAGCGCCAGTGACGCCGATGGAAGCTGGGACTGGAAGACGGCCTACGACGCCTGTGAGGTCGCCTCTGTGCTGTTCCTCGTCAAGCACGGTCCAGCGATGATCAAGGCCAGCAAAGGCACTCCCCCGGCCATGCTGCCGATGGTCGCAAAGGTCGCGGCCCTACTGCCGAGCCACACCAGGCGCTCGCTCGAGAGCCAGAGTCTTCAGCAGTTCTCGACCCCGCTGCCTTTGGCGTTCGCTGCGGCCGCGGCGGCGCAAGTGACGTCGGCCGATCGGGTGCTCGAGCCATCGGCGGGGACAGGAATCCTGGCCGTCTTTGCGGAGCTTGCTGGCGGCTCGCTTCTGCTCAATGAGCTCGCTGCAAGTCGCGCAGCCTTGCTCGATCTGGTGTTCGCGGGTCTGACCGTGACCCGCTTCGACGCCGCGCAGATCGATGATCATCTCGATGCGGCCTTCGTTCCGAGCGTGGTTCTGATGAATCCCCCGTTCTCGGCGACCGCGAGTGTGGACCGTCCGCTGGCCGATACGGCGTTGCGCCATGTGTCTTCGGCCCTCGCACGGCTTGGAGACGGTGGGCGACTGGTCGCAATCACGGCCGCCGGCCTTGCGCCCGACAATCCGACCTGGACGGATGCCTTCGTGCATCTGCAGGAGCGCGGTCGTCTGGTGTTCTCCGCGGCGATCGATGGCACCGTCTATGCGCGGCAGGGCACGACGACCGCCACACGGATGCTCGTGATCGACAAGCGCCCAGCGCCGGACGCTCGTGTGTTTCCGCAATCTGCCGGGGTGGCACCTGATGTCAGGACGTTGCTCGGCTGGATCACGGCGCTCGTGCCACCGCGGCTGCCGATGGCCAGCCGGTTTGTCGCTCAGGTAGGTCAGCGTGCAAAAATTCGTTCGAGACGGGATCTGGATCCCGCATGCTCCTCTCCATTGCCGACGTCCAGTGAGCCTGAGGGCTGCGAGCTTGCCTACGACATCGTGGATGAGGCCTCCGACGAAGGAACTCGCCTGACTGACGCGCTCTATGAGACGTATCAGTTGCAGTCGATCCGGATTCCGGGCGTGCAGCCTCATCCCACGAAGCTTGTGCAGTCGGCGGCGATGGCCTCCGTCGCACCGCCAAAGCCGTCCTATCGGCCGCATCTTCCGGCCAGGATCGTCACCGAAGGCGTGCTGTCCGGCGCGCAGCTCGAGAGTCTCATCTTTGCCGGCGAAGCGCATGGTGGACTCCTCGCCGGCTTTTGGACGGTCGACGAGACCTTCGACCAGGCCCGTGCGGTCGGCGAGGACACGGAGACGGCAGTCCGCTTCCGACGCGGCTGGTTCCTCGGTGATGGCACGGGCGCCGGAAAAGGCCGCCAGGTCGCCGGCATCCTGCTCGACAATTGGCTGAAGGGCCGGCGCCGGGCGGTCTGGATCAGCAGGTCCGACAAGCTGATCGAGGACGCGCAGCGCGACTGGGCAGCGCTCGGCATGGAGCGGCTTCAGGTCACGCCGCTGTCGCGCTTCCGCCAGGGGGCGCCGATCCGGCTCGATGAGGCCATCCTTTTCACGACCTACGCCACGCTGCGGACCGACGAGAAGGCCGAGAAGCTTTCCCGCGTGCGCCAGATCGTCGACTGGGTGGGACGGAATTTCGATGGCGTGATCATCTTCGACGAGAGCCATGCGATGCAGAACGCCGCAGGCCACAAGGGCGATCGGGGCGATCAGGCGGCTTCACAGCAGGGCCGCGCCGGATTGCGGTTGCAGCACGCGCTGCCCAATGCCCGCATCGTCTACGTTTCGGCGACAGGCGCGACCACCGTTCACAATCTGGCCTATGCCCAGAGGCTGGGACTGTGGGGCGGCGCGGATTTCCCGTTTGCGACGCGGGCGGACTTCGTGGCGGCTATCGAGGACGGCGGCGTCGCGGCCATGGAGGTGATGGCGCGCGATCTCAAGGCCCTCGGGCTTTATGCGGCGCGCTCGCTGTCCTTCGAGGGCGTCGAATACGAGCCGCTCGAGCACCGGCTCACGGACGAGCAGGTCAGGATCTATGACGCCTATGCCGAGGCGTTCGCGGTCATTCACAACAACCTCGAGGCCGCGATGCAGGCGACCAACATCACCGGCGCAACCGGCACGCTCAACGCCCAGGCCAAATCGGCCGCGCGCTCGGCCTTTGAGTCGGCCAAGCAGCGCTTCTTCGGGCACCTCCTGACTTCGATGAAGACGCCGACGCTGATTCAGGCGATCAAGCGCGATCTCGATGCTGGCCACGCCGCGGTCGTCCAGATCGTCTCCACAGGTGAAGCCCTGATGGAGCGCCGGCTGGCCGAGATCCCGACCGAGGAATGGGGCGACGTCCAGGTCGACATCACGCCGCGCGAATATGTCCTCGATTATCTCGCCCATTCCTTCCCGGTCCAGCTCTACGAGCCGTTCACCGATGGCGAGGGCAATCTGTTGTCGCGTCCGGTCACTCGCGATGGCCGGCCGGTCGAGAGCCGCGAAGCGGTCGCTCGCCGCGATCAGATGATCGAACATCTCGCTTCGCTCGCCCCGGTGCCGGGTGCGCTCGACCAGATCGTTCAGCGCTTCAGCACGGACATGGTCGCTGAGGTCACGGGCAGGTCGAGACGGATCGTCCGCGTCCGCGATCGGATGGTGGTCGAGACGAGGGCGACCTCTGCCAACCTCGCTGAGGCCGCAGCGTTCATGGATGATAGGAAGCGCATCCTGGTGTTCTCGGATGCTGGCGGCACAGGCCGCAGCTACCACGCCGAGCTCTCGGCGACGAACAAGCGGTTGCGGGTGCATTATCTACTGGAGCCAGGCTGGAAGGCGGATGCCGCGATCCAGGGGCTTGGCCGGACCAATCGCACCAACCAGGCGCAGCCACCGCTCTTTCGCCCTATCGCCACCGACGTGAAAGCCGAGAAGCGCTTCCTGTCGACGATCGCGCGCCGGCTCGACACGTTGGGCGCGATCACCCGTGGCCAGCGCCAGACCGGCGGACAGGGACTGTTCCGGCCGGAGGACAATCTCGAAGGCCCGCACGCCCGCGATGCCCTGCGTCAGTTCTATGGGCTGCTCGCCCGTGGGCAATTGGGGAGCTGCTCGCTGCAGCGGTTCGAGCAGGCCACGGGATTGAAGCTCACGGACGAGAACGGCCTTCGCGACCAGCTGCCGCCGATCACGACATTCCTGAACCGGCTGCTGGCGCTGACCATCGAGCTGCAGAACATCCTGTTCACGGTGTTCGAGCAGTTGCTCGCGGCGCGGATCGAGGCCGCGATCGCATCCGGGACTTTCGATGCCGGTCTGGAGACGCTGCGTGCAGAAAGCTTCGTCGTCATGGAGCGGCGCACCATCAACACCCATCTGGCAACAGGTGCCGAGACGCATCTCGTCACCATCGCCCAGCGTGACCGCAACCGGCCGATGCCGCTGAACGAGGCCTTGGAGCGGCTGCTGCAACGCCGCGCTGTTCCCGTGACCCATGTCCGCTCGGGGCGAGCGGCGATCCAGGTGCCGGCGCCGAGCTGGTTGCTCGACGATGGCGAGATCGAGCAGCGCGTCCATCTGATCGGACCGATGCGACGCCAGACTCTACCGCTCGCCAGGCTGGCCGAGCATGATTGGGCCGAGGCAGACCGCGAGCAGTTCAAGGCCGGCTGGAGTGCGGAGCTCGCATCCATTCCGGAGTTCACGACCACCACGATCTACCTCGTCACAGGGCTTCTGCTGCCGATCTGGAAGCGCCTCCCTCAGGAGTCCGCGCGGGTCTACCGGCTCCAGACCGATGCGGGCGAGCGCATCATCGGCCGCAAGGTGCCACTCAGTTGGGTCACCGCAGCGTCGACCGAGCGACCTTCGCTCGCTCCCGATGACGCGTTCACATCCGTGCTGCGTGACGGCTATGTACTCGATCTTCATGAGGGCTTGCAGCTGCGGAGGGTGCGCGTCATGGGCGCCAACCGGATCGAGCTCTTGGGCTTCCCTGCGGGCTTACGGGATTGTCTCAGGGCCTACGGGCTGTTCAGCGAGATCATCTCGTGGAGGCTGCGGATGTTCGTGCCCACCGATGCAGGCGGCCCGGCGATCCTAGCCAGCGTTCTGGAGCGGTTTCCAATTGCTGAGGTCCGCGGGCGGGAGCTGTCGTGATGTCAGACGACGCGTCTGAACTGGCGCGCCGCCTTGCGCGTGAGGCCGAGGCGGTGTGCCGTCGCTATCTGTCCAACGGCAGACGTCAGGGACGCTATTGGTTGGTCGGTGATGTCAACAACACGCCGGGCCGATCATTGTTCGTGCGATTGCACGCCTCGTCGAAGGGGCCGGCCGGCAAATGGACGGATGCTGCGACCGGGGAGCATGGCGATCTGCTCGACGTCATCGGCTCGGTTTGTGGCCTGAGCAGCTTTCACGAGGTTGCCGGGGAGGCGCGCCGTTTTCTGAAGCTGCCGGACTGGGAACGCAAGCCTCCAGTCGGTGCTGTGAATGCCGTGCACCCCCGCGACTCCGCCAGAGCGGCTCGCCGGCTGTTTGCGATGGGGCAGCCGCTGTCTGGAACGCGCGGCGAGGCCTATCTTGCTCATCGCGGTATCGACCCGCGCGCAGGCACTGATGGTCTACGTTTTCATCCACGTTGCTACTATCGGCCGGACGATGCCACCGATGTCGAGACGTGGCCCGCGCTGATTGCCGCTGTGACGGACCTCGAGGGGCGCATCACCGGGGTTCACCGCACCTGGCTGGATCCCGATGGCTTCGACGATCGCAGGCTTGGCAAGGCGCCAATCGACACGCCGCGCCGGGCGATGGGCGATCTGCTTGGGCATGCCGTGCGCTTCGGGACCGCCAAGGACGTGCTTGTGGCCGGTGAGGGCATCGAGACCGTGCTGTCGTTGCGGACGGTGCTGCCGACCTTGCCGGTTGCTGCTGCGCTCTCGGCCAACCATCTGGCGAATCTGCTGTGGCCGGCCACGCTGCGCCGGATCTATGTCGCTGTCGATGCTGATGCTGCTGGTATCGCCGCGGCAGAGACGTTGACGACACGCGCGCTGGACGCCGGTATCAAGGCGATCGCATTATGCCCTCGCCTGGACGACTTCAACGAAGACCTACGCGTTTTAGGGACAGCCAAGCTCCTGGACGTCTTGCGTCATCAGCTGCTGCCCGAAGATGCCGAGCGCTTCGTGAGCGCGGCTGCGACCTAAACGTCGGCTCGACGCTGGAGAGTCGTTCGGCGCTCGCCGCACACCGTCGGGACAAGAGGATCTCGTCAGGGCGTCAGAGAGCCGCGCCGGGGCCTTCTGAGAGGCGATCGGACGGCAGGCGGTCCGGTCCGGCAATGGCGGTGCGTGGCTATTTTCCGCCGGCCCGCAGGCGGGCCTTTGCATCGCGAGGCAAAATAGCCGCGCACACCGCCATCCTCCGCTGTCGCTCCGGCCCGCTGCTCGAAGGGATCAGCGGGTTCTGGTCCGGTCCTCCCGCCGTCTTGGAGATCGCCATGGAAGGCCGCGATCGACGCGGTCACCGAACATAGACGAGGTCCCCATGTCCGACCAGCAAGACGAGATGCGTGAGACGCACGATACGCAGTCGAGCACCGACAACGCCCTGACCGAACTCCAGCTGTACGGCTACCGCCCCTTCGACGATGAGCCTGATCCTCGGCCGCTCCCTGAAGGCAGGGTCATCGCCGGCGCGGTCGCCGATATCTTCGACGCCCTGGTCGCGACGCTCTCGGAGACGCGCCTCGAGCCTGAGCTGAAGGAGCTCTTGTGGTCAACGGTCAACCTGTTCCACCGTGCCACGATGCGCATCGAGCGCGAGCTCGACGACAACGAGCAGGCGCAGCGCTCGAGTCAGCGCGAGCAGAACGGCTCGGAGGTGCGCTCGGTCGAGCTCGAGCGCCTGACGTCGGAAGGACTGTCACTGGTCGAGCGTCGCAACGCCATGGAGCTGTTCCGCGATCTGGCCGCCGAGGCCTTCGAGCTCCATACGCGATCGCCGTGGCGGCCGCGCTCCGGATCGCAGGTCAGCCATCGCACGCTGACGGCGGCCATGATCGACTCCCGCGATTTCCTTGCTGCCAAGCATCGGGCTGAGACGGAGGTCATGCTGCCGCCAGGCCCCAAGATCGTGCTGACCGGCGGACCGGACTTCAATGACGTCGCACTCATCTGGGATCGTCTCGACAAGGTCCATGCCAAGCATCCCGACATGGTCCTCCTGCATGGCGGCTCGCCGAAGGGGGCCGAGCTGATCGCCAGCAAATGGGCATCGAACCGCAAGGTGCCGCAGATCGCGTTCAAGCCCGATTGGACAAGACACAATAAGGCCGCCCCCTTCAAGCGCAATGACGCCATGCTGGCGACGCTGCCGATCGGCGCCATGGTCTTCCCGGGCTCCGGGATCCAAGGCAATCTCGCTGACAAGGCTCGCCGCCTCGGCATTCCCGTCTGGACCTTCGGGCAAGGCGGCGCGTGAGCGCCGTCAACTCTGCAGGTCCTTTGCCTTGCTAAACGGCCCGCGCCGATATCCCAAGCGACTCTCTGCACTCGTCATCGAGATGCATGTCTGCTTGAATCGCGTTGCACGCGGTGGCGCGGGAGCGGCCGTGGTGATGCGCTGACCGCGCGACGATACCTGCAATCGGCAGCAATTGCTTCTCGTCACGGCCTCTCGGACTGGTCTTGCTTGTCGGCCTTTACGGCGTGGTGCGAGCGCGGCCTGGTCGGAACATCCCTGGTTCGGGCTGCCGCCTTGCACCGGTTTTTCGTCTACGAACTGTCCCTGCCAGTCTCGCTGCAAGACGTGACCACGATCGGCCCCCTCTGTTCAGCGTGGTCGGGATCACAGGAGCGTAGAGCTCTCGCTGCCCTCGTCCTCGAACAGGTTGGTGTAGATCGGGGCGTTGAAGGAAGGATCGTCGAGTTTGAGCGAGAGATAGTCGCGTCCCTGCTCGAACCGGCTGGACCCCCCTTTCGGATTTCCACTGTCCCAGGCCTTTCGCCGGGCGTGACGGACGTTTGGCAGCCAGGGGCACACATCGGCACACGCTTTTCTTCTTGGTGGCTTCTGATCTTTCGCCTGATCATCCCGATCTCTTGTGCAGCCTCAGTGCACCATGTCTCTCCCGTGAGCAGATCAGGCAGTGACGCACCTTGCCTCGTGATGGCTTGATCTGGCCGAAGGCCGGCTGGGCCTCGATCGCCTGAGCGCAACGCCGCCGGCCAACTTTCTTCCCCTGGACGGAACGTCCATTCCTCGCGGGACAAGAAAGTTGGCCGACGCCGTCCTCCGCTGCCGCTTCAGCCCTTCGGGTGCGCCGTCGCTCGCCGTTCGTCCGATATGCGCCATCGAGGCCGCGGTGGTCGCGGCCCGAACCAGCCAAGGAGAGACAACATGGCTTCCATCGGTTCCTTCAAGAAGGTCGGCGACGATTTCCAGGGCGAGATCATCACCCTGAGCCTCAAGGCCAAGGGTGTACGCATCGTCCCCGAAGCCAACCGCTCCAACGAGAACGCGCCCAGCCACCGCGTCTATGCCGGACGGGTCGAGATCGGCGCCGCCTGGGCACGTCGCTCCGAGGAGGGACGCGACTATCTCTCGCTCAAGCTCGACGATCCTTCCTTCAACGCCCCGATCTACGCCAACCTGTTCGAGGACGAGGGCAGCGAGGGCTACACGCTCCTGTGGTCGCGGCCGCGCAAGACCGCAGAGTGAGCCGATCGCGCTCCGTCCGGATCTACCGGGCGGGGCGCATCGCAGTCGGCCGGCCGTTCCGACTGCGCGGACTGCTCCTCGCCGGCCTGACCTTTGGGAGCAGGCGAGACGTCATTGCGCCAGCGAGCAGTTGCCGTCGGCCAGAGGGCGAAATGCGCGACCGGCCGGGATCGTAGAAGCCACCTTGTAGTAATCAAATGGCTATTTCGATTGCTCCGACTTCTTGACCTCGACCAGATACATGTCGTGCACGACCCGGCCGTCGACGCGCACGGTCGTCTTGCCAAACAGCGGATCATCAAAGGTGCAGGCGTCGCGCATTGCCGCGACGACAGCCGCGGCGCCTTTGGCGCTGCCGACCTTCTCGACGGCCCGCAGATTGGCCAGCGTGGCGGAATAGGTGCCGACCTGACTCATCGAGGGCACTTTGCCGTTGCTGCGCCTGGCGAACCGCTCAGCGAAGGCTCGAGTCTTGTCGTTCAGATCCCAGGAATAGGCGGTGGTCAGCATGAGCCCGTTCGTCGCCTTCAGGCCGAGCGCATGGATGTCGCTGATGAAGAGCAGCAGGCCGACCAGCTTCTGTCCGCCGGCGACGATGCCGAACTCGCCGGCCGTCTTGATCGCGTTGATCGTATCGGTGCCGCCATTGGCGAGGCCGATGATCTCCGCCTCCGAAGCTGGTCGAGGCCTTCACACGCTCGATCCCGCTGGGCCGCATCGGCCGGCCGGATGATCTGCCCGGCGCCATTCTGTTCTTCGCCAGTGACGACGCGGCCAATATGTTGCATAAATCGGGGGCCCGGGCCGTGCAGGAGGAGGGCTAACGACCCAGCAATGGGCGGTGCTGGGCGCGCTGTCCCCGCCCCAAGGCACAGAGCGGAATGAGCGTCGGCGACCTTGCCGAGTACCTCGGGGTCAGCCGGCGAGAACCTCGCGGGACTCGTCGGCCGTATGGAGCGCGACGGACACGTGACGATCGCTCAGGACGAGCGCGACCGAGATCAAGGCTCGTCATGATGACGGATACTGGTCGCCATGTCTGGTAGACGCTCGCGCTACCGAAGATCCATACCTACTATGATCACGTGCTGGCGGATATTTCCGTCAACGACACGGTGCACGCTCTGCGTTATCTGCTGAAGATTCTTGAAAACATGAAAGAGCTCGATGAGGGCGACAATCAACCCGAAGACGAACAGACCTGAGGCAACAAAGATCGAACCGCTGCACTATCCTTTAGCCGAGCCTGTCGGAGACAGATGCAGAGAACAAAATCGAGAAGCCTCGCTAAAGGCGCGGAACCTCTGAGCTGAGCTGCTAGTAATCGTTCGGCTGAATCGCCGCTCTCAACTAGCTCCTGCTCGCTGGCGTCCGCCGAGGAATGGATCGATCAGTTGACGGAATCGTCTTCCCCTCGGCGGAGCCTCGTGCGACGATCTTCAGAGCGATCGAGCGCCAGATGAGAAAATCTCCCGACGTCGCGTTCGTGTCCTTGCGTACCGGATCTCGCTGCTGACCGACGCCGCCAAGGAAGCGATCGTCAATGCGGCTCGCGAATGCTAAGAACATGCGAGTGATCAGCGCTGCACCCAGGGAGCCTCGCGGAGGAATGGAAACATCGAAGAACAGATTGCCTGCCGGAGGATTCGCCCGGCTGGTCCCCGAGTTGGACGTGTTTGATTTGCAGCGGAGCGAGGCGTTCTGGTGCAGAATACTCGGTTTTCAAATCGCATATCAGCGACCGGCGAACCGCTTCATGTACATAGAGTTGCAGGGCTCTCAGCTCATGCTACAACAGCGAAACGGCAATTGGGAGACAGGGAATCTTGAGCGTCCGTTGGGACGCGGGATTAACTTCCAAATGTTCGTCAACTCGGTCGCTCCCCTCGTCGAAGCCCTGAGGGGAGCGAATTGGCCATTTTTCAGAGATTGTCACGATGCTTGGTACGAGATTGCGGGCGAAGAGCGGGGCAACAGGCAATTTCTGGTGCAAGACCCTGATGGTTACCTCCTCCGTTTCGCAGAAGATCTAGGCAGACGGTGATCGGTCTGACAACGTCTCTCGCGTACTGCGCGATCATGCAATTTCATTGCAGGAACCGTGCCGAGAGCCCACAGGCGATGCTGTCTTCGGGTCAAAGCCGGCCTTGGGGCGGTCCTACGGCCCACTTCTGATTGTAGCCCGAAAACAGACGGTCTGCGAGGGCTACCGTTAGGTCCGAGATGGGCCGATTTCGTTGAAAAAGTCAGCAGTTGCGACGCAGAGATATCGGTGATTCAGTCTGTCTAGTGGGCAGGACTGAAGGTCATGAT
>NZ_JAUEYN010000022.1:0-75918 GCF_032489675.1 Bradyrhizobium sp. SZCCHNR1043
TCCTTCGAATCGGACGAAGCTTGCCTGTCAGGAATCAACCCGGTCTGAATTGTCAGGACTCAGCCCGGTTCATACCCTCGTGGACCCCCACCCCCGACCCCTCCCCGCAAGGGGGAGGGGAGCGCACCGGCTTCGCGGCCGCGCTCGAAATCCCCTCTCTGTCTGGAGTTCGCCACTCTCCGCGTGTATGATCCGCGACGTGAAGCGGTAACGGCATGTCGATGTTCCCACGCAAATTGGCTTTCGCGTTTCTGCTGGCTGGCCTCTGCCTCGGCGCTCCCGGGGCTCACGCCCAGTCGGGCCCCGTGAAATACTGGCTGCCGGGCTGGCCGGTCGGCTTCAGCGACTCCGGCAGCCTCGACTCCTACGGCAATTTTCCGAGCTTCACGGCGAACGGCAGCGACAGCGGCTTCTTCGCGCGGCGCTACAGCGTGGCGAACAACTGGTCGGCGCTCACTGGCGTCGGCCTGAGCTCGAACATCGTCAATCGCTACGGCTCGCTCGGCTCGTACACGACCGAAGGCGCGCAATACGGCTACACCTTCAAGAGCGGCGTCAGTGTCTACGGCGGCTTCGATACGCTGAAATACAATCCCGGCCTCGGCGGCCCGTTCGCCACGTTCGATTCGCGCTCCACCTCGACGCCCGCTTATGCGATCAACGGCGGTGTCGAGTTCAGGCCGACGAGCAACGTCAGTTTGTCGCTCGGCTTCAGCTATGCCGGCCAGTCGTCCGACCGCATCGACAGCGACATCAACTCGCCGGCGCTGCCAGGTGCTACGCCCCAGGCGTTCACCAGCGGGCGGCGGTAGAGCCCGGCAACCAAACGACACCCTCGGTGTCGTCCCGGACAAGCGCGCGGCACGCGCGCGCCGATCCGGGACCCATACCCCCAGGGAGAGGTTTGAGGCACACTGGTCGACCAGTCTTGCTCAGGCACGAGAGCCGGTGGCTGGGTCCCGGCTCAAGGCCGGGACGGACACCATGTGTGAGGCCAGAGGCCCGCAGAGTGCAGACTGAAGACCCGATCGGAGGCTCGAACTACGCCGCCGCCTTCAGCACCTTCACCAGCTCGCGGTGAATGACCTCGTTGCCGCACACGACGTGCCCGGTGGCCAGCGCGTCCTCCTTGCCGTCGATGCCGGAAACGGTGCCACCGGCCTCACGCACCATGATCAAGCCGGCGGCGATGTCCCAGGGTTGCAGGTCGCGCTCCCAATAGGCGTCGAAGCGGCCCGCCGCGACGAAGGCGAGGTCGAGCGAGGCGGCGCCGAAGCGGCGGAGCCCTGCGACCTTGACCTGCAGCGAGGTCATCTCGCGCAGGAACAGCTGGTGGTCGCCGCGGCCGATATGCGGCAGGCCGCAGGCGATGACGCATTCGTGGAGCTGGCGCCGTGCGGCGACGCGCAGCCGCTGGTCGTTGAGGAACGCGCCCTTGCCACGCTCGGCGATGTAGAGCTCGTCATTGGCGGGATTGTAGATCACACCGGCGATCACGGTGTCCTCGCGCTGGAGCGCGATCGAGATCGCGAATTGCGGGATGCCGTGCAGGAAATTGGTGGTGCCGTCGAGCGGGTCGACGATCCAGGTGTGCGACTTGTCGCTGCCTTCCCGCTTGCCGCCTTCCTCGCCGATGAAGCCGTAGCCGGGACGGGCCTTGGAGAGATCCTCGTACAGCATCTCCTCGGCCTTCTTGTCGGCGCGCGAGACGAAGTTCGCTGGCCCCTTCAGCGACACCTGCAGGTGCTCGATCTCGCCGAGATCGCGCTTGAGGTTGCGGCCGGCGCGGCGCGCGGCCTTGACCATGACGTTGATGAGGGCGGAATGGATCATGAGCTCGATGCGCTGGGCTGACCGCACCTTGCGGTGCGCGCCTTCCCCGGAAGCGGACGAAGGCGGGTGAAATGGCTGGCTGTGGGTGCCCTGCCGGGGCCGCCGCGTCAAGGCCGGATCAGCGGCCGATCACTTGATGGTGCCCAGCCAGCGCTTGGCGGCCTGCTCGCCCTTGGCACGGTCCTCTGGGGGCATGTCGGCGAATTTCTCGTCGAGCTTGGGATCGCCCTTGCCGGCCGTCTTGGCCACCAGGTGCCATTTGTAGGCCTCGACCTTGTCCATCTGGGTGGCGATTCCATACAGCAGCACCCATGCCAGCCGGTTCTGGGCGAGCGGGCTGTTCTGCCGCGCGGCCCGGCGCAGCAGCGCGATGGCCGCGGGCTGGTCCTTCGGCACGCCGGTGCCGTTGAACAGCGCGATGGCGTATTCGACCTCGGCGTCGACATTGTCGGCGATCGCGGCGGCCTGCAGCAGGCGGGCGGCCTTCTCCGGGTCCTGCGGGACGCCGGTGCCCGACTTGTAGAACGTCGCCAGCGCATATTGCGCCTCGGGACTGCCGGCGTCGGCCGCCATGCGCAGCAGCTCGGCCGAGCGCTTGAGGTCCTGCGGCAGGGTCTGGCCGTCGAGATAGAGCAAAGCGAGATTGTAGGCAGCCTTGGGCTCGCCGAGCTTGGCGGCGGAAGCGAGCAGCTTCACCGCGTCCGGCTTGTCGATCGGGCCGCCGCGCCCCGCCAGCCGCATCATCGCCAGCGCGAACATCGCCTCGCGGTCGCCGGCCTCGGCGGCGCGCTTGTACCAGGTCGCCGCCTTGTCGTAGTCGCGGCGGATGCCCATGGCGTTTTCGTAGAGCTGGCCGAGCATCGCCATGGCCTTGGGATCGCCGGCCTGGGCGCGCGGCGACGCCAGGTCGAAGGCGGTCTTGTACTGGCCGCGCTGATAGGCGCCGTAGACCAGGTCGACATTGGGATCATTGGCGGCGGGCTGCGGCGTCGTGGCCGGTGCCGGAGCGGCCGGCTTGCCGGAGGGGGAAGGGGCCGGCTTCTTTGCCGCGGGCGGTGCCGGCGGCCTGGGCTTCTCAGCCGCCTTCTCCGCCGGCCGCTCGATCGGCTTGGGCTTTTCGGCTGGCGCCGGCTGCAGAGCCGGTGGCGTCAGCGAGATCTGCGCGGCCGCGCCCGTCATCGCCATGGCGAACGCAGCAACAACACATGTCAGGCGCAGGATCGTCATCGGCCGCGTTCAGCTCTGTCCCGGCGCGTCGGCCGGCGCGGCCGCATATGCGCTCCGGATCGCGGTGCCGATCTCTGCAAGCGCCGCGGCCGGACCGCGGGCGTCGTTCCAGACGAGGTCGTCGACCAGCACGAAATCGGCTCCGGCCGCGACGAAGTCGGTGGCTTCCTTGAGCGAGATCGCATAGCCGACGCAGGGCGGCTCGAACAGCTCCGCCCACCAGGCGAGGCGCTCGTTGACGGCATCCGGCGACGGCCGCCGTCCCTGCGCGTCGCGCTCGCCGAACAGCACATAGTCGGCGCCGAGTTCGCCGGCACGCATCGAATCATGGCGTGTCGACAGGCCGCCGCCGCCGGCGATGCGATCCGGCTTCAGCCCCGGCAGCGCCTCCTCCAGCGCAGCGACGCCGGTCAGATGCGCGCCATCGGCGCCGGCGCGGGCGACGATGTCGGGATGTCCGTCGATCAGCAGCGCCGCACCGGCGCCCTGGATCGCCGGCGCCAGCGTCTTGACCGCCGTGATCATGCTGCGCGGATCGCTCTCCTTCAGCCGCACCAGCACCGCCGCGACATCGGCGTTGGCGAGGATCGCCGGCAGGCCGGCGGCCAGCGCCGCCGCATCGGTCACGACCGGCGTTGCCAGATAGAGGCGCGGTGCGGGCCGCGCGGAAGTCGTCTTGCCGGACACTATGCGGCCTCTTTCTCGAGCGCTGCGGTCCACTGGCCGCGGCTTGCAAGCGCATTCATGCGAGCGCGGTGGGTGAAGGCCCGCTGGCCGGCGGGGACGTTCGCCGCCTTGCCGGCCCATGCCTGTTGCGGCGCCGCCTGCAGCGCGCGGCCATAGGAGAAGGTCAGCCTCCAGGGCAGCGGCCCGAGCCGGTTCATCGCGTCGAGATGCGCGGTGGCACTCTCGTCCGATTGTCCGCCGGACAGGAAGGCGATGCCGGGCACCGCCGCGGGCACGCATTCCTTCAGCAGTTGGACGGTCCTTTCGGCGACCTCCTGCACCCCGGCCTGGTCCGGCGACTGCTTGCCGGGCACCGCCATGTTGGGCTTCAGGATCATGCCCTCCAACGCGACGCGCTGGATGCGCAATTCACGAAACACCTCGTTCAGGACGCGGCGCGTGACGTCGAAGCAGCGACCGATGTCATGATCGCCGTCCATCAGCACCTCCGGTTCGACGATCGGCACGATGTTCGCGGCCTGGCACAGGGCGGCATAGCGGCCGAGCGCATGCGCGTTGACATGGATCGCTGTCATCGAAGGGATATTGTCCTTGTCGATATCGATCACGGCCCGCCATTTGGCGAAGCGCGCACCCAGCGCGTAGTACGTCGCCAGCCGATCCGCAAGCCTGTCGACGCCGACCGTGACCCGCTCGCCGGGGCAGCCGGGTAGCGGCTGCGTTCCCTCATCGACCTTGATGCCCGGAATGCCGCCGGCCGCCTCGATCAGCTTCACCAGCGGGGTGCCGTCGGCGGCGTTCTGGCGGATGGTTTCGTCATAGAGGATGACGCCGGAGATGAACGACATGCCTGCGCTGCGAAACAGCATCTCGCGATAGTCGCGGCGGTTCTGTTCGGTCGATTCCACCTTGATGGCATCGAAGCGCTTCTTGATCGTCCCGGTCGATTCATCGGCGGCGAGGATGCCCTTGCCCGGCGTGACCATGGCAAGGGCCGTGCTGTTCAGTGCGGAGAGATTCATGCTTGGCTCCAGACGCACCTGCCCTGCCCATCAAAATAGACGGTTCTCGGGCGGATGCCGAGCAAACATTGGCCGCAGCCAAGGCAGGCTCTCGCAGAGGTGAAGGAGAGATTGCTGATCAGACGACCTGTCGCGTCAAAGGCAGCCGACTCCCCTCCCCCTTGCGGGGAGGGGTTGGGGGTGGGGGTCCACGCGCGCTGAATTCAGTGAGTTGCGTCTACAATCGTCCCTCGTCAATCGCTATGGGGGTGCGCGCGGTCAGGCCTTCGCTGTGTCGCTCATAACTCATAACTGCAAGATCGCCGACACGTGCTATCGAGCCCATCACTGATAGGATCACTCGGAGACCCCCACCCCGACCCCTCCCCGCAAGGGGGAGGGGAGCTCACTGCCGTCGCGGTGACCACCGAGGTCTAGCAAGCTCAGCGGGCTGAGTGGGCTGTAAACGCCGGCTCACGCCACCTTCGGATCGAGCTCGCCCTTGGCGTAGCGCTTGGCCATCTCGGCGGTCGTCAGCACGCGCTTGATCTTGGAAGCCTGACCGGCGGTGTTGAACTCCTGCAGGCGCTGCTTGCACAGCTTGGCCATCGCCTCCATCGCCGGCTTCAGGTACTTGCGCGGATCGAACTCTTCCGGGTGCTCCGAGAGCACCTTGCGGATCTGGCCGGTCATCGCCATGCGGTTGTCGGTGTCGATGTTGATCTTGCGCACGCCGTTCTTGATGCCGCGCTGGATTTCGCTGACCGGCACGCCCCAGGTCGGCTTCATCTTACCGCCGAAGGAATTGATGATCTCCTGAAGGTCCTGCGGCACCGACGATGAGCCGTGCATCACCAGATGCGTGTTCGGCAGCTTGCGGTGGATCTCCTCGATCACGTTCATGGCGAGGATGTCGCCGTCCGGCTTGCGCGTGAACTTGTAGGCGCCATGCGAGGTGCCCATCGCGATCGCGAGCGCGTCGACCTTGGTCTCACGCACGAACTTCACCGCCTCGTCGGGATTGGTCAGCAGCTGATCGTGCGACAGCTTGCCCTCGGCGCCGTGGCCATCCTCCTTGTCGCCCATGCCGGTCTCGAGCGAGCCGAGCACGCCGAGCTCGCCCTCGACCGAGATGCCGCCGAGATGCGCCATGTTGGTGACGGCCTTGGTCACCCCGACATTGTAGTCCCAGTCGCCGGGGGTCTTGCCGTCGGCCTTCAGCGAGCCGTCCATCATGACGGAGGTGAAGCCGGCCTGGATCGCGGTCATGCAGGTCGCGGGCTCGTTGCCATGGTCGAGATGCACGCAGACCGGAATGTGCGGATAGATCTCGGTGACCGCGTCCATCATGTGCTTGAGCATCACGTCGTTAGCGTAGGAGCGGGCGCCGCGCGAGGCCTGGATGATGACGGGCGCGTCGACCGCATTGGCCGCCTCCATGATCGCCAGCGCCTGCTCCATGTTGTTGATGTTGAAGGCCGGGACGCCGTAGTCATTTTCCGCCGCGTGGTCGAGCAATTGACGCAACGTGATACGAGCCATGGCTGGAACTCCCTGAGATTAAGGATTGGACCGTGCGGCGGCTGACGCACGCGTCGAAACTGCTGCACCGTGCATAACGCGGTGGTGGGCGGATTCCAAGGGCAGTGGCGACGCAGCCCGGAGGAGGAGGCGATCAGGATATGTCTAGGGTTAGCGCGTAGGGCTGGCGCCTTGCCGGTAGCTCAACGATGGGAGATCAGGTCTTCCTGGCTTCAAGAGCAGCGATGCGCTCCTCGACCTCGGTGACACGCTCGTCGAAGTCACTGGCGGCCGCGCGCATCATCACCAGCATGCCGGCAGAGTCCCGACGCTGCTTGCGGATCAAGGCTTCCATGCGCTCGTGCTCGGTTCGATTATCCAGCCTGAACTGTCCGACCTCTGTCCGGAGCGCAGCAATGCTCTCCTGGATCTTGATCAGGATCGAATGGACAGCTTCTGTCGGAGTCTCGACCATGGATGGAACATAACAGAAACATCCATGGCCGACAAGGGCCGGCAGATCAGGCCTTCAGCACCTCGACGCCCGGCAGCGGCTTGCCTTCCATCCACTCCAGGAAGGCGCCGCCGGCGGTCGAGACATAGGTGAAGTCCGAGGCAACTCCGGCCTGGTTGAGCGCCGCGACGGTATCGCCGCCGCCGGCCACCGAGACCAGCTTCTTGGCCTTGGTGCGCTCGGCCGCGTGCTTGGCGGCGACCATCGTGCCGCGGTCGAACGGGTTCAGCTCGAAGGCGCCGAGCGGGCCGTTCCAGACCAGGGTTGCGGCATCATCGATCGCGGCGTGGATGCGCGCGGTCGATTGCGGGCCGACGTCGAGGATCATGCTGTCCGGCGGAATGGCGTCGAGCCCATAGGCGAAGGACGGCGAGTTCGCCGCGAAGTGATAGGAGACGGTGGCATCCACCGGCAGGATGATGGCGCAGTTGGCGGCTTCCGCCTTCTCCATGATCCTGAGAGCCGTGGCCGCCAGATCCTTTTCAGCCAGGGACTTGCCGATCTGCACGCCCTGCGCATGCAGGAAGGTGTTGGCCATGCCGCCGCCGATCACCAGCGCATCGACCTTGGTGACGAGGTTTTCCAACAGGTCGATCTTGGTCGAGACCTTGGCGCCGCCGACGATCGCGATGACCGGCTTGGCCGGCCGGCCCAGCGCCTTGTCGAGCGCGTCGAGCTCAGCCTGCATGGTGCGGCCGGCATAGGCCGGCAGCTTGTGGCCGAGGCCTTCGGTCGAGGCGTGGGCGCGGTGCGCGGCAGAGAAGGCGTCGTTGACCCAGATGTCGCCGAGCTTGGCGAGCTCGGCGACGAAGGCCGGATCGTTCTTCTCTTCCTCCTTGTGGAAGCGCGTGTTCTCCAGGCACAGCACGTCGCCGTCCTTCATCGCGGCGATCGCGGTCGACGCCGGCTCGCCGATGCAGTCATCGGCGAAGGCGACGGGACGCTTGATCACCTGCGACAGCGCAGTGGCGACCGGCTTCAGCGAGTCCTTGGCATCGCGCCCCTTCGGCCGGCCGAAATGCGCGAGCAGGATGACCTTGCCGCCCTTGGTCGCGATCTCATTGATGGTCGGCGCGACGCGCTCCAGGCGCGTGGCGTCGGTGACGTGGCCATTTTCCATGGGGACGTTGAGGTCGACGCGCAGCAGCACGCGCTTGCCTTTGACGTCGACGTCGTCGAGGGTGCGGAATTGTTTCATTGAAGCCACCGTAAAACGAGGGACTAATCAGTGGTGATTATATCCGTCGGTGTTTTCCGGCGGATTGCCTTCCTGCTTCGCCGTCACCCGCATGCCTTGGCGGAAGCCATAAGCGATCAGGCCGATCAGCAACATCGCACCGGGGATACCGAGCCAGTTGGGAAGGGTCATGACGCTTCCTCAGTCGTCATTCCGGGGCGGTCCGCCGGACCGAACCCGGAACTCGAGATTCCGGGGGCTTCTCTGCGAGGCGCCCCGGAATGACTGGGAGAGAGTTACAGCAGCTTGCCGATCGCCACGGCGGTGTCGGCCATGCGGTTGGAGAAGCCCCACTCGTTGTCGTACCAGGACATCACGCGCACGAGGTTGCCGTTCATGACCTTGGTCTGGTCCATGTGGAACGTCGAGGAGTGCGGATCGTGGTTGAAGTCGATCGAGACGTTCGGCGCCGTGGTGTAGCCGAGGATGCCCTTGAGCTCCTGCTCGCTGGCGCGCTTCATCGCCTCGTTGATCTCCTTCGGATCGGTGTTACGCTTGGCGACGATCTTGAGATCCACCACCGACACGTTCGGCGTCGGCACCCGGATCGCGACGCCGTCGAGCTTGCCCTTGAGCTCGGGCAGCACCAGGCCGATCGCCTTGGCCGCACCGGTCGAGGTCGGGATCATCGACATCGCCGCCGCGCGGCCGCGATAGAGATCCTTGTGCATGGTGTCCAGCGTCGGCTGGTCGCCGGTGTAGGCGTGGATCGTGGTCATGAAGCCGGTCTCGATGCCGACCGTGTCGTTCAAGACCTTGGCGATCGGGGCCAGGCAGTTGGTGGTGCAGGAGCCGTTGGAGACGACGAGGTGCTCCTTGGTCAGCGCGGTGTGGTTGACGCCGTAGACGATGGTGGCGTCGGCGCCGTCGGCCGGCGCGGAGACCAGCACGCGCTTGGCGCCGGCGGTCAGGTGCGCTGAGGCCTTGTCCTTTGAGGTGAAGATGCCGGTGCATTCCAGCGCGATGTCGACGCCGAGATCCTTCCAGGGCAGCTTCGACGGATCACGCTCGGCCGTCACCTTGATCTTGCCGTTGCCGATGTCGATGCTGTCACCGTCGACGGTCACGGTGTGGGGAAAGCGGCCGTGCACGCTGTCGAAGCGCAGCAAATGGGCATTGGTCTCGACCGGGCCGAGATCGTTGATGCCGACCACCACGATGTCCTTGCGGTCCGATTCCGCGATGGCACGCAGAACGTTGCGGCCGATGCGGCCAAACCCGTTGATCCCGACCCGGACTGCCATTTTCGTCTCCTTCAATGACGTTTCTCATCCCCGTCGGCAGCCTTCTCACGGGCCCCACGAGGGTTTTGGAACTGTTGCCGCCCGGTTCTGCCGGGCGGGAGCGGACGATATGGTCCTTTCGTAGTCCTTTTTTTGCGATCGCTCAACCGTCGCGAAGCACGTTCGTGCGGCGCTCCTGATTTGGTGAACCGCCGCGCAGGGGCGAGCGGGCCTTTACGCCAGCCGCTGTACGGCCGCCGCGACAGCCGCCTCGGCGGTGATGCCGAAATGCTTGTAGAGCTCCTTGGCCGGGCCGCTTTCGCCGAACGAATGCATGCCGATGAAGATGCCGTCCTGGCCGATGACCGCGTCCCAGCCCCAGCGCACCGCGGCTTCGACGGCGATCTTGACCGGCGCGTTGCCGATGATCTTGGCCCTGGTCTCGGCCGGCTGCTCCAGCAGCAGCTCCAGAGACGGCACCGAGACGACGCGGGCTGGGATGCCACGCTCGGCGAGCTGCTTCTGCGCCGCCACCGCGATCTCGACCTCGGAGCCGGTCGCGAACAGCGACACCTTGGCCTCGCCCTGGGCGGCGACCAGCTCATAGCCGCCGCGGCTGCACGGACTGTCGGATGGTGCGTTGGTGCGCAGCTGCGGCAGGTTCTGCCGCGTCAGCGCCAGCACGGTCGGACCGTTGGTGCGGTTCAGCGCCAGCTCCCAGCATTCGGCGGTCTCGACCGCATCGCACGGCCGGAACACCCGCATGTTGGGGATCGCGCGCAGCGCGGCCAGATGCTCGACCGGCTGGTGCGTCGGGCCGTCCTCGCCGAGGCCGATCGAATCATGCGTCAGCACGTAGACGACGCCGGCGCCCATCAGCGCCGACAGCCTGATAGCGCCACGCGCATAGTCCGAGAACACCAGGAAGGTGGCGCCGTTGGGCGCGAAGCCGCCATGCAGGAAGATGCCGTTCATGCAGGCGGCCATGCCGTGCTCACGGATGCCGTAATGGATGAAGCGCCCCTTCGGCGTCTTGGCCGAGAACGAGACAGCCGACTTCGCCTTGTTGTTGTTGGAGCCGGTGAGGTCGGCGGAGCCGGCCACGAACTCGAACGGCATTGCGGCTGCGATCACCTCGATCGCGGCCTCCGACGATTTGCGGGTGGCGACGTTGAGCGGGGTCTCCAGCAGCGCCTTCTTGTGGTCCTTCAGCGCCTTCGCCAGCGCGGCGGGCCGCTCGTGGCGCAGCCGGCGCTCGAACTCGGCGCGCTTGCGCGGGCCCATCTCGCCAAGCCGGGTCTCCCATTCGCCGCGCGCAGCCGCGCCGCGGCGGCCGGCCTCGCGCCAGGCGGCGAGCACGTCGTCGGGCACCGAGAACGGCTCCTGCGAAATGCCGAGCTTCTCCTTGGCGCCCTTCAGCTCCTCTGCCCCGAGCGCCTCGCCATGCACCTTGGAGGTCCCGGCCTTGGTCGGCGCGCCGTAGCCGATCGTGGTCTTGCAGGCGATCAGCGACGGCTTCGACGATTTCTGGGCCCGTGCGATCGCGGCGGCAATCGCCTCCGGGTCATGGCCGTCGATCAGCTCGGCGGCCCAGCCGCACGCCTTGAAGCGCTTCACCTGGTCGACCGAGTCGGCAATCGACAGCGGGCCGTCGATCGAGATGCCGTTGTCGTCCCACAGCACGATCAGCTTGTTGAGCTTCCAGTGCCCGGCCATCGCGATCGCTTCCTGGGAGATGCCCTCCATCAGGTCGCCGTCGGACGCCAGCACATAGGTGTGGTGGTCGACGATCTTCTTGCCGTATTCGGCCTGCAGCATCTTCTCGGCCAGCGCCATGCCGACCGCCGTGGAGATGCCCTGGCCGAGCGGGCCGGTGGTGGTCTCGATCCCCTTGGTGCGGAAATTCTCCGGGTGGCCCGGCGTCAGCGAATCGACTTGGCGGAAGCGCTTGATCTGGTCGAGCGTCATCTCCTCGTTGCCGGTGAGATACAACAGCGCATAGAGCAGCATCGAGCCGTGGCCGGCGGAGAGCACGAAGCGGTCGCGGTCCGGCCAGGCGGGCGCTGCGGCATCGTATTTCAGCACGCGGGTGAACAGCACGGTGGCGACGTCCGCCGCGCCCATCGGCAGGCCCGGATGGCCCGATTTGGCCTTCTCGACGGCGTCCATTGCGAGCCCGCGGATGGCGTTGGCCATGCGGGAATGATCGACCTGCGTCATGCTGGAATCCGTCCAAACGTGAAATGCTGATGACAGGAGCGCCGCCGGTATTGCTGGCGGGCCGGGATTTTGCGGGCTGATTAGCACCTCGGTTCCGGGAATCAAAGGTTCTGCAACGCCGGGAACCTCCCAAAAGTTGCTTAGTAGTGCATAGTTTCGGCCGAGCGTTGCGCTTGGCTCGCCCAGCACGTAAGATTTTGCCCGTAACCGCTTGCCGGACAGCGCTTTTGTCGCATCCCGCTGGCTCCGAGGGCCTCGCATCCGTGCCATGAACGATCACCCTGCCAATCTTACCGGCCAGGTGGAACCCGGCGCCGCCGATCTCGAGGCGGCGACGCGGCGACTGATGACGGCCCTCGACGCGCTGGAGAGCGCGGTCGAGCGGCGGCGCGAGGCGGATCGTGACGAGGACGAGCTCGCCACGCGCATCCAGGCGCTCGGCGCCGACCGCTCGCGTCTCGCCGACGAGCTCGACGGCTCGTTGATGAAAACGCGCCGGCTCGAGCGCACCAATCGCGAGATCGCCGAACGTCTGGACACCGCGATCGGCACCATCCGCACCGTGCTCGCTGGCGGCGACGGGCAGAACGCCGCTGAAGACGATGAGGACGAGGAATGAGCCACATCAACGTCACCATCAACGGCCGCCAATATCGCATGGCCTGCGAGGAAGGCCAGGAGCTCAGGCTGCTCAAGCTCGCCGAGAGTCTCGAGCAGCGCATCACCAATCTGCGCGGCAAGTTCGGCGAGATCGGCGACGCCCGGCTCACGGTGATGGCCGCGCTCACCGTGTGCGATGAGCTGATCGATGCCAATCAGCGCGTGCAGGTGCTGGAGCAGGAGCTCGAAGGCCTGCGCAACGTGCGCAACCAGTCCGCCGACCGCGCTCGTGCGACTCAGGTCGCGGTGGCGAAAGCGCTGAACGCTGCCGCCGAGCGCATCGAGCGCACCACGCAGGTGCTCAACCGCACCATCGGCGGTGGTGTGGCGATCGGGTGAGGGCGTACTCCATGAGGTGCTCAACCAGCGCCGTGGGAGTTTTTTAGCATTTATTGATTCACTCTTCGGGGACGGTTGCCGAATAGTCGATAGCAACGTGTCGACCCTTGTAGATGCCCCAATTCCGTGCGCCTGGTTCGAACGGACATTCAGCCCAATCGCGATAAAGCTCGTTGAGTTGTGAGAGCGACAGTGGCGAAGTTAGTGGTTTGGCTGCAGCCATGACTAACAGCAGCCCGCCTGACGATACCCAGACTGCGGGGCACAGCGATCTTCGCTGTTGTTCGGTGCAGCTCGCATACAAGTCCGCTTCGAACTGATTGCAGCATCGCCCGTATTTGTTGCGCGCGAACTTGAAGGCCCATGGTCCAACTATGACCACCGGCGATCGATTTGCGCCAGATCGTGAGATCTTGATCAAATCGCATTCTCCTTCATAAGGTGCGGTAGTAGTAGGGTGGGCAAAGGCGCGCGTGCAATGCTGCTGCGTCATACGCAGATTCCCGCGCGCTGTGCCCACCGCTATCACGCGCGGTGGCAATGGTGGGCACGGCGCGCCGAGCAATGGTGCAAGCCGAGCCAGCGTGCCAGCGCACCTTTGCCCACTCTCCACGACCGGACTACCAGATCCCCGAAACCAAGATCTCCAGCGCGACGTCCGGCGCTGCCGCTGCCAGCGCGCCGATGCACAGGCCGACGAAGCCGAGCGCGATGGCGCCGCTGATGCCGTGCTGGCTGAAGCCGTAGCTGGCGCCGATTGCGGTGCCCAGGATCAGCATGCTGCTGGTCCACAGGATCTGGATGACGAGCTTGATCTTGCTCAGCATGAGTGGCCTCGCAGCCTCCACGATCTCGCCCGTCCCCTTCTTCATACGTCTCACCACTGCCCATTGTGCAGCAGCGAAGCCGATCAATTCATCGCGATGCGATCGCTTTGCGAGCGCTTGTCGTTCTCCGCTGGCTGACCTAGCCTCGACGCGCGGAGCTATCGAATCTCGCAAGCCATAAGCGGGATCGTCCGCACATCAGGGAGGTGCACTTGAACAAGCTGATCCTTGCGGCGGCGGCCGTCGCGCTCACAACGATCATTGCGCCGGTCGCTGCCGCGCCCCTGCCGGAAGCCAAGCCCGACGAGGTCGGCTTCTCGCCGGCGGGTCTCGCGCGCGTGGACGATTTCTTCGCCCGCGAGATCGCCGCCAAGCGCGTGCCCGGCGCGGTCGTGGCGATCGCGCGTGACGGCAAGCTCGTGCATTACAAGGCCTACGGCCAGCTCGATCCGGTCAAGGGCACGCCGATGCCGCTCGACGCGATATTCGCCCTGGCCTCGATGACCAAGCCAATGACTGCGGTCGGCGGACTGATGCTGATGGAGCAGGGGAGGCTGCCGCTGCAGGCCAGGCTCGCCGACTACTATCCGGCCTTCGCCGACATGAAGGTCGGCGTCACCCAGGAGAACGGCGCGCTGCTGCTGGTGCCGCAGGCCCGCCCCATCCTGATCCATGATCTCTACCGCCACACCTCGGGCCTGATGTATGGCGGACGCCCCGACAGCTCGAGCGCGGTGGCGCGGCTCTATCCCGACGGCACCGCGCCCGCGATCGAAGGCGACACCCAGGCGTTCATCGAGCGCATCACCAAGCTGCCGCTGGCGCATCAGCCCGGCACGCAGTTCGAATACGGCTTCTCCATCGACGTGCTCGGCGCCGTGATCGAGAAGGTCAGCGAGCAGCGGCTCGGGGAATATCTTTCAACCAATGTCTGGAAGCCGCTCGGCATGGCCGATGCGACGTTCGCGCCGACCGACGCACAGCGCCCGCGGCTGGCGCATCCGTTTCCGAACAATCCGCTGACCGGCAAGCCGCAGGCGATCAAGCTCCTGGACACGCCGACGAAGTCGGACTGCGGCGGCGCCTGCTCGTTTGCCACCATCGGCGACTACGTCCGCTTCGGCCAGATGCTGCTCGATGGCGGCGAGCTCGACGGCGCGCGGATCCTGAGTCCGAAGACGGTGCACCACATGACCTCCAACCATCTCGGGCCCGAGATCAAGAACACCGTCGCCAATGTGGAGCCGCATCGCGCCGGATTCAGCTTCGGGCTCGGCGTCGCCGTGCGCGTCAGCGAGGGCCTGTCGGCGGTGCCCGGCAATCCCGGCGAGTTCAGCTGGAACGGCGCCTATGGCACGCAGTTCTTCTGCGATCCCAGGGAGCGTCTCGTCGTCGTGGTCGGCACGGCGGCGCCTGGGGACTTGCGCAAATATTATCGGGAGCAGGTGCAGGACATCGTCTATGGCGCGATGGTGAAATAGCGCATGCTCACGGTTCATCACCTCGGCAAGTCGCAGTCCGAACGTATCGTCTGGCTCTGCGAGGAGCTGGAAATTTCGTACGAACTGAAATGCTACACGCGCGACGCCCGGACGATGCTGGCGCCGCCCGAGTACAAGGCGCTGCATCCGATCGGCGCGGCGCCCGTGATCACCGACGGCGAGCTGGTGCTCGCCGAGTCCGGCGCGGTCGTCGAGTACATCATCGCCAAATACGGCCACGGTCGGTTGCGGCCCGGGCCGGACGATCCGAGCTTCGCGCCGTTCCTCTATTGGCTTCATTTCGCCAACGGCACCCTGCAGGCCGCGATGGGCCGGCTCATGATCCTCAACCGGCTCAATCTGCCGGACGAGAATCCCGTGCTCGGCGCTATCAGGGGGCGGCTCGACCGCGCCTTTGCAGCCGTCGAGACGCGCTGCGGCGAGGCGGACTATCTGGCAGGCGGCGCGCTTACCGCCGCCGACATCATGACGGTGTTTTCACTCACCACCATGCGCTACTTCCTGCCCTACGACCTCGCGCCGTTCCCGAACATCCGCGCCTACCTCGCGCGCATCGGCGCCCGCCCGGCCTATCAGCGCGCCATGGCCAAGGGGGACCCGGGCATGGCGTTGTTGTTGAGCTGATCCCGCTCAGCCTGCGTGCCACCACGCAATGACGTCATCCGGCGTAGAGGCGATCGCTGTGAGTCCGATCGCCTCACTTCCCCTGCCGCTTGCGGCTCCAGTCCAAGAACGAGCGATACAGCTCCTCCTTCTCCGCCTTCGACGTCGGCGCCTTGGCCTGCGATTCGAGAAAGGCCTCGAAGCGCTCCTGCTGCGACAGACTGCCGGTCGCGGCGGGCGGCAGGCCGACATTGGCCTCGTTCTTCATCCGCTCCAGCACGGCGTCGACATAGGGATAGCGCTGCCAGCCCGGCACCTGGGCCTCGAGATTGAGATCCTTCCAGCCCGGATGGAACGGCGGCTGCTGCAGCCGCGCGAGGTTGGTGAACAGCGCATCGACGAAGCGATTGACGCGGTCGGCGCGGTCGCTGCCCGGCTTCCAGTTGTAGACGGCCAGCACCGACGGCACGGCGATGGTTTCCACGGCGGTGTCAGGTGCGACCAGCCCCGGATAGGTGTCGGCCTTGATGCTGGTCGGATAGTAGAAATCCGAGAATTGCTGCGTGTACGGCACCGGCACGAAGTGGAATCCAGGATCCGCCTTCTTGCCGCTGAACAGCTCGCCGGGCTTGGAGGCGACATAGACCATCGCGGCGATCTCGCCCTTGTGCAGCTTCTCCAGCGCAACAGGACCACCGATGGCGACAGGCTCGATGTCGATGCCGAGGCGCCGGAAGATCAGCGGCCCCGTATGCGCGGCGGCAACGCCGGCCGTTCCAACCGCGATCTTCTGGCCCTTCAGATCCTGCAGCGACTTGAACTCCTCGCGCGCATAGATGTGCACGTCGGAGATGAAGAAGCGCAGCACGTAGCGGATGCGGTCGTTGATGTTGGAAAGGCCGGCCTGCTTGGCGTAGAAGTCGAACGCATCGGCGTAGGTGACGGCGACGTCGACGCCGCGCAGATACAGGAGATCGGCGATGTTCGAGGTGGTGCCGCGCGTCACCATCGGGATCAGGCGCATGTTGTCGCCATCGTCCATCGTCCGCGCCATCTCGCTGGCGAGGCGGACGAAGCCGCCGTCGGGCAGGCCCGCGGCCAGGCCGACGGTCCATTGGTTCATACGCGTCTTGATGGCGGCTTCATCCGAGGTGCTCCGTGGCTCGGGCGCGCGGGTCTCGGAGACCCGACGCTGGACGGCCCGCCGTTCGGACGCGCGCGCAGGCTTGATCGAGAGCGGAGCGGCGGACTGCTCTTGCGCCCGCACCGCGCCGACGGGGGTGAGCAAGGCAGCCGAAAGCGTTGCCAGCACCAGCAGCGCTGGCCGGGCGAGTACTCAGTGCATGTGACTAGTCCCCGATCGCGTCTGCTCGCCATTCCCCCGAGCAGACTGATGACACAGATCAATCCAAGATCGTATCTCAATGAGCCCTAAACCTGGCAGTTTTGGGGCAAAAACTACCTAAGGTTTCAGGTAGCTCCAGCCGCTCTCCTGCAATTCCATCAGCCTCACTGCGCCCGAGGGCACCAGGCTCGCTTCGGCGACGATCGCAATCGGATGTCCTTCGCGTTTCTCCATGCCGCGTTTGGTGATGTTGCAGGCGGAGAACCTGATCTTGGCGGTAAAGCTGAGCTCTGCGATCTGCTTGAGCCGGTCCTTCACCGGCGAGGTATCCTCGCGCAGCATGTTCAGCCCGGGTCCATAGGTGACGAGCTCGATCTCGACCTCCTCGCCCTTCTCCTTGAACGTCTCCATGATGTTGGTGACGTTGTTCAGCGCCAGATTCATGATCGCCGGATCGTTCTGATCGACCTGGATCGAGACGCGATGAATCTTGACGTCGGCGGCGAGGCTCGCGGCAGCCGACGCGATCAGCAGCGCGCAGGCGGCCGTGACAGTTTTGAGATCGAAGCGCATGCCAGGACTCCAATGTACGATACACGGCATTGGGATGTGGGCATGATCTGCCACAACCTCAGCCTCGACCGATGAGCCCCAATCGTGGCGACACTATGCGCTGCCGACACGGCGCTGCCGCGGGAGCGCCGTCATCGCCACGGCGTCATTGCGAGCGCAGCGAAGCAATCAAGACTGCATCTGCGGAGAGATCCTGGATTGCTTCGGCGCAAGGGCGCGCTAGTCCGGGACGACGGCGGAATGCTGGGCTGGCGGCACGCGAGCAGATGCACGTCGTAAACTGCATGACGGGCAATCCGCACATATCCATCATGCGCAAACTGCCCGTCGCGTTACGATGTCGCAGGCTGCGCGGCTTGTCACGTCGGGCAAATCAGGTCGATCTTTCCGCCCGTCCTGCTGCCGCATGAGGGGCGTTTCGCGACCGTCACGGACCGTTGGCAGTGGGATGCGATGGGCGTGAATTGCCGCAGCGTGAGCTACTTCACGCGGACGAACGGCGATGCACGTACGGTCAAGTCGCGTGGTCCTGACACCCCGATGCTGGTGTCCCGCGCAATGCGCGCAAGCGCGTTGTCGCGCATGGTGGCCAACAAGCCCGGCGCACCAAGGAGATCGCGAAGCAGCCGTTCAAACCGTCGCGCAGGGAAGGCCGGGTGTTTCCGGCTGCACCTGTGGTACCTGCCGCCTGCATTTTTTTGAGCAGGCGGGCCACGGGCGTCAGCCGACGCCCGGCCTTCCCTGTGCCCTCTGTCTTGAGGGGGGCGATCGAGATCAACAGCTCGGACGCAACGCGTCGCGAGGACGCGAGCCCATGCCATGTTCTGTTGTGTTGCCGCCGCCCCATCGCTGTCATCGCCGGCGCAGTGTGCGCCGCGGTCCCTCGATTTCGCCATCGCCGTCACGGCGTACTGCGCGCCCGGTCGGGCCGGGCGACGACGCCGAATGTTGGCAACCGTGTCGCGCCTCGACCCGCTTCCACCGCTGGCAAAATCATCCCGTGATGGTTACATTGCAACTGCGAGGCTGCGACGCGCGTCCGGAACCAACATATCCCCGGGGCCTTATCGATCCTTTAGGGAACTGTCCCTGGCCAGGTCTGTGGACCTGGACATATGGTGCCCACCTACTTTCGTAGGGAACTCCGGGATCGAGCGTTTCAACGGCGATTGCGGCTTCGCGCTTGTTTTCCGTCTCTCCTCTCCCCTTCGGTTGCCGACCTGCTGCGTTTCTGCAACGTTTGCGTGCCCGCGTCCGCCCGCCCGTCACGGAGGTCACGTCGCATGCCGATGAAGGCCGCTCAGCACACCAAGCAGCAGCTCCGAGCCGCAGCCCTTGTCGCGCGCGACGCGTTGAGCGACGAGACGCGGAGCGCGGCCGCGCAGGCGATCGCCGCGCGCGGGCTCCCCTTCGCATTCGAGCCCGGCACGGTCGTCTCCGGCTATGCGCCGGTCCGCAACGAGCTCGATCCGATGCCGTTGCTGCGTGAGCTGGCGGGGCAGGGGGCGCGGCTGGCGCTGCCGGTCGTGCTGGCGCGCGGCCATTCGCTCTCGTTCCGCGCCTTCGCGCCGGGCGACCGGCTGACGCTCGGGTCGCTCGGCATCCCCGAGCCGTCGCCGGCAGCCGCCGAGCTGGTGCCCGATGTGATGCTGGTGCCGCTCGCCGCCTTCGACCGCACCGGCCACCGCATCGGTTACGGCGGGGGCTACTACGACTACACCTTTTCGCACCTGCGGAAGATGCATCACGTCATCGGCGTCGGCCTCGGCTTCGCCATTCAGGAAACCGAGGCCATCCCGGCCTTGGCCCACGACGCGGCGCTGGATTATGTGCTAACCGAGCGCGAGACCTTGGATTTCCGGAGCAATTGAGTTGCGAATTCTCTTCGTCGGCGACGTCGTCGGCCGGGCCGGCCGCAGCGCCGTCTCGGACCACCTTCCAGGCTTGATCCGCGATTGGGCGCTCGATCTCGTCATCGTCAATGGCGAGAACGCGGCCGGCGGATTCGGCATCACCGAGGCGATCTATCAGGAGCTCGTCGATGCCGGCGCCGACGCGGTCACGCTCGGCAACCACTCCTGGGATCAGCGCGAGGCACTGGTGTTCATCGAGCGCGCGCCGCGCCTGGTGCGCCCTGCGAACTATCCGGCAGGCACGCCCGGCCGTGGCGCCGCGCTGATCGACGCCAAGAACGGCGCCCGCGCGCTGGTGGTCAACGTGCTCGGGCGCGTGTTCATGACGCCGTTCGACGATCCGTTCGCGGCGGTCGGCCGCGAGCTCGGCGCCTGTCCGCTGCGAGAGGCGGCGGATGCGATCGTGGTCGACGTGCATTGCGAGGCCTCCAGCGAGAAGCAGGGCCTGGGCTATTTTTGCGACGGCCGCGCCAGCCTCGTCGTCGGCACCCATACGCATGTGCCGACGGCCGATCACCGGATCCTGCCCGGCGGCACCGCCTACATGACCGATGCCGGCATGACCGGCGATTACGACTCCATCATCGGCATGCAGAAGGACGAGCCGCTGCGCCGCTTCCAGTC
This sequence comes from Bradyrhizobium sp. SZCCHNR1043, assembly GCF_032489675.1. NCBI lineage: Bacteria > Pseudomonadati > Pseudomonadota > Alphaproteobacteria > Hyphomicrobiales > Nitrobacteraceae > Bradyrhizobium > Bradyrhizobium sp. SZCCHNR1043. The sequence continues at coordinate 19,850 of NZ_JAUEYN010000022.1, forward strand.
GGGCATCCCGTCGGCGCGCTTCGAGCCGGCCTCCGGCGAGGCGACGTTGAGCGGCGTGGCGGTCGAGACCGACAACGGCACCGGGCTTGCGATCAAGGTCGCGCCGGTGCGCATCGGCGGCCGGCTGTCGCCGACGAGGCCGGCGTTCTGGGGAGGATGAGAGCCTGCGTCAGGCCTTGAGGCGAAAACCCATCCGGAACGCGCCCCAATGCCGGCCCTTGATGACAATCGGCGCGGACAGGTCCTTCATCAGCACGAACTGCCCGCCGCCCATGTCGCGGCGGTAGGTCTGGAGCAGAAACGGCTTGTTGCTGGCGGCGGCCACCTTCTTCACCGCGCGGTCGTCGAACAGCCGGCGGTTGCGGCAGTTGGCGTTGTTCCAGACCGGATCGGGCCCCTGCGGCTTGCGGTAGTTCGGATTGTGCGTCGGCAGATAGCCGCCGCGCGCCCAGGCGACGCAGAACACGATGCGCGGGTCGCTGCCCTGGATCGGGTCCTGGATTGCCGGCAGGACGCGGTCGGTGAACTCGACGTAGCGCGTCATGTACTGCTTGGGATTGGTGCCGGGGATCTCGCGATAGCTCTCGTCCATCAGGTCGGCGAGCGTGATCTCGCCGCGGTCGATCGCCCCCTCGAAGGTCGCCGAGATCTGCCGGGCGGTGTCGACGACGGTCCTGATCAGCGGCGCGTCCGTGGTCTGTACGCCGCTCTCGGCGATCAGCCCGATCAGCGCCTCGGAATGATCGAGCAGCTTGGCGATCCGGCTGTCGGCCTGTTTGAGCTCGACCGAGGACTGGTCGACGCCCTTGGCGAGCTCGTTGAGCTCGCTGATCACGGCGTCGCAATGCGCGAGGTTGGAGGTCGCGGCCTTCGCCACGCCGTCGATCTCCTGGCCGACGCTGGTGAAGCCGTCCTGGACGCGGACGATGATGCCGCCGATCTGCTGGGCGCCTTCACCCGCCGTCTTGGCGCGCGACGAGGCTTGGCCGCTCTCGCCGAGCAGGCTCTTCACCTGCGAGTCGAGCCCGCGCAGGGTGTCGCCGATCTGCTGCGTGGCCTGGCGAGTCGCCTCGGCGAGCGACTTCACCTCGCTGGCGACGACAGCGAAGCCCCGGCCGGCGCTGCCGGCACGGGCCGCCTCGATGGTGGCGTTCAGCGCCAGCAGGTTGGTCTGCTTGGCGATCGCCTCGATCGCGACCGAGACCTTGGCGACCTGCGACAGCGCATCGCCGACCGAGCCGAGCCGCTGCTCGATCCGCTCCACGGAGTCGACCAATTCGGCGATGTGCCGCACCGCGGTGTCGACCACGTTGCGCGACTGGGCGATGTCGCCCACTGCGGCGGTCGTGGCCGATTGCACCGCCTGCGAGGCGGTGGCGATGTCGTGATTGGCCGCGACCATGGTCTTGGCGGTGGCCTGCAGATGCCCGAACCGCTGCGACTGGTAGCTGACGCGAGCGGCGACCTCCTGGACGTTGCCGGCGACGTCGGCAAGCTCGACGCCAAGGCCGCCGATGCGGTCGGCGATCTCGTCGATCAGCCGCTCGGCGCCGGTGCGCGCGTCGTGACTTTCCAGAATGGCGCGTTGCGCGACCGACATGTCCAGGCTCCAGGGCTTGAAAGGATCAGAAAATCACCGCTCGACTCACAATTTGTAGGCGGTGCGGAAGCCGCCCCAGTGCCGGCCGCGGACCCGGATCGGTACGTCGATTTCGCGCATCATGACGGTATTGCCATTGCCCATGTCGCGCGCGTAGCTCTGGATCAGATAGGGCCGCTGGTTGCGGCCGGCGGCGAGCCCGGCCGGATCGTTGAAGATGCGGCGGTTGCGGCTGTTGGCGGTGTTGAAGGCTGCGTCGCCCGGCCGCTGCGGATGCGAATAGATCCGGTTGTGCACCGGCAGATAGCCGTTGCGATCGATCGCGACGCAGAACGCCATGCGCTGGTCCTTGACGAGGAAGGCCTCCTGGAACGAAGGCAGCACGCGCTCGGCCCAGTCGAGAATCCGGCTGCGGTGCTGCTGCGGATTGGTGCCGGGGATCTCGACATAGTTGGTATCGAACATGTCCTCGAGCGTGATCTCGCCGCGCGCGACGGCGCTTTCGAACATCCGGTTCAGCTCGGTGCCGGCTTCCATGGCGCGGGTGACGAACTCATTGTTCTCCTCGTGCAGCGCCCAGAGCTTGTCCTCGATCTTCTCGCGCAGCTCGGCATTGGGCGCATCGAACCGCGCCTGGGCGCCGGCCTTCACCTGCTCGGTGACGCGCAGGCGGCACGGGCCGACGTCCTCCAGCACGGCGTCGAACCCCTCGTTCACGGCGAGACGGCTCGCGTCGGGGCCGGTGATCAGCACGCCGTCGTTGGCAATCTCGTAGACCGCGGCCGTGATCGTGCGGGCGCCGGATTTGATCTCGAGCTTGAGATGGCAAGGCAGGCGCTCGCTGCCGCTGCGCACGGGCCGATCGCCCTGGCGCAGCAGCACGGCACAGCGCGCCTTCAGCTTCTGGGCGTACATGGTTACGGCGCGCCCGGCGTTCGTGACGCGCTCGCCATAGCTCTCGGCCTGCTGGGTGGCGCTGCTGATGTCAGCGGCGCTGTCGACCACCGAGGATATGAACTGCGAGGCCTGCGCCGCATTGTTCGACATCTCGCCGGTGGTCTGGTTCTGCTCGGCGACGGCGCCGTTGACGTTGGTGAAGACCGGGCGGATCGCCTCGATCGCCTGGGCGATGCGGTGGACGGCGTCGGCCGAGCCGGCGGCGTCCTTCTGCAGTGCCTCGATCTTGCGGGTGATCTCCTCGGTCGCGTTCTGGGTCTGGACGGCAAGCGCCTTGACCTCGGTCGCCACCACCGCGAAGCCGCGGCCGGCGTCGCCGGCGCGAGCGGCCTCGATGGTCGAGTTGAGCGCGAGCAGGGTTGTCTGGCGCGCGATCTGGGAGATCAGGTTGACGACGTTGCCGATCGCCGCCGAGGACTCGCGCAGGCGGTCGACGTTGGCCCGGGCTTCCGTGGCGGCGGCGCTGGCCTGGTCGGCGAGCTGGCCGCCGTCCTGGACCTGGGCACGGATACCGTGGGCGGACTGGGTCACCTTCTCTGCGGCGTGGGCGAACGTCGCCGCCGTTCCTTGCGCGGCGCTGCTGCGGCCGCTCAGCGAATCGGCGCGCTGGCGAATGTCCGTCAGCGTGCCCGCCGTCGCCTCGGCGCCGCTGGCGACCGCATCGGCGGCGCGCTCGAGCTGGCGAATCATGCCGCCGAGTTCCAGCTCCAGCAGGTCGAGGATGGCCTTGGCCGAATCGGCATCCGACGACGCCGGCGGCTCCGGCGCGGCCACCGGTTTCGGTTCAGCCACCGGATCGGGCGCAGAGGGTCGTCTTGCAAGGAAACCAAACGCCATGGGGCGGCCCCGGTGCGGTGAAAAGGTGCAGAGGGGCGGCATCGTTGCACTTGACTGTGAAGCCGTGGTTAACATTTGGCTTATGGTGCAGGGCAGCCAACCGGCTCTTCGAAGGGGGCGGCCACCCTGAATCCACCTCAAATCTTTGATTTTGACGATTCCCGGCCTATAAGGCCGCGCTTCCCCCACCTGATCCCTACGATTTCAAGAGACCTCGCATGGCCGGCCATTCCCAATTCAAGAACATCATGCATCGCAAGGGCCGGCAGGATGCGATGAAGTCCAAGCTGTTCGGCAAGCTGGCGCGCGAAATCACCGTCGCCGCCAAGCTCGGCACGCCGGACCCGGCGATGAACCCGCGGCTGCGGGCCGCCGTGGTCGCCGCCCGGGCCGAGAACATGCCCAAGGACAACATCGAGCGCGCCATCAAGAAGGCGCTCGGCGGCGAAGGCGACAATTACGACGAGATCCGCTACGAGGGCTATGGCCCGGGCGGCGTCGCCGTCATCGTCGAGGCGCTGACCGACAACCGCAACCGCGCCGCCTCCGACATCCGCTCCTACTTCACCAAATCCGGCGGCAATCTCGGCGAGACCGGCTCGGTGTCGTTCATGTTCGACCGCGTCGGCATCATCGAATACGACCGCAGCGTCGCCTCGGATGACGCGGTGCTGGACGCCGCCATCGAGGCTGGCGCCGACGACGTGATCTCGGGCGAGGGGGGGCACGAGATCTATGCCTCGCCGGAGAGCCTGCGCGAGGTCGCCAAGAATCTCGAGGCCAAGTTCGGCGAGCCGCGCAAGGCGGCGCTGACCTGGAAGCCGCAGAACACCGTGGCGGTCGACGACGAGACCGCCGAGAAGCTGCTGAAGCTGATGGATCTGCTGAACGAGCACGACGACGTCCAGAACGTCTATGCCAATTTCGAGATCTCGGACGCGCTGATGGCGAAGATGGGCGGTTGACGGACGCTTAACCACGTCGTTCGTCCGTTCCGTTTATGTTTCCATCGGTGTGGCGCAAGGCTATCTCTATCCCATGAAAGCCCAGCCGATTCGCGCAGCCGTCCGTATCATTGGGATCGATCCCGGCCTCCGCCGCACCGGCTGGGGGGTGATCGAGAGCGAGGGCAACCGGCTGATCTATGTCGGTTGCGGCTCGGTGGAGCCGCCCGACGACCTGCCGCTGGCGAGCCGGCTGCTGGCGATCCACGAGGGGCTTTCCGCGGTGCTTGGCCGCTACACCCCGATGGAAGCTGCGGTCGAGCAGACCTTCGTCAACAAGGATGGTGTTGCGACCCTGAAGCTCGGCCAGGCCCGCGGCATCGCCATGCTGGCGCCGGCCATGTTCGGGATTTCGGTCGCCGAATACGCCCCCAACCAGGTCAAGAAGACCGTGGTCGGCGCCGGCCATGCCGACAAGGGCCAGATCGCGGTGATGCTGAAGATCCTGCTGCCCAAGGCCGAGCCGCCGTCGGCCGACGCGGCGGACGCGCTCGCCATCGCCATCACCCACGCCCATCACCGCCAGGGCCAGGCGCTGCGCATGAAGGTGGCGGGGCTATGATCGGCAAGCTCAAGGGGCTGATCGATTCCTACGCTGAGGATTTCGTCATCCTCGACGTCGGCGGCGTCGGCTATCAGGTGCACTGCTCGGCGCGGACGTTGCAGGCCTTGCCGTCGCCGGGTGAAGCCGCCACATTGTCGATCGAGACCTATGTGCGCGAGGACCAGATCAAGCTGTTCGGTTTTCGCTCGGATGTCGAACGGGAATGGTTTCGCCTTTTGCAGACGGTGCAGGGCGTCGGCGCCAAGGTCGCCCTCGCCGTGCTCGGCACGTTGCCGCCGGCCGATCTCGCCAACGCCATCGCGCTGCGCGACAAGGCGGCGGTGGCGCGCACGCCGGGCGTCGGCCCCAAGGTCGCCGAGCGCATCGTGACCGAGCTGAAGGACAAGGCGCCGGCCTTCGCCGATGTCGATCCCGGCGTGGTCAGGCTGTCCGGTGCGATCGAGGAGCAGCGCGCGCCGCGGCCCATCGCGGATGCCATCTCCGCGCTCATCAATCTCGGCTATGGCCAGCCGCAGGCGGCCGCCGCGATCGCGGCCGCATCTCGCGCGGCCGGCGACAAGGCCGAGACCGCGCAACTCATTCGCCTCGGTCTCAAGGAGCTGGCGAAATAGGCTATCGTCGCCCGGCCGGGCGAGCAGAAGGACAATCGTTTCCCCCATGGTGAGCAAGAAGGACAAGGAGCTGATCGAGGCGGCGGCGTCAGCGGTGAAGAGCCGCTACCGCAACGACTGGCAGGAGGTCGGCGCGGCCGTGCGCACCCGCGACGGCCGCATCATCACCGGCGTCAACATCGACGCCTATCTCGGCCGCAACGCCGTCTGCGCCGAGGCGATCGCGATCGGCCGCGCCATCACCGAGCACGGCGATCACGGCATCGAGACCATCGTCGCGGTGCGTCATCCCAAGCCGGGTGAGCCGGGCGAGGTCGCCGTGGTCTCGCCCTGCGGCACCTGCCGCGAGCTGATCCATGACTACGATGCGAAGGCGCGCGTCATCGTGCCGTCGAACGGTAAGGGGCCTGCGGCGGTGACGATCGGCGAGCTGCTGCCGAACAAATACAGGCGCGGCAACGAATGAAGCCGCCTGCGCGCATGGTCAGTCCGGAGCGGCGCTCCGACGATGTCGGTGACACCGCGCTGCGTCCGCAGCAGCTCTCCGAGTTCGTCGGCCAGCAGCAGGCGCGTGCCAATCTGTCGATCTTCATCGAGGCGGCGCGCAAGCGCGGCGAGGCGCTCGACCATGTGCTGTTCGTCGGTCCTCCTGGTCTTGGCAAAACCACCTTGGCCCAGATCGTCGCGCGCGAGCTCGGCGTCGGCTTCCGCGCCACATCGGGCCCGGTCATCGCCAAGGCCGGCGATCTGGCGGCGCTGTTGACGAACCTCGAAGAGCGCGACGTGTTGTTCATCGACGAGATCCATCGTCTCAGCCCGGCGGTCGAGGAGGTGCTCTATCCTGCGATGGAGGATTTTCAGCTCGACCTCATCATCGGCGAGGGACCGGCGGCCCGCTCGGTGAAGATCGACTTGTCGAAGTTCACGCTGGTCGGCGCGACGACGCGCGCAGGCCTGCTGACAAATCCGCTGCGTGATCGTTTCGGCATCCCGATCCGGCTGAACTTCTACACGGTCGAGGAGCTGGAGGGCATCGTGACGCGCGGTGCCCGCGTGCTCGGCGTTGGCATGACCGCCGACGGCGCCAACGAGATCGCGCGCCGCGCCCGCGGCACCCCGCGGATCGCCGGCCGGCTCTTGCGCCGGGTGCGTGACTTCGCCTCGGCGGCGAATGCCAGCGCGATCGATCGCGCCATCGCTGATCATGCCTTGAGCGCGCTGGAGGTCGATGCCGCCGGGCTCGATGCAATGGACCGGCGCTATCTCTCGACCATCGCCCTGAACTACGGCGGCGGGCCGGTCGGCGTCGAGACCATGGCGGCGGCGCTGTCGGAGCCGCGCGACGCGATCGAGGACATCATCGAGCCCTATCTGATCCAGTGCGGCTATCTGCAGCGCACGCCGCGCGGCCGGCTGTTGACCTCGCATGCGTTCCGGCATCTCGGCATGTCCGAGCCGAACCGCGATCCCAGCCAGTTCGGCCTGTTCGGCAGTGAGGACGATGCTTAACGAATCTGCTGACAATCTGCACGGACGCACCCGAAATCGGTTGCAATGATCGAAGAAGGATTGCGTGCGAGGAGTTCGTCCATGCTGTCACGCCGTCGCTTTCTGTCATTCTCAGGCGGTCTTGCCGCGACCGGTTTTTCGACTGCGACCTATGGCGTCGGCGTCGAGCCGCTCCGCCTGGGCGTCACCGACTATCACATCCATCCACGCAACTGGCCGGCTGGGCTAAGACTGAAGATCGCTGCGATCGCCGACATCCACGCTTGCGATCCCTGGATGTCGCTGGCGCATATCGACGGGATCGTCCAGCGGACCAACGCGCTGCAGCCGGATTTGATCGTTCTGCTCGGCGACTATGTCGCTGGTCATCGGCATCACATCGGACGCATCGACGCTTCGGAGTGGGCGCCGGTGCTCGGCGGCCTCAAGGCGCCGCTGGGCGTGCACGCCATCCTGGGCAATCATGATTACTGGGATGATCGAACCGTGCAGCGCGATGGCCGCGGCGCGCCGTATGCCCAGAAGGCGCTCGAGGCCGCCGGCATTCCCGTCTATGAGAACGATGTGGTGCGGCTCAGCAAGAATGGTCATGCCTTCTGGCTCGCCGGCCTCGGCGATCAGCTGGCCTACATGCCGGCCAGGCGCTTCCGGTCCGTGCCGCGGATCGGCATCGATGATCTCGCGAGCACACTGCGCAAGGTGACGGACAGCGCGCCGGTGATCCTGCTGGCGCATGAGCCCGACGTTGCGCTCCGGGTGCCGTCGCGGGTGGCGCTGCAGCTCTCCGGGCATACGCATGGCGGGCAGGTTCGTGTGCTCGGCTGGTCGCCGGCCGTTCCCGCGCGCAATGGCGTCAATCTGGCCTACGGCCACATCCGCACCCAATGCGACGTGATCGTTTCCGGCGGCCTCGGCTGCAGCATCATGCCGGTCCGGATCGGCATGCCGCCGGAGATCGTGCTGGTCACCGTCGGCAGGGAACCTGTGGAGGTGACGTCGTAGCCCGCTCTTGCTAGCCTGCTCTTGCGCTGGCCGTTGAACTGGGCGAAACGATCGCCATTTCCGACGATCGAGGGCTTCCCTTGACCCACCAACATCTCGACGGCGAGATCCGCGACGGCCGCCACCACATGCAGGTGCGGGTCTACTACGAGGACACGGATTTCTCCGGAATCGTCTATCACGCCAACTACCTCCGCTTCATGGAGCGCGGCCGCACCAATCATCTGCGGCTGATGGGCGCCGAGCAGCACGCGCTGTTCGCAGAGGCAGAAAGCGAGATGCCGGGCTTCGCTTTCGTCGTGCGCTCGATGACGCTCGATTTCCTGCGGCCGGCGCGCATGGACGACGTGCTCGACGTCGTCACTTGGCCCGTGGCGGTGAAGGGGGCGTCGATCACGCTGGCGCAGGAGGTCAGGCGCGGCGAGGAGGTGCTCGTCAAGGCCGACGTGAGAGTCGCGTTCATCAGCGGCGGCAGGGCGCAGCCGATACCGAGAGCGCTGCGCGACCTGATGAAGGCGGACCTCGCCTAAACTGGTGCTGACGGCCGGACGAGTGGAGGGATGAAGATGTGCCCGCCAGCGATCGCCACCTCGCCGCCGTCCAGTCGGTCACGCCATTTGCGCAGCGGATGCGGCGCGTGGCGGCGGATCACGCTGCGCTGATCCGCCCTACGGACTGCCGTTCCATCAAACCTTGGCCGGGGGCAATCGCGCGTCGAAGCCGTCAGTATCGCCCGCCGCTGCGCTCTTGTTGCTTGATCCAATCCGACAGGGTTCGGGGCGTCGATCCCTGTCCGGGGCGCGATGGTTTCGCGGTGGCAGCCCTGTTGCTCCGGTTCGTCGTCTCCGTCGGCCCGCGCGGACGCGTCGCGGCATGGGCGCCCGAGACGCCTCTCGGCGCCGTGGCGAGCTTCTCCGCTTCCTCCTTCTCCAGCCGCAGCTTGCGCAGCCGCTCCATCTTCTCGCGCTCCGGATCGACGGGCGGCGGTGGCAGCTCGCGTTGGCGGGCTTCCTCGGCGGAGATCAGCAGACCCATGATGGCGCTTTCGCCGAGGGCCTTGCAGGCTTCGAGGCGGTGCAGACCTTCGATCAGGACAAAATGGTCCTTGTCGCGGCGGACGAGGATCGGCTCGCGCTGGCCGACCTCCAAAATGCTTTCGGCCAGCGCGTCGACCGCGTCCTGCTTCAGCGCCTTGCGCTTCTTGTCGGGGACGTGGATCTTGTCGATGGGGAAGCTTTCCGGTGCGGACACAGTCGAAACTCCGTCGTGGGCGCGCGCCGTCCGGCGCCAGGGTCGGAGGGGCACGATCTCCCGATCCGCACGGCAGCGCGGAGCGGAGGCAGACCGGGCACGCGCGGCTACAATAGAGACATTCGCCATCTCGCCGCAAGGAGCGGGTGACGGGGCGCGATGTCTCCTGTCAGACGGCAAGGTGAATCATGCGACTGTGATGGGCGCCCCATCGGTCGCGCACGAAAGTCGCTCGCGCGTCAATTCATGCTGCTATGCTGCATCGCTCATACAGGAGGACACCGCTCATGACGACACGCACGCTCGTTGCCGCGCTGGCCGGGATTGCCCTCGCGTTGCCCGCCGCTGCCCTCGCGCAGGAACCGCCGGTCGAGGAGCAGCTCGTCAATGCAATGAACAAGGTGTTCGGCGTGCACGCCGGCTTTCGCGCCAATCACGCCAAGGGCGTCGTGGTCGAGGGCAAGTTCAAGCCGTCGACCGAGGCGGCGACCTTGAGCAAGGCTTCGCTGTTCAGCGGTGGCGAGATTCCGGTGACGGTGCGGTTCTCGGACTCCACCGGCGTGCCGAACCTGCCGGACGGCTCCGGCGACGCCAATCCGCACGGCATGGCGGTGAAGTTTCATCTCGCCGACGGCAGCGACATGGACCTCGTGATCAACTCGCTGAAATTCTTCCCCGTCTCGACCGCTGCGGAGCTGCGCGATTTGTTCCTGGCGATCGCGGACTCCGGACCGAACGCGGCCAAGCCGACCAGGCTCGAGCAGTTCATCGCCAGCCATCCCTCGGTGCCGGCGGCGCTCGGTACCATCGCGACGCCGGACAGTCTTGCCGACGAGGCCTATTTCGGCGTCAACGCCTTCGTGCTCGTCAACAAGGCCGGCGAAAAGCAGGCGGTGCGCTGGCAGATGCTGCCGGAGAAGGTCGTGCATATCGACAAGGAGGACGCGGCGAAACGCGCGCCGGACTTCCTGATGGCCGAGCTGCCGGCGCGGCTGAAGCAGGGGCCGGTGACGTTCCGCTTCAAGGCGCAGCTCGCTGCGGCCGGCGACGACACCAAGGATCCGGCCAAGCCGTGGCCTGACGATCGCAAGCTGGTCGAGCTCGGCGTGCTGACGATCGACAAGGCGGTCGAAGACAGCGACGGGGTGCAGAAGAAGCTGCTGTTCCTGCCCGGCCAGCTCACCGACGGCGTCGAGGCGTCGGATGATCCGATGATCGACATCCGCAACGGCGCCTACGCCATCTCGTTCTCCCGGCGCAATCCGTGATGATGACGTGACGCGCGACGCGCGGTGCGGCGGATCAGGCTGCGCTGATCCGCCCGACGGGCCTCAGTCTGTCGTCGTGGCTGAGGCGAGCCCAGCTATGATGCTGCGCGCTGCGGGCGGCGCTTGTGCCGATGACCGGACGATTTGGCGGCGAGCTCAAATCCGTATTTCCGGTCGCGATCGGCCGTGACCTAGCTTCGTTCCATCCTGATCGCGATCCAGAACGAGCGGGAATGGGGTGCATCTGTGCGGAGTGCAGGATCGGATCGATGGATACGGTCGGGCCTTCGAGCCCGGCGAGCGAGCACGACACAACCGGCCGCAATTGTGGATGCTTCGCGGCGCGCGATCCCGATGAGTTGCCGCAACGTTGACGAGGCCCTGCCTCATTCAGCGCGATTGCGACGGCATTCGCCGCTTTCTCTCCCGATCGATGACGTCGCACAAGCCGCGCGATAACGGCGAAACCAAGAGCAGGGGTTGTCGACACGCGTGGACAGCCGAGCGTCGGCGCGTCGAAGGCGGTGGCGGCCGTGCAGCCGATGTGCCGCCATGTTCGACGTGATGCAATCAGGGCGTGTTGTCGACGCGAAGGCCGACGATCGCGAGGTGCGCGCGATCAGGAAGCATGCCGTCGAGCGCGGCGCCGACGCGCAGCGCATCCAGTGAGTTCGGTGCGCACATTCGTCTACTAATGAACTCATGAGCCGCGGCGGCATCGCGCATTGCGCTGTTTGTCGCAATCGTGTCGCGCTGCTTCTTTTCGCCGGAATCCTGCATCTTGCGTGCAACAGTCAAAGCTGAACTTCGATCGCGTCGGCGTCGCGATCTGCATTCCTTCCGAATGACATTTTTCAATTCAGTTCGCGACACAATCTCACCCTCCTGATGCGGCCGCCGTTTGTTGCGGCACGTGTTCAGGAGTTGTGAGTTCGATGCGTCGCGTATTTGGCGTATGCCTTTGCCTATCTACTTTCGCAGGAAGTACGACATCGGTCTGGGCGACTGATCTCGCCCTGCCTCCCCCGCTCCCGCCGCCTGACGTCTTCGCCTACAGGTGGAGTGGCTGCCATGCCGGCGCGAACGCCGGGATGGCTTGGTCACGCCAGCAGCAGACGTGGACCCAGGTCGCCAATGCCGCCGCCGCGCCCGTTCAGCCTGTGCAGCAGCCGGTCGGCAATGCAAACAACCCGCCTGTGGTCAAGCCGCCCGTGGTCGCAAATCCAGCGCCAAACCCGCCGCCGCCGAACAACCCCGGCGGGAACAACGGCGGATGGAAGCCGCCGCCGCATAAGCCGCCGGGCAAGCCCCCGATCTGTGAGCGCAACGACAAGGGCTGGTGGCAGCCCGGCAAGCAGTATCATGGCGACAAGGATCACGGCTGGCCGCACGACAAGCCGTCCTACAAGCCCGATCACGACGGCGGTCATCATTGGCCACAGGTTGGATCGAAAGGCGGCGACAACAAGTCTTCCTGGCCGTCGGCGCCATCCAAGACCAAGGACGACAACTACAACGACGTCAAATATGGCAGCGGCTGGTTCGACAAGCCTCACGACGATGACCATGGCAAGTCGAGCGGCTGGTCGCAGCTCCATTCGAACGGTTACTCCGACAAATATACTTGGCTGCGACATGACCAGCAGAACGATCATGACAAGCCGGCCACCGGCTGGGGCGCGAAGAAGGACGACGGCTACGACAAGCCGCTTGGCTTCGGGTGGTCGAAGCAGCCGCTGAAGAGCGAACGTGACAGCTACGCCTGGCTGAAGCCGGATGACCGGAACGACGACAAGCATGGCGGCTACGGCTGGGGCGGCAAGCCGCACGACAATGATGACGGCAAGGGCGGCTATGGCGACAAGCAGCCCGACAAGGACCACTGGCAGCAGCAGCACGGCGGCAACTACAATCATGGCGGATGGCCGCATCATCCGGACAAGCCCGGCTGGCCGCCGAAAAATCCACCCCCGAACAATGGCGGCGGCCAGCCGAACCCGCCGCCGCAGGGCAACAATGGCAATCCGCCGGCGCAGAACCCGCCGCCGGTGACCGGCGGCGGCAACGTGGCGCCGCTGCCCGTCGCGGCCGTGCAGATTCCGACCGCCGTCTCCAGCAATGGCAGCGACGTCGTCGGCGGCCTGCAGCTCGGTTGCGATTACCAGATGGACCGCTTCGTCGTCGGCATCCAGGCGATGGCCGATCTCGGCATCATCAACGCGTCGAGTCCGCTGGGGCCGGCGCTGACGATGAACACGCGGACCAGCAACCTCTACACCGCCACGGTGCGCGCAGGCTATCTGGTGACGCCTGAGATCCTGGCCTATGTGCGCGGTGGCGCGGCGTGGACGCGGACCAACGTTTCGGTCGTCAACACCGCCACCGGACAGTCCGCCAGCGTGGCGTTCAACCGTAGCGGCTGGACGGTCGGCGCCGGCGTCGAGTGGATGTTCGCCCGCAACTGGTCGGCCTTCGCCGAATATGACTACGCCGATTTCGGCACCGCGACCGGCACGCTGCCGGGCGCCGCCGCGATCACAGGAGGACCGAACGTCGTCAGCCAGAAGACCCAGCTCCACACGGCGATGATCGGTGTCAACTACCGCTTCGAGATGCTGTCGCGCGGCGCCCGCTGAGGCCCGCGGCGGACGCCACGCCGCCGGTCACGCAACACGGCAAGGCCGCCTGGTTCGTCCAGGCGGCCTTTTCGGTTTTGTGGGCTGGTGCTCAGCTCGCGCGCACCGAGCTGAGGAACTTGCCGACGTCCTCCCTCAGGCGGCTACTGTCACGCGACAGGTGGGTGACCGATGACAGCTTGGTCAGCGTTCCTTGACGCCGGTCAAACCGCGGTGCTGTAGTTGCGCTAGTCTAGCAATAAGCCGTGCCAACGCGGGGAAAGCCGGGAGGAGGGACATGGGGCGTTCGCCCGGGAATGCCCATTCGGATCGCGTCCTGGAGGCCTTGGCCAAGGGGGCTGCCAAGGCTGACGCTGACGGCAGAGCCGATAGCCGAGCCGACAGAGGCGCACCGGCGGTCTCGGCGCTGGCGGCATCATGGCGGCGCTCCGGCCATCTCCATGCGCTCGATCCCGCCACGCCGAAGCTGCCGGCCCGCCTGACGGCGGCCGAGATCGCGGACGCGCGCGCCCGGCTCGGGCGGCTGCTCGCGATCGCGCAGGCGAGCCTCGACCGGCTGTTCCTGGCGGTTGGGGGCGTCGGCTGCTCGGTGCTGCTCGCCGATGCCGAGGGCACGGTGCTCGAGCGCCGCGGCGCCCGCGGGGACGACGCCACCTTCGAATCCTGGGGCCTGTGGACCGGCGCGGTGTGGAGCGAGCGGCACGAGGGCACCAATGCTATCGGCACCTGCCTGGTCGAGAAGCGGCCGCTGACCATCGACCGCGATCAGCACTACCTGTCACGCAACGCGCGGCTGTTCTGCACCACGGCGCCGATCTTCGACGAGCACGGCCAGCTCAAGGCCGCGCTCGACGTCTCCTCCTGTCGCGCCGATCTGACCGAAGGCTTCAGTCGGCTGATCGCGACCACCGTCGCGGATGCCGCGCGCCTGATCGAGGCGGAGAATTTCCGCCAGGCCTTTCCGCACGCCCGCATCGTGCTCACGCCGGACAGCGAGCGCGAGATCAACTCATTGCTGGCGGTCGATCGCAACGACCTCGTCGTCGGTGCCACACGGGCGGCGCGCCGTGCGCTCAACCTCTCTCCGTCCGCGCTGGCGCGTCCGGTGCCGGCCGGCGACCTGATCGAGGATGCAACCACCGGGGGCGACGACATTGACGCCGCCGAGCGTGCCGTTCTGAAGCGCGCGCTGGCGCGCGCCGGCGGCAACGTCTCGAAGGCGGCGAAGGAGCTCGACATGTCGCGCGCCACCCTGCACCGGAAGATGAAGCGGCTCGGGCTCGAGCGGTGAACGCGCCGCGGCTGTCGAATCGCAGCCAACATGTCGCAGAACTGCGACACTTCCTCGGACGCGCTCGTTCCGGCCTCTGGTCTGTCGCGCCGGTTTGATCGAGCCTCTCTCCAACGCCGTGTGCATCGGCGTGAATGGGAGAGAGAGATGACCAAGGTTGACGTCAATGCGGCGTTCAAGCCGCCTTTCGCTGCGCGTTACGACAACTTCATCGGCGGTGCCTGGAAGGCCCCCAACGCCGGCAAATATTTCGACAACATCTCGCCGATCACCGGCCAGCCGGTGTGCGAGATCGCGCGCTCCGATGCCTCCGACATCGAGGCAGCGCTCGACGCCGCACATGCCGCCAAGGACGGCTGGGCGCGCACCAGCGTCACCGAGCGCGCGATGGTCCTCAACCGGATCGCCGACCGCATGGAGGCCAATCTCGACAAGCTGGCGCTCGCCGAGACCTGGGACAACGGCAAGCCGATCCGCGAGACCACCGCCGCCGACATCCCGCTCGCCATCGATCACTTCCGCTATTTCGCCGGCGTGATCCGGGCCCAGGAAGGCTCGATCGCCGAGATCGACCACGACACCATCGCTTATCACTTCCACGAGCCGCTCGGCGTCGTCGGCCAGATCATTCCGTGGAATTTCCCGATCCTGATGGCGGCGTGGAAGCTCGCGCCCGCGCTCGCCGCGGGCAACTGCGTCGTGCTCAAGCCGGCCGAGCAGACCCCGGCCTCGATCCTCGTGCTGATGGAGATCGTCGGCGACCTGCTGCCGCCGGGCGTGCTCAACGTCGTCAACGGGTTCGGCTTAGAGGCGGGCAAGCCGCTGGCCTCCTCCAACCGCATCGCCAAGATCGCCTTCACCGGTGAGACCTCGACGGGGCGGCTGATCATGCAATACGCCTCGCAGAACCTGATCCCGGTCACGCTCGAGCTCGGCGGCAAGTCGCCCAACATCTTCTTCAAGGACGTCTGCGCCGAGGACGACGACTTCCTCGACAAGGCGATCGAGGGCTTCGTGATGTTCGCGCTCAACCAGGGCGAGGTCTGCACCTGCCCGAGCCGCGCGCTGATCCACGAATCGATCTATGAGCGCTTCATGGAGCGCGCGCTGCAGCGTGTCGGCGCGATCGTGCAGGGCAGCCCGCTCGATCCGGCGACCATGATCGGCGCGCAGGCCTCCGCCGAGCAGATGTCCAAGATCCTGTCCTACATCGACATCGGCAAGAACGAGGGCGCGCAGCTCCTGATCGGTGGCGAGCGCAACGTGCTCGGCGGCGATCTCGCCGGCGGCTACTACGTCAAGCCGACGGTGTTCAAGGGGCACAACAAGATGCGCGTGTTCCAGGAGGAGATCTTCGGCCCCGTGGTCTCGGTCACGACCTTCAAGACCGAGGACGAGGCGCTGGCGATCGCCAACGACACGCTCTACGGCCTCGGCGCCGGCGTGTGGAGCCGCGACGCCAACACCTGCTACCGCTTCGGCCGCAATATCCAGGCGGGGCGTGTCTGGACCAATTGCTATCACGCCTATCCGGCGCATGCGGCGTTCGGCGGCTACAAGCAGTCCGGCGTCGGTCGCGAGACCCACAAGGTCATGCTCGACCACTATCAGCAGACCAAGAACATGCTGGTCAGCTACAGCCCGAAGAAGCTCGGCTTCTTCTAAAGGCTGGGAGCCGGGCCGGTCGGGCATGAGCGCCCCGACCGGCTTGCTCTTTTTGACTGCATGTCAGCCGGTCGCACGAGAGCGTCCGGCTGGCTCGGGCGCCGGCTCGGATCCCGCTCCTGGTTCGCTCCGCTTGGTCATTTCGTGGCTGTCGGTCACGTCATCGCTCGCGATCGTCACTCCAACCGCGCCAGCAGCGCATCGCGTGCCTCGGAAATGCGTCGATAAAGTTCATTGCTGCCGCCGGCGTCGGGATGCGCGGACTTGGCCAGCCGGCGGAACGCAGCTTTGATGTGTGTAGCCGTCAGCATACCCTGCAGGGGTAGTTCGAGGATTGCGCGAAAGGCGTCGTCGTTCTGGTCGCGCGCGAGCCGATCCCACAGGGCGCGACGCGCGGCCCGCGCCTCGATCCGCAACGCATCCTGATCCTCGCGCCAGCGTCGTTGCGACATGACGAGGCAGGAGCCGAAGACGATGCGGCCGTGGGTCTCCAATTCGTCGAGGCTGAACGGCCCGACGACGTCATAGGGTGGCGCGAGCCGTGCGAGCCGTCCCGTTGCGCCGTCGGTGATGGAGCCGAGCCGGACCGTGTCGACGATCCCTATCGACCCATTCCAGATCACCCATTCGGCGGCGCTCGTCATGCTGCTGAACTCGTCGATACGGCCTCCCTCCGCAGCGCGGACAGGGGAGTGCCCGGCGTTTGTTCCCATCTTCGATGGGCCGATCAGGCCGGCGACCGGGCCTGCTTGACCGGACCGACGTCGACCTGAATCTCGCCGCCTTCGACCTGCAGCGGGTAGCCGTGCAGCGCGTTGCGGACGAGATGCGTGACGCACTTGCCGTTCACGCCGTCGAAGCCCCATTGATGGTGCGGGCAGGTGATGGTCTTGCCGTCGAACGTCGCCTCGGTCAGCGGCACGTCGGCATGCGGGCAGCGGCCGCGATAGGCCTTCAGCTCGCCGCCGTGAGGCCAGAGCAGCAGCACGCTCTTCTTGCCGACCTGGTACAGGCCCATGCCGCCTTCGGTCATGGCGCTTGTCGGACAGACTGCGGTGAAAGCCATCGGATCGCCTGCTGATTGGTGCCGTCAGGCAGGCTCACGCAAATTCCGGACCAGCGAAAAGCAGCAACAAACAGCGGGTCGTTGTCGCAAACGCGACACGCCGGTGGATGGCGCGGACCTATTTGCGGCCGAGCGCGGCGAGGAATTCCGCTTGGGGAATGAACAGGCCCTGGGCGCGCACCAGGCCGCGGCCGAGATCGCACAGCAGGTCGCCCTTGCCGAGCAGGCGCTCGGCGCCGGGCTCGTCGAGCATTCACCGCATTGGCGACCTTGAGACGGACTTTCAAGGGCAGGTTCGTCGTTCCGGCCTTGATGTCGTCGCCGAGTTTGACGACGGCCTGCGCCGTTCAGAACTTGATAGAGCGCGTCCAGCGGTTCGTTCCAAGAAGAACGCCGCCCGTGAGGGCGGCGTTGCCGGGGGGGCTTGGTAGAAGCGAAGCGGCCGATTTCTACTCCTTGCGCTCGGAGGTCCAGCCCTTGTACTCGCCGACATTGTCGCGCGTGATCAGCTTGGACGGCAGCAGTTCGACGGTCGAGGCCGGCTTCTGGCCGTTGAGGATGTTGACGCCGATCTGCACGGCCCGGCGCGCCATGAAGAACGGGTCCTGCGAGGCCGAGGCCTGGATCTGCTGCGAGGCCGGATCCTTCAGCGCGGCTTCGATGTCCGGGGCGCCGTCGACCGCGGTGATGATGATGCCGGTGCGCTGCTGCTGACGCGCGGCGAGATCAGTGCCGATCGCCTGGGGATCGTTGATGGCGAAGATGGCGTCGATCTTCGGGAAGCGGGTGAGATAGCCCTGCGTCACCGTGAGGCCGCCCTCGCGCGAGCCCTTGCCGTCCTGGTCGCTGGAGAGAACCTTGATGCCGGGAGCCTTGGCGAACACGCTCTTGCAGCCGTTGACGCGGTCGATCACTGCCGACACCTGCGGCCCGTTCTCGATGATGACGTCGCCTTTGCCGCCGAGCTTGTCGACGATGTACTGGCACGAGATCTCGCCGGCCTGCACGTTGTTGGTCGTCACGGTGGCATCGGCGCCCTCGGCCGCCGTGTCGACCGCGACGACGAGGATGCCGGCCGCCTGCGCCTTCTTGATCGCGGGGCCGATCGCCTTGGGATCTCCCGGGTTGAGCAGGATCATGTCGACGCCGGCGGCGATGAAATTGTCGATCTGGGTGACCTGCTTGCCGAGATCATATTCGAAGCCGACCGCGGTGATCTTGACGTTGGGATTGGTCTTCTTGGCCTCGAACTCGGCGCCCTTCGACAACGCGACGAAGAACGGGTTGCCGAGCGAGCCCAGCGACACGCCGACCGATTTCAGCTCCTTGGCCGATGACGGCGCGGAGCTCATCACGAGCGCCAGCGCGGCACCGGCTGATAACATCGACTTGACCATGTGTTTCCTCCCTGGTCCTTCCTGTTCGTCTACGCACGGCGGACCAGTGGCCGTGGAAGAATCCGTTGCGGCGGGCTCTGGTGATGCCCGCCATATTGTCTCAGGTGCGGGCCGAGCCCTGCAGCCGGTAGCGGTCGAGCGCGACGGCGCCGATGATCACGAGGCCCTTGATGACGTATTGCCAGATGTCGGACACGCCGACCAGGATGAGCCCGTTCGACAACACGGCGATGATGAGAGCGCCGACCAAGGTGCCCCAGATCGAACCGATGCCGCCGACGAAGGACGTGCCGCCGAGAATGACCGCGGTGATGGCGTCGAGCTCATAGGACTGGCCGAGTTGCAGGCCGTTCGCCGCATAGAGCCGCGCCGCCTGCATGCCGCCGCCGAGGCCCGCGAGCAGGCCGGACATGCCGTAGACGAAGATCAGGACGGCCCAGACCTTGATGCCGGCGAGCCGCGCCGCGCTTTCATTGCCGCCGACGGCATAGATGTGCACGCCGAGCACGGTCCGGCGCAGGATCAGCCAGGAGCCCAGGATCACCAGCAGCGCAATCACCGACAGCCAGGGGATCGAGACGACGCCGGGGATGATCGTCAGCGAGGCGTTGCCGATGAAGGCGTAGGGAATCGATGGGTTGAACACGGTGGTGTCGCCACCCATCAGGCGGGCGAGACCGCGCACCGCCGTGAGCGAGCCGAGTGTCACGATGAAGGGCGGCAGCCGCAACAGCGCGATCAGCGCGCCATTGACGACGCCGAAGGCGAGGCCCGTCAGCACCGCGGCCGGCAGCCACAGCGCGCCGAGATCGGGCATCTTCGACAGTGTCAGGCCGGCCATTGCAGCCGCGGCGAGGATCGAGCCGACCGACAAATCGATGCCGCCGGTCAGGATGACGAAGGTCATGCCGGCGGCGAGCACGGTATTCACCGCGGCCTGCTGCAGCACGATTCCGAGATTCTGTCCGGTGAAGAAGCGTCCTTCGGACAGCATATGGAAGCCGACGCAAAGGATGAGCAGCACCGGCAGCATGCCGGCGGCGCGGATCATCAGCCGCAGCCGCTGCTGCTTGTTGTCCGATGCCGCGAGGCTCGGTGCCGGCGCGGCCTTCATCTGCGCTGGCGCGGGCTTGGCTTGAGCTTGGCTGTTGTCAGGCATCGACGTGCTCCGTCCCGGTGGCCAGCGCCATGATGTCTTCCTGGGTGATGGGTGATGTCGTGCTCTGCTGCAGGTCGCCGACCAGATGTCCCTCGCGCATCACCAGCACGCGGTCGCAGATGCCGAGAATCTCCGGCAGGTCGGACGAGATCACCAGGATTGCGGTGCCGGACTTGGCGAGATTGTCGATGATCGAGTAGATCTCGGACTTGGCGCCGACATCGACGCCGCGGGTCGGCTCGTCGAGGATCAGGACCTTCGGCGCGGTCGCGAGCAGGCGTGACAGCAGCACCTTCTGCTGATTGCCGCCCGACAGGCCGCCGACGGTGACGCCCGGATTGGGGGCGCGAATGCCCAGCGCGCTGAACGCCTCGTCGGCGCGTGCGCGCGCCTTGTCGCGGTCGAGAAGGCCGCCGAGCTTCGCGTCACGCCCGATCACGGCAAGGTTGATGTTGTCGGCGCAGGACATGTCGAGGAACAGCCCGAGCGCCTTCCTGTCTTCGGTCAGATAGGCGATGCCGGTATCGAGCGCATCGCGCGGCGTGGCGATGCTGACCTCCTCGCCGTCGAGCTCGATGTGTCCCGTCGTCTTCGGCGCAGACCCGATGATGAGATGCGCGAGCTCGGTGCGCCCGGCGCCGATCAGCCCGGCGAGGCCGACGACCTCGCCGGCGTGAACGGTCAGCGAGCAGTTCTTGACGCGACGGCCGTCGCCGAGATCGACGGCGCTGAGCACCGCGCGATCACGCTTGGCGTGCGGGTCGTGGTCTTTCTTGTAGAATGATGACACGTCGCGGCCGACCATCATGCGGACGATGCTGTCGGCGCGGATCTCCGGCTTGTCCAGCGACCCGACCAGCCGGCCATCGCGCAGCACGGTGACGCGGTCGCCGAGCGCATAGACCTCGTCCATGCGATGCGAGATGTAGATGATGGCGAGCCCTTCGGCGCGGAGCTGGCGGATCAGCGCGAACAGCTTCTCGCTTTCGCCGGCCGACAGCGAGGTGGTCGGCTCGTCCATGATCAGGATCTTGGATCGTGCATGCAGCGCGCGGGCGATCTCGACCAGCTGGCGCTGGCCCATCGACAACTCGGCCACCAGGGTGGAGGCTGTGAAATCGGCGCCGAGCCGGTCCAGGATCGGCCCGGCGCCCTCGCGCATGGTGCTGCGCGCGAGCAGGCCGCTCTGCGACAGCTCGCGCCCGAGATAGATGTTCTCGGCGACCGTCAGGTTCGGCGCCAGCGACAACTCCTGGTAGATGATCGAAATGCCGGCGTTGCGGCCGCCCATCGGCCCTTCGATGCGCACCGGCCGGCCCTCGATGCGGATCTCACCGCCGGGATCCGGGCGATAGGCGCCGGAGAGAATCTTCATCAGCGTGGATTTGCCGGCACCGTTTTCGCCCATCAGCGCATGGACTTCGCCGGCGTAGACGGTGAGGTCGACCTTGTGCAGGGCCTTGATGGTGAAGAATGACTTCGACACCCCGCGCATCTCGAGGATCGGACCGCTCATCGTGCCTCCCAATGCACGTCGTCTAGTCGTCCGCGGCTCGTTGATCGCTGGCGCGGGAAGCCATTAAACTAGAGGCTGTTGCCGAATACAATATGAAAGAGACGCCGCTGCAACATGTCGCCGCGACGGTGGCCTTTCGGAGATGCGTTCAGCTCGGCCGACGATAGAGCTGTCGCCAGCGCGGCCGCCGCTCGGCATAGGCTGCCGACAGCGCGACGTCCGGAGCGAAGGTCCGCACGCGCGCCGGCGGCGTGCAGACCGCGCCGATGTCCTCGCCGGTGACGGCAAGACGTGCCAGCCGCGCCGCGCCGAAGGCGGCGCCGGTCTCGCCCTCGGCCAGCCGATGAACGGGAATGTCGAGGACATTCGCCAGGATCGCGAGCCAAAGGTCGGAGCGCGATCCGCCGCCGATCGCATCCGCCTCGGCAATCACAAGGCCGGTTTCCGTCAACGCGTCGCGGCAGTCGGCCAGGGCGAAGGCAACGCCCTCGAGCACCGCCTGAACGATGGCGTTGCGGTCGGTGGCATGGCTCAGGCCGTCGAGCAGGCCGCGGACATGGGGATCGTCATGCGGCGTCCGCTCGCCCGCAAGATAGGGCAGGAAGCTGACCGGCGATGGCATGGTGGGCCGCTTGCCCAGCGGCGCAAGCAGCTCGGTCTCGCTTGCGCCGAGCAGCCGCGCGACCCAGGCGAGGCATGAGGCCGCCGACAGCATCGCGCCGGCCTGCAGCCACATCGCTGGGATCGCATGACAGAAGGTGTGAACGACCCGCTCGGGATTGGCCGTGACGGTGTCGACCGCCGTGATCACGGCGCCGGACGTGCCGAGCGTGATGAACGTGGCGCCCGGTCTGACAGCACCGATGCCGACGGCGCCGGCCGGGTTGTCGCCGGCGCCGCCCGCGATGGTTGGGCGCTTCGTCATGCCCCAGCGTTCCGCGAGGTCGCTGCGCAACCGGCCTGCCGGCGCGCAGCCTTCGACGAGGCGCGGCATCTGCGCACGCGTGAGGGGCGTGGCGGCAAGGCCCTCGTCCGACCAGTCGCGCCTGGTGACATCGAGCCAGAGCGAGCCGGACGCATCGGACATGTCCTCGATCGCCTCGCCCGACAGCACCAGCCGGACATAGGCCTTCGGCAGCAGAACCAGCCGTGTGGCCGCGAAAATCTCCGGCTCGTGCGCCTCGATCCACATGAGCTTCGGCGCGGCGAAGCCGGGCATCGCCTTGTTGCCGGTGATCTTGCGCAAAGCGGGCCAGCGCTGCTCCAGCGCGACGCATTCGCGCTCCGACCGGCCATCGTTCCAGAGAATGCACGGCCGCAACGGATTCATGGCGGTATCGAGCAGCACCGGGCCATGCATCTGGCCCGACAGGCCGATGGCTTCCACCGCCGCCACCGCGCCGGGATGATCGACCTTGAGCGCATCGAGCGTGGCGAACACCGCGGCGATCCACGCGGCGGGGTCCTGCTCGGCCCAGCCCGGTCGCGGCACGTTCATCGTCAAGGCGTGGCTGCGGCTCGTAACGACGCGCTGCGCAGCATCGACGATGATCGTCTTGACCGCGGATGTTCCAAGATCGATGCCGAGATACATGACGCCTCACGCCTGCGTGCGCATGACGGATACGGAGTGGAGCGATACCAGACTCCTGATAGCCTTGTCATCCGAACGCGAGTCATCGCAGCGTTCCGAGGCGAGATCATTTTCAAGGAGTCGAGACATGGAGCCATCTGACCAACCAGCCGAACGGGCGTCGCGTCTCGTCGGACATTACGCGCTGGTGACGGGCGCAACGCAAGGCATCGGCCGCGCGATCGCGGTGCGGTTCGCCGAGGAGGGCGCGCATGTTGCGATCAATTTCGGCGGTCCGTCGCCGTCCGGCGACGAAACCCTGGCGCTGGTGCAGGCGGCCTCCGCCGCGCGCGGTCACGGGTCGCGCGATCATGTCGCCGTGAAGGCCGACATCGGCGTCGAGGCCGAGATCGCCGAGATGTTCGAGACGGTGCTCAAGCGCTGGCCCAGGCTCGACTGCCTGGTCAACAATGCCGGCTTCCAGCGGGAATCGCCCAGCGAGGCGCTCGACGTCGACACGTATCGCAAGATTCTCGAGGTCAACCTCAACGGCGCCGTGCTCTGCGCGCGTCACGCGCTGGCGTATTTCGTCGCGCGCGGCGGCGGCAACATCATCAACACCTCGAGCGTGCACCAGATCATTCCGAAGCCCGGCTATCTCGCTTATTCGATCAGCAAGAGCGCGATGGCGGGCCTCACGCGGACCTTGGCGCTCGAATTCGCCGGGCGCGGCATCCGCGTCAATTCGGTCGGGCCCGGTGCGGTCGACACGCCGATCAACGCGGCCTGGACCGGGGACCCGGTGAAGCGCGCCGCGGTCGAGTCTCATATTCCGATGGGGCGGGTGGCGAGCCCGGAAGAGATCGCCGGCGTGTTCGCCTTTCTCGCCTCGGCCGAGGCGAGCTACATCACGGGGCAGACGATCTATGCGTGCGGCGGCATTACGCTGTTCGGCGAATTCCGAGACAACTGGGCGAGCTGATCCGGCGCCAGCATCGGTCTTGCGCGCCGTGCGCTTGCCATCATTCGCATTGTCGTCGTCGTGGTGAGGTTCTCTTAAGCATCCGCCGCGCATGGCAGCCCTTCGCGGGTGCAGCGAGATTTCGTTAAGGCGTGGGTACGAGAGTGCGCGCGCCTGGCGAACTGGAATTGCGATGCATCGATTGGACCCGGACATTCGTCGCGATCTCGCGCATCTGCTGTACAGCTCTATGCCGCTGGTCGGGACGATCTCGGCCGCCGCCGTCGTGATCGGCAGCGTGATGGCCTGGGTTGCGCGCGATCCGGGCTACGCCGCGATCACGGTGGTGCTGCTGGTGATCGGTGCCCTTCGTGTGATCAAGCTGCGGATGTTCGCGGCGCGCTTCGATCGGCTCGATCACGATGGCATCATTCGCTGGGAACGCCTCTACGGCCTCGGCGCTGCCGCCTTCGGTCTGGCCGTCGGTGCGTTGTCGGCACGCGCGTTTCAGATCGGCGACGGGCCCGGCATTTGGATGTGCTTCGGCCTGTCGATGGCCTTCTGCGTCGGCATCGTGTCGCGTGTCAGCCCATGGATCGTCATGACCTCCTCGGCGGTGCTGCTGATTCCGACCGTGGTGGCCTGCCTGATGCAGCCCGAGCCGGTGTACCGGATGGGCGCCGGCATGGTGGTGCTGTTCTGGATCACGCTGCGCGGCACGTCCTATCGCCTCACGGCTGCCTTCACCGAGCGGATCACGGCGCAGCAGGCCTTGGCGCGGCAGGCGCTGTGCGATTTCCTCACCGGCCTGCCGAATCGCGCCGCGTTCATCGCCGCACTCGGCCGTTGCGATCGCCCCGTCGCCATCATCGCGGTCGATCTCGACGGTTTCAAGCTCGTCAACGACCAGTTCGGCCATCAGGCCGGTGACGAGCTGCTGTGCCAGGTCGGTGCACGCCTGCAGGATTGCCTCGGCGAAGCCGGCCTGGCGGCGCGGTTCGGCGGTGACGAATTCATGCTGCTGCTGCCTGCGGTGGGACGCGACGCCGCGCTCGTGCTGGCGCAAGCCGCGGTGACGGCGCTGTCGCAACCGTTTGTCTTGACCGGAATGCGCGTTCAGATCAGTGCCAGCGCCGGCATTCTGGTTACCGATGATCGGCAGGCCGACACGGAGTCTCTGCTCGACCAGGCCGATCGCGCGCTCTATGCGGCCAAGCGCGCCGGCGGCCAGCGATGGTGCTGGGCTGACGAGCACATCGCCGTTGCCGTCACATGCACGGCGAGCAGCGAGGCGCCGACGCTGGCGCTCGCGGACTAGCAGCATGCCTGACCGTTCCATGCGGACGCTGGCAAGCTCGGACCGCGGCCGCTAGTGTGGTCGGCAGAAGCCGACGAACGGCATGATGTCAGGAGGAGCGGCCGATGCGGAGCATCAGGATCGGCGCCGGAGCGGGCTATTCCGGTGACCGGATCGAGCCGGCCGTGGAGCTCGCGGCGAAGGGCGGCCTGGACTATCTCGTGTTCGAGTGCCTGGCGGAGCGCACGATCGCGCTGGCGCAGCAGGTGCGCATGAAGGATCCGGCTGCCGGCTATGATCCGCTGCTGGCGGCGCGCATGCAGGCCGTGCTGCCGATCTGCCGCGCCAACAACGTCCGTATCGTCACCAACATGGGTGCGGCCAATCCGGTCGCCGCGGCCGAAGCCACCCGCACCATCGCGCGCCGGCTTGGACTGGCGGGGCTGAAGATCGCGGCCGTGACCGGCGACGATGTTCTTGAGCCGTTGAAGACAGCGGATGTCGTGCTCGACACCGGCGACACGATCCGGGCCCTCGGCAATCGGGTCGTCTCGGCCAACGCCTATGTCGGGGCGGGCGCGATCGCGGAGGCGCTCGCGGCCGGCGCGGATGTCGTGATCACCGGGCGCGCCGCCGACCCGGCGCTCTTTCTCGGACCTCTGATCCACGAGTTCGGCTGGGCCCTGGATGATTGGGACCGGCTCGGGCAGGGCACCGTCGTCGGTCATCTGCTCGAATGTGCCGGCCAGATCACCGGCGGCTATTTTGCTGATCCCGGACTCAAGGACGTTCCCGATCTCGCCCGGCTCGGATTCCCGATCGGCGAGGTGCGCGAGGATGGCGAATTGATCGTGACCAAGGTCGCGGGCTCCGGCGGCTGCGTCACGCCGGCGACCGTGAAGGAGCAGCTGCTGTACGAGATCCATGATCCCCAGCAATATTTCCAACCCGACGTCGTGGCGGATTTCTCGCAGGTGACCGTCGAGGAGCTTGGTCCGGACCGGGTCAGGGTGGTCGGCGGCCGCGGCCGGCCGAAGACGGGACTGTTGAAGACCTCGGTCGGCTATCTCGATAGCTATGTCGGCGAGGGGCAGATCTCCTATGCCGGCCCTGGCGCAGTCGCGCGTGGCCGCCTCGCGCTCGATATCGTCCGTGAGCGCCTCGCACTCATCGGCGTGGCGACGAGCGAGCTGCGCTGCGACCTGATCGGGATGAATGCGCTGCATGGCGACGATCGCGGACAAGTCGCCGAGCCCTACGAGGTGCGCGTTCGCGTCGCCGGGCGGACCGAGACGATGGCGGAGGCGGTCCGCATCGGCAACGAGGTCGAGACGCTCTACACCAATGGCCCGGCCGGCGGCGGCGGCGCCTGGAAATCGGCGCGCGAGGTGATCGCCGTCGTTTCCTGTCTCGTTCCCGAGGACGTGCCGCAGCTCTGCGTCGGCATGCTGGTGGCTTGAGCTTTCGAGGGCTTCACGGATCGCTCCCGGCAGCGCAAGCTGGTGGTCATGGTTGCGATGCCTGAGAACAGCGAGAATTCAGTCCATGTATGACGTCATTGTCGTCGGCGGCGGCTCGGCGGGAGCGGCCGTCGCTGCGCGCCTGTCGGAAGACTCCCAGACGCGGGTCCTGCTGCTGGAAGCCGGCGCCGACTGGCGCGCGGACGACGCGCCGTGGGAGATCGTGACGCCCAATCCGATTCCGATCATCCATGATCGCGCCTTCCAGGAGAAATGGCAGTGGCCGCAGCTGATGTCCCGCCGCGTCGCCGGGCAGGACATGCGCTTCTACTGGCGTGGCAAAGGGCTGGGCGGCAGCTCGATGATGAACGGCCAGATCGCGATCCGCGGTGTGGCCGATGCGTTCGACGAATGGGCGGCCAATGGCTGCACGGGATGGTCGGCCAAGGACATCATGCCGCTGTTCGCGGTGATCGAGGACGATCTCGCATTCGGCGATCGCGAGGGGCACGGTCGCGGCGGCCCGCTTCCGGTCTACCGCGCACCGCCTGACAAGTGGGGCCCGATCGACCGCGGCTTGCGCGACGCCGCGCTGGCGAGCGGCTATCCCTGGTGCGACGATCTCAACGGGCCCGACGGCGAAGGCGTCGCCTGCTATCCGATCAACAGCCGCAACGGCCGCCGTATTTCCACCAATGAGGGTTATCTCGAGCCGGCCCGCGGCCGTTCGAACCTCGAGATTCGCGGACGGGCGCTGGTCGATCGGCTGCTGATCAGCGACGGCAGGGCGACCGGCGTGCGCGTCCACATCGAAGGTGAAGGCGTGAAAAACGTCGCGGCGCGCGAGGTCGTGCTGTGCGCCGGCGCCATCCACAGCCCCGCAATCCTGCTGCGCTCCGGGATCGGCCCCGCGGCGGATCTGCAGGCGATGGGGCTTGCCGTCGTGCGCGATCTTCCCGTCGGCCGGCACTTCTTCGATCATCCGCTGTTCCGCACCACCGTTCAGTTGCGTGAGGCGCTGCGTCCGACCGATCATGATACGCGCCACACCAATTGCTGCGTCACTTATTCCTCCGGCATTGCCGATGGCGGCAAGCGCGACATGATCCTGATCGCGTTCAACCATCGCGGCGTCGGCGTGCCCGGCGCGATCGGCGCCGGCCTGTTCAACGCCTTCTCACGGGGCACGCTCAAGCTCGCCTCGACTGATCCGAGCGTGGATCCGATCGTCGAGGAGAACATGCTGGCTGATCCGCGCGACATCGCGCGGATGCGCGACGCGGTGAAGCGGCTGGCGCTGATCACGGTGCAGCCGGCGCTGCGCGACATCGCCGACTGGATTCGCCTCGGCGATACGGAGCTCACGCTGCCGCAGGCGGCTGCGCTGCCTGATGTCGAGCTCGATGCGCTGCTGCGGCAGGTCACCGGCGACATCCAGCATGCGGCGGGGAGCTGCCGCATGAGCGGCGTCAACGATGACGATGGCGTGGTCAATCCGGATGGTACCGTGAAGGGCATCGCCGGGCTGCGGGTCGCCGACGCCTCGATCATGCCGTCCGATTGCCGCGCCAACACGCATTTCACCACCGTCGTGATCGGCGAGGCGATCGCGCGGATGATGCGAGAGCGCCTGTAGAGCTCACGCGATGGCGAAGCGAAGCCCGGCGCGGGCGCGCCCGCCGGAGATCGCGATCGGCGTGCCGTCGGCGCGCCAGCACGCGGCTCCCGTCAGCGTGCCGTCGTCGCCGAACGCGATCGCGTTCATGCCGCCGGCCACGACCGGCTCGCGCCGGATCTCGTGCCCGCGTGCGGCAAGCTCCGCCGCGACGGCTTCGGGAAACGCCGGCTCCAGCTCGAGCACGCCGCCCTGCGTCCAGAGCCGCGGCGCCTCCACCGCCTCCTGCAGCGACATGCCGTGGTCGATCAGGTTGACCAGCGCCTGGAAGGCCGAGGGAAAGATGCGCAAGCCGCCGGGCAGGCCGAGCGCATAGCGCAAGCGGCCGTCGCGCAGCGCCATCATCGGCGCCATCGAGGTGAAGACGCGCTTGCCCGGCTGGATCGACAGCGCGCGGCCCGGATGCGGATCGAAATTGTACATGTAGTTGTTGGCGGTCATGCCGGTGCCCGGGATCTGCACGCAGGCGCCGAACAGGCCGTTGATGGTCTGGGTCGCCGCGACGACGTTGCCCTCGGCATCGGCGACCGTGACATGGGTGGTGTTGGCGGACTCCGTCGGCGCAAGGCCCGGGCCGAAACTTCGGGCCCGGCTCATGTCGATCTGCGCCCGCCGCTCCGCGGCATAGACCTTCGACGTCAGCCGCTCGACCGGCACGTCGACGAAAGCGGGATCGGCGGTGGCGACCGCGCGGTCGGCGAAGGCGATCTTCAGCGCTTCGGCGAGCAGATGCACGCCATCGGCCGAACCGAAGCCGAGCCCGCCGACGTCGAAGCCTTCGAGGATGTTCAGCATCTGCACGATATGCACGCCGCTGGAAGACGGCGGCGGCGGGCCGATGATCTCATGGCCGCGATAGAAGCCGCGGATCGGCGCGCGCTCGGTCACGCGGTACGCGGCGAGATCCGCTGCATCGATCAAGCCGCCGTTCTCCGCCATGTAGCTGGCCAACGCGGCACCGAGCGTTCCGCCGTAGAGCGCCCCGGGTCCCTGGTCCGCGATCAGATGCAGCGATGCCGCGTAGTCGCTCTGGATGACGCGCGTGCCGGCCTTCACCGGCGCGCCGCCGGGCAGGAACAGCGCGGCGAGACGCGGATCGCGCGCGAGATCGCTCGCGACCAGTCGCACGCAGTCGTTGAGATAGGGGCTCGCGATGAAGCCATGCTCGGCGAGCCGGATTGCCGGTGCCATGACCTCGACCAGCGGCAGCCGGCCGTAGCGTTCCAGCGCCTCGCACCATCCCTTCAATGCGCCGGGGACGGCCACGGCGCGTGCGCCGACGACGTTGCGACGGTCACGGGTCTCGCGCGCCAGCGCGATCTCGTCGGAGACCGGATCGTACATGCCGGGGTCAGCGCGCGACGGCGCGGTGCTCAGGCCGTCGAGCACGACGTGGCGGCCGTCGGCGAGGCGGATGTGCGATAGGCCGCCACCGAGAATTCCGACCATCATCGGCTCGACCACGGTGAGCGCAAACAGGGAAGCGACCGCGGCATCGATCGCATTGCCGTCGCGTATCAGCATCTCGGCGCCGGCGCTGGAGGCGAGCGGATGGTTGGTGACGACCATCCCGCGCGAGCCGGTCGCCGGCTGCTTCTCGCAGGTGAAGTCGGCGATGCGCCGTGTGGGCGAAGCCATTCGGGTCTCCTCTGTCGAACGGCGGATGCCGAGAGGTCGTCTTTCGCAATCCTGACCGATCCCTTGCGCAAGGGGAAGAGCGGCGCCCCAGTTCGACGAACTGATAAGTGCGTCACGCATGGCTCGGAGAGCATCGATCTCTCCCGCCGCGTTCTCATCGCCGCGCATCTGTGTTAGGCCTGCGCGCAGTTCCACTTTGCGAGCCCAGCTGATTCATGCCTCACTACGATCTGATCATTCGCGGCGGCCGCGTGCTCGACCCCGAAACGCAACTCGACGTCACCGCCGACGTCGCGATCAAGGATGGCGCGATTGCCGCCGTCGGCGACGTCACCGGAGCGGCGGATCAGGTCATCGATGCGGCCGGCCTTGCCGTCGTGCCCGGCTTCATCGATCTGCACGCGCACGGCCAGTCGCTCCCGGCGGACCGCATGCAGGCGTTCGACGGCGTCACCACGACGCTCGAGCTCGAGATCGGCGTCATGCCGGTGGCACGATGGTATGACGAGCAGGCGGCGATCGGCCGCCTTCTCAACTATGGCGCCGCTTCTGGCTGGGTGTTCGCGCGCATCGCGACGATGACGACGCAGCAGACCGCATCCAGCATCGCCGGCATGGGCGAGGCGATGCGCGACAAGCGCTGGGTCGAGGAGGTCGCGACTGCGGCCGAGACCGCGGAGATCGTCGAGCGCACCCGGCAGGGGCTGGAGCAGGGCGGCCTTGGCATCGCCTTCCCGAATGCGTATGCGCCCGGCACCGGCATGAAGGAGCTGTCGGAGCTGTGCAGCCTGGCTGCCAAGCAGAACGTGCCGACCTATACGCACATTGCCTACATGTCGAATGTCGATCCGCGCAGCTCGGTCGACGCCTATACGCGGCTGATCGGGCTGGCCGGCTCGACTGGCGCCCACATGCACATCTGCCATTTCAACAGCACCAGCCTGCAGGATGTCGAGCGCTGCGCCGAGCTGGTGCAGACCGCGCAAGCGCAGGGGCTGAAGGTCACGACGGAAGCCTATCCCTACGGCACCGGCTCGACCGTCGTCGGCGCCGGCTTCTTCGCCGACCCTGCCTTCTGCCAGCGCATGGGCACCGGCTATGACGCGATCGAGATGGTCGCCGAGCGCCATCGTCTCGGCAGCCGCGACGAATTGCTCGCGCGGCAGCAGGACGATCCCGGCGCATTGGTGCTGATCCATTTCCTCGATGTCGCCGTCAACCAGCGCCACCGCGACCTGCTCGACGTCTCCGTGCTGTTTCCAGGGGGCGCCATCGCGTCGGACGCGATGCCGTGGATCCTGTCCAACGGCACGGACTACACCGGCGACGCCTGGCCGTTGCCGGACGACGCAGTGTCGCATCCGCGCTCGTCGGCGACGTTTACAAAATTCCTGCGCGAATGGGTGCTGGACCGCAAGGCGGTGCCGCTGATGGAGGGCCTCGCCAAGTGCACGCTGATCCCGGCCCGGATTCTGGAACCATCGACGCCCGCGATGCGAAAGAAGGGACGGCTGCAGGCCGGCTGCGACGCCGACATCGCGGTGCTCGATCTCGCCAGCCTGCGCGACCGCGCCGACTTCCTCAACATGAACCGGCCGTCCGAGGGCGTGCGGCATCTGCTCGTCCATGGCCGCGCCGTCATCGCAAATGGTGATCTTGTTCGCGATGTCAGGCCGGGACAGGCGGTGCGCCGTCCGATCCTGTCATGATCGTCCCGGTCCTGCTGGTTGCCGGATCGCTCGGCGCCGGCAAGACGACCCTGCTCAATCATCTGCTCGCCAATCCGGACGGGCGGCGCATCGCCGCCATCGTCAACGACTTCGGCACGGTCGACATCGACGCGCAACTGCTCGGCACGGTGACGGAGGAGGTGATCAGCCTGAAGAACGGCTGCATCTGCTGCTCGCTGCAGGGCGACCTGCTGCGCACGCTGTCGTCGGTCATCAAGCGCGATCCGGCCCCGGATGCGATTGCGATCGAGACCTCGGGCATTTCCGATCCGGCCGAGATCATTCGCAACCTGATGGATCCCGTGATCTTCAAGGTCGCGCCGCTGGAGACCGTCGTCACGCTGGTCGATCCGCAGCGGCTGCGCGACGATCCTGAGATCGAGCACGACGCGCTGTGGCGCTCGCAGCTGCGCGCCGCCGATTTCGTGCTGCTGAGCAAGGCCGACCTGCTCGACCGCGCCGCCCTCGACGAGGTCCGCGCCGTCGTGGGCCGCACCAAGCCGCAATCGGCGATCTTCGAGATCGCCCATGGCATCGTCGCGCCGGACCTGCTGTTCAGCCGCGACATTCGAGCGCCGCGAGAGCTGCCCAAGCAGGTGCCGACGATGTCGCAACCTTTCGCAACCCTGACCTGGACCTCCCAGGCCCCGCTGTCGCTGGCCCGCTTTCAGCAGGTGATCGGAAAGCTCGCGCCGCGCACGCTGCGCATCAAGGGCATCCTGCTGTTCACCGACCATCCGGGACAGCCGATCCTGTTTCAGTCGGTGGCGACGCGCGGCACGTTGGCGCCATCGCCGGTGCCGCCCGCGGACGGCCTCACGGCCCAGCTCGTGCTGATCGGACGTGAAGGTGAGCTCGACGCCGCCGAGATCGACGCACTGCTGCGCGAGATGGTCGTCATTTGAGATCGAAGGGCGCGCGTCAGCTCGCCTGCCGCAATGCGCCGTCGGCGGCTTCGGCCCAGGTGCAGCAGCCGCCCCCGGCGCGCTTGGCGGCGTAGAGCGCGCTGTCGACTTCGCGCAGCACCTCGTCCATGGCCTCGTCCGTGAGCGGCCGGTCGTTCACCAGCAGGCCGGCGCTGGCGCCGATCACCACGGGTATGTCGGACAGCAGGAACGGCATCGATAGCGAGCGGACCGCCTCGCGCGCGAGCCCCAGCGCCTCGTCGCGTCCGTTCGCGCCGCGCGCGACCGGCCTCAGCAGCATGAACTCGTCACCGCCGAAGCGCGCGGCGAGGCCGCCCGGGCCGACACAGCTCGACAGCCGGGTCGCGACTTGCCGCAACAGCTCGTCGCCCGCGTGGTGCCCGTGGCGGTCGTTGACAGGTTTGAAACCGTCGAGGTCGATGGCAATGATCGCGATGGTCCCGACCGCGCGTTCAAGCGCGGCCAGGAAGGCGGCGCGGTTCGGCAGGCCGGTCAGGAAATCATGGTTGGCCTGGCGGGCCAGTGCGTGCTTGGCCTCGAGCCGTTCGATGAAAGCGGTGCTGAGATGACGCGATGCCTCGCGGATCGAAAACCAGAACAGCACCAGCAGAACGGCGCCGAGCTGATAGGGCAGCTCGGGGCGCATCAATCCGGCGATCAGCGTCGGGGCGAGCAGCACGGCGGTGGTCGTCAGCACGACCCACGGGCGGATCGCCGCGCGGGACACCATGCCGACGCAATAGGACATCGACAGGCCGAAGGCGATCCATGCGCCCGGAGCATCGTTGAGCTGGAACGCGCGAAAGGTGAGGGCCCCAAGCGCAAGGCCGAAGGCGGCGGCGCCCGCGGCGTAGACCTTCTCCCAGAGGATCACGTCGCGATCGGACAGGCGCCCCGCATATTGCTTGTAGCGCAGCAGGCTGACGACGCGACCGATGGCGTTGACGATGATCGCGAACGAGATCGCAATGTAGCCGGGATCGTCGTGCAGGACCGCAAGCGTGACAGAGCCGGTGATGGCGGCCGCATTGATCGACATGACCTGCGGCAGAGAGGTGTACAGGAGATCGACGAGCTCGCGCCGGATCGCCGGGTTCGGATGGATGAATCTGGAAAGCAGCCCGTGTCCCATGGGGACACCATGCGACACCTTTCCTAACAGTTGATGGGCTTGAACGATTCGCGCGACGAAGGTTCGAAGTTACCTTAAATCTTCGTCAATCCGTCAATCGCTCAAGGCGCGCGGCTGGGATCGGTGGTCGGATAGATCGGCGTCGCCGTCGACATTCGCGAGGGCATCGGCGCCGCCGCCGCCACTTTCGGCGCCTCGGCCTTCGGCGTTTCCGCCTTGATGTCGGATTTGGGCGGCTCGAGCTTCAGCGGCCGCAGCGGCTGACGCTTCGCCATCGCGTCGAGCACGGCGCGGTTGGTCTTCTCGATGCGCTTTGCGGCCGCGACGTCGGCAAAGGCGCGGTCGAACTTGCGCATGCGATAGAACACGATGCCGCGGTCGATATAGGCCTCGTGGTAACGGGGGTCGAGCTGGATCGCGGCGTCGAGATCGGCCAGCGCCGCCGCGAAATCGCCCTTCTGGAACGCGGCCATGCCGCGATCGTGACGGGCCTGGGCCTCGCTCGACGCCGTGCCGCCGGCGAGCATTGCATCTGCCGTGCATGGCGCGGTCGCGCCCGCCGCGCAGGGCGCACGCTCCTGCTCGGCCGAATAGACCACGTCCACCTTGCTGACCCGCAACGGCAGCGGCTCGGCGGGAGCGGAGGCATTGCTGCTCGACGCATTGCCGTTGCCGACCGTCGTGCCGGCAGCCGGGTCGCTGCCGGGATTCGCGGCCGCGTCGCTGGCCGTCGCCGCGTCAGTGAGGCTATCGATCGGCCTGGCGGGAACCTGGTTCGGCTTTACCTTGTTGGTCGCAACCACGATCGGCTCGAGCGGCGCGACGGATGCCGAGGACATGTGGGTGAATAGGAGGTAGCCCGTCAGCGCCAAGGCGGACGCGCCGGCCAGCGCCATCACGCCGGACGCGACTTTGTGCACCTTGGCGACGACGGCGAGCTTGGAATCCTGCCGATGCTCGTCCTGCGCGGCGCCGAGCAGCCGGTCATAGGCCGTGCGCTGCTCCTTGTCGCCAAGAATGTCGTTGGCGCGGATGATCTGTCGAAACCGCAGCGCGGCGTCCGGATCGCCGGGATTGACGTCGGGGTGGCTCTCTTTGACCGCTTTGCGGAAGGCCACCCGGATATCGTCAGCGTCATCGTCCGGAAGAGCTCCGAGTAAATCGTAAAGCGTCTTCATCGTCGTTCTCGCTGCAGGCTTCCCTCGTCTCCGATCGAAATTCCTACGGCGAATTTACGCTGGAGCACTCGTACTAACTGTTTCCGCTTGGCATGATGGTTGGTCAATCCGGCGGAAAAATGACTGAAAATGGCGAAGTTCGTAGCCATTTTTGCCGTGTTTGAGCCATCGCGCTCGTCCTTCCTCGTCATGGTGCGCGCAATCTCAGATTGAATCGCTGCTCTCTAGTCGCCTCCGCCGCCGGACCTTCCTCTATGGTGAAGAGAAAGTTTGAAGCCGGATTTAACGGGAGCTGATTGGCAGGTCAGTTATTTGCGACAACATGCGATTGCCGCAGCAGTGTGGCACCGCCGCTCACCCGCCCGCGCGAGCCAGGTTCCGTCAGGGCGGACGCCGTTTTTGGAAACGCTCCGTGCAGCGGAAGCCGCCCGCGATCAGGCGCCTGCTTGCGGAACCAGCGGCGCGGCCGCTATACCGGCCGCATGACTGAATTTCATGGTGTCTTTCCCTACCTGGCCTCGCCGATCGGCGCGGATGGCACGATCCGTACGGAGGTGCTGGGGCGTCTGTGCGACGACCTGATCCATGCCGGTGTGCACGGCCTGACGCCGCTCGGCTCCACCGGTGAGTTCGCCTATCTCGATCGTGCCCAGCGCATGGCCGTCGTGGAGACGACCATCGATGCGGCGCAGGGCCGCGTTCCCGTGATCGCAGGCGTGGCCTCGACCGCGATCGCTGACGCGGTGGCGCAGGCCAAGGCTTACCAGAAGCGCGGCGCAACCGGCATCCTGGCGGTGCTCGAAGCCTACTTCCCGGTCAACGACGCCGGCATCGAGGCGTATTTCCGGGCGATTGCCGATGCGGTCGACGTTCCCATCGTCATCTACACCAATCCCCAGTTCCAGCGCTCGGACCTGTCGCTCGATGTCATCGCGCGCCTCGCCGAGCATCCGCGCATCAACTACATCAAGGACGCGTCCACCAACACCGGCCGGCTGTTGTCGATCATCACTCGCTGCGGCGACGCCATCAAGGTGTTCGCTGCGTCCTCGCACATTCCGGCGGCGGTGATGCTGATCGGCGGCAAGGGCTGGATGGCCGGGCCGGCCTGCATCATCCCGCGCCAGAGCGTCGAACTCTACAATCTCTGCAAGGCGTCCCGCTGGGACGATGCGATGCTGCTGCAGAAGAAGCTGTGGCGCGTCAACGAGGCCTTCGCCCGCTTCAACCTCGCGGCCTGCATCAAGGCCGGCCTGTCGATCCAGGGCTACGACGTCGGCGATCCCGTGCCGCCCCAGGCCCCGCTCACGCTCGAGCAGCGCAAGGTCGTCGAAGAGGTCCTCAGCAGCCTGGGGTAATGCCAAGATCCTTACTGCCGTCATGGCCGTGCCGACCCGGCCATCCATGCCGAGCGGAAACGAAGTCGTGGATGCCCGGGCCCAGCCCGGGCATGACAGTGTGGTATGCCGCACCAGCACAATCACGGCTTGGCCAGCGGAACTGCGATCCGCTAAAACGCATGCAATTGCATTTGAACTGACCAAGGACTGACGAATGAACATTCTTCCCAACAATATGCGGTTTGGTGCGGGGCAGCCCGTCAAGCGTCTGGAGGATCAGCGGCTGCTGACCGGGAAGGGACAGTTCATCGACGACAAGGCGGAGGACGGCGCGCTCTGGCTCTACGTGCTGCGCTCGCCGCATGCCCATGCGAAGATCGTGTCGATCGACACCGCCGCCGCCCG
This sequence comes from Bradyrhizobium sp. SZCCHNR1043, assembly GCF_032489675.1. NCBI lineage: Bacteria > Pseudomonadati > Pseudomonadota > Alphaproteobacteria > Hyphomicrobiales > Nitrobacteraceae > Bradyrhizobium > Bradyrhizobium sp. SZCCHNR1043. The sequence goes on from NZ_JAUEYN010000022.1 coordinate 56,499, forward strand.
CGAGATCGCCGGCGTGCAGGCGATCTATACCGGCGCGGACCTCGTCGCCGACGATGTCGGCACCATTCCGACATTGGCGATCTTCAAGCGTCCCGACGGCAAGCCGATGACGGTGCCGCCGCGCCGCCTGCTGGCGCACGAGATCGTCCGCTTCACCGGCGAAGCGGTCGCCGCCGTGGTCGCGACCTCGCGCACGATCGCGCAGGAAGCGGCGGAAGCGATCGTCGTGGACTACGAGGTGCTGCCGGCGGTGACCGATCCGCTGAAGGCGCTCGAGCCGGGTGCGCCCGTCGTCTGGGCCGAGGCGCCGGACAATATCGTTGCCGCGATGAGCTATGGCGATGCCACCAAGGTGGAGGAGGCCTTCTCCAGCGCTGCGCACAAAGTGTCGCTCGACATCACGAGCCAGCGCCTGGTGCCCTCGGCGATGGAGCCGCGCTCGACCATTGCCGAGATCGAGAAGAAGACCGGTCGGCTGTTGCTCCATGTGCAGTCGCAGACGCCGGCCTCGACCCGTGACGTGCTTGCGGAAGCCGTGCTGAAGCGGCCGAAGGAAAGTGTGCGCGTGCTGGTCGGCGACATCGGCGGCGGCTTCGGCCAGAAGACCAACCTCTATCCGGAGGACGGCATCGTCGCCTATGCCGCGACCAAGCTGGCCAAGAAGATCCGCTGGCGCGCCGAGCGGACCGACGAGTTCGTCGGCGGCACGCATGGCCGCGATCTCACCTCGACGGCCGAGTTCGCGCTCGATGCCAAGGGCAGGGTGCTGGCCTATCGCGTGCGCTCGATCGGCGCCACCGGCGCCTACTCGTCGGGCGCGGCCAACATCATTCCGCTGGTGCTGGGGCCGTTCGTGCAGACCGGAGTCTATGACCTGCCGCTGGTGCATTTCGAGGTCAAGACCGTGATGACGCATACGGCGCCGGTCGGCGCCTATCGCGGTGCCGGACGCCCCGAGGCGGTCTTCATCGTCGAGCGGCTGTTCGATGCGGCCGCGCGCCAGATCGGGATCGATCCGCGCGCGATCCGCAAGGCGAACTATATCAAGCCGGCGCAGCTGCCCTACACCAACGCGGTCGGACAGGTCTATGATTCCGGCGCCTTCGCCCACATGCTGGAGCGCGCGTCCAAGCTTGCCGATTGGGACGGCTTCAACGCGCGCAAGCGCGAGGCGAAGAAGCGTGGCATGCTCTACGGCCGCGGCCTGACCAGCTATATCGAATGGACCGGCGGCCGCGCCCACACCGAGAAGGTGTCGCTGCACGCGACCTCCGAGGGCCGCGTCATCCTGCATTCCGGCACCATGGCGATGGGGCAGGGGCTGCAGACCACCTACACCCAGATGATCTCCGATACGCTCGGCATTCCCCTGGACAAGATCGACGTCGTGCAGGGCGACACCGATCTCGCCACCGGCTTCGGCAGCGTCGGCTCGCGCTCGCTGTTCGTCGGCGGCACCGCCGTGGCGGTGTCGTCAAACGATCTCATTACCAAGGCGCGCGAGAAGGCGTCGAACCTGCTGGAGACCGCGGTCGAGGACATCGAATATCGCGATGGCGTCCTGACGGTCGTTGGCACCGATCGCCGCATCAGCCTGTTCGAGATCGCCGGCAAGGAGAAGCAGGCCAAGCTCTCGGTCGACAGCGAGGGCGAGGTCGATGGTCCGAGCTGGCCGAACGGCACGCATGTCTGCGAGGTCGAGATCGATCCGGAGACCGGCATCAGCCGCGTGGTACGCTACACCACGGTCGACGACGTCGGCGTCGCGGTCAATCCGATGCTGGTCGCCGGCCAGATCCATGGCGGCGTCGCCCAAGGCATCGGCCAGGCGCTGTACGAGAACGTCGCCTATGATGCCGACGGCCAGCTCCTGACCGCGACCTATCAGGACTACTGCATCCCGCGCGCCGACGACGTGCCGCCGATCGTGGTCACCCTCGACGATTCTGCGCCGTGCCGCACCAACCCGCTGGGCGCCAAGGGCTGCGGCGAGTCCGGTGCGATCGGCGGTCCGCCCTGCGTCACCAACGGCGTGATGGACGCGCTGTTCGAGTTGGGCATCACCAACCTGCAGACGCCGCTGACGCCGGAGAAGGTGTGGCAGGCGATCTCCGAGGCGAAGGCGGCAAAGGCCAAAGCGTCGGCCTGAGCGAGCGCGCGGGACGCTCCCGCGCGGGACGCTCCCGCGTCGGACGTGCTCCTGTTGCGTCGCTCAACGCGCCGATCTGCGCCGAGCTGTTCGGTGACGAGGGCGGCGAGGGTTACGCCCGCATCTGGTCGCGCCCCTGCATGCGCAGCGGCGACTGATCTCGCTGCGTCATAGCCCGCCATTCCGGGGCAGCCCGTCAGGGCTGAATCCGGAATCTCGAGATTTTCGGTGCAATTGCGCCCTGAGGGGACGATGCTGTCGGATCGCCCCGCCGAGCCCGGCAAGATAACGATCTCATGCGAATCGTCGCGGCGCCGCGACCGCGAGCGACGATGATTGACCCAGATCAAGGTCGCCGACTTGCACTCGCCTCTAGATTGTATCCAACACAACGAGGAGCGCGACCATGCGGCGGTGTGCGGACGTGATGCGCGGGGCGATGGCTTTGGCAATGGTCGCGTTTGGATCATCTCTGGCGGACGCGTGTTCGCGCGTCCTCTGGGCCGATAATGGTCAGGCCGTTGTCACCGGGCGCAACATGGATTGGCCCGAAGACATGCGCACCGATCTCTGGGCCTTCCCGCGCGGCCTTGCGCGCAAAGGCGAGAGCGGCGACGACAACGAACTGAGCTGGACGTCGAAATACGGCAGCGTCGGCGGGGCGGTTTATAATCTGGCGATCGCCGACGGCATGAATGAAAAAGGTCTTGTCGCCAACCTGCTGTGGCTCTCCGAGAGCGATTACGGAAAGCGCGATCTCAAGCGCCCCGGCCTCGCGCTGTCGCTATGGGCGCAATACAACCTCGACAACTTTGCCACCGTTGCCGAGGCCGCGGCCGACATCGAAACCGGTCGCTATCAACTCATCACCGCCGGCATGCCCGGATACGCGACGGCGACCGTGCATCTGTCGCTTTCGGACGCGACGGGCGATTCGGCGATCATCGAAATCGTCGATAGCGGCAAGGTGCGCGTTCATCACGACCGCCGCTATCTGGTCATGACGAACTCGCCGCCCTTCCCCGAGCAGCTCGCCAATCTGAAAAAATACCACGTCTTTGGCGGCACCGAAGCGCTGCCGGGGACGAGCGAAGCGGCCGACCGCTTCGTCCGCGCCGCCTATTACATCCAGAACCAGACCAAGCCGTCGGACACCCGCCAGACCGTGGCCCGCATGTTGTCGGTCATGCGCAACGTGGCGCAGCCTTTCGTGCGGCCAGACCCGAAGCGGCCGGAGGCGTCGCATACGATCTGGCGGGCCGTCGCCGACTCAACCGACCGGCTCTATTTCTTCGAATCGACCCTCAGCCCGAACATCGTCTGGGTCAACTTGCCGCTCATCGACCTTTCCGTCGGCGCTCCGATCCGCAAGCTCGACCTGTCCGGGGCGGACAGCGATCTGGTCGGCGAGGTGAGCAGCCAGTTCAAGCCGGCCGCGCCGCTCGAATTCAAGAAAGGCGGCTCCTGACGGGGCGGAATCCTGAGGATAGATACAACGTCATCCTTATATCTGCGTTGTGGCGCTCGCACGCCGCGCGACATGATTGCGGGCGCTCGCCGTGCAGCCCTGCCACCGCACCGGGCCGGAAGCGCCGCGCCGTTTGTTAAGGACGGATTGTGGTGCATTGCAGCACTGAGGCTATGCGCCGGCGATGCTGTCGCACCAGAGTATTCCTGCCACATCAGCAACCTCCTGCTTTGGTCATGCCATGATCACGCACGAAATCGGCCCGGATGCCGACCGCAAGGTAAGGATCTCTCCGGTCAACTCGCACAATGAGTGGGATCCACTCGAGGAAGTGATTGTCGGAAGGCTCGAAGGCGCGACGATCCCATCCGCCCATCCGGTCGTCGCCTGTAACATTCCGGGAATGGCTGCACGGGCGCAAGCGCTGCTCGGGGGCTTCCGCTATCCAAGGATGTTGATTGAACCGGCTCAGCGCGAGCTCGATGGCTTTATTGCGCTGTTGCAGTCGCTTGGCGTGGTGGTCACCCGACCGGAACCGGTTGATTTCAAGAAGCGCTTCAGCACGCCCGAATGGTCTTCGCGCGGCTTCTGCAACTCCTGCCCGCGCGATAGCATGCTCGTGATCGGAGACGAAATTATTGAAACGCCCATGGCGTGGCCCAGCCGCTATTTCGAGACCCATTCCTTTCGTCCGGTCCTGAAGGACTATTTCCGTCGCGGCGCCCGCTGGACTGCCGCGCCACGGCCGCAACTCACGGACGAACTGTATAACGCCGATTTCAGACGGCCCGAAGAAGGTGAGCCGATGTCATATATTCTGACTGAATTCGAACCGGTGTTCGACGCTGCCGATTTCGTTCGCTGCGGGCGCGATCTGTTTGTAACCCTCAGCAATGTCACCAATGCATCCGGCATCGAATGGCTGCGCCGCCATCTCGGCGACGGCTATCGCATCCACGAGATCGAGAGCCGCTGTCGTAGCCCGATGCACATCGACACGACCATTTTGCCGCTGGGGCCGGGCAGGCTTCTGATCAATCCCGAATACATCGACGTCAGCCGCCTCCCGGACATACTGAAGAAATGGGACATTCTCGTCGCTCCCGAGCCTGATCCGATCACCGATCGCTTGCTCAATATCACGTCGCTATGCGGAAAATGGCTCAACATGAATGTGCTGATGGTGGACGAAAAGCGCATCATCGTTGATCCGCATCATGTGCGAACGATGCGTGCGATCGAGCAATGGGGTTTCGAGCCGATCCCCTGCGAATTCCTGCATTACGCCGCATTTGGCGGCGCATTCCATTGCGCGACACTCGACATCAGGCGGCGCGGGGCGCTCGAGAGCTATTTTTGAGGATTGGCACGCCTATCCGGACTCGAGGCGCAGTCCGACGATGCCAAGTACAATGAGACCAATCGAGGCGAGCCGGGTCGCGGTCGTCGGCTCGTCGAACAGATAGATTCCGAAGAGAGTGGCGACGGCGATGCTCGCGCCGGTCCACGCGGCGTAGGCCGTGCCCATCGGGATCGTCTTCACGGCGAGGCCAAGACAACCGACGCTGGCGCCCATAAAACCCACGGTGACCAGGATCGACGGCAGGCGCGAGAGACCTTCGGAATATTTGAGAGCGATCAGCCAACCCACCTCGCAAAGGCTGCCAATGAATAAGATCACCCAGGCCATGAGAGGTTCTCCCAAAAGATGGGCTTAACGATCCTCGACGGAGTTCGTGTCAGAATTCCACGGTCTCGCTATTCTGCCAACTCGTTCCGCCAAGCCCTTACACTTTGCAAGTGCGCGCTGGAAGGCTACGGAAAAGCCGGCTTGTCGGATCACCCTGGGTAAGCGGTTCAAGAGCCAACAAATATGAGTCGATCATCAATTGAGAGCTGCCTGGGCACCTGATGGAGATTTCGTCTACGGCCGCCGTGGTGATCGAACAGCACGGCATGTCGGCTCATGGCCCGAAGCGTAAGAGCTGGAGCGCGCCCGACATTTCCGGAGCTGGGGTCAGATCGGCTGTGCCACCCGCCTGCCGGCCACAGCCGCCCTTGGTCCGAAGTTGACATCCAAAATTGTAGGCTCCGGTAGAATCTACTTCGCTCTTACGACCCCGCCGCAAATCCCCCAGCCTCGAAGAAGACTGGTTGCTCGCGGTCGGCCAATCGGGATGGTGAGCCTTCGCAGGACCGCGCAGAAGTGCGGCTCGATCCCTCTTGCGGTGGTGGCCTGACGGTGGACAAGGGTGGGGAGTCGGGCGATTCAGCGATGAGCAGACGACGTAATGTCACGCCCCGGGCGTCCAGTCAGCGCGAGAGGCCGTATCGTTTGGGCATCATCATTGGAAAGCAATGAGTTGAGAAGAGAACTAGGGTTTAGTTTCCCATTTCAAACAAAACTCAATGTCGTCCCATCCGATACACGCCTTATGTTCATCCCAATTGACACAGATCTTCTTTTTTCCAAAACTTACACAGTATTTTCCCGATGCCTTTGCCAAGGATGGCTCGACATATATTGTCTTTCCATCGATCTCGGTTCGCACCAAAATGGTTTTGCCTTTTTTGTCCGTTACTGTTGTTTTGTCTTTACTGAGAAACAGATCTTCATCGGTCATGGTTCTTTCTCCTCAATTGCGCGCTGCCACTTGCGTCCCGGTTCGATGTCAAGCGGTCAACTCAATATAAAACCGACCAGCACCCGTTAGCTTGGCGCGAACTTGAATTCAGTCATGCTTACACCTAGAAGTAGAAATTATCTCAGAATACTACGTGTTGATTTCGATCAAAGTCGGTCGGTCCGTCTACGACGAAAACACCCAAGCTAAAGCTGCCGGGAATGCTGGCAAGCCAGGATGTCCGCCCCAACGGTCGCGACCGGGGGCGGCTGAGTCGGGCAAAACGCGCGAAGATTTGTGCCGGTCCGATCGTACGGGAGTGCCGTAGGGGACGAAAAATCATGGGCGCGCAAAAACTCATTTCGCCAGCCGTTTCAACGCGCAAGGGCTGGTGAGGCCGTAGTCCCGAAATTTTCCTCTTTCTTTTTATCAGAAATCATGGATGATGCACGCATCCCGCCTCGACGAGAGGGGCGTTGCGCGCGATCGTCACGACACGCGAGGCGGGGATGCGATGGACGTTTTTGCGGCGTGAGACGAACGCGGCGAGGGCGGACGTGAAGTCGTGTGGTTCTGGCATCCCGACGCTGATGCTAAGTTGCTTGGGTGATGATCCGAGCGACGACGGTGGCCAAAAAGCCCGGTGCACCGAGAAGAGCACGATATAAGCGTTAAAACCGTCGCGCAGGGAAGGCCGGGACGTCTCGGCCGAACCTGTGGTTCCTGCCCCGTGCATTTTGTTCGCACGGGGGCCATGGGGGCGGCGAGCTCCCGGCCTTCCCTGCGCCCTCTCGATCTTCGAAAGGGCATGTCGATCGCAAGACCCGGGCGTGATCCGCCGCGGGACGACGACGTCATGTCTGCTGCTGTTTGAGATGTGAATCTGGACGTGGATCGACTGCTGTCGACCGATCCACCGGCAGCTCCAGTCGCACACTGAAGTCGCCTGCCACTCCGCTGAACCGCAGACGGCCGCCATGGGCCTGCGCGACCTCGCTCGCAATGGCGAGGCCGAGGCCTGAGCCGTGGGAGCCGTCGCCCTTCTGGAAGGGAGATAGCAATCGCTGCTGCGCCTCGGCGGCGATGCCGGGGCCGTCATCCCAGACGATGATCGCGACATGGCTCGCCTTGCTTTCCACCGTCACCATCAGCCGCATCTTTGCACCATGCGCCAGCGCGTTGTGAATGAGATTGGCGAGTGCCTCGCGCAGGCTGATGGCATCGACGGCGATGACGGCATCGTCTTCTGCTGGCACGAAGCTGACGGAGACCTCGCGGTCGAGCGACAGCGGCACGCTCTGCGATAGCACCGACTTGGCCAGCGCGTTGATGTCGGTCGCGGCGAAGCGCGGCGCCTGGGCGCGGTGCTGGATCATGGCGTGATCGAGCAGTTGGCTGGTGAGGCGGGCGAGATCCGCGATGCGACTGCGCAGCCTGTCGAGCGCCTTCGGGTCCTTGGTCTGATCGCTCAGCAGCTCGACCTCGGCATCGATCGCAGCCAGCGGCGTGCGCAGCTGGTGGGTGGCGTCGGCGATGAAGCGCTGCATCAGCGCGATGCGCTCGGCGAGGCGCTGCATGAAGCCGTCGATCGCGCCGACCAGCGCGCGCACCTCGCGCGGCGGCGTGATCGCGATCGGGCTGAGATCGTCCGGCCGGCGCTTGACGATCTCGGCCTCGATCCGCGTCAGCGGCGCGAACACCAGCCGCAGGCATAGCGCAGTCGCCACCAGCGCCAGCACGCTCATCGCGGCGATGAGGCCGATCGCCTTCGAGGCAAGATCCCAGGTCAGTGCGTCGCGGGCGCGCAGGGTCTGCGCCAGCACGATCTGGCTCCAGCCGTCTCCGGGCGCGCCGTCGAGCTTGCGCGCTACCGCGGCGATGCGCACGGCCTGGTCGCGATAGATGCCGTCGCGCAGCACGACGCCCTCGCGCAGCGCCCTGGCGGGCGCGGTGACGGCGAGATCGTCATAGCCGGCGACGACGACGCCGCGCGGATCGGTGACGCGATAGAACACGAGGTCATAGGCCGACAACGTCGCAAACGCTGCCGCCGGCGGATCCAGCGTCACGACGCCACCCTGCATGTAGATGTTCTCGGCGATCTGCACGGCGCCGCCGGCGAGCAGCTTGTCGTAGGCGTCGCGCGCGGCGGTGGCGGCATATTGCCAGGCGGCGAGGCTCAGCACGACGGCGCCGACGGCCAGGATCGCGCCGATCGCGATCAACAGCCGCGCGCGCAGCGAGGTCCTGAGGTCACGAAGCGTGGAGCTGATAGCCAAGGCCGCGCTCGGTCTTGATTTCGACTGTTGTCGCCGCCAGCTTGCGCCGCAGCCGGGCGACGAACTGCTCGACGGCGTTGGGGCTCGGATCCTGGTCGAAGCTGAACAGCTGCTCGACCAATTCCTCCTTGGCGACGTAGCGGCCGGGACGCGCCGCGAGAATCTCCAGCACGGTCAGCTCGCGCCGTGTCAGATCCAGCGGCTGGCCGGCGACGCTTGCAGTACGGCCGGCGCGGTCGATCACCAGCGGTCCCAGGGTCAGCAGATTGTCGGACTGCCCGGCCGCCCGCCGGAGCAGCGCCCGCGCCCGCGCCTCCAGCTCGCGATAGTCGAACGGCTTGATCAGGTAGTCGTCGGCGCCGAGGTCGAGCGCGCCGATGCGGTCGTCCACCGCCGAGCGCGCGGTCAGCACCAGCACCGGCGTGCGCAGGCCGCGCTTGCGCAGGTGCTTGAGCACGGCAAAGCCGTCCATGTTCGGCAGCATCACGTCGAGCACGATCAGGTCATAGGTCTGCACCTCGATCAGCTCGCTCGCGGTGCGGCCGTCCTTTTCCCAGTCGACGGCGTAGCCGATCCGCTCGAACCGGCTGGTCACGGCGGCGCCGATCTCGGGCGTGTCTTCCACCAGCAGGATGCGCACGGTCTCGTTGTCCGCCTCGGAGTCAGGTTCGCGTCAGTCTCCTCCTCTATCACCTCGGATAAGGGCGCCGAAGTGCACCAAGCGAAATTTCGCACTGCAATATAACGGAGGGGAGGACGCATGACCGTCCATCAATCGCCATCTCAGTTCGAGCCGCTGCTCTCCGTCGAGGGCGTGACGCTCCAGTACAAGACGCCGGACACCTTGGTCACGGCGACCTACCGCGTCGATTTCAAGGTCTTCGATTCCGACCGCTTCGTGCTGCTGGGGCCCTCCGGCTGCGGCAAATCCACGCTTCTCAAGGCGATCGGCGGTTATCTGAAGCCGACCGAGGGCCGCATCCGCCTCAAGGGCCACGATGTCGCCGAGCCCGGCCCGGACCGCATGATGGTATTCCAGGAGTTCGACCAGCTGCTCCCGTGGAAGACGGTGCGCGAGAACGTCGTGTTCGCGCTGACGGCCAGCGGCCGGCTCGGCACCGCCGAGGCCAACGAGCGCGCCAGGTCCTATATCGACAAGGTCGGCCTCACCAAGTTCATCGACTCCTATCCGCACATGCTCTCCGGCGGCATGAAGCAGCGCGTCGCGATCGCCAGGGGCATGGCGATGGAGCCCGACGTGCTCTTGATGGACGAGCCGTTCGCCGCGCTGGACGCGCTGACCCGGCGCAAGATGCAGGATGAGCTCCTGCAATTGTGGCAGGACACCCGCTTCACCGTGCTGTTCGTGACGCATTCGATCGAGGAGGCGATCAAGATCGGCTCGCGCATTCTGCTGCTGTCGCCGCATCCCGGCCGCGTCCGCGCCGAGCTCAACAGCGTGCCGCCGGGCACGATGGGCTCGCCCGAGCAGGTCGCGCTCGAAGGGCGCATCAACGACATGCTGTTCGGCCATCACTGAGACACGAGGAGAGCATCATGAGCGAGACGCTGGCGCTGCGCCCCGAAATCGTCAATGCAGACACGCCCCTCGGCGACGTCAAGGTCGAGGCCAGCCTGTCCTGGCTGGAACGCATCTACCACGTCGGTGCGGTCCGCAAGGCCATCATCCTGGTGGCACTCGCCGCGCTGTGGCAGGCCTATGGGCTGTGGCTCGGCAATCCCCTGTTGTTTCCGACCTTCACCGACACGCTCTCAGCCTTCTTCGAGAACATCGGTAACGGCATCATCCCTGCGCGCACCCTCGTGTCGCTGGAGACGCTGCTGATCGGCTACGGCATCGGCATCGCGCTGGCGGCCGTGCTGACCACGATCGCGATCGGATCGCGGATCGGCGCCGACATGCTGGAGGCGCTGACCTCGATGTTCAATCCGCTGCCGGCGATCGCATTGCTGCCGCTGGCGCTGATCTGGTTCGGGCTCGGCAAGGGCAGCATCATCTTCGTGCTGGTGCATTCGGTGTTGTGGGCGATCGCGCTCAACACCCATTCCGGCTTCCGCTCGGTGTCGAACACCTTGCGCATGGTCGGCCTGAACTACGGCCTGCGCGGGTTGAAGCTGGTGCGCTTCATCCTGATCCCGGCTGCATTTCCGGCCATCCTCACCGGCCTGAAGGTGGGCTGGGCCTTCGCCTGGCGCACCCTGATCGCGGCCGAGCTGGTGTTCGGCGTGTCCTCGGGTTCCGGCGGCCTCGGCTGGTTCATCTTCGAGAACCGCAACCAGTTGGAGACGGCCAACGTCTTCGCCGGCCTGTTCACCGTGATCTTCATCGGCCTCGTCGTCGAGAACCTCGTGTTCGCGACCATCGAGCGCAAGACGGTGCGGCGCTGGGGCATGCAGCACTGATTTTCGAGTTATAAGCACAACAACACGGAAGGGAGACGACCATGTCCTGGAGCAAATCACTCACGGCCGCCGCGCTCGGCCTCACCGCGCTGCTCGGCGCCACCGGCGCTTCGCAGGCCGAGGTCAAGGAGATCAGGCTCTCCAAGGGCTACGGCATCCTCTATCTGCCGCTGATCGTGATGGAGGATCAGAAGCTGATGGAGAAGCAGGCGGAGAAGGCCGGGCTCGGTCCGTTCAAGGTGAACTGGCAGATGCTCGACGGCGGCAACATCATCAACGACGCGATGATGGCCGGCTCGCTCGACATCGCCGGCACCGGCGCGCCCGGCTTCATCACGCTGTGGGCCAAGGCCAAGGGCATTCCGGCGGTGGAGGTGGTCGGCGTCAGCGGCCTCAGCTCGACCTCGCTGTGGATGAACACCAACAATCCTGAGATCAAGTCGCTGAAGGATTTCAAGCCGAGCGACAAGATCGCCCTGCCGGGCATCAAGACCTCGCTGTCGGCGGTCATGCTGCAGATGATGGCGGCGCAGGAGTTCGGCAAGGAGAACTACGCCAAGCTCGATCCGATGACTGTCGGCCTGCCGCATCCGGAGGCGCTGGCGGCGCTCACCTCGGGCAAGACCGAGATCACGGCGCATTTCACCTCGCCGCCGTTCTCCTACATCGAGCTGAAGGATTCGAAGATTCGCCGCGTTGCCAATTCCGCCGACGTGCTCGGACGGATGACGATGGACGTGGTGTTCGCGCCCAAGCGCTTCGTCGACGCCAATCCCAAGGTCGTGCAGGCGTTCCTCGACGCGCTCGACGAGGCCTGCACGCTGATCGCCAACGACAAGGCTGCCGCGGCCGAGATCTATGCCCGCACCGCCAAGGTGAAGACCACCAAGGAGGACGTGCTGGAGATGCTGCAGGACAAGGACACCTGGTTCTCGTCGACGCCGGAGGGCGTGCTGAAGATCGCCGAGTTCATGCACGGCGTCGGCTCGATCAAGGTCAAGCCGGCGAGCTGGCAGGACATGTTCGTGACCCAGCTACGCGACCGCAAGGGCAGTTGAGCGAGACCCGTCACGGCCTGCGCGGCCAATGACTGGCATCCGCGAGGTCACCCGGGAACTCTCCCGAACCCACGCTCCGGCCGCCGAGACTTATGTCCGGCGGCCGCCGGCCGTCATTGCGCCGCTGCCCAAGCTGTGCTCTGACGAGGCGGCACAACCGGGAGAAGGGGGACGCGCGATGCGGAAATTGCTGACCGTGCTGGCGGCGCTGATGACGCTGAGCCTGACCAATTGCGGCTACAATGCCATCCAGACCAATGACGAGCAAGTCAAGGCGGCTTGGTCCGAGGTCGTCAACCAGTATCAACGCCGCGCCGACCTCGTGCCCAACCTGGTCAACAGCGTGAAGGGTTTTGCCCAGCAGGAGAAGGACGTGCTGCTCGGCGTCACCAACGCCCGCGCCAAGGTCGGCAGCGTCCAGGCCACGCCCGACGTCGTCAACGATCCCGCTGCGCTGCAGAAGTTCCAGGCCGCGCAGAGCGAACTGACCGGCGCGCTGTCGCGGTTGTTGGTCGTCACTGAGAATTATCCGCAGCTGAAATCGGACGCGCTGTTCCGTGACCTGATGTCCCAGCTCGAAGGCACCGAGAACCGCATCACGGTGGCGCGCAACCGCTACATCAAGGCGGTCCAGGAATACAACGTCGGCATCCGCACCTTCCCGAACAACCTGACCGCAATGATGTTCGGCTACAAGGAGAAGGCCAACTTCACGGTCGAGAACGAACGCGAGATCTCGGTGGCGCCGAAGGTCGATTTCAACGCGCCGTCGCCTGCGCCCTCGAAATAGCCGGAGCAGGGAATCGTGCGCGCGCTGCCGGTCCTCAAGGCGCTGCTTGCGACGCTGCTCGTCTGCTTCGCCACGATGGTGCTGGCCGACGTCGCGGTGCCGCAGCTCACCGGCCGCGTCGTCGACCAGACCGGCACGCTGTCCTCCTCGGACATCGCAGGCCTCGCGCAGAAGCTGAAGGACCTGGAAACCCGCAAGGGCAGCCAGGTCGCGGTGCTGATCGTGCCGACGACGCAGCCCGAGACCATCGAGCAGTTTTCGCTCCGCGTCGCCGAGACCTGGAAGATCGGGCGCAAGAAGGTCGACGACGGCGCGCTGCTGGTGATCGCCAAGAACGACCGCAAGCTGCGCATCGAGGTCGGCTACGGCCTCGAAGGCAGCCTCACCGACGTCACCGCGCGCCGCATCATCGACGAGGTCATCACGCCGAAATTCCGCACCGGCGACTTCGCCGGCGGCATCGACGCCGGCGTCGACCGCATCATCGGCGTGATCAATGGCGAGACCCTGCCGGTGCCGCAGCCCCAGGCCTCGCACGGCACGGATCTCGACATCGACTCGATCTCCTCCTTCGCGCCGGTGGCGCTGTTTGGTGCGCTGGTGATCGGCGGCATCCTGCGGACCTTGCTCGGACGACTGATCGGATCGCTCGCGACTGGCGGCGCCATGGGCGTGATCGCCTGGCTGCTGGTGGGATCGGCGGGGCTGGCGGCACTGTCGGCCATCGCCGGCTTCGTCATCGCTTTCATTGCCGACAGTTTCGCCGGGATGAATACGCCGGGCAGCGGCCGCCGCGGCGGCTGGTCGAGCGGATCGTCGTCGGGCGGTTGGAGCAGCGGCAGCTCGAGCGATAGCGGCAGCTTTTCCGGCGGGGGCGGCAGCTTCGGCGGCGGCGGCGCCTCGGGCAGCTGGTAAGGACGGGACGCGCGACCATGGGCATCAAGCGGATCGGCAGGCATCTCCTGCATCGTCCCTGGCAGCTGAAGCGCATCTTCACGCCTGCAGTGCTCGCGCGCATCGAGCAGGCGATCAAGGATGGCGAGCGCACCCATGCCGGCCAGCTTCGCTTCGTCGTCGAGGGCGCGCTCGACGGCCGGCCGCTCTGGCGCGACCAGCCGCCGCGCGAGCGCGCGCTGGACCTGTTCTCGCACCTGCGCATCTGGGACACCGCGCACAACAACGGCGTCCTGATCTATCTCCTGCTTGCCGATCGCGACGTCGAGATCATCGCCGACCGCGGCATCCACGACCGTGTCGGCGCGGCGGGTTGGGAGGCGATCTGCCGGGCGATGGAGGCTGAGTTTCGCCAGGGCCACTTCGAGCAGGGCGTCATGCAAGGCATCTCCGCCGTCTCACGCGAGCTCGCCAGGCACTATCCGCCGCACGCCGGCGATCCAAATGAGCTGCCCGACGCGCCAGTGGTGCTGTAGCGATCCATTCCGCGGCACACGTCTCGCTCAACCCGACTTGAAATTGGCGGGCACGATTCCAACCCCGTCATTGCGAGCGCAGCGAAGCAATCCAGACCGTCTCTGCGGAGGGATTCTGGATTGCTTCGCGGCGCCGCTGCGCTCGCAATGGCGCGGACGGAGCCGTGTTTGCCATTCACGTCGTCGTCGCAGAAGCGACGTACCGCTTCGCCATCGCCCCCGCCATCTCCGTCATCTTCGCCCGCAACTCGGGCGGATCGAGCACTTCGACCTCCGGCCCGAAGCGCAGCAGCTCGCCAACCGCATGCCATAGTGTTGTTCCGGTCGGGATCGTCGCGATGCGCCAGCCATCGGCATCGGCTTCGTCGGCCAGGCGCGTGCGGGCGCGCACATAGGGCTGACTCAGCGCCTCTAGCAGCCGCACGCCGAGCGGTGACAGCCGCACCGTTGCGAGCTTCGGATGCAGCTCCGCTTCCAGCCGCTCGGTCGCAGCCCGCCAATAGGCGGCGAGATCGAAGTCGGCGGGCCGCGCGAAGGTCTCCACTGTGACGGTGCAATCGAGCACGCGCGCCACGCGATAGGTGCGCACGCTGCGCTCGACCTGCCCTGCGAGATACCAGCCGCCGCCCTTGAGCACGAGGCCGAGCGGCGCCACCCGGCGGCGCTTCTCGGCGCGCCAGCTCTGATAGCGGATGTCGATCAGGCGGTCGGCGAGCAGCGCGTCCGCAATGGTTCGCAGATGCGTCGGCTCCTCGGACTCGCCGAACCAGCCAGGCGCGTCGAGATGGAAGCGCGCCTGCATGCGGCCGGCATTGGCGCGCAGGCTCTCCGGCAGGGCCGCCACCAGCTTGGTCTGCGCCGCGCTCATCGCGCCATCGAGCCCGAGCGCGGCGGCGGGGCCCGGCAGGCCCGCCATGAACAGTGCGTCGGTTTCCGTCGGCGACAGCCCGTTCAGCCGCACGCGATAGCCGTCGAGCAGGCGGAATCCGCCTTCGGCGCCGCGCTCGGCATAGACCGGGATCCCCGCCGCGGCGAGCGCGTCGATGTCGCGATAGATCGTGCGCACCGAGACCTCGCAGGCGTCTGCGAGCTCGGGCGCGGTAACCTGTCCCCTGGCCTGCAGGGTGGTGAGGATCGAGAGCAGCCGGCTCGCGCGCATGCCCTTCTTTAAACATACCTGACACACCTTGTCAGGTATGGTGTGCGACAAGCCCGCACCGCAGCCGGCAATGGGAGGACACCATCATGACCGCCGACGACAAGATCACGCTGTATTACTCACCGCAGACCCGCGCCGCCGGCACCCGCGTCCTGCTCGAGGAGCTGGGCGCGCCCTACGATCTGCATGTCCTCAACATGAAGGCGGGCGAGCAGCGCAAGCCGGAGTTCTTGGCCGTCAATCCGCTCGGCAAGGTGCCGACGATCGGACATCGCGGCCAGATCGTGACCGAGCAGGTCGCGATCTTCATCTATCTCGCCGATCTGTTTCCGCAAGCGGGGCTGACGCCGGCGCTCGACGATGCCATGCGCGGGCCCTATCTGCGCTGGATCGCCTATTACGGTGCGTCGTTCGAGCCCGCCGTGATCGACCATTTCATGAAGCGCGAACCGGCCCCGATCACGCAGTCGCCCTATGCCGACTACGATACGATGCTGGGCGCGCTGGAGCAGCAGCTCGCCAAGGGGCCGTATCTCCTCGGCGAGCGCATGACCGCCGCCGACGTGCTGTGGGGCGTCGCCTTCAACTGGACCATGATGTTCGGCGTCGTGCCGCGCAAGGACGTGTTCGTGCGCTATGCCGAGCGCATCACCCAGCGTCCGGCGTTCCAGCGCGTCACCGCCGCGGATGCCGAGATGGCGGCCCAGCACGCGGCCGCCGCCGGCGTCTGAGCGCCAGCATCGACGCAATCGAGCGAGGTCCCGCCGGCAACGGGACCTCGCTGATGTGATTGCACGTTGTCCGGCAGGCGCAGCTCGCCAGATGCCGGGCTTCCCGCGGCGGCGCCGCTAGTTCAGGCTGATCCCCGTGAGCGGCGTGCCGTCGACGCCGTTGTTGCTGATCGCGTTGTTCTTGAAGGACGAGACGGAGCCGCCGCCGGTCTGGACGACGCCGTTGGCGTTGCCCTGGATGACGGAATTTCCCAACGTCACGATGGCGCCGCTGCCGCTCGCCAGAACGCCGGTGTTGTTGAACTCGGAGGTCAGCCGGTCGAGAAACACGCCCATCCCCGGCTTTCCGGCCGGGACCGTGGCGGATATCCCGGCATTGGCATTTTCGATGGCCTTCGTGTTCGAGACGAGCACGCTGATCGCGCTGCTCGAATTCGCGGTCGAGACCGTGACGCCGAACGCGGACGCCTTGAGCGAGGAGTCTGCGATCACCACCTGTGCCGCACCGGTCGGCGCGACCGAGATTGCGCTTTGCGAGAAGTTCTCGAAGGTACAGTTCTCGACGACGAGCTTTCGGCCGGCCAGGAAATTGACGCCGTTGAGGCCGAGGGTCGTGCCGGCGCCGTTGATGCTCAGATTGCGCAGGATGATGACGTCGTTGGCGCCGGCATTCACGTTGATGCCGTTGGTCGCCGACGCCAGGATCGAGGCCATGGTCCCCCCGCCGTCGATCGTGATCGATTTGGTGATCGTGACGGCGCCGTAGCCGCCGGGATCGAGCACGTCGATCTCACCGCCGGCGGCGGTCTTCGAGATCGCACCGGCGAAGGTCTTGCAGGGCGCCGTGCGGCTGCACGGGTTGACGTCGTCGCCGACGCCGGACACCCAGGTCCGCGTCGCCTGCGCGTGAGCCCCTGGCGAGGCCAGGATCAAAAGTGCGGCGCACAAAAATCCGATCGAAGAAATGAGCTTTCGCATGAGCGCTCCCCTTGAAATGCTGGAAATGAAAAAATAACCCGAACGCAGAGTATTAGTCTACGAAAGCAACCAGAGCGTTCATCGAAAACGGCGAGGGAGACGGCACATTTGCGATCGAGAACCGGCGCCCAGCCGAAACGCGGTGAGAATTCATGACGACGCCGGCAAGACAGCTCATAGTTTGCTCGCCTTCGCCCCTCCTGCCAATTGAGTGCACATTGTCCTGTGATTTGGCGCAGGCGCCTTGGAAGATCGCTCTGCGCAGGATCAACGTTTTTTTTAAGAGCGACGTAAGTAAAAATGTTTGAAGTATTCGGCGCCGCCCCTCTGGCGGAGTGGGTCGAAACTCGTTCTGCGAGATAAGTCTTTTTCGGGAGAAGTCGCGTGATTGAAAGGGTCTGGGTGAGTGACTGCTTCATGGACTCTTCCAATATTTCGAAATTCAATCTGAACCCGGATGACCAGGGCAAGGATTACTGGCAAGATACCGAATATCGGGAAGAACTGGACCGTCTGGACAAGCTCATGCGCAAGCACGAGGACGGTGAAACGTTGACGGAAGATGAGCGTCCGAAGCGGGCCTACCCGAGGTACAAGGATCGGCGCATTGGAAAGTTGTCCGATTTCTTTCGGGTCAATGCCTTCATCGTTGTCTCTTCCGATTTTGCCGAAGTGCTTGGGAGATTCGAGCTTGGAAAGGGCGGCCTGTCCAACATAGAGCTCTATCAGGGCAATCGCGTCGAACGGGTGCCGGGGGCCTGGTATTTCCTAAATCTCGGATGTCAGAAGCAGACCTTTCGTTCCGGGCGATCAACCGGCGGTTTCGTTCAGCCGGACTTGTGGCCCAAGGGCAAACTGATGGTTAGCTTGCCCAAAGACAACCAAATTGCGGTCGGGGCGGCAGCTCTGGAAGGTTGTGACCTCTGGACCGACCCGAGCCTTGCGGGTGCGCTGTTTCTGAGCGGGCGGCTCGAGGCTGCGCTGAAGGCCGCGAAGCTGACCCGTAACGTGCGGCGAGCACGGTGCATGATCGTCAATGAAGATTGAGGGGCGCAATGGGCTGAAGCCAGAGACCTCGGCATCTCTCGCAAGGGAGTTGAGGTGACAGTCCTGGACCGCAAACTTAGTTCGTGGATGGAGAGGCTTGTTAATCATCGATCACGCGCTGGGACAGCGGAACGACCGGTGGAGGCTCGGGGGCGGCCAGGAAGTTGAGGTGCTCCGCAAAGCTGCCTCTCCGATCGACGTCCATCTTCAGGCCGATACGCCCCGCCAACCTGTGGCGCGCGGCGGCGAACCAGCGAAAAACCTCGTAGAATATCGGGCAGTGGCTCTCATATCCAAAATGAGGGATCCCCACGAGACACGGTTGACCGAACCCCATTTCTTCATGATCACGCCTGGTGCCGTCGCCGTGGTAGACATTCCATCTGATGTCGGCGTTCTTCGACACCACAAGATCGCCAGCGAAGATCGAGATGTCGTGGACGATGTTGATGCCGTGATATGGACCGGTCCACGCCGGCTCGTAGTCATGAATGGCTGAAATGACTTCGCCGTCGCTCGGCAACAGGTGTCCGCCATATCTGAAGATCCAGCTGTCGAGTGTCGGCAGAAATCGGTCCGATAGCGTCAGCTCGATCGAGAATGACCTCAGATAGTCCGCCAATGCTTTGAGGCGGCTTTGCTTCTGCGCGAGAAAATAATCGAAGTTTGCCCTGATTTTTGCGTCTGACAGAACTGCCTCGCTGTCGTGAAATGGAGGCGAATAGATGGGGTAGTCGAAAAGTGCACGCCGGACTTTCCGATGATCGATCATGTTCGCAATGAAGCGCATGCTTCCTTGTCCAATCAAATGCCGTGAGCCAGGTTAGCAAGGAATTCCGGCGCCGTGTTGAACGCACCGGCTTGGATCAACCGCCTTGCTCTCCGCCCCGCACGACGGGCAATTCCCGCATCCCTCTCATGCGCCAACTGCCCGTCGAGCCAGTTTGTCGCATGTGTGCCGCCTTGCGGCGTCGGGCAAATCGCGACGATGATCCCGGCCATCCCGTTCGCGATGAGGAGGGGCGGCTCGGCCGATCGTCACGAGGCGTAGCAGCGGGGAGCGGTGGCCGTATCGGGCTTGGGGCTCTGCGCAAGCGGGCCGGCGAGCAAGCGTGGTACGGACGGTCAAGTCGTAGGGTCCTGGCATCCCGATGCCGATGCCAAGTTCGCATACAGGCTTCGCCTCGTGCGGATGACGGTGACCAGAAAGCCCGGCGCACCGGGGAGACTACAAAGCAGCCGTAACGCCATCGCGCAGGGAAGGCCGGGTGCCAGTCGGCACC
>NZ_JAUEYN010000023.1:0-71327 GCF_032489675.1 Bradyrhizobium sp. SZCCHNR1043
CCGCCGCGGCGGGTGTGTCAGTGCGATCGAGCTTGATCATCTTGATCCTCCGAGGGCCGGATGGTTCGGAAATCCAAATCCTAACCCTTCTTGACCACCCGCCGCCCCATAGGATCTGTGGTACCTGCCGCCTGCATTTTTTTTCTGCAGGCGGGCCGCAGGCCTCAGCCGAGGCCTGGCCTTCCCTGCGCCCTCTATTTGCGGAGGGCGGGCGGATGAATGGGCAAAGCTCGGACGCGGGATGCGTCGCGAGAACGATGACGTGCGGCGTGAGTACAGGATCCATCGTATTGCACGTCGTCCGCTGGCGCGTTGTCGGAAGCTTGCCGGGACGACAGCGGGCCAAACATCGGCAGGCGAGGCGAGCCGCAAGGACAAGGTATTGAACGTCGAGAGCAGCACAAGAGACAGCGAGCGGACGACTGGGGGGCAGTCGAACTGCATGCCTTCTCAGCTAATTCAACACCCGCTTGCCGTCGGGGCTGTCGAGCGAGAAGGCCGGCACGGCGATGTCGAAGTGCTCACCGCTCTCGCTCTCCATCTGGTACGAGCCGGCCATGAAGCCGGACGCGGTGGTGAGCGGGACGCCGGAGGTGTATTCGAAGCGTTCGCCTGGCGCGAGCACCGGCTGCTCGCCGACCACGCCCTCGCCGCGGACCTCCTGCTGCCGGCCGATCCCATCGGTGATGATCCAGTGCCGGCTGCGCAGCCGCACCGTCTCCTCCCCGCTGTTGGTGATGACGACGGTATAGGACCAGAACCAGCGGCCATCGGCCACCGACGACTTCTCAGGCAGGAAGTTCGGTTCGACGGTCACTTCGATGTGGCGAGTCACGGCGCGATACATGGTGGCATTGTAGCGGAAACCAGCGCCGGAACCAATCGGGACGCCATCGTGCTTTCAACACAGTTCCGCATTATGGCACCAGAATCGCGGACTCTGTCGCCCGTATGCGCGATCCGTTCCTTGGGCTCGGATCGGGCGCGGCCGGCAGCACCCTGGCGGTGATCGCCCTGTCCTGCGTCGTGCGATCGCCACCAGCCGTCCGCCAAGGTCGAAAAACTGGGCACGGCCCAGCTGATAAGTCCTTCATCGCTTGCGCGAAAACTGCGCAGCCCTACATTTCCCCTGCCGGGCCTCGAGGGCTGGCAGCTTTGACGCGGTGCCTGATGACGTCGATTGTCGATCGCCTTGCCGGACCGTCCGCCCCCGCAGCCAGCGCCGCACCCGCGCCGGCTACGGAGACTGCCGCTGCGGCGAGCGCGGCTGCACCTGCGGTTGCATCTGCATCTGCCGTCGCGGCTGCGCCGGCCGTCAGCGCTGCACCCGCCACCACCGCCGTCCCTGCGATCACCTTCCCGGCGGTCGGCGAGCGCGAACTGCGGCTCGACCTGTTTCGCGGGCTGGCGCTATGGCTGATCTTCATCGACCATCTGCCGCCGAACCTGCTGACCTGGTTCACGCTCCGCAACTACGGCTTCTCCGACGCCACCGAGATCTTCATCTTCATCTCAGGCTACACGGCGGCGTTCGTCTACGGCCGGGCGATGCAGGATGCCGGTTTCATCGTCGCAACCGCGCGCATCCTGCGCCGCGTCTGGCAGATCTACGTCGCCCACGTCTTCCTGTTCACGATCTTCCTCGCCGAGATCTCCTACGTCGCGACCAGCTTCGAGAACCCGCTCTACACCGAAGAGATGGGAATCATGGATTTTCTCAAGCAGCCGGACGTGACCATCGTGCAGGCGCTGATCCTGCGCTTCCGCCCCGTCAATATGGACGTGCTGCCGCTCTACATCGTGCTGATGTTGTTCCTGCCGTTGATTCTGTGGCTGATGCGTTGGCGGCCCGACGTGACGCTCGGCCTATCCGTCATTCTCTATGCCGTGACCTGGGAGCTCGATCTCTATCTGACGGCCTATCCCAACGGCTTCTGGGCCTTCAATCCGTTCGCCTGGCAATTGCTGTTCGTGTTCGGCGCCTGGTGCGCGCTCGGCGGCGCGCGGCGCATGTCGCGCATCATCAACTCGCCGATCACGCTCGGGCTCTGCGTCGCCTATCTGGTCGCGGCCTTCTGTGTGACCCTGACCTGGTACATTCCGCAGCTCGGCCATCTGATGCCGCGCCGAATCGAGCAGTGGATGTATCCGATCGACAAGACCGACCTTGACGTGTTGCGTTTCGCGCATTTTCTCGCACTCGCAGCACTCACCGTGCACTATTTGCGCAAGGATTGGCCGCTCTTGAAGTCGCCGTGGCTGCGTCCGCTGATTGTCTGTGGGCAACACTCGCTCGAGATCTTCTGTCTCGGCGTGTTTCTGGCGTTTGCGGGCCACTTCGTCCTTGCCGAAGTGTCCGGCGGCGCCATGATGCACGCGGTGATCAGCCTTTGCGGCATCCTCATCATGTGGGGGGTGGCGTCGTTGATTTCGTGGTACAAGCGTGAGGCCGATAAGGGCGCGACGCGAAAAGGTGCGCGCAGCAACGCCGATCTGGCGGGAGGGGGCTGATGAAGTCCGTCTCGTGGTTAAGGTTTGGTATCGCAGTGCTGGCTGTTTCGCTGGCGGCCTCTGCGCGCGCGGAAGAAGCGCCGCAGAACTGCGAGGTGCCGGCCTACCTGCTGACCACCGAGAGCCCGCTCCCGAAGGTTGCAGACGCCGTCAAGAACGGCCGCACGCTGGATATTCTCGTCGTCGGAAGCAGGTCATCCTCCATTGTCAGCACGTCCGACGCCAATGCCTACCCCGCCCGTCTGCAGGCTGCGTTGAAGGACAAGCTGCCAACCGTCGCCGTCAATCTCAGCATCGAGCTGCAGCCCAAGAAGACGGCCGAGGAGGTCGCGGGCAATCTCGTTAAACTGGTGGAAGGAAAAAGGCCTAATTTGGTCATCTGGCAGACCGGCACGGTCGACGCCATGCGGTCGATCGATCCTGATGAGTTCCGGCAGGCGGTCGACGACGGTGTGGCGACGCTGCAGAAAGCGGGAGCTGACGTCGTCTTGATGAACCTGCAATACAGTCCGCGGACGGAGACATTGATCTCCGTGCCGCCCTATGTCGACAACATGCGTGTGGTGGCGCAGCACCGGGACATTCCGCTGTTCGATCGGTTTGCCATCATGCGGCAATGGAACGAGCAGGGCGATTTCGACCTGTTCAATCCGACGCACGGAGTCGAGCTGGCCAAGCAGGTTCATGACTGCCTCGGCCGGGCGCTGTCGAAGTTCATCATCGACGCGGCGCATATCGGGCCGGCGCAGCAGAACTAGGGTTATGTCGTTCATGACGTCGAATGAGTGTCACCGCGTCTCCGGGACATGGGAGAAGCTTTCGGCCGTTGCGGTCATTGCCATTGCCATCGCCCTCGCGCTGAGCCCGCAGAAGCTACGGGCGCAGAGCGCAGCGCCGGCTGCGCCCGCCGCGCTTTCCGATGCGGAGAGCTCCGATCCAAAGGCTCCGCTGATCAGCGGGCTGCGACCGAGCATCGGTCACGTCACGGTGGCGCAGGCGAGCGATCAGGTGCCCGGGCCGATCGCCGTGGCGCGCCCGGCGACCACAACCTCGCCGCCTGCGGCGACGACCGCGCCGGCCATGACCGATGCACAGCCGCCGGCTGCAGCCGGGCAGGCCGTCGTGGCGGCGCCGCCGTCGCGCAGCATCACCGAGCGGGCGATCGACAAGGTCAAGCAGGTCGCGAAGTCGGCCACCGACATCTTCAACCGCGTGCCGTGCCTGACGCCGAAGGGCGTCGCCAAGAAGAATTTCATTTCGCTGCCGCACGTCGCCAACAAGCTCGCCTCCGGCCTGCCGGTCGTCATCGTCGCCTTCGGCTCGTCGTCGACGCAGGGCTATGGCGCGAGCGCGCCGGACTACACCTATCCGAATCGGCTCGCCGCGCAGCTGCGCCGGCAATATCCGATGGTCGACATCAGCGTCATCAATGCCGGCGTCGGCGGCGAGGATGCGCCGGAGATGATGAAGCGGCTGGAGACGTCGGTGATCGACCGGCATCCGGATCTCGTGATCTGGCAGGTCGGCACCAATGCCGTGCTGCGCGATCTCGATCCCGCCGAGACCGCCAAGCTGGTCGATGACGGCGTCGCCAAGATCCAGGCGGCGGCCTCCGATGTCGTGCTGGTCGACCTGCAATATTCGCCGCGCGTCAACGAGCGCTCGGAGAACGCCAGCCGCATGAACAAGCTGCTCGGGCGTATCGCCGAGCTGCATCACGCCGGCATCTTCCCCCGCTTCGAGGTGATGCGCGACTGGCACGAGCGGCAGGCGATCCCGATCAACGAGTTCGTGATCTCGGACGGTCTGCACATGAGCGATTGGGGCTACGCCTGCTTCGCCCAGCTGCTCGGCGACGACATCATCCGCTCGGTCGGCCAGGTCAAGCTCGGCATCAACACGCCGGCCAACGTGCTGACCTATCGGCCGATGTGAGAGTGGCGAGTAGGGAATAGCGAGTAGCGAGTAGCGAGTAGCGAGTAGCGAATAGGATGCAATCGGTACGCCCTATTCGCCATTCTCTATGCGGCCATTCGCTACGCGGCCCTCAGGGCCGCATCCAGATCCTCGATCAGATCGTCGGCATGCTCGAGCCCGGCGGAGAAGCGGATGAAGCCCTCGCTGATGCCGAGCTCGGCGCGCGCCTCCGGCGTCAGCCGCTGGTGCGTCGTCGTCGCCGGATGCGTGACCAGCGTCTTGGCGTCGCCGAGATTGTTGGAGATGCGCGCGAGCTTCAAGCCGTTGAGCGTGCGGAAGGCGCCGGCCTTGCCGCCCTTCACCTCGAAGCCGACCAGCGTCGAGCCGGCGCGCATCTGCTTGCGCACGGTCGCCGCCTGCGGATGGTCCTCGCGACCGGGATAGATCAGCCGCGAGATCTTCGGATGCGCCGCGAGAAAGTCGGCCACCTTCGCCGCCGTCTCGGTCTGCGCGCGCACGCGCACCGCCAAGGTCTCCAGGCCCTTGAGCAGGACCCAGGCGTTGAACGGCGAGATCGACGGACCGGTCTGGCGCATGAAATTGTGGATGTGCTCGGCGATGAACGCCTCCGACGACAGGATCACGCCGCCGAGGCAGCGGCCCTGGCCATCGATGTGCTTGGTCGCGGAATACACCACGACGTCGGCGCCGAGCGCGAGCGGGCTCTGCCAGATCGGGGTCGCGAACACGTTGTCGACGATCAGTCGCGCGCCACGGGCGTGCGCGATCTCGGCGATCGCGGGAATGTCCATCACGTCGAGCGTCGGATTGGTCGGGCTCTCCAGGAAGAACGACTTGGTGTTCGGCCTGACCGCCTTCTGCCATTGGTCGAGGTCGAGCCCATCGACCAGGGTCGATTCGATGCCGTAGCGCGGCAAGAGATCTTCGACGACGTAGCGGCACGAGCCGAACAGCGCCTTGGCGGCGACGACGTGATCGCCGGCACGGAGGGGAGCGAGGATTGCCGTGGTGACTGCGGCCATGCCGGTTGCGGCCGAGCGGCAGGCCTCGGCGCCCTCGAGCTCGATCATGCGGCGCTCGAACATTGCCGTGGTCGGGTTGGAGAAGCGCGAATAGATGAAGCCGGGATCCTCGCCCTTGAAGCGCGCCTCGCACTCCTCGGCGGTGGCGTAGACGAAGCCTTGCGTCAGATAGAGCGCCTCGGCGGTCTCGCCGAATTCGGAACGCAAGGTGCCGGAATGCACCAGACGGGTTTCAGGACGATAGCGGGCGAACGACGCCGGGGCCTTCGCGGGGGACTTCGACATGTGACCTCCATCGTGACCACCGCCTCCAGCGATGGGCACAAAAAAACCGGCCTGGGAAAACTCCTCACGGCCGGGATCACAATCGTCCCCGGCCTGTTTAGCGACTTATTTAACGTGGCTGCAAGCCGGCCGGCTCAAATCACCACGGGATAAGTCGTGCTCATAGTCGCAACCGGCCTTTCCGTCAAGCCAGCCATCGGATAACCGGTAAAAAGACCCTATATAGGCTCGATAAGCCGCCGTTCCGGCGCCTGCAAAGGATCAGGTCTTGCCGTTTTCGCTCAGCCCCGACGCCCACGGCATCCTCCCCGATCGCATGATCGTGGCGATGGCGGAGGCTGGCCTGATCATCCCCGCATACGATTTTGTCGAAAGCCAGATCCAGCCGGCGAGCCTGGACCTGCGGCTCGGCGACATCGCCTATCGCGTGCGGGCAAGCTTTCTGCCCGGGCCGGGCGCGACGGTCGCCGAGCGTATCGACGAGTTGAAGCTGCACGAATTCGCGCTCGCCGACGGCGCAGTGCTGGAGACCAACTGCGTCTACATCGTGCCGCTCTTGGAGAGTCTCGCGCTGCCGAAGGACATCGTCGCGGCCGCCAATCCGAAGAGCTCGACCGGGCGGCTCGACGTGTTCACCCGCGTGATCGCCGACGGCACGCGACGGTTCGACATGATCGGAGCCGGCTATCACGGTCCGCTCTACGCCGAGATCAGCCCGAAGACGTTTCCCGTTTTGCTGCGCGAAGGCTCGCGCCTGTCCCAGGTCCGCTTCCGCTACCGCGACGCGGTTCTGTCGGAGGACGAACTGATCGCGCTGCATCAGGCCGAGCGGCTGGTGGATCGCGATGATGCGGATCTCGTCGGCGGCGTCGCTCTTTCCGTCGACCTGTCCGGCAGCAATGCCAACGGCTATGTGGGCTATCGCGCCAAGCGCCATACCGGCGTCGTCGACGTCGACCGCCGCGCTGGCTATGCCGTGGAGGAGTTCTGGGAGCCGATCAAGGCGCGCCCCGACGGCAGCCTCATTCTCGATCCCGGCGAGTTCTACATCCTGGCTTCGAAGGAGGCCGTGCAGGTGCCGCCGGACTACGCCGCCGAGATGGTGCCGTTCGATCCGCTCGTGGGCGAATTCCGTGTCCACTATGCCGGCTTCTTCGATCCCGGCTTCGGCTATGCCGGCGCCGGCGGGCAGGGCTCGCGCGCGGTGCTCGAGGTGCGCTCGCGCGAGGTGCCGTTCATCCTCGAGCACGGTCAGATCGTCGGCCGCCTCGTCTATGAGAAGATGCTGGCCCGGCCGAACGCGATGTATGGCAGCCGCATCGGCTCCAACTACCAGGCCCAGGGCCTGAAGCTCTCCAAGCACTTCCGCCTCTAGGCCCGGCTGCGCGCTGACCGCGCACCCCCAATGCGCCCGCTGCACGGGGCGCGGCCCGGCGGTGTGCTAGGAGGAACGACAAAGGTCCCGCCAGATGGCGCGGCCAAACGGGGAGCGAGCATGTCCGAGATCGGCTTGGCCGACAGTCCGGTCGGCGAGGGGCGTACGTTGCCGCCCATCGCGAAGCCGGTTCGGAATGCGCTCGTCGACGGCCCCATTCTGCGCACCCTGCTGTCGCTGGCCTGGCCCAACATCATCGCGAACACGGCAGGCACCTGCGTCGTCATCGCCGAGACCTCCTATATCGGCCGGCTCGGTATCGAGGCGTTGGCGGCGATGGCACTGGTGTTCCCGCTGGTGATCCTGACCATGACGATGTCCGGCGGCGCCATGGGCGGCGGCGTGGCCTCGGCGATCGCGCGGGCGCTCGGCGCCGGCGACACCGAACGGGCCTCGACCCTCGCCACGCACGCGCTGCTGATCGCGCTATTGTTCGGCGCGACCTTCATGATCGGCATGCTGGTGTTCGGACCTGCCTTGCTGGAGGTGCTCGGCGGCCGCGGCGCGGTGCTGAGCCATGCCACGGCCTATCTGCAGATCTTCTTCGGCGGCGCCATCCTGCCCTGGCTGATGAACTCGATGGCCGGCATCCTGCGCGGCACCGGCAACATGAAGCTGCCGTCGTTCATGATCCTTAGCTCGGCCGTGCTGCAGATCGTGCTCGGCGGCACGCTGAGTCTGGGCCTCGGGCTCGGCATGCGCGGCGTCGCCGCCGGCGCGCTGCTGGCGTTCTGCGTCAGCATCTCGGTGATGGGCTGGTATCTGTTCTCCGGCCGCGCGCGCGTCCGGCCGAAGCTGCGGGGCCTCAAGATCAGCCGTGCGATGTTCGCCGACATCCTCAAGGTCGGCGCCATCGCCTGCTTCTCGCCGCTGCAATCAGTGCTGTCGATCGCGATCTTCACGCACATGCTGGCATCGTTCGGCACCGCCGTGCTGGCCGGCTACGGCATCGGCGCACGGCTCGAATTCATGGTGACCACTGTCGCGTTCTCCGTCGGCATGGCCTCGGTGCCGATGGTCGGCATGGCGATCGGTGCGGAAAGAATCGTGCGCGCCCGCCGGATCGCCTGGACGGCGGGGCTGGTCTCTTTCGCGTCGGTGGGTGCGCTGTCGACGCTGATCGCGATCGTTCCGCAATTGTGGGTCGACATCTTCACCCAGGACGAGAGCGCGCGCAGCGCGGGTCGGCACTATCTTCAGGTCGCAGCGCCAATGTATGCCTTCATCGGCCTGGCGATCTCGATGTACTTCTCCTCGCAGGGCGCAGCCAGGGTGATCGGTCCGGTGCTGGCACAGACGGTGCGGCTCGTCTTCATCGCCGCAGGCGGCAGCTATCTGCTGAGCCATGCCGCGACCGAGGGCGACTTCTTCATGCTGGCGGCGTCCTCGATGGTCCTGCTCGGAGTGCTGACGCTCGCCACCGTCATGCTCACCCGCTGGGGCCCGAAGCCGGCCGCAGCGCTGGAGCTGCGCCCGGCCGTGCTGGCGGCCGAGCTCGGCTCGGGGGCGCAGATCCCGCCATCTCCGCATGTCGGCTGACGGCTGCTCGGCTCGTCTAGGCGCGCAGCCCGCCTAGGGCGTCCTGCATCGCGCGCGTGCCGAGCGCCATCTGCTGCTCGATATAGGGCGCGATGGCGTGCGGCAGCACGTCGGTGATCCAGAGCATCCGGCAACCCTGCGCGCCGTCGGGGATGATCTGCACGGACGCGTTGTGATGCGTCACGCGTTCGCTCTCGATCGTGTAGACCAGACGCTGCTGCGCCTCGTCGCAACTGACGAGGCGTTCGCGCGCCACATTGCCGTTGGCGAAGGTCACGATCCGGACGTCGCCGTCGAGCTGGCAATCGACGACGAAGCCGGGCGCCAGCCGGGTATGAACGGCGCCGAAGTCGCGCACGGCGTCCCAGACGGCGGCTGCGGAGGCTGCGATCGGGATGTCCTTCTGAATCGATGCCATGGCCGGGACCTCACGGACACACGGCTTCGATGTTGTTGCCGTCGGGATCGATCAGGAAGGCGGCGTAGTAGGTCGGACTGTAGTCCGCGCGCGGCCCGGCGCCGCCATTGTCGCTGCCGCCGGCCGTCAGACCCTCGCTGTGGAATCTGGCGACCGCCGCGTGGTCCTGGGCGCGGAACGCGATATGGGCGGCGCCTTTGCTGGCGCCCTTGTCGAGATACAGCCACAGCGCCGGCTCCCCCTTCGGGCCGATGCCCGCCGACGCCTCGTCCTTGGAGCAGAGGATGTGGCCGAGCGGCGCCAGCGCCGATGTGTAGAAGCGTACGCTCGCGTCCAGATTGCCGACCTTGAGGCCGATATGATCGTACATCGATGATCTCCATGCTTCGCGTGCGGCCGTCGCACGCGCTGGGATCATCCAATCAATGGCGGCTCAGATGATCTTGGAGAATCTTGCGCTCGCCGCGCGACGCCTTGCGAAACTTCGCCGGCGACACGCCGGCAGCGCGCGCGAAGGTGCGGGTGAAATTCGACAGATCGGCAAAACCCGAATCGTAGGCGATGGTGGTGACCGGCGTATCCTCCTCGCTGAGACGCCGTGCGGCGTGCCGCAAGCGGGAGCGGATCAGATATTGATGCGGCGTCACGCCGATCGTGGCCGCGAACAGCCGCAGGAAATGGAACGGGCTGACGCCGGCCTCACCAGCCGCAGCCGCCAGATCGATGTCGCGCGCCGCATTGTCGTCGATCCACAATGCGCTCTCGACCGCGCGCCGGCGATCACGAAGGCTTGGCGTCGCCGCCCGTTCCTGCTGGCCCGTGGCGGTCGCGACGAAGCGGCTGGCGATGATCTGGCCAACCTCGTCCAGACCGAGGTCCTGCTCGCGCGCGGCGACGGCCTCCGCGAGCTCACCGAGGACCATGAGCTCCGGCAGCGGCGGCATCGCGCCAACCCGCCAAGCCTGCCTGTTGCCGCCGATCTCGTCGATGAGCGCATGATCGAAGAAGAATGACAGGCATTCGTCGCCGCAGACGTGATCGTGCGTGCACATGAACTCATCGCCGGGATGGCCCACCAGCAGCGAGCCGGTGACCAGCTCGAAGAAGCGGCCGCGGTGCCGACAGCCGAAGCTCCCCTTGCGCACATAGGACAGCGAGTAGCCGGAATACTGCTCGACATAGGGACGCTCGCCCGGAACCGCCGCACAGCGGAACTCGGAGACGGTGACGTCACGGCTTTCGAACAGGATGGTGGCGGTCATCCTGCAAATCTAGCGCATTGCGGATGAAAGAGGAGGGCTGCGTCCGAGATAATATCGCGCGCAGCGAGGCGCCCGCTTACAACGCGCGCGGCCGGTCGACCGCGAGAAACGCGTCGAACAACGTCAGGCCCGCATGAGGCCGTGCGCCTTCGAGCGACAGCAGCCGCCGCTTGGAGATGACGCCGCTGTTGGGCGACGGCTTGTCGAGGCCGTTGCCGATGTCGCGCACGCGGTGACAGGGAACGATCAGCACGAGCGCATTCTTGCTCAGCGCCTGCGCGATCGAATTCAGCGCCTTGGGAACGTGCAGTTCGTCTGCGATCGCGTCGGCGCTGCGCGTCTCGCCGCGCGGAATGGCACGAATGCAATCATAGACGCGCTGGTTGAATGGTGTCACGCCGCCGAGATCGAGCACGACATCGGAGAAGTCGACCTCCTGCCCGCGCAGCATGGCGGTGATGCCTTCGATGGCGAGTTCAATATTCGAACACGGGCGCTGCTCCCGCGCTTCGGGAAATTGGCGAAACAGGCGCCGCCGCGTCTCGATTTCCCGTGCTTCCGGCAGTTGTACGCCGGTGATTCCGGCATCGCTCCACGCAATGCCGCAACGGCCGAGGGCCGTATCAAAGATCGTATACCCACGCCCCATGACGCCACCCCAACCCCACGTCACATCATATCATCGTCACGATCGCCCGCATCAACTTTGTTTACAAAGTGTTAACAGCGCGGCGTGACCGGGGCGGGTTTGCCCTGATTTGGGTGATGGTTGTCAAGCGTCCCGTTGCGATCGTTGTCTGCGATCTCTGTCATCGGCATCGCGATCGCGGAATGCGGCGCAGCGCGCAGGCGAGGTGCGATCGACCAGAGGCGCTACGGCTGGCTCACCAATGCAGGCCTATCGCCAGCAAAATCAGGATCGTGCGCAAGCCACAGTTCGAGCAGGCTCAGGAAGGTCACGGCGATCCCGATCGTGATGCTGACATGCATCGCCGACGTATGCACGAACCCGAGCAGCCACGGAGCTGCAATCAGCCACAATCCAAGCGCGACCTTCAGCCACTCCTCCCAATCGGCAAACGCCAGGAGGCCGCCGAGCGAGAGCACGACGACGGCAGCCCCCGCCAACGCAGCATCGATCCGGCCGGCGCTGCCGACAAAGCCGAACAGCCAGGGCGCGACGGCAAGGAACAGACCGCAGCCGAGGGTGTAAAGGTCGAGCGCCGACGGGCCCGCCATGATGGCGAGGGCTTTCGAGGTTGCGGTCTGAGACGCGGGGCTGTGGCTCTGCATGATGTGAGCTCCCAGGACATTGACGGCGGACCTTGACGGCGCGGCGAAGCAGCGAGGGGCGCCGCCTCCAACGGGCAAAAGCGCGACCGGCCCGATCCGTTCCGGAGCCGGCGGTCGCGGCCGATCACGATCCGGAGATCAGGCCGATGGAGAACTATTGCGTCCGCCACTCTTGGGCCTGGCGGTGTCGCGGCAACAAGCCGCTTGGCGAAACGCATGGTCTCGGCTAAGCATTGGCGAACGCGGGCGTAGTTCAATGGTAGAACGGCAGCTTCCCAAGCTGCATACGAGGGTTCGATTCCCTTCGCCCGCTCCAATGCCGCAATGTCCTGCTGCTACGCTCTGCAAAATCAGCTTCGTACGGTAGCCGATGGCCGCAAAGCTGCCGCGCGTTTTGCATAGATCGCCTCGATCTCCTTCGCGAAGCTCCGCTCGATCGCCGGACGCTTGTTCTTCAACGTCGGCGTGATCAGGCCTTCCTGCACGGTCCACGGCTCCAAGGTCCAATGCACCGCCTTCGGCGTCGCGTAGGACGGATAGGCCTTCGCGGCTCGCGCAATGTGGCGCAGCAGAGAGGCCGCTTCGGCCTCGGTGCCGCGCTGGCCGTGCGCCGCGAGCCTCGCCTGCTGCTCAGCCCAGCCGTTGGCGTTGAGCACGACGATCGCGGTCAGGAACGGCCGGTTCTCGCCGATCACGATGGCCTGCTCGAACAGCGGATCGGTCAGGATCGCGGTCTCCAGATCGGCGGGCGCGATCTTCTCGCCGGTCGAGGTGACGAGGATGTCCTTGATCCGACCGGTGATGGTGATGCGTCCGCCGTCGATGCGGGCCTGGTCGCCGGTGTGCAGCCAGCCGTCGGCTTCCCTGGTGCGCGCGGTCTCCTCCGGCCGGTGCCAATAGCCGAGCATCACGTTCGGGCCGCGCACCATCAACTCGTCATTGTCGCCGATGCGCACCTCGATGCCCGGCAGGGCGCGGCCGACGGTGCGAGGGTCGTTGTCGTCAGGCGTGTTGACGCTGACGACGGGCGATGTCTCGGTCATGCCGTAGCCCTGCAGCACCTCGAGCCCGAGCGCCAGGAACAGCCGCACCACCGGCTCGGCGATCGGGGCGCCACCGCTGACGGCGACGTGCAGCCGTCCGCCGAATCGAGCCAGTATCTTGGCGGCGACCAGGCGTTGCAGCAGCGGCCACGCGATTCGGTCGAACGCTGAAAGTCTGGTTCCGCGCCCATGCTGCGCATCGAAGCGCCGGCCGCCGATCGCGATGGTCAGGTCGAGCAGCGCCCGTTCGAGCGGGTTTGCGATCGCGCGGTGATGCATGATGACCGAGTAGATCCGCTCATAGATGCGCGGCACGGAGATCAGGATGGTCGGACGGACCTCCACCAGATCTTCGGACAGCTGCTTCACCGAGCGCGCATAGGCGACGCAGGCGCCGATGGCGATCGGGTAGTAGTAGCCCGCAGTGCGCTCGAACGTGTGTGACAGCGGCAGGAACGACAGGAATACGTCGTCGGTATCGGCCGCCAGCCGCTGATGAATGGCCTTGAGGTTGGAGACGACGTTGTCGTGCGACAGCATCACACCCTTGGGCCGGCCCGTCGTGCCCGAGGTGTAGACGATGGCGGCGAGGTCGTGCGGCGCGATGGCGATCCGGGTGCCGGGAAGCGTGGCGTTGCCGGCTGCGTTCAACCACGCCTCCAGATCGACGAGGCGCGGATCGCCGGTCGGCTGGGTCGTTCGCCGGTCGGCGCAGACGATCCGCCGCAGGTCGGGCAGGGCCTCGCCGACCGCTGCGATCTCATCCCAGCGTGTGTCCGAATCGACCAGCAGCAGCCGGGCACCGGAATCGGCGAGTATGTAGGCGATGCTGTCGGCATTATCGACGGCATGCATCGGCACCGGCACCAGGCCGAGCGAGAGCGCGGCCTGGTCGATGGCGAGATGCGCGATCCCGTTCGGCATCAGGATGGCGACACGCTCACCCTGGGCGAAGCCGTCGGCCGCAAGCGCCCGCCGCCAGCGGTCGACGACGAGATCGATCTCGCGCCAGCAGAAGCTCGCCCATCGGCCGCTTCCTGCGTCGAAATGTCGGTAGGCCTGCTTGTCCGGGCTCCGTTCGACGCGCCAGCGCCAGAGTTCGGGCAAGGTGGTGATGGCGGCCAGCGTGCCGGTCGCCATGGCGTGATCATCGATGGGATTTGACTGCTGCACGCCCGTCTCCGGCGATCCTGAACTCGTCGCGAAGCAGAAGCTCTGCAGCGGCGGACCGGATCCGACGTTGACGTAGCGCAATCACCACGAGACAGGTCGTGCGTCTGCGCATGGGAGCCCGGCCATCGCGGCAGGCCGACCGCACTGCGGAAGCCGGGCGGAACGGGACGTCCGTCAGGCGCCCTGCGGGACCTTGTCGAGAAACCCGGTGACGCGCTGGATGCGGCCGTCGGCCAGCTCGACGAAATCCGTGCCCTGGATCGGGGCTTCCGCATCCTCGGGGCCGAGCTCCCAGGAAAAGCGGAGATGATGACCGTGGCCGTCCGCGGAGCCGATCAGGCGAAAGCGGAAGTCGGGAAAGCGCTTCTGCACGCCCGCGACCAGGCCATCCACCCCATCGCGTCCTTCACCGCGCATCAGCGGGTCGACATAGAGCGCATCCGCGGTCCAGTGACGTGCGAGCAATGCACTACGCTGCGCGGCATCGCGTTCGTTCCACAGCGCGATGTAGCTCTCGGCGATCTCGGTCGGGTTGGTCATCGGTGCTCTCCATGTTGTGAACGATGAGGAGCCCATCATCGCGCCCGGCGCGCAGCGAATCGATTACGTCGAACGTCATCTCATCCGGAATGACAGAACTGTAAGTTGCCGCCTGTTTGCGCGAGGACTACTCCACGCGCGGAGGCGGTGCGGGGAATGCGTCTCATGATGTCCGACACTTGGAAGTGGATTGCCGTCGCAATCTGTCTGGTGCTGTTCACGGCGGATACCGTGCTCAAGCCGCAGGACAAGCCCAATCGCATGGTGTTCTTCGAGCTGCATCGCGGCGAGCGCCCGACGATGATCGGCATGATGCGCGACGACCTCGTCAAGCTGCCGGGACGCGGCGCCAGCCGCATCCGCGACGCGCTCGCGCGCGGCGAGACGTTAACGGTCTGGCAATATGAATTAAGAAAGATTGAAGACGGCAGCTATCAGGAGGTGCCGGAGCGGCAGATCCAGCTCAGCGCCGCCGATGCGCCGCTCGTCACGTTTGGAGCGCGGATTCGGCTGCCCGATAATTAGTTAACTTCACGGGGACCGAGGGCGTCGGGAGGCAGATCGCCCTCCCCGCTGCCAGCGCGATATCGGCCGGACCTCGCTCCATCTCGCGATCAGACGGCGCGCTGCTGGGAGTGATCCTGCCGCGCCCGCTTGCGGGGCGGGGCTCGGCACGGTCCAAACTTGTGATTGCATTGGTCGCATCTCCGGATTTCGGCCATGCCAGCCAGGGCTGGCGGGAGCCCGCACCCACGATCGTGATCGCACGAGCGCCCCTGGGCCGGCGATGAGAGGGGTGAGCGTCCCGCCGTCACCGGGCAACGGGGCGTGTGTCGCGCGGAAGCTCGGCCACCGGGCTTTTCCGGAGTGTCGTTTGTGCCGCCGTGACGCCGCTGCCGCGCCGATGGGCGAATCATGCCGGGCCTCTGCCTTGCTCGTGGCGCCATCGCCATGTCCGGAACCAGCGTTCGGCCATTTTCGGTGGTAGCGACTCATTGGTGCAGCGGGCTTGCAACACTCGCGGTGAATTTGGCTTTCGTCACCGCGCTGTCCTGGACAAAAACACGATCTCGAAACACGCTGCATTTGCGATTTGGATTTGGCTTTCGCGTTCCGGTTCTGCGGATGGGCTCGTGGTCGCAAGGTCCCGCCGCAGTCCAAGTATCAGAAGAAGCGCATCTCAAGACGCGTACCAAAGTCGGTCAGATCGGTTTCGCCGGGTTGAACTGGGGCTCGACATGAAATTCTGGACGGGGTTGCTTGCGGTCGTTCTGTTGCTGTCGGGGGTCGGCGCCAGCCAGGCCGTGGTCCGGATCGCCGATGACCGCGGCGGCCGGATCGGAACCTATGTCGACAAGTACCAGGGCCTGCGATCCTCCGGTGAGTATGTGATCATCGACGGGCTTTGCGCCTCGGCCTGCACCATCGTGCTCGGGGCGATCCCCCACGAGAAGATCTGCGTCACCTCGCATGCCAATCTCGGATTCCACGCCGCCTGGGATTTCGGCGCCAACGGCCGCGCCGTCACCAACCCCGAGGCGACCCAGATGCTGTACTCGATGTACCCGTCGCCGATCCGCCGCTGGATCACCCAGCGCGGCGGCCTGACGCCCCGGATGATCTTCCTGAAGGGCAAGGAGCTGCAGGCAATGTACAAGCCCTGCTATATGGATGCCCAGGCATCCTCTCCGGCCTCCTCGCATGTCGCGCCCAATGCGCCGGCCATCTCGCCGGCCGCGGCCAAGGCCTCCGCTTCCCATTGATGACGCCGGCCACCGGCCGTTTCGGGTGATCGGCTGCCCGTCCGCGGCGCTTGCCTGGACCGGCCGCGGGGCTTATCTGAAGCGCGAGGGGCGGGCCGCTCGGGCCAGCACCCGCCCGATGAGTACGTCATCATGCAGCCTCTTTCAGCGCCGCAAGAGATACCGTCCGCGTCGGGTGACCGGCGTTCGGCCTCCGCTTCGGCCATCGTGGCTGGGGTTGCGGCGATCGGGCTCGTCGCCGGCGCCGTGACGATGTGGGTGCAGTACGGGACCGCGGTGTTCTTCGAGACGATCGCGGCCGGCTGGCAGGCCTGCTTCTGAGAGACAATGAAGGAGCGCGCAATGCCATCCAATGCCACCCGCCCCCTGGTGATCGTCGGAGCCTTTGCCGCCAGCCTCGTGGTCGGGCTTTCGCTGATGTTCCTCATCATGGGCGGCGGCCGAAACATCGCGGCGCCGGCCGCGATCGGCGGACCGTTCCAACTGACCGACCAGAGCGGGGCCGTCGTCACCGAGAAGAGCCTCGAAGGCCGTCCGACCCTGATCTTCTTCGGCTTCACCCATTGCCCGGACGTCTGTCCGACCTCGCTGTTCGAGATCTCCGAGGTGCTGCGCGCGATGGGCAAGGACGCCGACGGCGTCAACGCCTATTTCGTCTCGGTCGACCCCGAGCGCGACAATCCGGCCGCGATGAAGGACTACCTCTCCAGCTTCGACCCGCATCTGAAGGGTCTGACCGGCGATCCCGAGGTCCTGGCGAAGGTTCTCACCGAGTACCGGGTCTATGCCAAGAAGGTCCCGCTGAAGGACGGTGATTACACCATGGACCACACCGCCCTGGTGTATCTGATGGACCGCAACGGCCGGTTCGTCGCGCCGTTCAACCTGAAGCGGACGCCCGAGGAAGCGGCGGCGGATCTCAAGAAATACCTCTGAGCGCGTTGACGCTCCAGCCGGGCGGCCGCCTCCGGGCCGAATCCAGCCTCGAATTTGCGCCGGGATGGTCTATAAGGCGCTGACCATCGGGACCGCTGATGCAGACCGTCTTATCAAAGCCCGTGAAATCCGCGCCTGCGGCCCGCGCCGCCATCGCCAGCGCGCTGCTCTGCTTCGGTCTCGCCGCAGCCGGCTCGGAGGTGCGCGCCCAGGCGCCCGTGCGGCCCGCCGTCGAGGCGGCGCCGCAGGCCGTCCCCGGCTTCTGGGACCCGCGACGCCGGCCCGACCGGCCCGATTTGTCGCGCCTCACCGTGATTCGTTTCCTGACCGAGACCGACTATCCGCCGTTCAACTTCACCGGTCCGGACGGCAATCCGGCCGGCTTCAACGTCGATCTGGCACGGGCGATCTGCGACGAGATCAAGGTCACCTGCACCGTCCAGATGCGCCGGTTCGAAACCCTGCTCGATGCGCTGTCCTCGAACCGGGGCGATGCGATCATCGCCTCGATCGCGGTGACGCCGCAGATGCGGGCGCGGGCCGACTTCTCCGATCCGTATTACCGGGCGCCCGCCCGCTTCGTGTCCCGCCGCGATGCCGTCATGACCGAGATCCGCCCCGAATTTCTCGAGGGCAAGAAGATCGGCGCCGTCGCCGGCACCGCGCACGAGGCCTACCTCAAGGCGATGTTCACCGACGCCGAGATCAAGACCTATCCGAACGACGAGGCGCTGCGGCAGGCGCTGCGCCGGGCCGAGGTCGACCTGATCTTCGGCGACGGCATCTCGCTGGCGTTCTGGGTCAATGGCACCGATTCCGGCGATTGCTGCGCCTTTTCCGGTGGACCTTTCGTCGAAAGCCGCTATTTCGGCGAGGGCGTCGGCATCGCCGTGCGCAAGGGCAACGACCTCTTGCGCCAGGCGCTGAACTGGGCGCTGTTCCGGGTCTGGGAAAAAGGCCGCTACACCGACCTGTGGCTGCGCTACTTCTCGATCAGCCCTTTCTAGCGCTTGCCGTCGTTCCGGGGCGCGTCGAAGACGCGAACCCCGGAACCTCGAGATTCCGGGTTCGATGCTTCGCATCGCCCCGGAATGATGGGTATCATGACCGCTGTTTTGCACTGACGTCTTCGGAGAAGTCTTTTTCACGATGTCCACGATCGATCTCGTCCAGACCAGCCCGAGCGACTTGCGCGCGCTCGCCGAACAATCCAACGCCTGGCCGTTCGAGCAGGCGAAAGCGATCGTCAACCGGCTGAAGAAGAACCCCAAGGACGAGGTGCTGTTCGAGACCGGCTACGGCCCGTCCGGCCTGCCGCATATCGGCACCTTCGGCGAGGTAGCGCGCACCACCATGGTCCGCCACGCCTTCCGCGTGCTCACCGAGGACAAGATCAAGACCCGCCTGATCGCGTTCTCGGACGACATGGACGGCCTGCGCAAGGTGCCGGACAACGTGCCGAACAAGGACATGCTGGCCACGCATCTGGGCAAGCCGCTGTCGCGCATCCCGGATCCGTTCTCCAACGAATATCCGTCGTTCGCCGCTCACAACAATGCGCGGCTGCGCGCCTTCCTCGACCGGTTCGGCTTCGACTACGAGTTCGCCTCCGCGACCGACTACTACACCTCCGGCAAGTTCGACGCGGCTCTGCTGCGCATGCTGGAGCGGCTCGAGAAGGTGATGGCGATCATGCTGCCGAGCTTGCGCGAGGAGCGCGCGGCGAGCTACTCGCCGTTCCTGCCGATCTGCCCGCGCACCGGCCTCGTGCTGTATGTGCCGATCGTCGAGCACGACGCCAAGGCCGGCACCATCTCCTACGACGATCCGGAGACCAAGGAGCGCATGACCGTTCCGGTGACCGGCGGCCATTGCAAGCTGCAATGGAAGCCGGACTGGGCGATGCGCTGGCATGCGCTGGGCGTCGACTATGAAATGGCCGGCAAGGACCTGATCGATTCGGTGAAGCTGTCGGGCAAGATCTGCGCGGCGCTCGGCGGCACCCCGCCTGAGGGCTTCAATTACGAGCTGTTCCTCGACGAGAAGGGCCAGAAGATCTCGAAGTCGAAGGGCAACGGGCTGACCATCGACGAATGGCTGCGCTACGCCTCGCCGGAATCGCTGTCGCTGTTCATGTATCGCGAGCCGAAGGCGGCGAAGCGGCTGTATTTCGACGTCATCCCGCGCAACGTCGACGACTATCAGCAGTTCATCGATGGTTTTCGGAAGCAGGATGCCAAGCAACAGCTCGGCAATCCGGTCTGGCACATTCATTCCGGCAAGCCGCCGAAGGCCGACATGCCCGTCACCTTCCAACTGCTGCTGACCTTGGTGTCGTCGTCGAACGCGGAGAATGCCGAGACGCTGTGGGGCTTCATCGGCCGCTACCGGCCCGGCGTGACGCCGCAGACCCATCCCAAGCTCGACGCGATGGTCGGCTACGCCATCAACTACTATCGCGACTTCGTCGCGCCGACCAAGACCTTCCGCGAGCCGACCGAGGGCGAGCGCGTGGCGCTGCAGGACCTGCGCGATGCGCTGTCCAATCTTCCGGCGGAGGCCACGGCCGAGGACATCCAGAACGTGGTCTACGAGATCGGCCGCCGCGAGCCGTTCCTCGACCACGCCAAGAAAGGCAAGGACGGCCGCCCCGGCGTGTCGCTGGACTGGTTCAACATGCTCTACCAGGTGCTGCTCGGCCAGGAGAAGGGCCCCCGTTTCGGCTCCTTCGTCGCGGTCTACGGCGTGAACAATGCGGTGGCGATGATCGACGGGGCGCTGGCGCGGAGCGCGTGAGGGGCTCGCTCGTCGTCACACAAAAAGGTGTCGTCCCGGCCCTGAGCCGGGATCCATAGCCACGAGCCGAGGTGAGGTGACGGATATCCGCCACCTCGCAAGACAACTGAGATTCCGCGGTATGGGTCCCGGCGTTCGCCGGGACGACAGCGGAGAACTCGGCGGCCGCGTCAGTCCGAAGCGGCCATTCGTACTACACCCCGTGCAGCACGAAGCGGCGGTCGAGCTTCTGCACCGGGCGCGCGTTCATCGGATACAGCTTGGCGAATTTCGTGACGTCCGCTTCCGCGACCGAGACCGGCTCGCTCAGCAGCAGCCATTCGACCACCTCTGAGCAGGGCGGCGTCGTCAGCGAGCCGGCATAGCGATAATAGGAGCGGCGTGCCGGCAGCATCATGTTGGGGTTGATGCGCGGATCGGCCTTGACCGCGGGACCCTCCTTGTCCGGCATCGTCGCCACGATCTGCGCGAAGGCGGGATTGGGCCGGCCGGTGGTCATGAGAACGCCGACCACGGCGAGCCCGCCCGACGCGGCGCGGTGGACGAAATGCGCCTCCATCGGATAGTTCTTGCCACCGATCTGATGCTCGCTCGGGCGATGGAAATGCACCTGCAGCAGCTTGTAGGTGGTGCCGTCGAGCTTCAGGGTGCTGCTGCCGTCGGCAAAGTTGAGCTGGATGGTGTGACCATTGTTGACGATGGTGTCGGCGGTCCTGGCCCAGCTCAGCTTGAAGTTGGGCAGTTGGGCCCGGGTCGAGTGCTCGATGTCGATGGGCGATTGCTGGGTGCCGACGCCGCAGACCTTGTTGGCCGCATCGAGATCCCCCCAATTGGCCGGTCCGGTCGCGCCCTCATAGCTCCAATGCGGGGCGCCCTCGGCGGCGAAGCCCGGGGTCGCGCAGGCGGGGCAGAGGGCGAGCCCCGCAAGAGCCTTCAAGACGTGGCGGCGGTCCATGGCAATCTCCAAAAGGTTCAAGCGTGGGCATGATCGGTTGCGAATCGCGCGCAACAGGAAAACCGAATCAGGTTAACCCTTGCTGAGGAACCGGCTGCGTCCTCGCGAACTCGCAGTCACTCGGGTGCAGCCTGAGCGGGGCGGCCGCCGGGCTGTCCCGGGCAAACGATGCTTGAGTTCGCCGCCCCCTGCCGATACGGTCGGCCGCTCCGAAAACATCAGCAAACTCAAGCTCGAGCCAGGACCGCGCGAAGGTGCCCAAAATCTACAAAATCTGCTCAGCTTCGGCCTGGCGCGAGGCGGAGCGGCTGGGCGTGTACCGCGGTAGCGCCGACGATCTGCGCGACGGGTTCATCCATTTTTCGACCGCCCCCCAGGTGCCGGAGACGGCCCGGAAGCACTTTTTCGGGCAGAGCGCGCTGTTCCTGGTCGAGGTCGAGGCGGATGCACTGGGTGCAGGCTTGCGCTGGGAGCGCTCGCGCAACGACGAGCTGTTCCCGCATCTGTATGGCGAGCTCGATCTCGGCGCCGTGACCGCCGTTCACCAGTTGCACAGCCGTGCCGATGGCGGCCATGACATTCCGGACCTGAAGCCGTGATCCGCGCTTTCGACCAGCTCTCGCTGCCGCTGCTCCGCTGGCTCGACGCCGAGGATGCGCACCGGCTCGCCATCCAGGGCCTGAAGCTCTTGCCGGCGATCAAGCCGCGACCGGACGATGCGAAGCTCGCGGTGCGCGCCTTCGGGCTCAACTTCCCGAATCCGGTCGGCATGGCCGCCGGCTTCGACAAGAACGCCGAGGTGCCGGACGCGCTGCTGCGGCTCGGCTTCGGCTTCGTCGAGATCGGTTCGGTCACGCCACGGCCGCAGAGCGGAAATCCGCGCCCGCGGCTGTTTCGGCTGGAGCGCGACGAGGCGGTGATCAACCGCATGGGCTTCAACAATGACGGCGCCGAGATCGTGTTGCGGCGGCTTGCCGGCCGCGCCCATCAGGGCGGCATCGTCGGCGTCAATGTCGGGGCCAACAAGGATTCGGCCGACCGCGTCGCCGATTACGTCCGGCTGATCGAGACCTTCGCGCCGGTGGCGAGCTACTTCACCGTCAACATCTCCTCGCCCAACACGCCGGGCCTGCGCAACCTGCAGCAGGCTTCTCAGCTCGACGAACTGCTATCCAAGGTGCTGGAGGCGCGCGACCGTATCCGCCGCAAGGCCGGCGACACCCCGGTGCTGCTCAAGATCGCGCCGGATCTCAGCCTCGCCGAGCTCGATGACGTCGTCCATGTCGCGCGCTCGCGCGGCGTCGACGGCATGATCGTGTCGAACACGACGCTCGCTCGGCCCAGCTCGCTGCGCGAGCAGTTGCGCGCCAAGGAGCAGGGCGGCCTGTCCGGGCGGCCGCTGTTCCGGCTGTCGACCCGGATGGTGGCCGAGACCTTCGTGCGCGTCGAAGGCGCGTTCCCGCTGATCGGCGTCGGCGGCATCGACACGGGCGGCGCCGCGCTCACCAAGATCCGCGCCGGGGCCAGCCTGATCCAGTTGTATTCCTCGCTGGTCTACAAGGGCCTCGGCCTGGTCGAGAGCATCAAAGCCGACCTGACCTCGACGCTGCTGCGCACGGGGCGTGACTCCCTGGCGGAGATCGTCGGCGCCGATGCCGCGACGATCACGGCCGAGGATTGGCCGGTTTAGTTGCAGCCGAGCTGTCGCATCGTTCACGCACGGCTGTCATCCCCGCCTTCGGACGATGACAGCTTACATTGTCGGTCGAGTCGGGCTCTTCCCGAACGACGCCCGCAGCAGCGCCGGATAGCGTGCGGCCTGGAAGCCGCCGCGGGCGGCGTAGAAGCCGAGCATCGCGATCCACAGGCCCGTATTGCCGAAGCCGCGCAGCGCCAGCCAGATGCCGAGGAAGACGATCAGCGCCGCCACCATGAGATTGCGCATGTCGCGCGCCCAGGTGGCACCGATATAGACGCCATCGAACGCGAAGGCGAACACCGACAGCAGCGGCGACGCCACCACGAACGGCAGATAGTCGCGCGCTGCGCGGCGCACCGCATCGTTTGCCGTCATCGCGTCGATCAGCACCGGACCGAACAGCGCGAAGATCACCGCAACGGCGAGCGCGAAGCCGAAGCCCCAGGCGAGCACCAGCCTTGTGGCGCCGGAAAAGGCGTCGCGGTTGCGCGCGCCGAACGCATAGCCGCACAGCTGCTCGGCGGCGTTGGCGAGCCCGTCGAGGAAAAACGCGGCCACCAGCAGGAAATTGTTCAGCACCGCGTTGGCCGCCAGCGTCGTGTCGCCGGCACGCGCGCCTTGTGAGGTGAAGAACAGGAAGGCGACGATCATCGCCGCGGTGCGGATCATGATGTCGCGGTTCACCGCCATCATGTGCATCAGCTTGGCGCGGTCGAGCAGCGCAGCGCGCGATATCCGGGCGTCGGCTTTGACCAATCGGCGCGCCAGCACGAGGCCGATCGCGACACCGACCGTCTCCGCGATCACGGCGGCAATCGCCGCGCCGGCGATACCGGCCTGCAGTATCTGGACGAACAGGATGGTCGCGGCCATGTTGATCAGGTTGATCGCGACCTGAACGGCCAGCGCCAGCCGTGCGCGCGCCAGTCCGACGAGCCAGCCGAGCAGCACGTAGTTGGCGAGCGCCAGCGGCGCCGACCATATCCGGACGATGAAATAGCTGCGGGCCGCGCTCAACACGGCGTCGCTGCCGCCCATGATGTCGAAGATGATCGCGCCCAGCGGCAGTTGCAGCGCGATCAGGGTGACGCCGATCAGCGCGGCCAGCGCCAGGCCGCGGATCAGGACCATCAGGATCTCGTCGCTCTCGCCGGCGCCGAGCGATTGCGCGGTGAAGGCGAGTGTGCTGGCGCGGAGGAAGGCGAACAGCCAGAACAGGCAATCGAAGATCACCGAGGCCATGGCGACGCCGCCGAGCATGGCCGCTTCGCCGAGCCGGCCGATCGCCGTGGTCGAGACGATGCCGATCAGCGGCGTGGTCAGGTTGGCGATCATCGCGGGACCCGCGATGTCGAACACCTGCGCTGTCGTGATTTTCGCTGAAGCGGTCAAGAACGTCTCGCGGATTGGCAAAGCGCGCGGCACGCGCGTCTCTCCTGGTCTTAGCGGCCTTTCGCGTCTCTCAGCTAGAGGTCGATGCTCATGCCGTCATGCGCGGCCACATGGCCGATGCGGTCCAGCCGGCCCAGCATGTCGTCGCTCATATGGGTGAGCACCAGCCGCTTCGGCCCGATCTCGCCGAGATGCCCCTCCAGCGCCGCGAGGCTGAGATGGTTCTTCACCGCCTTGTCGTAGGTGTAGGCCTCGGCGATCAACAGGTCGGCGTCGCGGCCGAGCGGGATCAGGCTGTCGGTCCACTCGGTATCGGCGGTGTAGGCGACGATCTTTCCCTCGGCCTCGATCCGGTAGCCGAGAAACGGTCCGCCCGAATTGCCGTGGACGACTGGAAACGGCGTCACGCAGACCGCGCCGAAGCGCGTTGGCTGCTCAGGCGCGAGCTCGATCACGGACAGTTCGAACTTCCGCGGCGTGCGCGACGAATGCTCGAACAGCGCTTCCATCACCTGCGTCAGCCGCGCCTCGATGCCGGCCGGGCCGGCGATCACCAGCGGCTGCGTCCGGCGCGAAAACTGCGCATCGAGCAGCAGGAACGGCAGGCCGGCGAAATGATCGCCATGGAAATGCGTGATCAGGATCAGTTTGATATCGTTGCAGGCGATGCCGAGCCGCTTCAGCGCCGGCAGCGACGAGGCGCCGCAATCGATCAGGAGATTCGTGCGCGAGCCGGTCAGATGGAAGCAGGTGTTGGACCTGCCGCCCGAGCCGAACGCGTCACCGCAGCCGACGAAGCGGAGCTGCATCGGCTGCGTCTCTCTACCGGCCGCGCGGGGCGAACAGCCGCGACAGGAACCAGATCGGGATCACGATCACGGCGCCGAGCAGGAAGTAGCGCCACAGCCAGTTGAAGGCGTCGAAGC
This sequence comes from Bradyrhizobium sp. SZCCHNR1043, assembly GCF_032489675.1. Lineage (NCBI taxonomy): Bacteria > Pseudomonadati > Pseudomonadota > Alphaproteobacteria > Hyphomicrobiales > Nitrobacteraceae > Bradyrhizobium > Bradyrhizobium sp. SZCCHNR1043. The sequence continues at coordinate 24,927 of NZ_JAUEYN010000023.1, forward strand.
CGAGCTCGTACAGCCGGATGAACAGCAGCCGGATGCTGTGCAGGATGTTCAAGGGATCGAAGCCGATCGCCGACAGCACCACGCCGACCAGGATCGACAGCAGGACCAGCCGGAACGCCACCGACAGCGGCGAGCCGCCGAGAAAGCGATACAGGCCATCCGAGCTGCGGGCGCGGGCCGGATAGTCCCTGATGTCGTTCGACATGTCATCGTCTCCAGGCGGGTTCGTCGGATTCGCGAGCCCGATTATAAAGCACGGCAGGGCAGGTGGGGAACCCGGCTCGCCGCCGCAAGCTGGTTACTGGCATTTAATGTTCCCGCGCTGTCACGCCGGGGTCTCGCTCTTCAGCATGCGCTCCAGCGTCTCCAGCCGGTCGGCGTCGCGCGGTGGCTTGTCCCAGCGCAACCGGTTGATGCGCGGAAAGCGCATCGCGATGCCGGATTTGTGCCGCGGCGAGCGCTGCAGGCCCTCGAACGCCACTTCGAGCACGAGCCCCTGCCCGGGCTCGTGCACGACGTGGCGGACGGGACCGAACTTCTCCGTGGTGTTGCGGCGGACGAAGCGGTCGATCTGCAGCAGCTCCTCGTCGGTGAAGCCGAAATAGGCCTTGCCGACGGGCACCAGCTGATCGCCGCCGTCTCCCGCCGTCCAGACGCCGAACGTGTAGTCGGAGTAATAGGACGAGCGCTTGCCGTGGCCGCGCTGCGCATACATCAGCACGGCGTCGATGATGTGCGGATCGTGCTTCCACTTCCACCACTGCCCCTTGGGACGCCCCGGCAGATACAGCGCGTCGCGCCGCTTCAGCATCACGCCTTCCACCGCTTCGGCATCGTCGCCGGCCCCGGCCGAGGCGGGATTGGCGCGCGCGGCCTTCAACGCATCCCAGGTCGCGAACGCAATGGTCGGTGACAGGTCGACGCGCGGATCGTCCAGGCGCTTGATGAACGCCTCCAGCTTCGCGCGGCGCTCGGCGAACGGCAGCTCGCGCAGGTCATTGTCCTCATCGCCGAGCAGGTCGTAGGCCCGCAGGTGGATCGGGTACTCCTTCATCAGCTTCGGCGACACCGTCTTGCGATTCAGCCGCTGCTGCAGCACGTTGAAGCTCTGTACGCGCTGATCGCGCACCACCAGCAGCTCGCCGTCGAGCGCGCCAGGCAGATGCAGCGACGGCAGCAGGTCCGGAAAGCTTCCCGTGATGTCCTCGCCGCTGCGCGAATACAGCCGCGTGACGATGCGGCCATCCGCCTCGCGGCCGCTCACCGCCTGCACGCGGATGCCGTCCCATTTCCATTCCGCGATGTAGTCGGCCGCGTTCATGCCGGCGAAGTCGTCGTCCTCGACCGCATGCGCCAGCATCACAGGGCGGAACGGCGCGGGATCGCGGTTGATCGGCCTGTCGCCGCGGCCCTCGAGCCAGGCGAACAGGTCGAGATAGGGCGGCGCGAGCCCCGGCCAGATCAGCTCGACCTCGTGCGGGTCCTTGTCGCCGAGCGCGGCCGCTGCGGTCTTGGCAAGCCGCGCGGAGATGCCGATGCGCAGCGCGCCGGTGACCAGCTTCAACAGCGCCCAGCGCCCGGTCTCGTCGAGCTCATCCAGCCATTGCGCGAGTTGCCGCGGCATCTCGGTCTTGCCGAGGGTGCGCAGGGTGGTGACGACCTCGGTCAGCGTCGGCGGTGGCGGGTTGTTGTGGCCGGATGCTCTCGTAAGACCACCTGTGTGGCACCCCCCTCCCTGACCCTCCCCCACAAGGGGGGAGGGAACGGAGAGAGCAGTGCTCGGAGGAGCAAGATCACTTGTTGAGCCCCTGTTGGCTATCGAACGAGATGCAAGCTCCGAGTGCCACTCGGCTCCCTCCCCCCTTGTGGGGGAGGGGTGGGGAGGGGGGTACCCAGGAACGAGCTGCTGATGATGCGCCCTGTCCTTCGGCCACATCAGCGCGACGGTCTCCGAGAGATCGCCGACATAGTCATACGACAGCGCGAACAGCACCGGATCGGTGCGCGCGGCGATGAGGTCGCGGATCAGCGCCGGCTTGGCGTGCTTGAACGACAGCGCGCCCGTCAGCGCGCCCAGCGCGTAGCCGCGACCGGGATCCTCGACCTCGCGGAAGTACGACGTCAGCAGGCGCAGCTTGTTGTTGCGGCCGGGCTCATAGGCGAGGCGGTCGAGCAGCTCGGCGAAGCGGTTCATGCCTCCGCGTCCTCCGTCGCCACCACCTCGCTCTCCTCCTCGTCGCCATAGCCGACCAGGTCGAGCGGCCGGGCCGCCAGGCCCTTGCTCCGGCACCAATGCACCAGCGCGTCCTCCTGGCCGTGGGTGACCCACACCTCGCTTGCGCCGGTCGCCGCGATGGTGGCGGTCAGCCCGTCCCAGTCGGCATGGTCCGAGATCACCAGCGGCAGCTCGATGCCGCGCTGCCGGGCCCGGGCGCGCACCCGCATCCAGCCCGAGGCGAACGCGGTGACGGGATCGGGAAAGCGGCGGGTCCACAGGTCGGAGGTCGCACTCGGCGGCGCCAGGGTGATGGTGCCGGCAAGCTCGGCCTTCTTGACGCCCTTCACGGGCCGGAGCTCGCCGAGCGCGATTCCCTTGTCTTGATAGTAGCGCGTGATCTTGTCCATCGCGCCATGCAGGTAGATCGGCCGATCATAGCCGGCCTCGCGGATCAGCGCGATGACACGTTGCGCCTTACCGAGCGAGTACGCGCCGACCAGGTGCGCGCGCTCGGGAAACAGCACCACCGAGGCCAGCAGCTTGTTCACCTCCTGCGCCGCGTCGCCGTGACGGAACACGGGCAGGCCGAACGTCGCCTCGGTGATGAAGACGTCGCATTGCACCAGCTCGAACGGTGCGCAGGTCGGATCGCGCGCATCCTTGTAGTCGCCGGAGGCGACGATGCAGGTGCCGCCGCAGGACACCTTGATTTGCGCCGAGCCCAGCACATGGCCCGCAGGGTGGAAGCTGACGGTGACGTCACCCAGCCTGATCCGCTCGCCATAGCCGATCGCCTGCGTGGAGCCTGCAAAGTTGTCGCCATAGCGCAGCCGCATGATGTCGAGCGTTTCCTGGGTCGCCAGCACCGCGCCGTGGCCGGGGCGGGCGTGGTCGGAATGGCCATGGGTGATCAGCGCCCGCTCGACCGGGCGCACGGGATCGATGTGAAAGCCGCCGGCCTTGCAGCAGAGGCCGGACGGAACGGGCAGCAGAATGTCTTGCGGACGCATGTGGGTCATATAGGTCATGCAAGACGCGTTTTCAGGTCGTGCCCGTTTCCATCTCGTCATGCGCGGGCTTGACCCGCGCATCCATCTCCTCGATGAAAAGTTCGCATTGACGACGATGGTTCCCATGCCCCACCGCCTGTTCCTGTCCTCCGGCGATCTGATCGCCGACCGCCGCTACGAGTTCGCCCGCGACCTGCAATTGAAGGGCGACCTGGTCGCGGCCGCCGAGGTGATGGAGCAGGCCATCGAGGTCGCCCCCAGCTTCGCCTCGGCCTGGTTCGAACTCGGCAAGATCAGGATCGCGCTCGGTGAAACCGACAAGGCAATCTCTGCCTTCCGGAACGCCTGCGTCGCCGATCCGGATGACCGCCACGGTGCCGCTGTGCGTCTGATGCAGCTCGGCGCCGCGCCGCTCTCGGACATGCCGAAGGCCTATGTGCAGTCGCTGTTCGACCAGTACGCGCCGCGTTTCGAGACCGAGCTGATCGAGCGGCTGCACTACCGTGCGCCCGCGATCCTGTTCAAGGCGGTGATCGCGGTGCGCGCGGCCGAGCGCAAGCTGGCCTATTTCAAGCGCGCGATCGATCTCGGCTGCGGCACCGGGCTGGGTGCGGCGGCGTTCGCCAGCAACGTCGATAGCTTCATCGGCATCGACCTGTCGGCCGGCATGATCGCGGAGGCGCGCGCCACCGGGCTCTATGCCGGGCTCGAGGTCGACGACATGACCGCAGGGCTGCAGCGCCAGGACGTTGCGTCTGCTGATCTCATTCTCGCAGCCGATGCGATGGTCTATGTCGGCGACCTCGGCCCGGTGTTGCGCGAGGCGCAACGTGTGCTGACGCCGGACGGGCTGCTGACCTTTACCGTTGAGACCCATGACGGCGACGGTGTGATCATGGGGAAGGGGCTGCGTTATGCCCATGGAGCGGAATATGTCCGTGGCGTGATCGCGGCCGCGGGATTGAAGCTGGCCCATCTCGAGCCGGCGTCGCCACGCACCGAGGAGCAGCTGCCGGTGCGCGGGCTGGCCGTGGTCGCCGTCAGGACTTGAGTCTACACGCTATTGAATGCGCTGCACGCAGCGTCCAATGCGGCAACTTCGCTCTTGCCGCAGCTCTCCCGATGCCAAAAAATGTCGGTAGTCTAGGGAGAGACAAAAAATGAAAAAACATCTGACGCGGCGCGATTTCTGCGCCACCGCGCTTGCGACCATCGGCGCTTCGACCATCGCCTCGCCTTACGTCTGGGCTGCCGAGAAGAAATATGATGCCGGCGCCAGCGACACCGAGATCAAGATCGGTCAGACCATTCCGCATTCCGGTCCCGGTTCGCTGTACGGCGTGCTCGGCCGGGTGGGTGAAGCCTATTTCCAGATGCTCAACGAGCAGGGCGGCATCAACGGGCGCAAGGTCAAGTTCTTGACCATGGACGATGCCTATAGCGCACCGAAATGCGTCGAGGCGACGCGGCGGCTGGTCGAGCAGGACGAAGTGCTGGCGCTGTACGGCTCGCTCGGCACCGCGCCGCAGACCGCCGTGCACAAATACCTCAATTCCAAGGGCGTGCCGCAGCTGCTGCTCAACACCGGCGCCTCGAAGTGGAATGATCCGAAGAACTACAAATGGACCATGGCGGGGCTGCCGCTCTATCCGACCGAGGCGCGCATTCTCGCCAAGCACGTGCTGAGCGTGAAGCCGGAAGCCAAGATCGGCATCCTCTATCAGAACGACGATTTCGGCCGCGACTTCCTGGGACCGTTCAAGAAGGTGCTGGCCGACGCCGGCGGCAAGGCGCAGGTGATCATGGAGCAGACCTATGATCTCACCGAGCCGACGGTGGACTCGCAGCTGATCAATTTGTCGAAGTCCGGCGCCGACGTGTTCTACAACATCAGCACGGGAAAGGCCTCGTCGCAGTCGATCCGCAAGGTGGCCGAGCTCGGCTGGAAGCCGCTGCAGCTGCTGTCGGCGGGCTCGACCGGCCGTTCGATCCTGTCCGCCGCCGGCCTCGAGAATGCCAAGGGCATCGTCGCGATCCGCTATTCCAAGGACGCCGGCGTGCCGCAGTGGAAGGACGATCCGGACGTGAAGGGCTTCGAGGCGCTGCGCGCCAAGTACCTGTCCAGCATCGATCCCGACAACACCATCGCCTATGCCGGCTACGGCCAGGCGGTGTCGATGGGCGAGATCCTGCGCCGCTGCGGCGATACGCTGACGCGCGAGAACGTGCTGAAGCACGCCACGACACTCGCCGGCTTCCACTCGCCGTTCTTCCTCGACGGCGTCAACTATGCCTACACGCCGGACGACTACACGCCGATGAAGACGCTCTACATCTCGATCTTCGACGGCAAGGACTGGAGCATCTCCGAGAAGCCGATGACGGAGTAGGGGGCAGCGGTCTCGTTCGTCATTGCGAGCGAAGCGACGCAATCCAGAGTTCCTCCGCGGACGCAGTCTAGATCGCTTCGTCGCTTCGCTCCTCGCAATGACGATGTGGCGAGGGATGCAGCCTCAAACTCCGCTGTCGTCCCTGCCTAGTGCGCAATTGCGCACGCGGCGCAGGGATCCATAACCACCGGCTTTGTTGGGACGATGACGGGCAGTATGCGTCTCACCGATGCCGCGGTATGGGTCCCTGCGTTCGCGGGGACGACGGCGGAGCGTGGCGAGGCGCTGGCGCTTCAGGATAGGCTGGCACGGCAGCCGTGAAGGCTAAGGCGCCTATCCGCCCCTCGACGAACCGCGGGCGACTGCCTACCTTCCCCCGGTGCCGCCCCGCGTCTCACCAGTCCCGCCTGACGACAGCGCCGCCTTGCCCGACCATTTCACCGAATGGTTCGCGGCGCGCGGCTGGGCGCCGCGCGCGCATCAGCTGGCGCTGCTGGAGAAGGCTCGCGCGCAACGCTCGGCGCTGCTGATCGCCCCGACCGGCGCCGGCAAGACGCTCGCCGGGTTCCTGCCGACCCTGGTGGAGCTCGGCTCCGCCGTCGCGCCGAAGTATCGTTCTGTTCTTGCCAAGCCATCCGCTCTCTCCACTCCCTCCCCCCTTGTGGGGGAGGGGCGGGGAGGGGGAGGGGGGCCTCCGGCGGCGGTGTCGATGGTGGCACCCGGCACCGAGCCGAATGTACTGGTCGAACTCGCGAACACGGAAAAGAGCAAGCAGACGGCGAACCGCATCCCGCGACCCGCCGGCCTGCACACGCTCTATATCTCCCCGCTGAAGGCGCTCGCGGTCGACATCGCGCGCAATCTCGAGGCGCCGATCTCCGAGATGGGCCTGCCGATCAAGGTCGAGACCCGCACCGGCGACACGCCGGTGTCCCGCCGGCAGCGGCAGCGCCGCTATCCGCCGGACATCCTGCTGACCACACCGGAGCAGATGGCGCTGCTGCTGTCGTCCGACGATGCGCCGTTCCTGTTTTCCTCGCTGAAGCGCGTGGTGCTCGACGAGCTGCATGCGCTGGTCACCTCCAAGCGCGGCGATCTCTTGTCGCTCGCGCTGGCGCGGCTGTGGCGGCTTGCGCCGGACATGCGCATGATCGGCCTGTCGGCGACCGTCGCCGAGCCCGAGCAGCTCGCGCGCTTCCTGGTGCCGCAGCCGAGCGGCGGCATTGCTGCTGCGGATGTCGTGGTCGCCGGCGGCGCCGCGCAGCCGGTGGTCGAGATGCTCGACACGCAGGAGCGGCTGCCGTGGGCCGGCCACAGCGCGCGCCATGCGCTGGCCGAGATGTACGAGCTGATCAAGCGAAACAAGACCACGCTCGTGTTCGTCAACACCCGCAGCCAGGCCGAGATGCTGTTCCAGGAGTTCTGGCGCATCAACGACGACAATCTCGCCATCGCCCTGCATCACGGCTCGCTCGACGTCGCGCAGCGCCGCAAGGTCGAGGATGCGATGTCGGCAGGCAGGCTGCGCGGCGTCGTCTGCACCTCCTCGCTCGATCTCGGCGTCGACTGGGGCGACGTCGATCTCGTCATCAATGTGGGCGCGCCCAAGGGCTGTTCGCGGCTGATGCAGCGCATCGGCCGTGCCAATCACCGGCTCGACGAGGCTTCGCGGGCGGTGCTGGTGCCGGCCAACCGCTTCGAGGTGCTGGAATGCTCGGTCGCGATCGACGCCATCGCCGACAATGCGCAGGACACGCCGCCCTTGCGCACCGGCGCGCTCGACGTGCTGGCGCAACACGTGCTCGGCTGCGCCTGCGCCGAGCCGTTTCTCAGCGACGAGCTCTATGTGGAGGTCATCACTGCGGCCCCCTATGCGTCGCTGTCGCGCGCTGATTTCGACGATGTCGTCGACTTCGTCGCCACCGGCGGCTACGCGCTGAAGACCTATGAGCGCTTCGCGCGCATCAAGCAGGATGCAAAAGGACGCTGGCGCGTCGCCAATCCCAAGGTGCGGCAGAGCTATCGCCTGAACGTCGGCACCATCGTGGAAGAAGCGATGCTGAAGGTGCGGCTGGTGCGCTCGCGCGGCGGCGGCGCCGGTTCGACCGGCGCGATCGCGCGCGGCGGCAGGCTGCTGGGTGAGATCGAGGAGGCGTTCATCGAAGGGCTCACGCTCGGCGACACGTTCGTGTTCAGTGGCGAGATCGTGCGCTATGAGGCGCTGGCCGAGGACCAGGTGTATGTGTCGCGCGCCAACGATGCCGATCCCAAGGTGCCGTCCTACATGGGCGGCAAGTTTCCGTTGTCGACCTATCTCGCCGATCGCGTCCGCGGCTTGCTGGATGATCGCCGCGCATGGTCGGCCTTGCCGGAGCAGGTGCGCGACTGGCTGTTGCTGCAGAAGGACGTGTCGCGCGTGCCGGCGCGCCGCGAGCTCCTGGTCGAGACCTTCCCGCGCTCCGACAAGCATTATCTCGTCTGCTATCCGTTCGAGGGCCGGCTCGCGCATCAGACGCTGGGCATGCTGTTGACGCGAAGGCTGGAGCGGGCGCGCGTCCGGCCGCTCGGCTTCGTCGCCAATGAATATGCGCTCGCGGTGTGGGGGCTGGGCGACATGTCGTTGATGGTCAGCCAAGGCCGGCTCGATCTCGCCGCCTTGTTCGATCCGGACATGCTGGGCGACGACCTCGAAGCGTGGCTGGCCGAATCGGCGCTGATGAAACGCACGTTCCGGTCCTGTGCGATCATCTCCGGCCTGATCGCGCGGCGTTCGACGACCGAAGAGAAGACCCGCCGCCAGGTGCTGTTCTCGACCGATCTGGTTTACGACGTGCTGCGCCGGCATCAGCCCGATCACATGCTGTTGCGCGCCGCGCGCGCCGATGCCGCCACCGGCCTGCTCGATCTGAAGCGGCTCGGTGATATGCTCCAGCGCATCGAGGGACGAATCACGCATCGGGAACTCGATCGCGTCTCGCCGCTGGCGGTGCCGGTGATGCTGGAAATCGGCCGCGAATCCGTCTATGGCGAGGCCGCTGACGAGCTCCTGGCGGAAGCTGCCGAGGAACTCGTGAAGGAAGCGATGGGGTAGATCGAGAAGCGAGGCGGCTTTGCGGGGGACTGTCTGCGCATCGGGAATGATGGACGTCGCCGGCATCGCGCTGCGCGTCGATCTCTCCGGCGCGCTGGTGTGGGACGAGCAGCGCCTGCTCGTCGTTTCCGACCTGCATCTGGAAAAAGGCTCGAGCTACGCGTCACGCGGCACGCTGCTGCCGCCGTTCGACACCGCCGCGACCTTGCACCGGCTGGCCGCCGTGGTCGCGAACTACAATCCGCGCGCCGTGATCGCGCTCGGTGACAGCTTTCACGATCGCGACGCGCATACGCGCCTGACCGGTGACGATCGCGCCTGCATCGCCAACCTCCAGGTCGGCCGCGACTGGATCTGGATCACGGGCAATCACGATCCGGCCCCGTGCGGCATCGGCGGCGAGGTGGTCAACGAGATCACGGTCGGCGCGATCAGCTTCCGTCACGAGCCGACCGGCGCGCGTGGAGAGATCGCCGGCCATCTGCACCCCAAAGCGCGGGTGGCGACGCGGGCGCGCACTTTGGAGCGGCGCTGCTTCGTCTGCGACGGCGAGCGCGCCGTGATGCCGGCGTTCGGCGCCTATGCCGGCGGCCTGAGCGTGCGCGACGCGGCCTTCGCCAAGCTGTTTCCGAAGCGCGCCTTCATCGCGCACGTGCTGGGAGATAGGCGCCTGCACAGCATCGCCGCGGCGCGGTGCTATTAGTCGGATGATGGAAATTCATTAGTTGGATCAGTGATCAGAGGTCGAACGGATCATTCGAAGCTGGACTGATCATGCCCGCTGCGCGCACCGCTGCGCCCTCTCCCCCGCTCGCGGGGGAGAGTTGGAGAGGGGGCGCCAAGCGCACCGCCGTCGGAGCGGCCCCCTCCCTAGCCCTCCCCCGCAAGCGGGGGAGGGAATGCACTTTGCTCGTGGCGCCATGGTCGCAGGAGTCGCGGACGTCTCGCTGCTATGCCGCCTTCGCCTGCACCTTCTCGCAGAACTCGGCCAGCCGGTCGGCCAGGCGCAACGTCGCCGGGCTCGCGTCGGGCGAGGCGACCAGTGCAACCTCCGTGCGCTCGATCGGCGCAAAGCCCTCGCGCGCCGTCAGCACGCGGTGCTCCGACTGCACCGATATCTCGGAGAGGATGCTCAGCCCCATCCCGGCCGCGACCGCGGCCTGAATGCCGGCGAGGCTCGACGATGTGTAGGCCATGTGCCAGGCGCGCCCTCTGCTCTCCAGCGCATGGATCGCCCGGGTCCGATAGAGGCAGCCGAGCGGGAAGCCGATCAGCGGGAGCGAGCGGGCGTCGAGGTCGACGGGATGGGCCTTGCTGGTCACCCAATAGACCTGCTCCGGCCATGCCGCGATCGCTGCCCTGGTGTCGTCGACGCCGCGCTTGAGCAGCGCCAGATCGAGATCGCCGCGCTCGATGTCGCGCTTCAGGTTGAGGCTCTGGTCGGCGCGCACGTCGAGCCGCAGATCGGGGTGGGCGCGCGAGAACGCGGCGAGCAGCTTGGCGAGCCGGTAGGCCGCGAAATCCTCGGGGATGCCGAGCTTCACCGCGCCGTCGGGTCCGGGCCGCGCCACGACATCGCGGGCCTCCTCGGCGAGTGCCAGCAGGCGGCGGGCATAGGACAGCAGCCGCTCGCCGGCCTCGGTCGGCGTGACCTCGCGGCCGTCACGGTTGAGCAGCGTCTGGCCCAGATCCTCCTCGAGCCGCCGGATCTGCTGGCTGATCGTTGATTGCGTGCGGTGGACGCGCTCGCCGGCGCGGGTGAAGCCGCCGGCCTCGACCACCGAGACGAAGCTGCGCAACAGGTCCAGATCGAGCACGCGGGACCTCCATTCGGAAAACCACTGAGTATCAGTCTATCATTTAATTTCCAAATGGGAAAGAACAGCCCTACACCGGCGACGAAGGAGAGCTCCGATGTCGTCCGTTTCCTCGGTTGCCGTGACCCCGATGAAGTCGAACCTGCTGCCGCTCGAAATCGGCCTGTTCTGCTTGCTGTGGAGCTTCGCCTTCGTCGCCGGCAAGGTCGGCGTGACCTATTGTCCGCCGCTGCTGCTGCTCGCGGCGCGGTTCTCGCTCGCCGGCGTCCTCATTGTCGTGGTGTCGGCGGTCCGGGGCGAGCTGCGCATGAGCTGGCGCGATGCGGCCGTGTTCGCGATCATCGGCATCGCCAACAACGCGCTCTATCTCGGCCTCGGCTACACCGGGCTGCAGACGGTGTCGGCGGGGCTCGGCGGCCTGATCGTCTCGGCCAATCCCGTGTTCACGGCGGTGTTCGCGGCGCTGCTGCTGGGCGAGCCGCTGACCCTGCGCAAGATCTCAGGCCTCGCGCTCGGCACCATCGGCGTCGCCATGATCGTCTGGCACCGCATGTCCGTCGGGACCGACCAGCTCGAAGGTATTCTCTATACGCTGGCGGCGCTGGCCTCGATCGTGACCGGCACCATCCTGTTCAAGCAGCTCGCCCCGAAGGGCAGCCTGTGGATCGGCAACGGCATCCAGAACCTCTCGGCCGGGCTGGTGCTGTGGCCGGTCGCGCTCGGCGTGTCGAACATGGGCGCGATCGTGCCGAATGCGCAGCTGATCGGCGCGTTCGCCTTCCTCGTGCTCGGCGGCTCGATCCTGGCCTATGTGCTCTGGTTCCATCTCTTGAAAGTCTGCGGCGCGACCGCCGCCAGCGCCTATCATTTCGTGATGCCGCCGCTGGCGATGATCTTCGCCTTCCTGGTGCTCGGCGAGCACGTGGCGCTGCAGGACCTGCTCGGCGTCGTTCCCGTCGCGCTCGGGATCTATCTGGTCACGCGGGCGCCGGCCCGTACCGTTGGAGCATCATCATGAGCGTTGCGATCACCCTGATCGGCGGCCCGACCGCCCTGATCGAAATCGATGGCTTCCGCCTGCTGACCGATCCCACATTCGATGCTCCCGGCCGCTATGAATTGCCGCATGTCGTGCTGGAGAAGCTCACTGGACCGGCGATGACCGCGGAGGCGATCGGCGAGGTCGATGCCGTGCTGCTGAGCCATGACCAGCATTCCGACAATCTCGACCACGGCGGCCGCGCCTTCCTGACACGTGCACCGCGCGTGCTCACGACGGAAGTCGGCGCAAGCAGGCTCGGTGCGCCGGCGGAAGGGCTGGCGCCGTGGCAGACGACGCAGCTCGGCAAGGGCGGCAGGACATTGACGGTCTCGGCGACGCCGGCGCGCCATGGTCCCGCCGGCATCGAGCCGCTGGCGGGCGATGTGATCGGCTTCGTCCTCATCCCGCAGCAGGGCGCGACCGTCTATGTCAGTGGCGACACGGTGTTCTATGACGGCGTGGCGGAGGTGGCGCGGCGTTTCAAGCCTGGCGTCGTGATGCCCTTTGCCGGAGCGGCGCAGACACGCGGGCCGTTCCACCTCACCATGGACACCAACGACACGATCGAGACCGCGCGCGTGTTTGCCGAGGCCGCCATCGTTCCGGTTCACACGGACGGCTGGGCCCATTTCCGCCAGGACGCGCAGGATCTGCGCAAGACCTTCGATGCGCTCGGGTTCGGTGCGCGGCTGAAGCTTCTGGAGCCCGGTGTGAGGACGGTGATCGCCTCGTCGCCCAGCTCCTCGCAATGAGGCGGAAAAGATCAATCCCGACGGAACACGATCGAGGCCATCCATCCCGTCATCAGTGCCATCGCGGCGGTGACGAGACCATAGACGAAGCCGTTCTGCCGCGCTGAGTTCGCGACGAACTGCTCGAAGCCGACCTTGACGATCTCGAACGCGGTCTCGGTCTTGGTGACCAGCGCGCCGTCGGCGAGCAGCTTGATCTCGACCTCATAGGTGCCGATCGGCACCGCAGCGGGCAGAGGGATGCCGGTACGGAACAGGGTCGGCGTCAGGAGGGTCACCGCGGACGTGTCCTCGCGATACAGGCCGTGCTGCGACTGCAGTCGCACGAAAGCGCTACGGAACGCGTCGTTCGGGACCACGTCGGCATAGTCGGGACCGACGCGCTGGGTCAGCAGCACGTTGTTGAGTCCGAGCTGCTGCCGGCGCAGCACCTCGGGCGCGGCCATCGTGTCGAACGGGCGGTTGGCGAACAGCGCCAGATAGCCGGGCACTTTGAGGAACTGGCGCGAGTCGGTGTTGATCCAGATGCCGAACTTCCGCTCCTTGCGCCGCGTCACCATGTCGGCGCGCGGGCCCCGGACGGTGACGACGAGGTCATAGGCGGTGCGACCCGGCGGGGTCTGGACGTCCTTCTCGACCGAGCCGAACAGCACCAGCTCCTCCCCGGAATAGTTCGGCGTCACCGTCACGCGATGGTTGGAGACCGAGACGATCAGCCGCTCGGCGCGCGCCGATGCGGCGCCGGCAAGCAGCAGCATGAAGGTGAGGCTGGCGAGGCGGAGCGGCGTCATCTGCTGATCTCGGTCTCGCGGATCGTGAACAGGTCGTCGGGCTTGATCACGAGCTCGATCGCGAACCGGATGCCGACGGCGAGGATCAGCAGGCCGAGCAGCAACCGCAGCTGCTCGCCGCGGATCATCTGGCCGGCGCGGGCCCCGAACTGCGCGCCGGTGACGCCGCCGACCATCAGGATCAGCGCCAGCACGGCGTCGACCAGATGATTGCTCATCGCGTGCAGCATGGTCGCGATCATCATGGTCGCGAGCGTCAGGACCATCGAGGTGCCGATGACGGTCGAGGTCGGCACGCGCAGCAGGTAGATCAGCAGGGGCACCAGAATGAAGCCGCCGCCGATGCCCATCACGGCGCCGAGGAAGCCGATGATGAGGCCGATGGCGACCACCGGAATGACCGAAACGTAGATCTTCGAGCGCTTGAAGCGCATCTTCAGCGGCAGGCCGTGGATCCAGACATGGCTGCCCGGACGCCGCACGGTCGCGACCGCGCCCTGGCGCGCGCGCATCATCGCGCGCAGGCCTTCCCAGAACATGGTGCCGCCGACGCTCGTCAGCAGGGCGACATAGGACAGCGCGATCATCAGATCGAGCTGGCCGAGCGAACGCAACAGGGTGAAGGTGGCGACGCCGAGCCCGGTGCCGAGCGCGCCGCCGATCATCAACACCGAGGCCAGCGAGGGATCGATCGCGCGCCGCCGCCAATAGGACAGCGCGCCGGAGAACGAGGAGGCGGCGATATGGCTGGAGACCGAGGCGACCGCGACCGCGGGCGTGATGCCGACGAAGATCAGGAGCGGCGTCATCAGGAACCCGCCGCCGATGCCGAACATGCCGGAGACGAAGCCGACGGCCGCGCCCATCGCCAGCAACAGGAAGATGTTGACCGGGATGTCGGCGATCGGAAGATAAATCTGCATCGGCGCGGCCTCTGCGAACCTTCGAGCGAGCATCCCGCGCATGCAAAGCAGGACGCCGGGCTCCTGCATAACCGAAAATGGGAGCGAAGGGATCAGTCATTCCCGCCCAAAGTGACATCCACCGGCGCCGAGCGTGGGGGTCTGGGCGCTCCGTCAAAGGGCCTTGAGCGGCGCGGTCACCAGCCTCATGGCCTCGGCATCGCTCGGATCGAGCCAGCGGATCTCGCGGGTCTGCGACATCGCCTCGATGACCTGCGACGATACGCCCATGCGTGTCATATAGCCGAGGATGGCGCCGGTCACGCGCTGGGTGTCGGCGACCGCGTCGGCGCCACGGGCCTCCGACGTGAAGCGGTGCACGCCGAGCGCCGAGCCATCGAGGCCATAGCGGGTCTGCCCGCCGGCAAAGGCGAACACGCAGGCGCTGGCGCAGAAGCCCGGACGGATGCGGCCGGAATTGTCGGCCACGCCGACGGCGGTGGCGAGTCCGTGAGCGCGGATGATCTCGCCCATCAGCACTCCCTGGTCGAGGTTGCCGCCGGGCGAGGACAGCAGGATCAGGTCGCCCGGCTTGAGATGGGCCTCGCTGATCCGCTCGCGCAGCCAGCCGGCCGCCGCGGGTCCGATGGGGCCGCTGACGGCGAGCACGGTGCGCCTGTCGCCCAGCCCGGCAAGCGCGGGGTCGGCGACCAGCGCCGCCGACAGACTCGGCGAGATGTACTGATCCTTCCAGAACGACCAGGCGTCGGGTCGCGACAGGTCGCGGTAGGCGCGAATGCCCCCGCCGAGTAGGATTGCAACGAAGAAAATGACGGAAGCCAGCCGACGCCATCGGAACGCCGCAGGATAGCCGTCGGTCACTTGCTGGATTGGTTGGCGAGGAGGCGGAGCGGGGGCGACGTTCGCCGTGGTCCGCGGCGGCACGCGGGGGCCCGTCGGCGACTGCAGGAAGCGCGCGCCGTCGTGTTGTTCGTTCCCCGCTGACACGCGTCGATGCTCCCTCGCGGCGCTCGTGATGATCCGCCGCGACAACCTATATCGATCGACCGCGCGACACTATGGCGGCGCGATTGCAAGCCAGGAGGATTTTGCAGGCCGCGCGCGAGCGCTCGTCAGCCTGCCCAGAGAAATGCCCTCGTCAGCGCAGCGCCGTCGCAGCCGCGCGCTTCGCCAGCGCCGCCTTGGCCGCGGCTGCCTTGGCGATCGCCTGCGTGCCATCCCAGCCGCCGGCGGGTGCCGGCACATTCACGGCGTCGTCGGGCTGCGGTTCGACCGTGAAGGTCTGGATCGCGAGCTTGGCCGCGGCGAGCGACTGGACATCGAGCCGCTTGGCGACATCGTCGCGCTTGCGCCCGGCATCGACGTCACCCTGCGCTGCGGCCAGGGTGAACCATTTGTAGGACTCGGCGAGGTTCTGTTCGACGCCGATGCCACGGGCATAGAGAATGCCGAGGTTGAACTGGCTGTCGGCGACGCCGCGCTCGGCGGCCTTGCGGAACCATTGCGAGGCGCTCTTGTAGTTCGCGCCCTTGCCGCCGCCGTCGGCATCCAGCACGGCGAGATTGTGCATCGCCTTGGCGCTGCCGCGCTCGGCGGCGACGACGTAGTAGCGGCGGGCGATGTCGGCGTCCTTCTTCACGCCGAGACCCTTCTCGTAGAAGGTGCCGAGACGGAAGACCGCCGGGATCAGCCCCGCCTGTGCCGCGCGGTCATACCACTTCGCGGCTTCCTCATAGTTCGCCGCGACACCCTTGCCCTCGGCAAAGCGCACGCCGACCTCGTAGGCGGCGGTCGGATCACCCTTCAGAGCGGCGTTGCGCAGCGCCAGTCCGCCGATGGCATCGGGCAGCTTCTCGGAGGCGGGCACCTGCACCAGACCGAGCTTCTGGCCGTTGGCGGCGGTTGGGATCGTGCCGGTGACATCAGTGGGGACGGCAGCGGGTACCGTGGCCGGCTTTTCGACGTCCTGCGGGATCGCGAGCATCGCGATCGTCTCCGCTTCGCTCGGCATGGCCCGGTTGTAGGACTGACGGTCGATCGGCGTCGGCGACGTCAACGACGGCACGCTCTGGTCGGGCGTCGTCGGCCGCGGCGACAGGCCCGGCGAGGCCGACGGCATCTGCGCCCGGGGCGCCTCGCCCTGGGTTTCCATCGGCGAGATCGGCGGCGGCGTGCTGCCGCTGTCGAGCAGCGACATCGCAAATTTGAAGGTGCCGAGCACGATCACCACGACGCTGGCACCGACCAGCAGCGAACGGATCTTCGACCCGATGGTCGAGACCTCCTCGTCACCCTCAGCGGTGAGAGCGAACGTCGGCTTGTCCTTGGGTTTGGCCTTGGGCTTGGCGACGTCGCTGGCGACTTCCTTGACGACGTCCTTGGGCGGCTCCTTGGCCTTCTCCTTCGGCTTGTCCTTCTTCGCCTTCTTGGCGTCAACGGGCTGTGCAGCCGCCGCGGCCTGCGCCGCGCGGCGCGCAGCCGCGATGAAGCTCGACGTCGACACCGGCTCCCGCTTGCCGGCGGGAAGCTCGCTCAGCGCATCCTCGGACGCGGCGATCCGCTCGGCGGGCGATGCGGTCCGGCCAGGCGGACGGGTGCCCGGTTCAAGCGGATGATCCGGTGGCAGCTCGGGGACGATGATGGTCGCGCGGGGCGCCTGTGCCGCGTGCGGCTCCAGGATGTCGGCGATTGCCTTCGGCGGAATCGGCGGCGGCATGGCAGCCGCCGGCGCCTGAGCGGCGTGGAAGTCGCGCGAGGCGGCCGCGAACGCCTGTTGACCCGCGGCCGGAGCGACAATCTGTCCCGCTGGCTGCTCGGCCGCCGGATTGGGCAGCTCCGGCCGGTAGGCAGGCTCTGGCCTGGCCGGCTCGGCATGGGCCTGGGGCGCCGGCGCGCGTGCAGCCGGCATCGGCGACTCGATTGGCGGTGCCAGCGGCGGCAGCGCGGCCGGCGGGCCCGCGGTGGCGCGCACATTGCGCAGGTCGCCTTCGATCATGGCGAGGCGGTCGACGACGTGCCCCAGCGTGTTGTGGACGGCCTCGAGCGAGTCCTGGGTGTTGCGGTCGGTCTCGGTCTGGCTGAAGCGGATGTCGGACAGCTCGCGCTTGACCATGTCGATCAGGCCGCCGTCCTGCGACGTTTCGCGCTGCGAGCGGCTCTCCGCCAGCGCTGCGAATGTCGCCTGCTGCCGTTCGAGATAGCGCAGGATGTCCTGCAGGCCGTCCTCGACGCGGGTCATGTTGCCGCCGCGCGGGTCGTTGGCGGCCTCGAGCCGCTCCAGCAGATAGCTGATCCGCTGTTCGAGATGGGTGATCGCCGATGAGCCGTCGTTGCCGACCTGCAGGCGGTCGATGCGGTCGGACAGGCCGCGCAGCGCGTCCTCGATCTGGGCGGTGTTGTCGCGCGCTGCCGGCGGCGGCTCGCGGCTCTCCAGCGTCGAGGTCAGCGCGGCGATGCGCTGTTCGAGCGCCGCAAAGGAATCATGGAACGACTCGTGATTGTCGCGCGCCTGCGTGACTTGGTCGACCTTCGACGACAGCTGCCGAAGATCGTCCGACAGCCGTTCCAGGGCGTCGTTGGAGGCGACATTGGCGACGATCGCACGCAGCGCCGCGATGGCGCTTTCGAGCTGCTGCACGGTGCCGGGGTCGTCATTGGCGCGCAGGATCAGGTCGAGCTTGGCGCCGAGATTGCGGATCGCCTCGTCATAGACGGCGAGCTGCTCGGCAGGCTTCAGCGAGCCGACGACCTCGCGGATGTCGGTCAGCGCGCGCTCGATCCCGGCCAGTGCCTGGCCGTCGACGCCGGTGTTGCGGTTCTCGTCGATGCGGCGCGACAGCGAGCGAATCTCGTTCTCGATCGACTCGATCGCCCGGCGCGGCATCGCCTCGGTGATGGCGTGACGAATCTCGGAGAGCTCGTTGCGGAAGCCGGCGATCGACTGCTCGATGCCGTCGTCGGGGCGATGCAGCGCCTCGATCTGGCTCGTGATCTTGAGCAGATGGCGTTCGAGCAGCGAGAAATCGGGAGTGGGGGCTGCCGGTTGCGGCGGCGTCAGCGGCGCGCTGATCGGGGTCATCAACGGCGCTGCTGCGGATGCCATGGCAGGCGCGGTCGGCGGCGCCTGGTGCGGCGGCAGCGGGCGCGCATTGTCGAGCTCGCTCTGGCGGGCGCTGATTTCCGCGACGGCCACGTCGAACGAACCCGCGCTGAGCGGCTGGGCGGGCCGGTAGAGCTGTGCGGCGGCGCGCTCGACGCCGTCAGGACCACGATAGCGGTCTTCGGTGTCCGGCTTGCGCAGCGGCGTCGAGATCTGTGACAGGCGGGCGTCGAGCCGCGAGATCGCATCGTTCAGCTGACGCGCGACGCCCTGCTCGTCGCGTGGCGCATCCTTGCGCGCGACGGGGCGCGACATCTGCTCGATCTGCCGTGCGATGGAGTCGAGCCGCTGGTGGATGTCGGTCACCTCGCGGGCATCGCGGCTGACGGTCGGCGTGCTGCGCGGCGCGTGGCTGCCACGGAAGTCGGGCGGGGTAGATGCGCCGAGCGTGGAGTTGATCCAGTCGTTCAGCGTCATGCCGGCGCGTTGCGCCGCGGCCTCGGCCCTTTCACGGACGGACGGGTCGATGCCTTCATTACTCCACGGTACGCGCGAATTCATGTCTCGTCCGGTTCCGCTTCCAGCGCTCCACCAAGCGCCTCCAGCCTCTCCACGCGTCCCGGACATGAACATGAACGGGTCCGCGCAGATCGTCTGCTCCAGGTCCCGACTTTTGACTTTTACGGTAAATAACGCGTTAAGTTTACCGCCGGCGCGGTCAGAAGTTTTGCCCTATCGAACGGCGGGTATCAGCCGGCATTTTCACGCGATGATGGATCGAGCGATCGTGCGCTGCTGGCGCCGGATATCGTCGAGAGCGCGGTGATCGCTTCCTCGCACCATTCGGCCACCATGCGTTCGTGGCGCAGGCCGAGACGCAGGTTGAGGAGCTTGCCCATATCGGCCGGGGCCACGTTGCCGTCCGCATAATGCTTCTTGAGGATGCGATCGTAGCGCTCGGCGCGGTCGCGATGATGCTCGAGCCGCGCCATCAGGTCGGCCCGGATCGGCCCGATGTCGGCGGCGCCCAGTGCATAGAGCCGGACGAGAAGATCGTCCTTCGTCGAGGCCGGCGTGCTCGGCCGCGCCGCCCAGCTGCGAAACGCCGCGCGGCCCTCCGCGGTCAATGTGTAGACCAGCTTGTTGGGCTTGCCGGTCTGCACCACCTCGCGACCCTGGATGTAGCCGCGGTCGCGCAGCCGCGACAGCTCGCGGTAGATCTGCTGGTGGTCCGTCTTCCAGAAGAAGCCGATCGAGGAATCGAACGTCTTGGCGAGCTCGTAGCCCGTCATCGGATGTTCGGTGAGGCAGGCGAGGATGGCGTCGCCGAGGGCCATGGCCGGAAACTGCTCCCGTTTTTCTGATCGTGTTCTGCCCCGCTCCACGCTTGACATTATGCACATTGGCGCATATGCGTCAATGTGCATATGGGGTGGTTGTGGTGCTGGCCTGTTCCGCCCTGAGGAGACGCCCAATGACAATGACCGGCCTCGATGGATGGTACGGCTATATGAGGTCTCACGATCTCGGCGCTTTGCGGGAGCTGCTGCATCCCGACGCCGTGTTCGAAAGTCCCGTCGTGCACACGCCGCAACGCGGCCGCGACATCACCTTCAAATATCTCGCGAGTGCTGAGAAAGTCTTAGGCGGTCCCGGATTCAAGTATGTCGGGGAGTGGCGTAACGCCACGGGCGCCGTGCTCGAATTCGAGAACGAGATCGAAGGCATCAAGCTCAATGGCGTCGACATCATCACTTTCGATGACGCCGGTCGGATTACTCACTTCAAGGTGATGGTGCGCCCGCTCAAGGCGATCAATTTGCTGCACCGCCTTATGGGCGAACAGCTGGCCGCGATGAGCAAGCCGTCGTGATGTGACCGACAGCCGCAAACGAATGGCTGCCGCAAGCTCTTAGAAGTCGCTACAGTCCGCGGCCAGCATTGCCTGCCGCGTCCTCACAATTTCAGTCTGAAACTTCAGCCTTCCTGCCGGAGACGCCGATGCCGATCTACAAAGCCCCCGTGGAAGATGTCACCTTCCTGCTCAACGACGTGTTCCAGATCGACCGCTACGACAATCTGCCGGGCTTCTCCGATGCCTCGGCCGATGTCCGCGAGGCGATCCTCGGCGAGGCCGCCAAGCTCGCCGAAGAGGTGCTGCACCCCCTGAATCGCGTGGGCGATCTCGAAGGCTGCAAGCGCCATGACGACGGCAGCGTGACCACGCCGAAGGGCTTCAAGGAGGCCTACAAGCAGATCGTCGAGGGCGGCTGGCTCGGCCTGTCGGCGCCGACCGAATATGGCGGGCAGGGCCTGCCGGTGACCTTGAGCCAGACCGTCAACGAATTCCAGTGCTCTGCCAACATGGCGTTCTCGATGTATGGCGGCCTCACCATGGGCGCCACCGCCGCGCTGATCGTGCATGGCAACGAGGAGCAGAAGAAGACCTACGTGCCGAAGATGGTGGCCGGCGAGTGGACCGGCACCATGAACCTCACCGAGCCGCATTGCGGCACCGATCTCGGTCTCTTGCGCACCAAGGCGGTGCGTCAGCCCGACGGCAGCTTCAAGATTTCCGGCACCAAGATCTTCATCTCGGCCGGCGAGCATGACCTCGCGGACAACATCATCCACCTCGTGCTTGCCCGCATCGAAGGTGCACCGGCCGGCATCAAGGGCGTGTCGCTGTTCGTGGTGCCGAAATTCATGGTCAATCCGGACGGCACGGTGGGCGCGCGCAACGGCGTCACCTGCGGCTCGATCGAGCACAAGATGGGCATCCATGGGAACTCGACCTGTGTGATGAACTACGACAACGCCACCGGCTGGCTGATCGGCGAAGAGAACAAGGGCATGCAGGGCATGTTCGTGATGATGAACGAGGCCCGGCTCGGCGTCGCCGTGCAGGGGCTCGCGCAGTCCGAGGTCGCCTATCAGAACGCGGTCGCCTATGCGCGCGAGCGCATCCAGGGCCGCTCGCTGACTGGGCCCAAGGCGCCCGACAAGGCGGCCGATCCGATCATCGTGCATCCCGACGTGCGCCGCACCCTGCTGTCGATCCGCGCCTTCAACGAGGCCGCGCGCGCCATGGTCGTCTGGACCTCGCTGAAGAGCGACGTCGCGCACCGCTCGCAGGACCCGAAGGACCGCCAGGCCGCCGACGACCACATGGGCCTGATGACCCCGGTCATGAAGGGCTACATGACCGACATGGGCTTCGCCAACGCGGTGCAGGCGCAGCAGATGTATGGCGGCCACGGCTACATCGCCGAGCACGGCATGGAGCAGTTCGTGCGCGATGCCCGCATCGCGATGATCTACGAGGGCGCCAACGGCATCCAGGCGCTCGACCTCGTCGGCCGCAAGCTGCCGCGCGACGGCGGCCGCGCCGTGATGGCGTTCTTCGCCGAGGTCGGCTCCTTCGCCAAGGAGCAGGGCGGCAATGATGCGATGAAGCCGTTCGTCGCTCCGTTGTCGACCGCGCTCGGCCATCTGCAGCAGGCCACGACCTGGCTGATGCAGAACGCGATGACCAAGCCGGACAATGCCGGCGCCGCCGCGACGGACTACATGCATCTCTTCGCGCTGGTCACCTTCGGCTACATGTGGGCGAAGATGGCCAAGGTCGCGCAGGACAAGATTGCGGCCGGCGACAGCTCGACCTATCTGACCACGAAGCTGGTCACGGGCCGCTTCTTCATGGAGCGCGTGCTGCCCGAGACGGCGGCCCATCTCGCGCGCCTGCAGACCGGCTGCGCGACCGTGATGGAGCTGCCGGCGGAAGCCTTCTGATGCTGCGGCGGTAGCCGGTGCGCCGCTCGCGCGCCGGCTACCGTCGAACACCAACGACAACGAATCCGATCAGATGAGGAGGGCGTGATGCCTGAGGCCTTTATCTACGACCACGTGCGTACCCCCCGCGGCCGCGGCAAATCCGATGGCAGCCTGCATGAGGTGACCGCGCTCGCGCTCGCCACGGTGCCTTTGAAGGCGCTCAAGGACCGCAACAACATTCCCGAGGACGCGGTCGATGACGTCGTGCTCGGCGTGGTCGATCCGGTCGGCGAGGCCGGCTCGGACATCGCGCGTTTCGCCGCGCTGAATGCGGGTCTCGGCGACGCCGTCCCGGGCATTCAGATCAGCCGCTTCTGCGCCTCCGGCCTCGACGCCGTGAATTTCGCCGCCGCGCAGATCATGAGCGGCCAGCATGAGCTGGTCATCGGCGGCGGCGCGGAGTCGATGAGCCGCGTCGGCATCGGCGCCTCCGGCGGCGCCTGGCCGATGGACCCGTCGATGGCGGTGCCGGCCTACTTCATGCCGCAGGGTGTCTCCGCCGATCTGATCGCGACGAAGTACGGCTTCTCGCGCGACGACGTCGACGCCTACGCGGTGCAGAGCCAGCAGCGCGCGGCGAAGTCCTGGGAGGAAGGCCGCTTCGACAAGTCTGTCGTTCCGGTCAAGGACATCAACGGCCTGACCATCCTCGCCAAGGACGAGCACATGCGACCGTCGACGACGATGCAGTCGCTGGCGCAGCTGCAGCCGTCATTCGCGGCCATGGCGCAGATGGGCGGCTTCGATGCGGTGGCGATCCAGTCGCATCCGGAGATCGAGCGCGTCAACTACGTGCATCACGCCGGCAACTCCTCGGGCATCGTCGACGGCGCCGGCGCGGTGCTGCTCGGCACCAAGGAGGCCGGGGCGAAGTATGGCATGAAGCCGCGCGCGAAAATCCGCGCCTTCGCCAATATTGGATCCGAGCCGGCGATGATGCTGACCGGCCCGGTCGACGTCACCGAGAAGCTGTTCGAGCGCTCCGGCATGAAGACCTCGGACATCGACCTGTTCGAGCTCAACGAGGCGTTCGCCTCGGTCGTGCTGCGCTACATGCAGGCGTTCGAGATCGACAAGGACAGGATCAACGTCAATGGCGGCGCGATCGCGCTCGGCCATCCGCTCGGCGCCACCGGCGCGATGATCCTGGGCACCGTGCTCGACGAGCTCGAGCGCACCGGTAAGGCCACCGCGCTGGTCACGCTGTGCATCGGCGGCGGCATGGGCACCGCGACCATCATCGAGCGGGTGTGACGAACCCCTAACGTAGGGTGGGCAAAGCGAAGCGTGCCCACCATCGTCTTCATCGACACCGTCGGTGGGCACGGCGCAAGGGCGCCTTTGCCCACCCTACGATCGCAGGATTTTTTGCCGCGCCGACCGGCTGCAGGCACGAGGGAGCACCACATGGCCTTCAAGAACTTCAAG
The DNA here is from genome assembly GCF_032489675.1 of Bradyrhizobium sp. SZCCHNR1043. Classification (NCBI taxonomy): domain Bacteria; kingdom Pseudomonadati; phylum Pseudomonadota; class Alphaproteobacteria; order Hyphomicrobiales; family Nitrobacteraceae; genus Bradyrhizobium; species Bradyrhizobium sp. SZCCHNR1043. The sequence goes on from NZ_JAUEYN010000023.1 coordinate 48,322, forward strand.
CTCGAAACCGATGCCGACGGCATTGCGCTGATCACCTGGGACATCCCGGGACGTTCGATGAACGTGCTGGACGAGACCTCGGCGATCGAACTCGAGACCATCGTCAAGGAGACCACTGCTGACGCCGCCATCAAGGGCGTCGTCATCACCTCGGCCAAGGAGGCGTTCTGCGCCGGCGCCGACCTGTCCATGCTCGAGGGCATGAACCGCTCCTATGCCGAGGTGCTGAAGGGCAAGGGCGAGGAAGCCGCCAACCAGATGCTGTTCGACAACAGCCGGCGCTTCTCGCAGATCTACCGGGCTATGGAAACGTCGGGCAAACCGTGGGTCGCCGCGATCAACGGCCTCGCGCTCGGCGGCGGCTTCGAGCTGACCTTGGCCTGCCATCACCGCGTCGCGGCCGAGAACCCGAAGACCCGTCTCGGCCTGCCCGAGATCAAGGTCGGCCTGTTCCCCGGCGCCGGCGGCACCCAGCGCGTGCCGCGCATCGTGCAGCCGCAGGACGCGATGAACCTGCTGTTGAAGGGCGAGGCGCTGACGCTCGACAAGGCCAAGGCCTTGAAGCTGGTCGACGCCATCGTTCCGGCGGCTGACCTCATCAAGGCCGCCAAGGACTGGATCAAGGGCGGCGGCAAGGCCGTTCAGCCGTGGGACGAGAAGGGCTTCAAGCTGCCGGGCGGCCCGGTGTTCTCGAAGAACGGCATGATGATGTTCCCGGCCGGCAACGCCATCTACCGCCGCGAGACCTACGACAACTATCCGGCCGCGCGCGCGATCATGAGCTGCGTCTATGAGGGCCTGCAGTTGCCGATCGACGCCGCGCTGCGCGTCGAGTCGCGCTACTTCGCCCACATCCTGCGCTCCAAGGAAGCCGCAGCGATGATCCGCAGCCTGTTCCTGTCGATGCAGGAGTTGAACAAGGGCGCGCGTCGTCCGGCCGACGTGCCGCCAAGCAAGCTGAAGAAGATCGCCGTGATCGGCGCCGGCTTCATGGGCGCATCCGTCGGCTACGTCTCGGCGCGCGGTGGCCTCGAGGTCGTGCTGATCGACCGCGACCAGGAGAGCGCCGACAAGGGCAAGGCGCATGCCCAGAGCGTGGTCGATGGTCTGGTCAAGAAGGGCCGCGCCAAGCCGGGCGAGGCGGAGGCGATCATGGGCCGCATCACCGCGACCGCCGACTACGCCGCGCTGAAGGATTGCGACCTGGTCATCGAGGCCGTGTTCGAGGACCGCAAGGTCAAGGCCGAGACCTACGCCAAGGCGCAGCAGCATCTGAAGGACGGCGCGATCTTCGCCTCCAACACCTCGACCTTGCCGATCACCTCGCTGGCCGAGGAGTTCAAGGACCAGGGCCGCTTCATCGGCATCCACTTCTTCTCGCCGGTCGAGAAGATGATGCTGGTCGAGATCATCATGGGCAAGGCCACCGGCGACGTCGCGCTGGCGACCGCGCTCGACTATGTCCGCACCATCGGCAAGACGCCCATCGTGGTCAACGACTCCCGCGGCTTCTTCGCCAACCGCTGCGTGATGCGCTACATCGCCGAGGGCAACGAGATGTTCCTCGAAGGCGTGCCGCCGGCGATGATCGAGAACGCGGCCAAGATGGCCGGCATGCCGGTTGGCCCGCTGTCGCTGTCGGACGAGGTCGCGCTCGATCTCGGCCTCAAGATCATGAAGGCGACCGAGCACGATCTCGGGCCCAACGCGATCAACCAGGACCACAAGAAGCTGATGGTCGAGCTGGTCGAGAAGCAGGGTCGCTTCGGCCGCAAGAACGCCAAGGGCTTTTACGACTATCCCGAGAAGGGCAAGGGTCAGAAGAGCCTGTGGCCGGATCTCGCCAAGCTCCAGCCCAAGCATCTCGATCCCGACACGCTCGACGTCGAGGAGCTGAAGCAGCGCTTCCTGGTGGTGCAGGCGGTGGAGGCTGCGCGCACCGTCGAGGACCACGTCATCACCGACGTGCGCGAGGCCGATGTCGGCTCGATCCTCGGTTTCGGCTTCGCGCCGTTCACCGGCGGCACGCTGTCCTACATCGACTTCATGGGCACGAAGAAGTTCGTCGAGCTGTGCCACAAGTTCACAGAGAAGTACGGCTCGCGCTTCGCCCCGCCGAAGCTGCTGGAAGAGATGGCCGCCAAGGGCGAAACCTTCTACGGCCGCTTTCCGCCGAAGAAGGCGGCGGCTTGACGATTGCGGGCTGCCTGATGAGTCTCGATAGCACCGCATCGACGGTGCGCTCCCCTCCCCCTTGCGGGGAGGGGTCGGGGGTGGGGGTCTCAGGAAAAGGTCTCACAGTCCTGGAGACATCCCTCGCTGCGCCGGCCTTTTTATCACGAGCGTAGTCTGCAGAGGGGATAGCGTCCGTCCTGCGTTCTCGCGGTCGCGATGGAGCACGCAGGTCGGTGGACTCAGCGGGAGTCATCGTGTGGACCCCCACCCCCGACCCCTCCCCGCAAGGGGGAGGGGAGCTCACCGGCTTCGTGGCGTCGCAATCGCTTCGTAAGAAGCAAACCCTCACCCCGCCTTCATCAGCCCTTCCTTCGTCAGCGCCTCCTGCACCTTCGGCCGCGCGGCGACGCGGTTCTTGTAGGCCACCAGATTCGGCATCGCCGACAGGTCGAACTTCATCCGGTCCGCCCAGGTCAGGATGGTGAACAGATAGCCGTCGGCGACCGTGAACTGCTGGCCCATCAGATAGTCGTGGCCGGCAAGCTGGCCGTCGATATATTTGAACTTGCCCATCACGCGGTCCTTGAAGAACGCCTTGGCGTCGTCGGCGAGCACCGGCGAGAACATCGGGCTGAAATTCTTGTGCAGCTCCGAGGTGATGAAGTTCAGCCACTCCAAGAGCTTGTAGCGCTCGCCGCTGTCGCGCGCCGGGGCGAGGTTCTTGGTCGCCGCCCGGTCGGCGATCATCTGGACGATGACCGGGCCTTCGGTCACGATCTCGCCGCTCGGCAACCCGAGCGCCGGCACCTGGCCCTTCGGATTGACCTTGAGGTAATCGTCGCCATTTTCCAGGGTCTTGGCGCGCAGATCGACCTTGACGAGATCGTAGGGCAGGCCGGCCTCGAGCAGGGCGATGTGGGGCGAGAGCGAGCAGGCGCCGGGTGAATAATAAAGCTTCATTGGGTATTCCCTCCGTGAGACCATCGTCGTGGTTGGAACCGATCGCGGCGTCACACCCGCCCTTACATGCACTTGCATGGAATAGTCAAGATTGATGCAGGTGCATCGAATGCGCTAGAACGAGGACCTGAAGGATACGAGCCGGCCCATGAAACGCAAACCATCGACCGAGGCGACCGCCGCCTGGATCCGCCTGATGCGGGTCCAGAGCCGGGTGCTGGACTGCGTCGAGCAGGAGCTGAAGAAGGCCGGTTTTCCGCCGCTCGCCTGGTATGATGCGCTGCTGGAGCTGTCCCGGGCCCCCGCGGGCGAGCTGCGCCCGGTCGAGCTCGAGCGGCAGATGCTGATCCCGCAATATTCCACTTCCCGGCTGATCGACCGGCTGGTCGAAGAAGGTCTGGTCGTCCGGCGCGAATGCAAGATGGACAAGCGCGGCCAGTTCGTCGAGATCACCGAGGCCGGACGCGAACTGCAGAAGCGGATGTGGTCGGCCTATTCCGCCGCGATCGAGAAGCATGTCGGCTCCAAGCTGTCGGATACCGACGCCGCCAAGCTTTGCATGCTGCTGGATCGGCTTGGCTGCTCCTGTGGTCAGGCCGCTCCGTTGGCGGCTGGAGAGGGCGCGGCGACCCGATGAAGCATCCGTTCCCATTCACATCCGCGGCCCCCTGGGGTCCGCGGCCCTTCCTGTCACCACGCGCGACCCTCGAAGCGCTTCTGAACCGAGACTCCCATGGCGCGTGACCAGATCGATATGACCCCGCTGCAGTCGCGCGACGAACTGGTGGCGTGGCTCGCGGCCGGCGTGAAGCCGCCGTCCGCCTTCCGCATCGGGACCGAGCACGAGAAGACGCCGTTCACGCTCGACGGTCACCGCCCGGTCCCTTACGAGGGTGCGCGCGGCATCGGCGCGCTGCTCGAAGGCATGAAGCTCCTGCTCGGCTGGGAGCCGATCATGGAGCGCGGCAACATCATCGGGCTCTATGATGTCACCGGTGGCGGCGCCATCTCGCTGGAGCCGGGCGGCCAGTTCGAGCTGTCGGGCGCGCCGGTCGAGACCGTGCACCAGACGCATGCGGAACTGATGGCGCATCTGGCGCAGGTACGCGAGATCGCAACTCCGCTCGGCATCGGCTTTCTCGGCTTGGGCATGACGCCGTCCTGGTCGCGCGCCGAAATTCCGGTGATGCCCAAGGGCCGCTACAAGATCATGACCAGCTACATGCCGAAGGTCGGCCGTTACGGCCTCGACATGATGTACCGGACCTGCACCGTGCAGACCAATCTCGACTTCTCCTCCGAAGCCGACATGGTCAAGAAGCTCAGGGTCTCGGTGGCGCTGCAGCCGATCGCGACCGCGCTGTTCGCCAATTCGCCATTCACCGAAGGCAAGCCGAACGGCTTCCTGTCGTTCCGCTCCGAGATCTGGCGCGACACTGACAATCAGCGCTCGGGCATGATCCCGTGGGCGTTCGAGGATGGCATGGGCTTCGAGCGCTGGGTCGACTACGCGCTCGATGTTCCCATGTATTTCGTGAAACGCGAGGAGGCCTATATCGACGTCTCCGGCACCTCGTTCCGCGACTTCTTCGAAGGCAAGAACCCGGCGATGCCGGGCGAGCGTCCGACGCTGTCGGATTGGGCCAATCACCTCTCGACGATCTTCCCGGAGGTGCGCCTGAAGCGCTATCTGGAAATGCGCGGTGCCGACGGTGTGCCGTGGGGCCGGCTGCCGGCGCTGCCGGCGTTCTGGGTCGGCCTGCTCTACGATGACGTCAGCCTCGACGCGGCCTGGGACCTGGTCAAGACCTGGACCGCGTTCGAGCGCCAGAACCTGCGCGACGACGTGCCGCGCCTCGGCTTCAAGGCGCGTATCCGCAATCGCTACGTGTTCGAGATCGCCAAGGAATGCCTGACCCTGGCGCATCTCGGCCTGCGCCGGCGCGGTCGCATCGACCATCTCGGCCGCGACGAGAGCCGTTATCTCGAGCCGCTCGATCAGATCATCGATTGCGGCCGCTCGCCTGCCGAGGAGATGCTGGAGAAGTTCGACGGCCCGTGGGGCGGCTCGGTCGAGCCGGCCTACGACGAATATGCGTTCTGATCGGAACGGCTGAGCCTGCGACCGTCGCAGGTTCGCTGCGCCGCCTGCTCCACGTTGAGGCGGCTGGCGGCTTGGGTCCGCTGTTTTTTGTTGCGATTTGTGTCCCAGGTTCGATTCAGCGCCTGGGCGCCGCTGCGTTGCCTTCCGCTGCTCCCACCGGTCCGAGCCGTTCATCCGCCATACAGGTTCGTGGCGATCAAATGACTGCCTAAAAACTCGCAAGAAAACTCGAACATTAACAATGGGTCGGATGGTTCAGCGGCGGCGCGTGGGGCGCTTCATCGGGGCATGGCTGAGGGCACTGGCGTGCCTGTTCGCGGCTGCGTGCCTGACGCCGGCTTCAGCCCAGACCTATTCCGATCGTCCCGGCGGCGACTACATGAGCGCGCCGATCACCTCCGGCGACCCGGCCGATTGCGCGCTGCTGTGCGAGCACGACCGGCGGTGCCGCGCCTGGAGCTTCAACTATCCGACCGTGATGGAAGCGGGTGCGGTGTGCTGGCTCAAGAACAGCGTGCCGGCGCGCGTGCCGGACAATTGCTGCGTTTCCGGCGTGCGTGGCGCGGGCGTCGTCGAGATCCGCAACGATGCGGTCGAGACGTCGATCGACCGTCCCGGCGGCGACTACCGCAGCTTCGACATCAAGACCACCGATCTGAAGGGCGGCGACAAGGCCGAGAAGGCCGCCGACAAGGGCGACAAGAGCAGCGGTGACAAGGCGGCGGACAAGAAGGAAGAGAAGGCCGCCGACGCCGAGGAGATCTGCAAGGCCGCCTGCACCGGCGACAACAAATGCCGGGCCTGGACCTTCTCGCGGCCCGGCTATGCCGGCAAGGAGGCGCATTGCTTCCTGAAGAAGGAGATCAAGCCGCCGCGGCGCCGCGCGGGGTTCACGTCAGGCGTGGTGCGATAGCGCGGGGCGACGAGGGCCGCTATTTTGCGGGCCGGCTATGGGACGGCAAACGAAGATGCCTGCGTCCCTGTCGTTTCACGTGTTGGTCCAACAATGTTAGTCTTCCGCGACGATCACGGTGATCTCAGGCCACAGTGCCTTCCAACGTTCCGCCTTGGCGATGTAGTTCGTCGCCGAGAAATTGGCCGTGTGGTTCGGCCGCACGATCATCTGCGCGATGTCACCGAGGCCCTTGGGCGCATAGAGCTCATATCCATCGGCGACGGGGCGGAGCCCGACCTGCGTGTTGACGGTGAGAAACCGGTCGATTCCATCGGTTGATCGCGACACGGCGGAGTAGGGACGACCGTGCTTGGCGGGATACCAGAGATGGACGCGGGCCTGGTTGCGCACCTCCACCTTGGCTTCGATGTCATGGAGGCAGGATGTGATGCGCCGGATGACGGCGTCCTCAGCATCCCACGACGTATCCGGATCGAAATAGAAGATGTCGTAGTCGTTGATGCCGTGATCGATCGGACGGCCGGTCCGCACGTTCCAGACGCTCTGAGTCAGGCAGCCGGCGACGACCCAGGCATCGGGCACGGCCGTTTCACGCAGCACGCGCATGATCGCGGTGTTGACGGGGTTGCGCAGCGCGGCTGCGATGAAATCGTCTTTGGTCATGATGGTCGAAGGCATCAGAACATGGGTGCCGTCGGCACGTTCAATACACGAGATGGAGAACGGCGTGCAGCCCGTTTCAGCCGCGATCGAACACGGCTACGGCTCTCCTTGACGCCAGGGCCCGCCACTGCCGGCGCAACAGCGGCTCTGCGTCGGCGCGCTTCGCCTTCGACAGGCGCAGCAACACGATCGGATAGTCGCGGTAGTGATCGGTGAAATAGAACAGCCTTGGGCGCGTCTCGACCAGCATCGCGCGTTCGTCCGGCGGCACGCCCGGAAGGACGAGGCTGTCCCCGTCCTCCTTCAGCCGCGCCAGCATCTTCTTGCGCACCTTCAGCGCGGGCGTCCCGTAGGACGTGCCGTCCTCGACCTCCGGCCATGTCAGCGCAAGCGCCCTGACATCGTCGAAGGTCACGGCCGCGGTCCGCTCAGCGCACCGCGGTGAAGAAGCGATCCAGCCGGAAGCCCGACAGCCAGGCCCAGACCGGCTGGTTCTTGAAGCCGAGGTCCCAGGAGCCGACCACCGCATCGGCGCGGCCCACGAGGTTGTCGATCGGCAGCAGGCCAACGCCGCCGTCGCGCAAGGCAACGCGGCTGTCGGCGGAGTTGTCGCGGTTATCGCCGAGCACGAACAGCTTGCCGGGCGGAACGGTCACCTCCGGGGTGTTGTCGAGCCGGCCGTTGTCGCGCATCTTGAAGATCAAATGCGACACGCCGTTCGGCAGCGTCTCGACGTAACGATAGGCCGGCTCGTTGCGGCCGGTGTCGTCCTCGGCATCGCCGATGCCGTCCGGCTTCAGCGCGGCTGCCTGGCCGTTGATGTAGAGCTGGCCCTGGCGCATCTGGATGCGGTCGCCGGGCAGGCCGACGACGCGCTTGACCCAGGCCTGCGAGTTGTCGCCCGGCCAGCGGAACACGACGACGTCGCCGCGCTTCGGCGTCTCGCCGAACAGGCGTCCCGTCTCCGGCAGCGTGATCTGCATCGGCAGCGACGAGGTGCCGTAGCCATAGGGGAATTTCGACGCCAGCAGGGCGTCGCCGATCATCAGGGTCGGCTCCATCGAGCCGGACGGCACGTAGAACGGCTCGGCGATCGCGCCCTTGGCGACGAACACCACCATCACCACGGCGGCGAGTTGCGCAAGCTGACCGCCCCAAGTGGTTTCCTTACGCACGGCCTTGGTTCCGATCTTGCTCGTGGACATCTTGTCGAGGCTCATCGGCCCGTGCCTCCAACGGTGATGCGATCCATGCGAAGCGTCGGCTGACCGACGCCGACCGGCACGCCCTGGCTGTTCTTGCCGCAGGTGCCGATGCCGGTATCGAGCGACAGATCGTTGCCGATCATGCTGATGCGGTTCAAATCCGTCGGGCCGTTGCCGATCAGCATCGCGCCCTTCACCGGCGCACCGACCTTGCCGTTCTCGATCCTGTAGGCCTCGGTGCACTGGAAGACGTATTTGCCCGAGGTGATGTCGACCTGGCCGCCGCCGAAATTGACGGCATAGATGCCGTTCTTGACGGATGCGATGATTTCGGCCGGGTCGTGCTCGCCGGCCAGCATGTAGGTGTTGGTCATGCGCGGCATCGGCACATGTGCGTAGCCCTGGCGGCGGCCGTTGCCGGTCGGCGCCATGTTCATCAGCCGCGCGTTCTGGCGGTCCTGCATGTAGCCGACGAGAATGCCGTCCTCGATCAGCAAGGTACGGCTGGTCGGCGTGCCCTCGTCGTCGATCGACAGCGAGCCGCGGCGCGAGGCCATGGTGCCGTCGTCGACCACGGTGACGCCCTTGGCGGCGACCGGCTTGCCCAGCAGTCCGGCAAAGGCCGAGGTCTTCTTGCGGTTGAAGTCGCCCTCGAGGCCGTGGCCGACGGCCTCGTGCAGCATCACGCCGGGCCAGCCGGCCCCTAACACGACGTCCATCTCGCCGGCGGGGGCGGGGACAGACTCCAGGTTGACCAGCGCCTCGCGCAGCGCGCCGTCGGCGGCCTCGCGCCACGCCTTGGTCTCGATGAAGCGCGCATAGGCCTCGCGGCCGCCATAGCCCTTGCCGCCGCTCTCCTGGCGATCACCCTGGCCGGCGACGACGGAGATGTTCACGCGCACCAGCGGGCGGATGTCGCGATAGCTCTCGCCGTCGGGCCGCAGGATCTCCACGACCTGCCAGGTCGCGCCCAGGCTCACCGTCACCTGGCGCACGCGCGGATCCTTGTCGCGCAGATACGCGTCGATCTCGCCGAGCAGCTTGACCTTGGTTTCGAAGCCCGGGGCGTCCAGCGGATTGTCGTCGCCATAGAGCCGGACGTTGGTGTGCGGCGGTGCGCTCGCGAACGTGCCGGAATAGCCGCCCCTGACCGCGCTCACCGCATCGGCGGCGCGCATCAGAGCCGGCAGCGACACGTCGGAGGAATGGGCATAGCCGACCGCGTCGTCCTTCACCGCGCGCAGGCCGAAGCCCTGACTGGTGTCGTAGGTCGCCTGCTTCAGCCGGCCATTGTCGAAGGTCAGCGCCTCGGTCTGGCTGTATTCGAAGAACAATTCGCCGTCATCGGCACCGGCCAGGCCGCGCGCGACCTCGCTCCGGACCGCATCGCGATCCAGATTGGCGCGCTCGAGCAGGGAAGTGGTGGGAGCAGTCATGTTTCAATCCGTTGTCGGAGCGTTCATTCCAAGATAGTTGTTTTGACGCCGGGGCGCGAGGGGCTGGATGATTACCGAACTGACATGGTTGAGATCGTTCCCATCACGTCCGCTCACATCGAGAGCTTCCACCGCACGCTCGATCATGTCGCGCGCGAGCGGCGCTATTTGTCGTTCGTGCAGGCGCCGCCGCTGGAGTCCACGCGCGCCTTCATTCTGAACAACATCCACGAGGGATATCCGCAATTCGTCGCTCTCTCGGCCGGGGAGGTGGTCGGCTGGTGCGATGTGACGCCCAAATCGGGGCCAATCGATGCCCGGATCGGGGTGCTCGGCATGGGCCTAATGCCGCAGTTCCGGCACCAGGGCCTCGGCAGGCGACTGATGGCGGCGGCGCTCGAGGCCGCGCGGGCGGCCGGCTTCTCGCGTGTCGAGCTCACGGTCTACCGCAGCAACACCAACGCTATCCGGCTGTACCAGAAGGCCGGATTCCTGCTCAAGGCGGTGCAGCCGCGGGAGCCTGGCGATGACGGGTTCGACAAGACCCTGCTGGTGATGGCGCTGGCGCTCGACGGCCCGCGCTGAGGCCGCGGCGCGCGCATTCAGACGCGCGAACTCACGGCTCGATCACGGCATCGTGCGCGGGAGGGGCCTGTCAATCGTGGCCAACGTCAGGGCAGCTTGTCGAAGCCTTCGGCCAGTCCGTTGAGGCTCAGCGGGAAGCCGATCCCTTCCTCCGGCGTCTCGAAGATGATGAAGGTCGCGGTCTTGGCCGTCTTGAGCTGGCCGAGCAGCTTGTCCTCCAGCACCACCTCGGCGACGCAGCCATTGGGCAGGCAGCGCACGAAGCCGGCGCGGCCGACGTCCTGGTTGTCGAGCTTCAGGCCGAGGCCGGAGGGCAGCAGCACGCCGAGCGGCGCCACCACCCGCATCAGCCGGCTCTTCTGGTCGGCGGTCTTCAGCATGATCACGGTGAGGCCGGCATTGGAGCGGTCCTCGGCCACGACGCTCTGGATCAGCGCGCACTGCTCGCTCTGCGCGCCCGGCGGCGTGTCGCAGCGGATCTGCCAGTCGCCATGCACCGAGCGCACCGCGCCCTGTGCCAACGCCGCGTGCGGCACGCCGACCACCGTCGCGGCCATCAGCGCGATCGCCGTTGCTGCGGCGGAGGTCATTGCGGCGACATGCGTGAGTCGCGCACGCACCGCGCTGAATCGGTACAAACGGCGCGAGTCATTCGCAGCTGGGGTCGGCATGTCAGCTGTCCTGTCCGTTGAAACCCTGATCCGGGTCGGTGCCATGACAATTTCCTGTGGGTGATCTGCGCGTCCGACGCCATGATACGGCAATGATGGCGTCTTGAGGACAGCGTCACCGGCGTACGGCACGAAACGATACCAAATATGGCCGCACCCCGGTGGGCGCTGCCGCTGCGCCTCGCCGAATCAGCCTCGCAAACGGCCGTGTCCCGTTTGCCTACATCGCGCCGCACGCCTGTCAAGCGCCCGTTGCCCGCGAAATCACGGCGTGCGGCAATCTCCCGGAAAATACGCTTGTCGCGACGAACAGCGCGGCGCGCGATATCCGGCGCAAGACTGCATTGCGATAGATCAAGAATTATGGTTTGAGAAGAAAGATTTCGTCATTCCAGTGAACTGGCCCAGGTGCTTTTCTATGCATCCGCCCGAAGGCCATTTGTCAGGAGAGCGGATCGAACGGCGCGCCGCCGCGTGAAGCGGGCGGTGCGCTGAGGGGGAAAGTTCTGAAGGGAGCGCGACGGCATGAAGATGTCGAAAGGCCAATTGAGCGCCTTGCTGGGGTTGGCTGTAACGGGCATGACGCTCGTGTCGGGTGGAGCGGCGTTTGCTGAAACGGGGCAGCCGGCGCCATGGGAAGTCAAGCTGCAGGAGGCTGCGACGCCGGTGATGGAGAACATCACCTGGTTCCACGGCCTGCTGCTGACGATCATCACCATCATCACGCTGTTCGTGCTGGCGCTGCTGATCGCCGTGGTGGTCAAGTTCAACGCGCGCGCCAATCCGGTGCCGTCGCGGACCACGCACAACACGCTGCTCGAAGTGGCGTGGACGCTGATCCCGGTGCTGATCCTCGTCACCATTGCGGTGCCGTCGTTCCGCCTGCTGTTCCTCGAGCTCGACGTGCCGAAGGCCGACCTCACGATCAAGGCGACCGGCAAGCAGTGGTACTGGAGCTACGCCTATCCCGACAACGGCAAGTTCGAGTTCGACTCGCTGATGGTGCAGGACAAGAAGCCGCGCCTGCTGGCGGTCGACAATGAGATGGTCGTGCCGGTCAACAAGGTGATTCGCGTCCAGACCACCGGCGCCGACGTCATCCACTCCTTCGCCGTGCCGTCCTTCGGCATCAAGATCGACGCCATTCCCGGCCGCCTCAACGAGACCTGGTTCAAGGCGACCAAGGTCGGCATGTATTACGGCCAGTGCTCCGAGCTGTGCGGCAAGGACCACGCCTACATGCCGATCGCGGTGCGCGTCGTGAGCGACCAGGAATTCACCGCCTGGGTCGAGGACGCCAAGAAGAAGTACGCCAGCGCGCCCGCGAGCACCTACGCGTCGGCTGCGGGCATATCGCAGTAGCGCGCGGGGACGAGCGCTTAGGATTGAGGGCCGCCTCGCGCGGCCTACGGGGACACTGAGGATTGGACAATGGCGACGAACGCGACGACCCTGACCGGCCATGACGATCACGCGCACGACCATCCGACCGGATGGCGCCGCTGGATCTATTCGACCAACCACAAAGACATCGGCACGATGTATCTGATCTTCGCGGTGTGCGCCGGCATCATCGGCCTCGTCATGTCGGTCGCGATCCGCATCGAGCTGATGTATCCGGGCGTGCAGTTCTTTCACGAGAACCACACCTACAACGTGTTCGTGACCTCGCACGGCCTGATCATGATCTTCTTCATGGTCATGCCGGCGATGATCGGCGGCTTCGGCAACTGGATGGTGCCGCTGATGATCGGTGCGCCGGACATGGCGTTCCCGCGCATGAACAACATCTCGTTCTGGCTGCTGCCGGCCTCGTTCGCGCTGCTGCTGACCTCGACCTTCGTCGAGGGCGAGCCCGGCGCCAACGGCGTCGGCGCCGGCTGGACGATGTATGTGCCGCTGTCGACCTCGGGTCATCCGGGACCGGCGGTGGATTTCGCGATCCTGTCGCTGCATCTCGCCGGTGCGTCGTCGATCCTCGGCTCGATCAACTTCATCACCACGATCTTCAACATGCGTGCGCCGGGCATGACCCTGCACAAGATGCCGCTGTTCGTGTGGTCGATCCTGGTGACGGTGTTCCTGTTGCTGCTGTCGCTGCCGGTGCTCGCCGGCGCCATCACCATGATGCTGACCGACCGCAATTTCGGCACCACCTTCTTCGATCCGGCCGGCGGCGGCGACCCGCTGCTGTTCCAGCATCTGTTCTGGTTCTTCGGCCATCCGGAAGTGTACATCCTGATCCTGCCCGGCTTCGGCATGATCAGTCAGATCGTGTCGACCTTCTCGCGCAAGCCCGTGTTCGGCTATCTCGGCATGGCCTACGCCATGGTCGCGATCGGCGGCATCGGCTTCGTGGTGTGGGCGCACCACATGTACACGGTCGGCATGTCCTCGGCGACGCAGGCCTATTTCGTCGCCGCCACCATGGTGATCGCGGTGCCCACCGGCGTGAAGATCTTCTCCTGGATCGCCACGATGTGGGGCGGCTCGATCGAATTCCGCGCGCCGATGCTGTGGGCGGTGGGCTTCATCTTCCTGTTCACGGTCGGCGGCGTCACCGGCGTCGTGCTGGCGAATGCCGGCGTCGACCGCGTGCTGCAGGACACCTATTACGTCGTCGCGCACTTCCACTACGTGCTGTCGCTCGGCGCCGTGTTCGCCATCTTCGCGGGCTGGTACTACTGGTTCCCGAAGATGTTCGGCTACATGTACAACGAGACGATCGCGAAGGCGCACTTCTGGGTCACCTTCGTCGGCGTCAACCTGGTGTTCTTCCCGCAGCACTTCCTCGGCCTGTCGGGCATGCCGCGCCGCTACATCGACTATCCCGATGCCTATGCCGGCTGGAATCTGGTGTCGTCGATCGGCTCCTACATCTCGGCCTTCGGCGTGCTGATCTTCATCTACGGGGTCGTCGACGCCTTCATGCGCAAGCAGCAGGCGGCGAACAATCCGTGGGGACCGGGCGCGACGACCTTGGAATGGACCCTGTCCTCGCCGCCGCCGTTCCACCAGTTCGAGGTGCTGCCGAAGGTGCAGTGAGTCCGATCTCTCCGACGCGGCGCCCATCCGGCGCCGCGTCGATATCCGCCGGTGGTGCGCCCGATGGTTTGCCGGATGGAGTCTTGAATCGAGGTTCTGGCGCGCCCTGCGTCAGAGCCGTTTGAATTGAAGCCTGTGAATTGAAGTCTGGATTCGTCGTGTCGGTCATCGATCAGAACGCCATTGCCGTCGGCCCGCGGATTTCCGAGGCCGATGTCGGCGATTATCTCGCGCTCCTGAAGCCGCGGGTGATGTCGCTCGTGATCTTCACGGCGTTGATCGGCCTGCTGATCGCCCCGGGCCATTTCCACCCGGTGCTCGCCATCACCTCGCTGCTGTGCATCGCGGTCGGGGCCGGGGCCTCCGGGGCGCTGAACATGGCGCTGGAAGGCGACATCGACTCGCTGATGTCGCGCACCGCCAACCGCCCGATCCCGCGCGGCCGCGTCACCCGCCAGGAGGCCCTCGCCTTCGGCATCACGCTGTCGTTCTTCTCGGTGCTGACGCTGGGCATCCTCGTCAACTGGTTCGCCGGCGCGCTGCTCGCCTTCACCATCTTCTTCTACGTCGTGATCTACACGCTGTGGCTGAAGCGCTGGACCGCGCAGAACATCGTCATTGGCGGCGCCGCCGGCGCCCTGCCGCCGGTGGTCGCCTGGGTTTCGGCCACCGGATCGATCGCGCCGGAGCCGCTCTGGCTGTTCCTGATCATCTTCTTCTGGACCCCGCCGCATTTCTGGGCGCTGGCGCTGTTCCGCAGCGACGATTACGCCCGCGCCGGCGTGCCGATGCTGCCGGTGGTCGCCGGCCCCGATGCGACCCGGCTGCAGATCCTGCTCTACACGATCGTGCTGGTGGCGGTCGCGCTGGCGCCCTGGCCGCTCGGCTATTTCGATGCCGTCTACGGCGTGGTCTCGCTCGCGCTCGGCGCCGGCATGCTGTGGCTGGCGATCGGGGTGTTCCGCAAGCGCGAGCGCATCGCCTCGCTGCGCGCCAACCGCAGGCTGTTCGCCTTTTCGATCCTGTATCTGTTCGCGCTGTTCGCGACGCTCGGGCTCGAAGCGGTCGCGCGCATGATCGCGCCGCTGATCTGGTAAGAGGCGCGAGACTGGAAAACATGGCGATCACGATGGCAGATCCGAACGAGCAAGAGGGCATCGTCCTCACCGAGGCGCAGCTGCGCAGCCGCCGTCGCCGCTCGATCGCGATTGCGCTCGCGCTCGGCGTGCTGGTGGTGCTGTTCTTCGCGGTGACCATGGTGAAGGGTCCCGCGGTGCTGAATCGGCCGATGTAGAGACGCGATGCAGGACAGGGCGAAGCAGACCGCAATGGAGACAACCGACCAGATCGTTCCGGCGACAGCGCCGGCCGCGCCGCGCCGCGGCCTCGGCCGTGATGCGCTGGTCGGCGGCATCTGCGGCGCCGTCGTGGTGCTGATGGTCGGCGCGTCCTATGCCGCCGTGCCGTTCTACAACTGGTTCTGCCGCGCCACCGGCTTCAACGGCACCACGCAGGTCGCGACCGCGGCGCCGTCGTCGGCGCCGCTGGCGCGCCGGATCGGCATCCGTTTCGATGCCAATGTCGCCGGCGGGCTGCCGTGGAAGTTCGAGCCGGAGAAGACCGAGATCGAGGTCGCGATCGGCGAGGTGGTCACGGTCTACTACAAGGTCACCAACCAGGCGGCGCGCACCACCATGGCGCAAGCGGCCTACAACGTGACGCCGCTGACGTCGGGCGCCTATTTCCAGAAGATCAACTGCTTCTGCTTCACCGAACAGACCATGGCCCCGGGCGAGACCCGTGAGATGCCTGTCGTGTTCTACGTCGATCCGGCGATCACGGCCGATCACGAGAATGACGGGCTGAAGACGATCACGCTGTCCTACACCTTCTATCCCGTTCGCGACGCCGAGCCCAAGCCGATCGCCGCGGGCGAGCCGGACAAACCGCGGGGCAACCTGTGACCGCGCGGACGTCCGATATCCGGGGACCATTGCTGTTGAACGACACCGTGCCGGCGCGACCGGCATCGATCTGGGGAGAGACCTGACATGGCTGAGGCGCACGCCAAGCATCACGACTACCATCTCGTCGACCCGAGCCCCTGGCCGTTCGTCGGCTCGGTCTCGGCCTTCATCATGGCGTTCGGCGCGATCGGCTGGATGCACAAGATGTTTGGCGCCGCGCCGGTCGTGTTCGGCATCGGCACCATCGGCGTGCTCTACACCATGGCGAGCTGGTGGGGCGACGTCATCAAGGAAGCGCAGTACAAGGGCGATCACACCCGCGTGGTGCAGCTCCATCACCGCTACGGCATGATCCTGTTCATCGCCTCCGAGGTGATGTTCTTCGTCGCCTGGTTCTGGGCCTATTTCAATGCCGCGCTGTATCCGAACTTCGAGGTGCAGGTCACCCGCGACGCCCTGTTCGGCGGCGTCTGGCCGCCAAAAGGCATCGAGACCTTCGATCCCTGGCATCTGCCGCTGCTCAATACGCTGATCCTGCTGACCTCTGGCACCACGGTGACCTGGGCACACCACGCGCTGCTCGAGGGCGACCGCAAGGGTCTGAAATACGGCCTGATCCTCACCATCCTCCTGGGTGCCACCTTCACCTGCGTGCAGGCCTATGAGTACAGCCACGCGACGTTCTCGTTCGCCGGCCACATCTACGGCTCGACCTTCTTCATGGCGACCGGCTTCCACGGCTTCCACGTCCTGGTCGGCACGATCTTCCTGATCGTCTGCCTGGCGCGCGCCTATGCCGGCCACTTCACGCCCAAGCAGCATCTCGGCTTCGAGTTCGCCGCCTGGTACTGGCACTTCGTCGACGTGGTCTGGCTGTTCCTGTTCATCTGCATCTACGTCTGGGGCCACGGCGCCGAGGCGATGGCCCACGGCGCGCACTGAAGCTGGCGCGTACCGGTTCCGCCGAACGTGCTAAGAAGGGGCGGCCGTCGGGCCGCCCTTTCTCGTTGCGGCGGCGCCCGGCGGTTGATCGAAATGTGATCCGCTCTCGTCGCCTCCGGTTGTATCACCATGAGGCGTCGCCCGGCCGCCCAGGGGGCAAGACACCATGACCACCCACCCGCCCGTCACTTTGGCCCAGACCGTCCTGCGCGGGCTCGCCTGCCGCTGCCCGCGCTGCGGCCGGGGCAAGCTGTTCGACGGCTTCCTCAACCTGCGCAAGCGTTGCGAAGCCTGCGATCTCGACTACGCCTTCATCGACACCGGCGACGGTCCGGCGATCTTCATCATGATGCTCGCTGGCGCCATCGTGGTCGGCGCCGCCCTGATCGTCGAGGTGAAGTATCAGCCGCCGTTCTGGGTCCATGCCGCGCTATGGGGACCGCTGATCCTGGTGACGACGCTGCTGCCGCTGCGCGCGATGAAGTCGCTGCTGATCGCCCTGCAATTCCACCACAAGGCCGCGCCCGGCCGTTTGGTGGACAAAACGCCGCGATGAGGGACTTAACGGATCGCCGCCGGCGCGGTGCGCTCCCTCCCCCCTTGTGGGGTGGGGAGGGGGGTAGCTCCGGCGGCAGTCTTTGTGGGGCTACCCTCACCCCCAACCCCTCCCCGCAAGGGGGAGGGGAGCGCACCGTCTGCGTCGGCAGAGCGCGCAGCCTGTCGTTGGCGGCCCTGCAACGATGACCTCGACCCGCCCCAACACCTCATCTCGCGCCTTTGCCGCCTTCACCCTCGTCATGGTCGCACTGTTCATCGGCCTCGGCGTCTGGCAGTTGCAGCGCCGGGCAGCGAAGCATGCGCTGATCGCCGCGCTCACCGATCGCGTCGCCGCTGCGCCCGAGCCGCTGCCGCCACAGACGGAATGGCGCACGCTGACGCCGGAGCGCGACGAATTTCGCCGCGTCAGCTTCACCGCCACCTACACCAGACTGCCGGACGCGATGGTCTACAGCGCCGGCTCGGCCGTGCGCGAGGACGTCTCCGGGCCGGGCACCTGGGCGTTCCTCCCCGCGCGCCTGCCGTCTGGCGAGACCGTCGTGATCGACGCCGGCTTCGTCGCCAACACGATGCAGGAACGCAGCGTCCAGGATCGCCAGGTGGGCAAGCTCGTCACCGGCGTCCCCGTGACCCTGACCGGCTATCTGCGTTTCCCGGAAGCCGCCGGCCTGCTCACCGCGGCGGAAAATCACGACAAGCGCCTGTGGTTCACCAGGGATCATCAGGCCATGGCCAACGCCCTCGGCTGGGGCGAGGTCGCGCCGTTCTACATCGATCTGGAATCGCCGGTGCCCGACAATGGCATTCCCAAGCCCGGCCCGCTGTCGCCGCATCTGCGCGACGAGCACATGCAATACGCGATCACGTGGTTCTCTCTGGCCGCCGCGTTGATCGTCGCGTTCGCGGTGTGGGCGCGGGGTCGGCGCGCAGCGAACCGATGAGCCCGTAGTCCGCGAAACGTCGCTTGACTTAGAGCGCACTCGAACCCGTAGCCTGCGTGGCGTCGTGAATGGAGATAGGGGCGCATGAAGATCGGCGAGCTGGCAAGGCAGTCGGGGCTCACGCCCCATACCATCCGCTACTATGAGCGGATCGGGCTGCTCCCCAGGGCCGATCGCGATCATGCCCGCCAGCGGGACTACGACGCATCGATCCTGACCTGGATCGAATTCCTCGGCCGTCTCAAGGCCACGGGAATGCCGATCCGGGACATGCTGCGCTATGCCGAGCTGCGCGCGGGCGGCGCTGCCACGGAGCCGGGCCGACGCCGGCTCCTGGAGCGGCATCGCGACGCGGTCCGGGCGCGCGTCGCCAGCCTGCAGGACTGCCTTCTCGTTCTCGACGGCAAGATCGCCGGCTATGCCGGCAGCAGCGAGAGGACGAACGATGATGACGCGATCCACGCCCAACCAGGCCACGACGACGAGCCCGATGCCATCCGGCGCCAACAACGATCAGGATCGGCTGGTGCGCGGCCGGCGCGCGCTCGATAGCATCGACGGCGAGGCCGGCCGCAATGTGATCGCGGCGCTCGCCGACATCGCGCCGGATTTCGCGACCTACGTGATCGAGTTTCCGTTCGGCGACATCTATTCGCGCCCCGGCCTCGATCTGCGCAGCCGCGAGATCGCGACCATCGCAGCGCTGACCGCGCTCGGCAATGCCAGCCCGCAGCTCAAGGTGCACCTCCATGCGGGCCTCAATGTCGGCCTCAGCCGGGCGGAAATCACCGAGGTGATCATGCAGATGGCCGTCTATGCCGGCTTCCCCGCCGCGCTCAACGGCCTGTTCGCGGCCAAGGCGGTGTTCGCGGAAGCGGACGCGAAGCCCGCATGAATTCGGGCGCCCGCGGTGAGCACAGTCATGACGATGGCTGTGTGTTCTCATCGCCTGCGGACGCGGCCAAGGCCAGTGCGGCGATCGCATCCGCGATGGCCGCACGCATGTCGGGGGCCGCGACGCGACCATCTGCGGTCATTGCCGTCGGCGGCACCGGTACGGCGACGCAAGCCTCATCGACGATCGTCGCGCCCGCGCGCTCCAGCACCCTGCGCAGGTCGGCATGGGCGTCGTGCGCGCCACCATGGGCCGAGCAGTTGATCCAGCCGATCGGCCGTCGATAGAGGCTGCCGGCACTGACGGTCCAATCGATCATGTTCTTGAAGCTGCCCGGCAGCGAGCCCGCATATTCCGGGGTCGACAGCATGACGGCGCGGGCGTCGCCGAGCAGCTTGCGCAAGCGAATGACCGGCTCGGGCAAGGGATCGCAATCGTGGTCGGGATTGAAGTGCGGCAGCTCGCTCAGCCCGACGTAGATCGCCGGCGTGACATCCGCTGGCGCCAGCTCGGCCGCGGCGACGATCGCTGCACGGCAGGCCGAGCGGGCGCGCAGGCTGCCGCTGATCAGAACGATGAGCGATGTGTCCTGCTGCATCTCGGTCGACATCATCACGGCGTGCTCCGCTGGCGAACGAAGCGCTCGTTCTTGCAGCCCGCGCACTATGGCAGCCAAGCGCCCCGGGATTTCAAATCAAATCACGCGTGAATCAACCGGGCTCGCCCGGACACCCGGACCGGCGCGCCTGGAGGGCCGTCGAGATCGACCTGCAGGCAGCAGGGCACGCCCATGTCCTCGCCCTGGCGGATCACGATCGGCCCCTCGGTCGCCCAGGCGAGCTCGCGCAGATAGCCGGCCAGCGCCGCGGCCGCAGCGCCCGTCGCCGGATCCTCGTAGACCCCGCCGAACGGAAACGGGTTGCGGGCGTGAAACAGCTGCGGCGTCTCGGCGTGCACGAGGGCGAAGGTGCAGAAGCGCTCACGCTGTGCCAGCACCTGGCCTCGAGCGAAGTCGTAGCTGATGGCAGCCAGGCGGCTGCGGTCGCGCAGGGCAATCACTGGATGATCCATGCCGGCGTGAGCGATCACCGGCGGGATCCGCTCGTCGAGTTCGTCTTGCGACAGCCCGAACAGCGCCAGGATCTTGTCGAGCGCCGCAGATGGCAGGGCCCGGGTCAGCGTCGGCGGCGATCGAAACGCCGCGCTCCAGTCGGTCGCCGAATGATGCCCGTCGACAGTGATTTCGGCATGGTTGAGCGTCAGTGCGAACGTGCCGGAGCGCTCGTGCCTCGCCAGCGCTGCGCCGAGCGCAATCGTCGCGTGGCCGCAGAAATCCACCTCGGCCTGCGGCGCGAAATAGCGCACCCGCCATTTGTCGCCGATGGGCGCCGCGAACGCCGTCTCCGAATAGCCGATCTCCGCCGCCGTCGCCTGCATGGTGGCGGCCTCGGGCAGCGCCTCGCAGATGACGACCCCGGCCGGATTGCCGCCGCGTGGGCCGTCGGTGAAGGCTGCGATGTGCTGGATGATCATGGAGGTCTCGCGCTCGATCTCTGTGTTGGCGATGCTAGGCTTTCAGCGCTCGCAAGTGAAGATGTGCAAGACGTGACTCCACGCACCGCTGTCGTCCCTGCGAACGCAGGGACCCATACCGCGGAATCTATCGGTGAAGCGCAACTGCCAGTCGTCGTCCCACCGAAGCCGGTGGTTATGGGTCCCTGCGTTCGCAGGGACGACGGCGGAATGTGACGCGGCTTCCCTGTGTCGTCGGTGCGATGGTCTCCCGCGTTCGACCGCGGTCTACACGGATCGGCCCGCCCTCACATACGCCCGCTCGCCGGTCCGCGGATGAAACCACACGTCCAGCGTCTCGCCGCTGGTGGGATCGACGAAGCGCTCCTCGGTCTTGATCCAGTCCGGGCCTGGCGGCGCCGAGAGCGCATCGCGCTTGTAGCCTCCCTGGCGGAAGACGAACCACACCAGCACGACCGCTGATATGACCGCGAGCCAGAGCACGAGATCGATCACGGCGCGGGTTCGATCACCGCCGCCGTGCCATAGGCGACGATCTCGCTCATGGTCTGGCCGATCTCGGCGCTGTCGAAACGCATCATCAGAATGGCGTTGGCGCCCATCGACGTGGCGTTGGACACGAGCCGGTCGAGCGCATGGCGCCGCGCCTCCTCCAGCATCTGCGTGTACTCGTGGATCTCGCCCCCGACGATCGAGCGCAGGCTGGCCACCAGATTGCCCCCGAGCCCGCGGCTGCGCACCACCACCCCAAAACACTGCCCCAGCATCCGCACCGTGCGGTAGCCGGTCACGTTTTCCGTCGTCAAGACGATCATGGGGGGCTCCATCTGATACTGGCCCGCTCGGGCAGGGGCGCTTGGATTTGACAACCCAGCCACGGTTCCGGTTCAAGGGAGCCACAAGTCTTGCCAGGGCGCCACGGCCAGACGGTGTTACAGCCCATAAACTGTTGAGCTTTGTTAACACTGAGTTTGGGCGTATTCGTTCCGTCGAACGCAAGGCATGCAGGCCGCTAGGCTCTCACTGCCTTATTGGAATCGATGACGGATCATAGCTCATGCCGATGAAGATGATCGCGCTCGCCGGAGCCCTGTGTCTCCTGCTCTCCAGTTCGATGGCATGCCGCGCGAACTCTGGTCCGTGGTGCAGGCCTGACGCTGCAATCCTGAGCTTCAAGAACCAACAGGGGCACGATCTCGCAAGGATCGAGCTGCGCGCCCTCAAGCCCAACTGCAACCGAAATCCGGAGAAGCTTGGCGCAAGCGTGGAAAGATCGATGCGCATCGAGCATGGCGGAGGGTGGACAGATGTTCCGGCGGAGTGCGTAGCCGGTGTTTCCTTTGAAGCAGATGGGTTGGCGCTGTCGGGCGACGATTCGGGACTTGGCATAGCGCTCGCCGGGAAATCGACTGACACGGCCGAGCGCGTGAGGCTCGTCATTTATAAGTCGCGAGAAAGGATCGCATGCTTTCGCATCGAGCCATGTCCGAGCGCCGAGGATCAGTCGGACGAAATCCGCGAGTGCTACAGAGAGTTGACGCGCTAAGCCCGCTCGGCCTGCGGATGACTGCAGACCGAGAGCGTCAGGAGACCTCTATCCCCGCCATTGCGAGGCATCGTTGCGCCGACGCAATCTGTGGATGGAGCCGGGTTGTTTCGTTCATCCGGCCGCGCGATCCGCGACCGGATGGCTCGCAATGACGGCTGCCGACTGCGTCTTACTCACCTGGGCGCGTAACCCGGCATGTCGCTGCGCTCATGCGGGCTACTGACCAGCGCCCCCAAAACTCCGCTGTCGTCCCTGGTCGGCATCCGTCGATGCATGCGCGTCGTCGGGCTTCCACGGGACGACACCGGGAGTGAAGCTGCTCTGCGGTCTGCATTGCGGAGCAGCGCCTGCCGCACTCGTCTGAGTCGCCCGACGGGCTGCCAGGATCTAGGCCCGAGCGCACCGCGAACTAATACGCCTGGCTGCTCCGAAACTTTCTTTTGGCGAGCAGGTCCAACGCCATCAGCCAATCCAGTCCAGTCTGCGCGAAAATTCCTCTTTCATATTTTCCGAAATTGTGGTTGTCTTTGTCTATCCCGCCTCGTTGCGAGGGGCGTACGCGTCGTCACGGACGTGGGGTGGGATGCGATGGACGGGTCGGCTGCAACTGACGAGTGCGGCCGGCGCGGACGGCGAAGTCGCGTGGTCCTGATACCCCGACGCTGGTATCAAGTTGGCGCTGGTGCCGATGCATCGCGTCGATGACGGTGGCCAAAAAGCCCGGTGCACCGAGGAGATCGCGTATAAGTCGTAAGCCATCGCGCAGGGAAGGCCGGGTCGCTCTGGCTGAACCTTGTATGGGGAGTAAGTTGTCAAGAGGGGCGTCGTTTGTTGGGGGCGGTCTTTGGCGCCAAGGAGAGG
>NZ_JAUEYN010000024.1:0-30000 GCF_032489675.1 Bradyrhizobium sp. SZCCHNR1043
ATCAGGCATGTCCGCGCTCCATCGCACCCATCGCTGTCGTCCCGGGCAAGCCGCGATGGCGCGAAGCGACGGCGTGGTGCCGACCCGGGACCCATACCCCCAGGGAGATGTGATGGCGCGAGATGTGGGACCAGTCTTGTCCCTCAACGGCGGCGGTGGCAATGGATCCCTGCGTTCGCAGGGATGACAGCGCGGACTGCAGCAACGTCGAGGATTATCGTTGGCGCGCTACGCCTTGCCCGCCTTCGACGCCAGCGCGTCGGCGACCGCGGTTCTGATATCGGCGACCGAGAACGGCTTGGTGATGACGTCGTGAGCGATCGCGCTGAGATTCGACGCGCGCTCGCGCTGATGGGCAAAGCCCGTCATCAGCAGGATGGTCAAATCGGGAAAATCGCGTGCTGCCGACAGCGCCAGCGCGATGCCGTCCATGATGGGCATCTGGATGTCGGTCAGCAGCAGGTCGAAGGCGCCGGCCTCGCGCGTCAGGATGTCGAGCGCCTCGGCACCGTCCTGCGCCGTCACGATCTCATGTCCATCCATGGCAATGGCGCGCGCGACCAAGGTCCGCATCGAATCTTCGTCGTCGGCGATCAGCACGCGCGACATGTCGTTTCGTCTCCGTGTCGTGGGCCCCGCGAGAGAGCCGCGAGACCGGAACCATCATGCACTGCCGGCGGCGAGGTCGCGCCGGTTGAAGAACCGTATATCGATATTGCGGCCTTCGGGAGGGGGCGAGGCGAGCCGCGACTTGAACGTCGTGCGCTCGCCGGGCTTGAGCGCGGTCTGATCGAGCAGCGTGTTCCAGGCGTAGATCTCGGTGCCCTGCGCGTCACGGACGCTGAAACGCAACCGCGGCAGATCGACCGATTTCTTCGTCAGGCTGACGATCGTTCCCTCGATCACCAGCACCGGCTTGCCGTCGACGGTTTCGGTCGCCACCTTCAGGTCCTTGAAGTTCAGGCCGCGCAGGTTCACCTCGAGCCCGACCAGCTTGTAGAACGACGCCGTCTGCGGCAGCAGCCTGACGACGTCGGCGCGCCACACCACGAGCGCAATCGTGAGCGCCGCCATGGCGGCCGTCAGCACCGGCAGGTTCAACAGCTTATTGCCTGGGAAATCCGGCAACGTCGGGCGCCTGATGAGCTTGCGGAGACCGGCGAGGCGCGAAGCCCCGCCCTGCGCCGGCTGCTCGGCATCGGCCGTGTCGTCGTCGGGCTCGGCGAGGGCATCGTCAGGCCAGCCGGCGGCCAGCGGCGGACTTTCCACCTCGGGCGACCGTCCGCCGTCATCTTCTTCCTGGCGGGCGAGGGCTTCCCACTCGTCGGCGGCGTCACGGGGCGCGGCCGCCGCGCCGGCCTCCGCCATGGCGGGCATGGGGGCGGGCGCCTCGACCGCATCCTCCGGTCGCGCCAGCCAGACCTCCTTGCAACGGGAACAGCGTACGCTGCGGCCAGCCATACCCAGGGTTGCCAAGTCGATGGCATAAGATGTCGTACAATGAGGGCAAACGATGAACATCGCGCCTGTTCTCCAACGGCCATTGCCGCTTTGTTTCCGACAGTTCGTGCTACAAGGACCGCCATGTCGACGAACTTCGGAACTCAATCGCGCCAATGGTACACGGCGACCGTTAACGAACCGGAAACCATAACGGGCGCTCAATCGGGCCATCGTACCGCTGAGCTTGGAGCGTGCGGGTCTGCCGCGCACGCGGTCGAACGGAGCTGACGCTTTGGTTCGGTTCGAAAATGTTGGGCTGCGCTATGGATTGGGGCCGGAGATTCTCCGCGACCTCAGTTTCCAGATTCCCGCCCATTCCTTCCAGTTTCTCACCGGCCCGTCGGGCGCCGGCAAGACCTCGCTGCTGAAGCTGCTGTTCCTGTCGCTGCGGCCGACCCGCGGTCTGGTCAATCTGTTCGGCTACGACATCTCGCTGCTCAGCAAGGAAGAGATCGCCGATCTGCGCAAGCGCATCGGCATCGTGCTGCAGGACTTCCGGCTGCTCGACCACATGACGACCTATGAGAACGTGGCGTTGCCGTTTCGCGTCATGGGTCGCGACGAGTCAAGCTATCGCAAGGAGGTCATCGACCTCCTGAAATGGGTCGGCCTCGGCGAGCGCATGGATGCGCTGCCGCCGATCCTGTCGGGTGGTGAGAAGCAGCGCGCGGCGATCGCGCGCGCCGTGATCTCGCGGCCGCAGCTGCTGCTCGCGGACGAGCCGACCGGCAACGTCGATCCGACGCTCGGCCGCCGCCTGCTGCGGCTGTTCATCGAACTGAACCGCTCGGGCACGGCGGTGATCATCGCAACCCATGACATCACGCTGATGGACCAATACGAGGCCCGCCGGCTGGTGCTGCATCAGGGACGATTGCACATCTATGAGTAGCGTAGACGATCGCGGCCTCCTGGTCGATCTCGGCGACGACCGCCCGCAACTGCCGGCGCAGGCCCGCATCGTGTCGCCGATCGTGCCGCGCGCCTCGATCGCGGGCCGTGCGCTGGTCGCCGTGGTGGCGATCATGACCTTCCTGGCCTCGATCACGACCGGCGGCGTGCTGCTGGTCAGCGAGTCCGCGGCCGAATGGCAGTCGGAGGTGGCGAGCGAGATCACGGTTCAGGTTCGCCCCAAGACCGGCCGGGATCTCGAGCGCGACATTGCCCTGGTGACGGAGGCGATGCGGGCGCAGTCCGGAATCGTGGAGGTCCGGCCATTCACGAAGGAGGAATCGAGCAAGCTGCTGGAGCCGTGGCTCGGCAGCGGCTTGTCGTTCGATGAGCTTCCGGTGCCCCGCGTCATCATCGCACGCGTCCAGCCCGGCACCAGCTTCGATCTCAACGCCCTGCGCGCCCGCGTGACCCAGGTTGCGCCGACCGCCAGCGTGGATGACCACCGCGCCTGGATCGAGCGCATGCGCTCGATGACCGGTGCTACCCTGTTTGCAGGCTTCGGCATTCTCGTGCTGGTGATCGCGGCCACCATCATCTCGGTGTCGTTCGCGACCCGCGGCGCGATGGCCGCGAACCGGCCGATCGTCGAGGTGCTGCATTTCGTCGGCGCCGGTGACCGCTACATCGCCAATCACTTCCTGCGGCACTTTTTGCAGCTCGGACTGGAGGGGGGCGTGATCGGCGGCGGCCTTGCGATGCTCGGATTCGGGTTCTCGGAGTCGATCGCCAATTGGTTCTCCGGCACCCCCGTCGGCGATCAGTTTGCGGCATTGCTCGGGACGTTCTCGCTGCGCCCGCTCGGCTATGTCGCGATCGCGCTGCAGGCCATCGTGATCGCCGCGGTGACCGGCTGGGCCGCACGCCGGACCCTGTTCACGACGCTGGCGAGCATCGACTGATGGCGGCTTCTATCCCCAGCCGTCTCGTTGCGGATTTCACTTGGCCCGAAAACCGCCTAAAATCGTCTGCGCCGGGGTGAGGCAGGACGGGGTGAGCTGGGTCACGAACACGGCGGAGGTCGCGCGCCAGGATCGGCGGCGAGCGAACGTGATCGGGAGGCCGGCGAAACCTGCCTGCGTTCCCGGACTTGAACGACGGGATCGCGCGACGGCATGGCGCCGCGCGCAGGCAGGCAAGGACAAGCCAGGCGTTGCATGGAGCCGGAGACCGACCATAGCAGGCGAAAGCTGCCGCTCACCGTGGCGGTGTGGCGGACGCTCGCGGGCGCCGTGGCGACACTCGGGCTCGGCTTCTTCGTCGCCGCGGTCGGTTTCGTCGGCTTCCTCTCGCAATTGCGCGGTGCCGAGATCCAGCCCGAGCGAAAGGCGGACGGAATCGTGGTCCTGACCGGCGGCTCGTCGCGCGTGTCGGACGCGGTGGAACTCCTAGCGGGAGGCTATGGCCGGCGGCTGCTGATCTCCGGCGTGCACCCGACCAACGAGGCCAGCAACATCACCAGGTCGCTGCCCGAGGCGCGATCATTCATCAACTGCTGCGTCGATCTGGATTATTCGGCGATCAACACCCGCAGCAACGCCGCGCAGACGCGGCGGTGGGCCAGCGAGCGCGGCTTCAAGTCGCTGATCGTGGTGACGTCGAACTATCACATGCCGCGGGCCATCGTCGAACTGTCGCATGCGATGCCGAGCATGGATCTCATTCCGTACGCCGTCGTCGGCGAGAAATGGCGTGACGAGCCGTGGTGGACCAGCGCGCCGACGCTGCGACTTCTGCTGTCCGAATATGCCAAATTTGTCGCCGCCGAGATGCGGCTGCGGCTGGCCGATCTCGGCCTCGATCTCGCGCCCGAGGTCGATCCGCCAACCGGCTCGGTGGCGCGCCGACCGACGACGGCGCAAGCCAATTGAACTGGGTTTCTGATGGTCTCGATCTTCCTGCGTTCGCTGCTGTTCAACATCCTGTTCTACCCGAACTTCGTGCTCTGGGCGCTGATCGCGTTGCCGACCCTGGCGATGCCCCGCAAGGCGCTGCTGCGCGTCGCCAATTGGTGGGCGCAGAGCAACATTTTGTTGATGCGCGTCGTCTGCAACATCCGCGTCGAATATCGCGGCGTCGAAAAGATCCCGAAGGGGCCGCTTATCGTCGCCGCCAAGCATCAGTCGATGTGGGAGACGATCTCGCTGCTGCATTTCTTCGATGCGCCGTTCTTCGTTCTCAAACGCGAGCTGCTGCGGATTCCCTTGTTCGGACAATATCTGGTCAAGGCGGACATGATCGCGATCGACCGCAGCTCCGGCGCCCGCGCGTTGAAGCAGGTGATGCGGCGGGCGGCGGAGGAGGTGAAGCACGGCCGTCAGTTTGTGATTTTTCCGGAAGGCACGCGGCGCCCGGCGGGCGCACCGCCGGACTACAAGGGCGGGGTCGGCTTGATCTATACGGATTGCGGCGTGCCGTGCCTGCCGGTGGCGCTGAACTCAGGGCTGTTCTGGCCGCGTCGCACATTCCTGCGCTATCCGGGCACGCTTGTGGTGGAGTTTCTTGATCCGCTGCCGCCGGGCCTGCCACGCGATGAATTCATGCAGCGGATCCAAAGCGTGATCGAGGAGGCCACCAATCGGCTGGTCGCCGCAGGGCAGGCCGAGCAGGCCCGCCTGTTCGGCCGCATAGCGGCGGCGGTGAAAGCTTGACGCGTGCTATGGCGGCGCACCTTCCGGCGCAGGATGCAGCGAATGGCCGTCATCGTGCAGCATCGTTGCGAGCCGATGCAACTGCGTGTCGCGAAGGCCCTGCGCCTCGATCGCCTTCACAGTCGAGATCACGTAGTCGCGATTGGCGCCGGACTGGCCGTGACCCTGACGCACATGGCGCAACTGTTCCTGCGGCGACAACCGGCCGGCATATTGCACATGGCCGCGATCGACCACGTAGACCAGCGCGCTCACCCGCTCGCGGGCGTCGTTCTCCAGCCATACCGAGCGCGTCACTTCGCGATACACCGAGGTCACCTGCTCACGCGCCCGCAAATACGCGATGGTCTCGTCGCGCTTGTCTCCTGCCACCCGAAACGCAATGCCGCGACACGCGCCGCCGCGATCGAGACCGAGCACGAGGCCGGGCTTCTCCGGCGTTCCGCGGTGGACGAACGAATACACACAGAGCGCGCGATGCTCGCCGATCAACCGCGCCGGCACCTGCTCGAGAAAGGCGAATCCGGGTCGCCACATCAGCGAGCCGTAGCCGAAGACCCAGAGGTCGCCGTGGGGAAGGTCGCGTTCGGAGAGGGTCATTGCGGACATCAATGCGGAGGCCTAAGTGTGGTGCTCGCGAATTGTTAATCTAGATACACAATCCGTGATCGCCGAATTGCCAAAATTGCTGCCCAAAGGGTGTCCTGCATGTCTCGTTTGCCGCAACCGCCGCGCAGGCGCTCTCGCTGGGGGCTTTTCATAGCTCCCGTCCTGCTCCTGATCGCCGCCGTCGCGTGGAGCGCATTCTGGTTCTTCGCCGCTTCGCAAGTGGATGTCCAGGCCGACGCCTGGCGTGCGCGCGAAGCGAAGTCCGGCCGCGTCTTCGATTGCGCGAACCGCTCGGTCGCCGGCTTTCCGTTCCGGCTCGAGGTCCGCTGTACGGATCCGAACGTAGCCCTGTTTTCGCAGGCCGCCGGCACGCCCTTGATGAACGCCAAGCTCGACGAGATTCTCGTCGTCGCACAGGTGTGGGACCCGAAGCGGGTCATCGCGGAGTTCAAGGGACCCGCTATGATCGCCGACGGTCGCGGACCGGCCTCGTTCTCCGTGAACTGGCGCGTCGGTGAGGCCAGTGTCCGCGGTCTGCCAGGGCCGCCGCAGCGCGCCGACCTCGTGTTCGAACAACCGACCATCGACCGCATCGAGGGCAACACTGCGGTGCCCGCCGCGCGCGCCGATCATGCCGAATTGCACGGCCGTGTTGCCGAGGGCTCGCCGTCCGACCATCCGGTGCTGGAGACCGCGTTGCAGATCGCGAACGGCAGCATCCAAGGCAGCCATCCTCTGCTTGCCGAACCGTTCAATACCGACGTCCAGGCCCGCGTCACGGGTCTCAAGGACTTCAGGCCCAAACCCTGGCCGGAGCGGTTTCGCGAGATCCAGGCGGCGGGCGGTCATGTCGAGATCGTCCAGTCGCGCATCCAGCAGGGCGAGCTGCTGGCCGTCGCGTCGGGCACGCTCAGCCTGACCGCCAATGGCGGCATCGATGGCGAAGTGCAGATGACGGTCGCGGGGATCGAAAAGGTCATTCCGGCGCTCGGTCTCGACAAGATGCTCGAAAACGGCGTGCCGCAGGGGACGCTCGATCGCGTAGCGCCGGGTGTGAAGTCGCAAGACGTCAACAACCTGCTCGGTGCGCTCGACCGCGCGATTCCCGGCCTCGGCAAGGTCGTTAAGCAGAACGCCAACGTCGGCGTCGCGCTCGGCATCAATGCGCTCGGCAAGGAGGCCACCCTCGAAGGGCGCAAGGCGCGGACCTTCCCGTTGCGCTTCGCCGACGGGGTCGTGGTGCTCGGTCCGTTCAAGGTCGCCCGCGTCCCACCGCTGTTCTGAAGCCTTCAGGGCTTCTTCAACTGCGGCAGCGGCCGGCCGAAGTCCGGCGCCGCCGAATCCTGGCCGATATCGACGATGCCGCGGCGGATCGCACGGGTGCGGGTGAAGTGATCGAACAGCGCATCGCCGTCGCCGCGGCGGATCGCCCGCGTCAGCTTGGAGAGGTCCTCGGTGAAGGTGCCGAGCATGTCGAGCACGGCATCCTTGTTGCTCAGGAAGATGTCGCGCCACATCGTCGGGTCGGAGGCGGCGATGCGGGTGAAATCGCGAAAGCCGCCGGCGGAGAACTTGATCACCTCGGACTCGGTCACCTGCGCCAGCTCGTCGGCGGTGCCGACGATGGTGTAGGCGATCAGATGCGGCAGGTGGCTGGTGATCGCGAGCACGCGGTCATGATGATCCGGCGTCATGATCTCGACCTTGGCGCCAAGCGCGGCCCAGAACGCGCGCAGACGATCGATCGCGTTGGCATCTACACCGTCGGGCGGCGTCAGGATGCACCAGCGGTTGATGAACAGCTCGGCGAAGCCGGAGTCCGGTCCCGAATTCTCGGTGCCGGCGACCGGATGCGCCGGTACGAAATGAACATGCGCCGGCAGGTGCGGCGCCATGTCGCGAACGATGGCGCCCTTCACGGAGCCGACGTCGGAGACGATGGCGCCGGGCTTCAGATGCGGCGCGATCTCTTCGGCCACGGGACCGCACGCGCCGACGGGAATGCAGAGGATGACGAGGTCGGCATCCTTGACCGCCTCGGCATTGCTCGCAACGACGCGGTCGACGATGCCGAGCTCGGTCACGCGGGCGCGGGTCTTGTCCGAACGCGCCGTGGTGACGATTTCGCCGGCCATGCCTTGCAGCCGCGCCGCGCGCGCGATCGAGCCGCCGATCAGGCCGAAGCCGATCAGCGCGATGCGTTCGAACCGTCCCGCGACGCTCACTTCGTCCTCATGAATTCGCTGAGAGCCTCGACGACCAGACGATTGGCCTCCTCGGTGCCGATCGTCATGCGCAGCGCATTCGGCAACTTGTAGTTGGCGAGCGCGCGCAGCACGAGGCCGCGCCGTGTCAGGAATTCGTCGGCCTCGACCGCGGTGCGGCCCTTCTCGGTCGGGAAGTGGATCAGGATGAAGTTGGTGACGCTCGGCGTCACCTTCAGCCCGAGCCTGCCGATCTCCTCAGTGAGCCAGTTGCGCCAGGTCTCGGTGTGTGCCTTCGACATCTGCTGATGCGCGGTGTCCTCGATCGCGGCGACCGCAGCGAGCATCGCGGGCGAGGAGACGTTGAACGGCCCGCGGATGCGGTTGATGGCATCGACGATGTGCGCCGGGCCGAGCATCCAGCCGACGCGGAGCGCTGCGAGGCCGTGGATCTTGGAAAAGGTGTGGGTGACGACGGTGTTCTCGGTCGTGGCGACCAGCTCGATCCCGAACTCATAATCGTTGCGCGAGACGTAGTCGGCATAGGCGGCGTCGAGCACCAGCACGACATGCGAGGGAAGGCCGGCGCGCAGCCGCTTGACCTCGTCGAACGGGATGTAGGTGCCGGTCGGGTTGTTCGGATTGGCGAGCCACACGAGCTTGGTGCGCGGCGTCACCGCGGCCAGGATCGCGTCGACGTCGGTGCGATACTCGGTCTCGGCGGCAACCACGTTCCTGGCGCCGCAGCCCATGGTCGCGATCGGATAGACCAGGAAGCCGTGCGCGGTCGAGATCGCCTCGTCGCCTTGCCCGAGAAAGGTGTGTGCCAGCAGATTCAGGATCTCGTCGGAGCCGGCGCCGCAGACGATGCGGCCGGGATCGAGGCCATAGGTGCGGCCGATCGCCTCGCGCAGCACCCGCGAGGTGCCTTCCGGATAATCCTCCAGATGTGTGGCCGCGCTCTTGAAGGCCTCGATCGCCTTGGGTGAAGGACCGAACGGAGTCTCGTTCGCCGACAGCTTGAACACCTTGCGGCCCGGCTCGGGCTTCGGGCTCTTGCCCGGCGTGTAGGGCGCAATGTCGAGGATGCCGGGATTCGGCACGGGGCGGTTCATCGTCAACTCCGGAAAATCATCACTGGCGCGGGGCGTCTCAGCTGGGAACCGTATAGCGTTTCGCATGGCCGCCGACGAGGGCCGTCGAGCGCACCGAGGCGCCCGCCGCGATCAGGGCAGCCTTGATCTTGTCGAGGTTCGACGGCGACTCGATCGACACCAACAGCGCCGCGCCGTCAAAGGCGGTATCGGGCACCGCGATGACGTCGGCGAGCGGCGACAGCGCGCGGGACACCTGCGCATTCCAGCCGGAGACGCGGATGCTCCAGGTCTCGACCTCCAGCACCAGCGCGTCGTCCGCGACGCGCGAGATCGCGAACACCGGCAGCGCCGCCGGATGGTCGGCCCGCTCGATGAACGGCATCCGCGCGATGATCTTCGGCGCGCCCGCGGGCTCCAGCGTGATCCACCACGGCGTATGCCCCGAGGTCGTCGACACCAGCGCGAGATCGCCCTTCGAGCGCGCCACGGCTTCGACGGCGGCCTGGGCGCTGAAATGGGCGACATAAGGCACCACGAAGCCGAAATGGAACCTGGCGGAATCGCGCATCGCGGATTCGCCGACCGACACGTCGGCGTGAACCGAGAACGGCGCCTGCACGTAAGTGAACGTCGAGACGATCACGCGCCAGATGCCCTCGACGGTGTCGAGCGGCAGGATGCCGCGATGGCGCTGCACCAGGCGCCGCATCATGTCGGCCTCTCGCGCCGGGCGGAACGCCGAGCCGACCTCCTGGGTCTTCTTGACCTTGATCAGCCGGTCGATGATGTCGGCCCTGTTCATCAGGAGCTGATGGACCTGCTCGTCGATCGCGTCGATCTCCTTGCGCAAATCGGCGAGCGAGGGAGGGGCTGGCGGCGGGGTCGACATGGGCAGGGTCACTCTTCGCAGGCCGCGGGTCAACGCGCGGCGGACTGGAACGGATGCCGTTCTCTCCGATGCGGGGGACGTGCGCAACAGCAAGTTTACCTCGTGCTGCCTAGGCTTGGCTGACCTGCAGCCATGGGGCGCCCGATCGGCGGTCAACCCGAGCTTGCCTTGACGAGGAGCGCCCGCGGGACTAGTTTCTGCCTGTTCCGTGGTCATTTGAGCCGGCCGGCTTGCAGCCACGTTAAAAAACTCGCTAAACAGGCCGGGGACGTTATCGATCCCGGCCGAACCCCAGTTCAGGCCGGGTTTTTCATGGCCTGATGTGTCACGTGGTTCGGGAGCCCTTGCCGGATGGCCGGGGTGAGAGACATGACAGGCCTGACGCCGAAACCCACCTCCGCGCTGCGCACGATTGCGCCCGAAGAGCGCTCGCACGAGGTCGATCATCCGAGCTCGCTGGTCGCGCAGTTCGGTGCCGACAAGCCGCTCAGGCTCGATTGCGGCGTCGACCTGTCGCCGTTCCAGATCGCCTACCAGACCTATGGCGAGCTCAACGCCGACAAGTCGAACGCGGTCCTGGTCTGCCACGCGCTGACCGGCGACCAGCACGTCGCCAACCGTCATCCGGTCACCGGCAAGCCGGGCTGGTGGGAGACGCTGGTCGGCCCCGGCCGTCCGCTCGATCCCAGCCGCTATTTCATCATCTGCTCGAACGTGATTGGCGGCTGCATGGGCTCGACCGGCCCGGCCTCGCTGAACCCTGCGACCGGCAAGGTCTGGGGGCTCGATTTCCCGATCATCACCATCCCCGACATGGTGCGGGCGCAGGCGATGCTGATCGACCATCTCGGCATCGACACGCTGTTCGCCGTGGTCGGCGGCTCGATGGGCGGCATGCAGGCGCTGCAATGGACGGTGGCCTATCCGCAGCGCGTGTTCGCCACGCTCGCGATCGCCTGCGCCACGCGGCACTCGGCACAGAACATCGCCTTCCACGAGCTCGGCCGCCAGGCCGTCATGGCCGATCCCGACTGGGACCACGGCCGCTACGGCGACAAGGGCACTCATCCGCATCGCGGCCTCGCGGTGGCACGGATGGCCGCGCATATCACTTATCTGTCGGATGCCGCCCTGCATCGCAAGTTCGGCCGCCGCATGCAAGACCGCGAGTTGCCGACGTTCTCGTTCGACGCCGACTTCCAGGTCGAGAGCTATCTGCGCTATCAGGGCTCGTCCTTCGTCGAGCGCTTCGACGCCAACTCCTATCTCTATCTGACGCGGGCGATGGACTATTTCGACATCGCCGGCGACCACGATGGCGTGCTGGCGGCGGCGTTCCGCGGCATCAAGACGCGCTTTTGCGTGGTGTCCTTCACCAGCGACTGGCTGTTTCCGACTTCGGAGTCGCGGGCGCTGGTGCATGCGCTCAACGCGTCCAGCGCGCGCGTGTCGTTTGCCGAGATCGAGACCGACAGGGGGCACGACGCGTTCCTGCTCGACGTCCCCGAGTTCTTCGAGATCGCCAGCGCTTTTCTCGATTCCGCCGGCAAGGCGCGCGGCCTCAAGGTCGCGACGGGAGGCTGAGACATGAGCATGCAGGGTGTGCTGCCGCTGAACGGATTCTCCGGCGGCGAGGTGCTGGCCTATCGGCCCGATCATCTCCTGATCGCCGGCATGGTCGAGAGCGGCTCCAAGGTGCTCGACATCGGCTGCGGCGACGGTGACCTGCTGCAGCTGCTCGAGAGCCGCGGCATCGACGGCCGCGGCATCGAGCTGTCGCGCGAGGGCGTCAACCATTGTGTCGCCAAGGGCCTCGCGGTGGTGCAGGGCGATGCTGACACCGATCTCGTCGATTATCCCGACGATGCGTTCGACTACGTGGTCCTGTCGCAGACCCTGCAAGCGACGCGGCGGCCCAAGACGGTGCTGGAAAATCTCCTGCGCATCGGCCGCCGTGCCATCGTCACCTTCCCGAATTTCGGCTTCTGGCGGCTGCGGCTGCAGCTGCTGGTCGGCGGCCACATGCCGCGCACCGACAATCTGCCTTTCACCTGGTACGACACGCCGAACATCCATTTCTGCACCATCAAGGACTTCGTCCAGCTCTGCGACGAGATCGGCGTCAAGATGGAGCGCGCCGTCGCACTTGATAGTTACGGCCGTCCCTTGCGCGTCGCCATGCCCTGGTGGTTCTGGAACATGTTCGGCGAGCAGGGGGTGTTTCTTCTGAGCAGGGCGGAGAAGGGGCGGTAGGGGCAGGGGCGACATTCGCTGGGCGCCTCGTTCAAGTTTGCGGCCCGCTCTCTCCGCCGTCATGGCCGGGCTTGTCCCGGCCATGACGTCTTGCAGTATGGCGAGATGGCGGGCGGCTACGTGTACTTCATGACTAATCGTCCCAACGGTGCGCTCTATGTCGGCGTGACCAGCGATCTCGTGCGCCGTGTCTTTCAGCATCGATCCGGCTTGGTTGACGGCTTCACCAGGCGGTATGGCTTGAAGCGATTGGTGTACTTTGAAGTCTTCGACGACATTCAGAGCGCGATCCAACGGGAGCACAACATCAAGCATTGGTCGCGCGCCTGGAAGATTGGACTGATCATTGCGAGCAATCCCGACTGGGACGATCTCTACGATAGGATCACAGCTTGAGGCGTGCACGAGGACGGACGTGGATGGCCGGGACAAGCCCGGCCATGACGAGCTTGGGGTGGCGGGATTTCACTTTTCAAAGAGCCGATGGCGGCTGAGACAAGGCTGCGCATCCCCGCGGCGCATCTGCGCCCGAGCTATGCGTCATGCATCGCCTCCGATAGCGAAGAGGCGCAGGGAAGGCCGGATGCTGGCCGCACCCATGGCCCGCCTGCGGAAAAAATGCAGGCGGCAGGAACCACAGGTACGAGCCGGAACACCCGGCCTTCCCTGCGCGATGGTTGAACGGCTGCTTCGCATTCTCCTCGGTGCGCCGGGCTTTTTGGCCACCGTGTCGCGCAATGCGCTTGCGCGCATCGCGCTGGATACCAGCATCGGGGTATCAGGACCGCGCGACTTGACCGTGCGTGCCGGAATTGCTCGTCCGCGCGAGGAAGCCCCACGCGCAATCCGACACGCCCACCGCATCCCACCTCAGCGTTCGTGACGACCGCGATACGCCCCTCTTGCAGTGAGGCGGGACGGGCGGAAATCTGCGCTTGATTTGGCCGACGACGCAAGCCGCGATCGTGCGACAAACTAACACGACGGGCAGTCCGTGCATGAGGCTCATGCGCAAACTGCCCGTCGTGCAACGTCTGATGCCGTTCCTACGGCTTGCCCCGTGATCTACAGCAAGCCGACCTTGTGCATGATGTCGCGGATCTGCGCCGGACTGGGATCACCGACCGCCGGGCTGGACCACTCGCTGGTCGTCGTTGCCGGGCCCCTGGCAACCGAACCGGCTCCGTTGAGCTTGCCATTGGGCGCCTGCGGCACCAGCGTCGGAGACGTCGCGCCGCTCTGCGCCTCGCCGCGCGCCAGTCCGAGCAGGCGACGGAGAACGTCGAGCGAGGGATCGGCCGTGGGCGCGGAGGCCACGCCCGCTTCCAGGCCGAGTGCGCGCATCGCGTTCGGCAGTCCGGCACCCGAACGGTTGGGATCGCCGAACTGCAGCGGCGTCGATGTCTCCTTCAGGATCTGGAACAGCCGCTCCACACGCCGCGCGTCGCGTGTCGCGAACTGGCCCTTGAAGTCGGGATGATGCGCCAGCACGAGCGCGGCGAGGCCGGTGACGTGCGGCGTGGCCATCGAGGTGCCGTCCCAGGCCCCGAAGCCATCCGTCGGCAGCGAGGACACGATGCCGACGCCCGGCGCGCAGACGTCGATCTCCGGCCCGAAGCAACTGAACTTCGCCGGAAAATATCCGTCGGCGCTCCGGAAGCCGTCCAACCCCTGCTGGGCGTGGAAGCTGTCCTCGGGAAACTCGCCCCATTTGCCCATCGCGGCGACCGCCAGGCAATGCGGCGTCGAGCCCGGAAACTGGACCGGCCCCGACGAGTTTCCCGCGGCGACGATACAGGCGAGGCCCATCTGCTTGGCCCGCAAGATCCGCTCCTCGATGATCTGCGACGGCTCGCCGCCGCCCAGACTCATGTTGGCGACGTCGATGCCATTCTCCATGCAGTAGTCGAGCGCCGAGACGAGATCGCTGAACCGGCCGCCCGGGAAGATCCGGCAGACATGGATTTCGGCCGCCGGAGCGAAGCCGCGAATGCCTCCGCCGGAGCCGATCGGTCCGCCGGCGATGATCCCGGCGCAATGCGAGCCGTGACCGATGGTATCGACGGTCCAACTCGCGGGATCATTGCCGACGATGCTCTTGCCGATCGTGACGCTGTGCAGATTGCGATGCGTCGGCGCGGCGCCGGAATCGATCACCGCAATCTTCACTCCCGCGCCGTTATAGGCGAGGGGCAGGCGATCGAGGCCCATCGCGCGCTGGCCCCAACCCAGCAATTGCTGGCCGGGAAATCCGCGCAGATAGGCGCCGAGCGTCTTCGCGGCGATGCGGTTCACGCTGTCGGGGGTCAGTTGCGGACGATCGAGCCAGAAGGTCCAGTAATCGACCCGCGGCTTGATCAGGATCGAGCGGATGGTGTCGGGCGTCTCGCCCTGAATCTTGAGCGTGACGCGGCCGCTGGCGTCGGTGACGCCCTGAACCGGCCACACGCTGCCGAACACGTACACTTCCACCTCCGGCAGCGGGCCGCTCTCGCCGACCACTTCGATCGTCGTCGAGAACCCGTCGGCCAAGGGAATGAGAACGCCGGGATTGGGAAGCTGGTGCGGCGCCGGCACCTGGGGGACGGTCGGATCGAGCATGTAGGTGAGCGGCGCATCGCGCTCGACCGCGAGCCGTGCTCCGGCCTGGGCCTTCAGCAATTCGGCCTTGTCGGGCGCCATGCGGGCCAGCACCATCGGGCCGAGCGGTGCTTGTCCTGGGTCGGCGCTCTGAAATCCGAGCAGGCGCGGCGGCTGAATTGTCTTCACCACGTCGATGTCGGGGCTGTTTGTCAGTTGTTGGACGATGAAGTCGGCGCTGAAGGTCCCAAGCCCCATCTGCTGGCGCGGTGCCAGGATGTACTGCGCCCGCCGTTGCGAGATCGTTGCGCCGGGTTGACCCGTTGCTGGCGCCGCCGTGCCGCCGTCGCTGCGGCTGGTCCCTTGTGCGGCTGGGGCTGATGCGGCGGTCACCCGTGCTGCGGCCTGCGGTGCGGCAGCGGCCTCGGCTGACGGCTGCACCGCTCCGGGTTGTGCTCCGGTGCCGTTGACGGCCGTGCCGGCCGCATCCTTCTGATCCGAGATTTCAGGCTTGCTTCGTGCGGCCATTTGCGGGCTCCTTCATCCTCGCTCGTGACATCGTCGGGAGGCGCCGCTGAAGTCAGCCGGCGCCAAAGGGTTTCAGCGGAGCGTTCGGCTCCACCACGATCGTGCTGAAAGTCGATCGGAGGCGATCGGCCTGGCTCTTCGTCATCGACAGGATGACGACGTCAGGTGCGACCTGACCGACGCGTTTCACGCTGGGCTCGCGGCTCAAGTGATCAGCGAGCTGGCCGGACTTGACCGGCTCGCCTTGCACGATGAATTCCTGTTCTGAGTTCGGATCCGCCATGCGTCGTTCCCTCCATGTCAGGTCGGCGGTGGGCGGACTTTTCGTGCGCCCACCGCTTCACTCTCTTGGACCCGCGTTGCGATGTCGCGGGTCGTTGCTTCCAATCGGTCGTCCTAGTGCATCGTGCCGGCGGGCTGGCCGGTGCTGAAGATGCCGAGCGTGTGCCCGATGTTGAGGCCGGTCTGCGCGCCCTGTCCGATCTTCTTCAGCACGCTCCAGAAGCCCTGCAGCTCCATGTCGGTGGGCTGCGCCGCGGCCTGCTGGCCCGGCTGGCCGGCGCTGAAGATGCCGAGATTGTGCCCGACGTCGAGGCCGGTCTGGACGCCCTGTCCGATCTTCTTGAGCACGCTCCAGAAGCTCTGCAGCTCCATGTCGGTCGGCTGCGCGGCCGCCGCCTGCTGGCCCGGCTGGCCGGCGCTGAAGATGCCGAGATTGTGGCCGACATCGAGGCCGGTCTGGACGCCCTGGCCGATCTTCTTGAGCACGCTCCAGAAGCTCTGCAGCTCCATGTCGGTCGGCTGCGCCGCCGCAGCGGCTTGCGGACCGGTGCTGAAGATGCCGAGGTTGTGGCCGACATTGATGCCGGTCTGGACGCCCTGACCGATCTTCTTGAGCACGCTCCAGAAGCCCTGCAGTTCCATGTCGGTCGGCTGCGCCGCGGCGGTGGCGGCTTGCGGACCGGTGCTGAAGATGCCGAGGTTGTGGCCGACATTGATGCCGGTCTGGACGCCCTGACCGATCTTCTTGAGCACGCTCCAGAAGCCCTGCAGCTCCATGTCGGTCGGCTGTGCCGCGGCGGTGGCGGCTTGCGGACCGACGCTGAAGATGCCGAGGTTGTGGCCGACGTTGAGGCCGGTCTGGGCGCCCTGTCCGATCTTCTTGAGCACGCTCCAGAAGCCCTGCAGCTCCATGTCGGTCGGCTGCGCCGCGGCGGCGGCCTGCGGATCGGTGCTGAAGATGCCGAGGTTGTGGCCGACATTGAGGCCGGTCTGGACGCCCTGTCCGATCTTCTTGAGCACGCTCCAGAAGCCCTGCAACTCCATCTCCGACGGCTGCTCGGTGCCGGGGCCGACGGAGAACGGCGCGAACCCGCCCGCGATTCCGCCGATGGCGCCGCCGAAGTCCCGGCCGGTCTTGCCGCCGATCAGACGTCCGATCGCTTGTCCGGCGAACCTGCCGAGAACGGAGCCGAAGATCCCTTCGGGATTCAGTTGACCAAAGTCCTCAGTCGATTGCTGCATGCCACTCATGTTGAGCCTCCTCGCTCGTTATCTGACCTCTGAGCGACGCGCCGCTTGACCTCATCAGGAGTAGTTGCTGCGCGACGTCGATCGAGGGCGATGTTGCGCGTGTGGCCGTGATGCAAGTGTCAAGCGGGGCGTGAAAGTGCCGTCAAAATCGATCATGTGAGGCACGCATGGAGCAAGGGTCGCGCGGATCGTCAGACGCGAAGCATGCGCCTGATTTCGCGTTGCAGGGTTTCGGTTTCGCTCTCCGGTGTGGCACCGACCTGCTTGCGCAGGACGGTGCGGCAGAAGTCATATTGACGCAGGGCGTCGGCGCGGCGACCCTGCTGTGCGTAGCAGCGCATCAGGGTGCGGTGGACGTCCTCCTGCAGCGGATCGGCGGCCAGCACGCGCAACGAGAAGGTCTTGGCGATCTCCACATGTTCCGGGCCGCCGACGTCCAGCAGGCCCGCGATGGCCCGTATCGCTCGCGTCTTCAGTCGTTGACGCTCGGCGGAGAGCCATGCCTCGAACGCGCAGGACGTCGAGCTGATGCCGTCGAGCAACTCGCCTCGGAACAGCGCGGCGGCGCGCGCCATGGTTTCCAGATCGCCGAGCTGCAGCAGCAGCTCGAACTCCTGCACGTCGGTGCTGACGGCGTTCGGATGGATGCGGATGTCGTCCCGTTCCGCAGAAATGATGTCGGCGCATTGCGGCAGCACCCGGCGCAGCGTCAACAGGGCCTGGCGAAGGTTTGCGCGCGCGTTGTCGCCGAAGCGGCCTTCCCATAGGAGTGCGGCAAGCTTGCTGCGTGAAATGCCGTGCGGAGAGGTAAGGGCGAGATAGCCCAGGAGTGTTGCAGCCTTGCGGCTTGGGATGACGACCTGCTCGCCGGAGACGCGTTTGATTTCAAGACCGCCAAAGAGATTGATACGCAGCAGACTCATTGTCTCTCTCCTCTGAATGGCGACTCGCTGCGATCGGCGTCAGCCTGCAGAAGTCGAGCTTCTCGTGCGATGAGAATGAGCGGCTGCAGCCGGATCAGGTCTGCACAGTCGTCGCCGAAGGGCGAGCCGCCACGCTGTCGTTGTCATCGTCGAAATGAGATCGGCAATGCAGTTAAGTCTGTCCGAGCAACGTTCGGTTCAATCTTGGATTGTATGACGAAGCGACACCGGGCCGGCTGGGCTTGCAGTATGCACTCCATCGGGTCCAGTCTGCGCGCAGCCGGAACCGCACGCTGTGAGCTACGGCACACTCGAGGACGGACACGCGCGTTGCGGTATCCTCTGGCCATGGTGATGAAGCACGGGATTGTTCCGATGAGATCGTTCCGCAAGGAACTTTGGTTCCAGACACCGGGCCGTCGC
The DNA here is from genome assembly GCF_032489675.1 of Bradyrhizobium sp. SZCCHNR1043. NCBI lineage: Bacteria > Pseudomonadati > Pseudomonadota > Alphaproteobacteria > Hyphomicrobiales > Nitrobacteraceae > Bradyrhizobium > Bradyrhizobium sp. SZCCHNR1043. Next base: position 18,145 of record NZ_JAUEYN010000024.1, read on the forward strand.
GCCTTCATCAACATCACGGATGATGTCGAGGCGGCGCTGAAGGAGAGCGGGGTGCGCGAGGGACTCGTGCTGGTCAACGCCATGCACATCACCGCGTCGGTCTTCATCAATGACGACGAGAGCGGGCTGCATTTCGACTACGAGCAATGGCTGGAGAAGCTGGCGCCGCACGAGCCGGTGGCGGGCTATCGCCACAACCTGACCGGCGAGGACAATGCCGACGCCCACATGAAGCGCCAGATCATGGGCCGCGAGGTCGTGGTCGCGATCACCGGCGGCAAGCTCGATTTCGGTCCGTGGGAGCAGATCTTCTACGGCGAGTTCGATGGCGGGCGGCGCAAGCGCGTGCTGATCAAGATCATCGGCGAGTAGGCGAGTCCGTCGCGACATTGGCAGGGCTTGCTCGAACAGGCCGTCATTGCGAGGAGCGCAAGCGACGAAGCAATCCAGGGCCACGACGGTAGCTTGTCTGCGTAGCCCTGGATCGCTTCGCTGGCGCTCGCGATGACGGAGGAGGTAGCAATAGCCTCAGCTGTCATGCCCGCGCAGGCTGGCATCCAGCACACCGTGGCCTCTCGGGCGATCCCACTGCCATCTCGCAACACTGGATCGCGGCGCCGCGCGCGCTTGGCCTGATCGTCACGGCAGAGTCCGATTCATGCTGGACGTGATCGTCGCTGGAATGGGCAAAGCCGGCTCGAAGCAGCCTGGCCCGCTGCGCCTTGCGTGTCGAGCAGAGCCGGAACGCTTCGGCTGCGCAACTATCCCGCCATCGACCGCGGATCCCGCGGCCCCCATCGCCCGGCCTCGACCAGCGCGATGAAGCGCTCGACCGACGCGTTGAACAGCGCCGGCTCCTCCAGATTCAACACATGGCCGGACTTCGGGAAGAACGTCAGCCCCGATGCCGGCAGGTGCTGCTTGAGGAACAGGCTCGGCGCGATGCAGGCGTCGTCCTCGTCGCCGCAGATGATGAGGGTCGGCGTCGGCACGCCGCGGATGGCGTCGGTCATTGTAAAGATCGAGGGCCGGCCACCCTGGAAACCGCGCATGGTGTTGGCCGAGCCTGTTGCGTCGTGGCGGGCGAGGGCGGCGTAGAAGTCGGCGTGGCCGCGCGGGTCCTTGACCAGGAAGGGAATGCGGCCGGGCGCCTCGCGCGTCACCCTGGCGGTCTCGGCTGAGCCCAGGGTCTCGAACTGCTCGGCGGTCGCGCGGCACTGGGCGCGGAAGGCGTCGAGTTGCTCAAGGCTGGAGCCTGAGCCGACCCCGGCCAGCACCATCGAGCGGATGCGCCCCGGCGCGTTCAGCGCCACCTGCAGCGAGGAATAGGAGCCCATCGACAGGCCGACGAAGTGGGCGCTGGCGATGCCGAGATGGTCCAGCACCGCCAGCGCGTCGGTGTAGAAGTGCACGTAGCTGTAGACGTCGGGCGCGGCCGGCACGTCCGAGGGCGTGTAGCCGCGCGCGGCGTAGGCGATGCAGCGGTGGCGCCGCGCGAAGTAGCGCAGCTGCGGCTCCCAATTGGTGTGGTCGGCGGCGAACTCGTGCAGGAAGATGAGCGGCGTGCCGGCGCCGACCTCTTCGAAATAGAGGCGAACGCCGTCTTTCGCCGTTGCGTGGGGCATCGTCAGCTCCTCCCGTGTCACGTGTTGCATGATGACGAGTCGCGCGACACGCGACAATGGTCGGGCCAGCGCCTTGTTTTCGCCGCGACATAGACTCGGAATCACCCTCTCGTCGCCAGCCTTTCGCCGTCGATGGTCATGGTTTCGTCACACCGCAACATTTTACGGACCGCCGCTGGCGGCTTGCAGAGGGGCCGCGCTGAGGGACCAGGGGGTGCCAAGTCAGGTACTGGGGGAAGTAACAGAAGGATTGAGTATGGTTGTGTCTACCCTTCGCCGGTCGCTTCACATCGTTGCGTTAACCATGTGCTCGGCAGTCGTCGCCGTCACCGCAACACCGGCTTCGGCCCGTCCGCATCACGGCTCCGGGCATCATGCCCACCGCAGCCACGGCGGCCATCACTACGCAAGATATCATCACCACGGCCGGTCCGTCGCCCGGTTGTCGCGCTGGGAGCGCGGCGTGGCGCGGGTGCAGGTGAGCGGCGTTGCCGACGCGCAGGCCAGCGTCATGATGCCGGGCACGGCGTCTGACGGCATGGCGTCGTCCGGCGGCTTCGGCGGTGGCAGCAGCGTCGTCTCCGCGGCGCGCAGCTTCATCGGCAGCGGCAACCCGACCGGCCGGCGCAGCCTGTGGTGCGCCCGTTTCATGAACATGGTGCTGGAGCGGACCGGCCATCGCGGCACCGGCTCCGACATGGCGCGCTCGTTCGCGAGCTATGGCCAGCGCGTCTCCGGCCCGCAGGTCGGCGCGATCGCGGTCATGAGCCGCCGTGGCGGCGGACATGTCGGCGTGGTCTCGGGCGTCGATGCCCAGGGCAACCCGATCGTCATCTCCGGCAACAACGGCAACCGCGTGCGCGAGACCGCGGTGTCGCGCGGCCGGGTGTATGCGTATGTGATGCCGAACTAACCAATCTCGAACTGATGAATCGAGCCGTCGAGGCTCGCTCGGTGTGCGCCTCCCCCGCTTGCGGGGGAGGTCGCATCGCATCGAAGATGCGATGCGGGTGGGGGAAGTCTCTCCACACGAAGATTTTCGGGTGGGGCGGCCCCCACCCCAACCCTCCCCCGCACGCGGGAGAGGGGGCGCGCCGCCGATGCGGCCAGCGCTCGAACTACACCAGCCGCGGCTGCTCCACGGCGAGTTCGTCGCCAACGGCGATATCACCGGCTTCGATCACCTCGGCATAGATGCCGCATTCATTGTTGCCGCGCCGGGTCATCAGCGCGGGCGGGATGTCGAGGTCGCGGGCGGCCGTGTCCGGGTCGACGTTGACCGCGGCGCAGCGGGTGGTGGTCTTCACGACCTTGAGCCGCGCCGAGCCGATGCGCAGCGTCTCGCCCATGAGCGAGGTCTCGTGCCAGGCCTGCCAGCCGGTGACGTAGACGTTGGCGCGGAAGCGCAGCGGGTGCACGGGAGCGCCGACCAAAGTCTCGATCTCCGCGATGGAGGCGAGGTTGATGATCGAGACCACCTTGCGCGCCAGGTCCGTGAAACTGTAGCCGCCGCCCGACAGCAGCTTTGGTGGCCCGCGCAGCTCGTCGGCGAACTCGCCTGCGAAGAAGCGCTCGATCGCCGCGCGGCCTTCGGGGCTCTCGAGATCGCCTTGCACGACGACGGCGTCGTCCCTGCGGATGGTGAGGATATTCGTCGCGTCGTCGAACACGGTCTTGAAGCCGGCGAGGCGCTCGTTGCGCATCAGCATGAGATACGCCGTCTTCGGCCGCCAGACCGGAGCGTCCGGATCGAACCCGCTGGGGCCGTTCTCCAAGGCGTAGCGGCGGTCGGCCGGCAAGGTCTGGCCGATCCGCAAAGGTGCCGTCTGCAATGGTTCCGGGGTAAGGCCCTTGACCGGATAGCGGTACAGGCCGGCGATGCGCGCGGGAGGGGTCTGGCTCATGCCGCCTCATAGGAGATTCCCATGGCCGCGGCCAGGGCACACGAATTTGTGAAACGGCCTCTTCCGTTTTTGGCCCGCCTTCCCACATTTCAGCTCAAGCCGGGCGCAAGCCGGCGACGTCAGGGGTGCGGCGTTGATGGACGTCAACGTGCGCGGTCCGAAACCCAATGAAGATGCTGAAATCGTGCCTTCGGGGCGTCACAGCAGGCTGAGGGAAATATCATGAATATCGAAAAATATACCGAGCGCGCCCGGGGCTTCATCCAATCGGCGCAATCGCTGGCCGTGCGCGACGGCCATCAGCAGTTCTCGCCGCTGCATCTGCTGAAAGTCCTGCTCGACGACGGCGAGGGACTCGCGGGCGGTCTCATCGACCGCGCCGGCGGCAATTCGCGCGCGATCCTGAAAGCGACCGAGGATGCGCTGGGCAAGCTGCCGAAGGTGTCGGGCAGCGGCGCCGGACAGGTCTATCTGTCGCCCGAGCTGGCGCGCGCCTTCGACGCGGCGGAGAAGGCGGCCGAGAAGGCCGGCGATAGTTTTGTCACGGTCGAGCGGCTGCTGCTCGGGCTGACGCTGGAGAAGAACAGCGAAGCAGGCGGCATCCTCGCCAAGGGCGGCGTCACCGCGCAGAACCTCAACGCGGCGATCGAATCCCTGCGCAAGGGCCGTACCGCCGACTCGGCGACCGCCGAGAATGCGTATGATGCGCTGAAGAAATATGCCCGCGACCTGACCCAGGCGGCGCGCGACGGCAAGCTCGATCCGGTGATCGGCCGCGACGAGGAGATCCGCCGTACGATTCAAGTTCTGTCCCGGCGCACCAAGAACAATCCCGTACTGATCGGCGAGCCCGGCGTCGGCAAGACCGCGATCGTCGAGGGCCTCGCGCTGCGCATCGTCAATGGCGACGTGCCGGAGAGCCTGAAGGACAAGCGGCTGTTGTCGCTCGATCTCGGCTCCCTGATCGCGGGCGCGAAATATCGCGGCGAGTTCGAGGAGCGGCTGAAGGCCGTGCTGCAGGAGGTCACGTCGGCCGAAGGCACCTTCGTGCTGTTCATCGACGAGATGCATACCCTGATCGGCGCCGGCAAGGCCGACGGCGCGATGGATGCGTCGAACCTGCTGAAGCCCGCGCTCGCTCGCGGCGAGCTGCACTGCATCGGCGCGACCACGCTCGACGAGTATCAGAAGCATGTCGAGAAGGACGCCGCGCTGGCGCGGCGCTTCCAGCCGGTCTACGTCACCGAGCCGACGGTCGAGGACACCATCTCGATCCTGCGCGGCCTGAAGGATAAATACGAGCAGCATCACGGCGTGCGCATCACCGATTCCGCGCTGGTGGCCTCGGCGACGCTGTCGAACCGCTACATCACCGACCGCTTCCTGCCCGACAAGGCCATCGACCTGATGGACGAGGCGGGCGCGCGGCTGAAGATGCAGGTCGATTCCAAGCCGGAAGAGCTGGATTCGATGGATCGCGAGATCATCCGGCTCAAGATCGAGCAGGAAGCGCTGAAGAAGGAGACCGATCCGGGATCCAAGAGCCGGCTGCTGACCTTGGAAAAGGAGCTCGCCGATCTCTCGGAGAAGTCGGCTGGCCTGACTGCGCGCTGGAGCGCGGAGAAGGACAAGCTGTCGAACGCGCAGAAGCTCAAGAGCGAGCTGGACGGCCTGCGCATCGAGCTCGCCAACGCGCAGCGCCGCGGCGAGTATCAAAAAGCGGGCGAGCTGGCCTATGGCCGCATCCCGGAGCTGGAGAAGCAGCTGGCCGACATCGAGGCCAAGGAGAATGCCGGCGAGATGATGGAGGAGGCGGTCACCGCCAACCACATCGCGCAGGTGGTCTCGCGCTGGACCGGCGTGCCGGTGGACAAGATGCTCGAGGGCGAGAAGGACAAGCTCCTGCGCATGGAGGATTCTCTCGGCAAGCGCGTCGTCGGCCAGTTCGAGGCCGTGCATGCGGTCGCGACCGCCGTGCGGCGCTCGCGCGCCGGCCTGCAGGACCCGAACCGACCGATGGGCTCGTTCATGTTCTTGGGCCCCACCGGTGTCGGCAAGACCGAGCTGACCAAGGCGCTCGCCGAGTATCTGTTCAACGACGAGACCGCGATGGTCCGGCTCGACATGTCCGAGTACATGGAGAAGCACTCGGTGTCGCGGCTGATCGGCGCGCCTCCCGGCTATGTCGGCTATGACGAGGGCGGAGCGCTGACAGAGGCCGTGCGGCGCCGGCCGTACCAGGTCGTCTTGTTCGACGAGATCGAGAAGGCGCATCCGGATGTCTTCAACGTGCTGCTGCAGGTGCTCGACGACGGCCGCCTGACCGACGGCCAGGGCCGCACCGTCGACTTCCGCAACACGCTGATCATCATGACCAGCAATCTCGGCTCCGAGTTCCTGGTCAATCAGCCGGAGGGCGAGGATACGTCGGAGGTGCGCGAGCTGGTGATGGGCACGGTGCGCGGGCATTTCCGGCCCGAGTTCCTCAACCGCGTCGACGAGATCATCCTGTTCCACCGCTTGCAGAAGAGCGAGATGGGGCGGATCGTCGAGATCCAGTTCACACGGCTCCAGAAGCTGCTGGAGGAGCGCAAGATCACCTTGTCCCTGGATGGCGACGCGCGCGACTGGCTCGCCGCCAAGGGCTGGGATCCGGCCTACGGCGCACGTCCCTTGAAGCGGGTGATCCAGCGCAGCGTGCAGGATCCGCTCGCCGAGATGATCCTCGCCGGCGATGTCAAGGACGGCGACAAGGTCGCCATCTCCTCGGAAGGCAATGTGCTGACCTTCAACGGCAAGGCGCATCGCACCGCCGAGATCGCGACGTTCGAGGCGCCGATCCCGAAGCGCAAGCTGAACTGAAGCGGCGCTGCGCCGAACTGAAACGGAAGCGGCCCGCGCTGAGCGATCAGCGCGGGCCGTTTTCAGTTGAACGCGCCTTTGGGGAGCGAGGGTCTCGCTCAGCGGCTGACCTGGATCGGGCCGGCGTCGGAGATGCGCGAGGCACCGGCGCCGCGGCTGGTCATCATCTGGTCGACGCGATCGCGCTCCTTCTCGAAGCTGGCCATGATCTGGCCTTCGAGCGACCGGCCGCGCGGCAGCTTCACGCGCATCGGGTCGACGAAGCGGCCGTTGACCAGGATCTCATAGTGGACGTGCGGGCCGGTCGACATGCCGGTCGAGCCGACGAAACCGACGACCTGGCCCTGGCGCACGCGCTTGCCGGGCTCCATGCCCTTGGCAAACGCCGACAAGTGGCCATAGGCCGTCTCGTAGCCGTTGTTGTGCTTGATCCGGATGTACTTGCCGTAACCGCCTTCGGTGCCGACCTTCTCGAGAACACCGTTGCCGGAGGCGAAGATCGGGGTGCCGTAGGCGGTGGCCCAGTCGACGCCGGTGTGCATCTTTACATAGCCGAGGATCGGATGGCGGCGGCCGCCGAAGCCGGAGCGCATGATCGCGTTGTTGACCGGCTTGCGCACCAGGAACTTCTTCGCGCTCTTCCCGGTCTCGTCGTAATAGTCGACGACGCTGTCGTCGGGGGTCTGGAACCGGTAGTATTTCTTGGTCTCGCCGCCGACCGTCAGCGCAGCGAACAGCACCTCGGTCTTGTCGTTGTTGCCGGGCTTGTCGTCATCGTCGCCGGCATAGAAGACGTCGAACGAATCGCCCGGCTGCACCTTGCGCTGGAAGTCGACGTCGTAGGAATAGATCCGGACCATGTCCTCGATGACCGGCGTGGGCACCTTGTTGCGCATCGCCGTCTCGTAGATGCTCTGATAGAGGCGGACACCGGTGCCGTCATCCTCCTCGTCATTGGTGTTGTCGGCGGTCTCGGTGACCGTGTTCATGCTCTGCGCGTCCACGGCGACGTATCGTCCGAGGTCCGACAGCGCGGCCACCGCCTCGATCATGGTGTCGTTGGCGATGATGACCCGGAACGGCTGCAGCCGGGCGCCGGGGGCAGGGCCGGACGGCGCCATCAGGATACGGAGCTTCTCACCTTCCTTCAGCCCGCCGTCACGGCCGCGTGGGCCGAGCTGGGCGGCAATCGCCCTGGCCTCGTCGGGCGTCGCGCCCTGGTCGCGCAGGATCGAGGTGACGGTATCGCCCTTCTTGACCAGGTGGACACGCTCGCCGAGCGGATTGCCGCCGGTGATCTGGTCCTTGGTCTTGGGGAGCAAGGTGACATTTTCCGGCACCACCCGGGTCTCGAAGCCGGCGTAAGGATCTGGCGAGGTGCCGTCATTGGCGTAGGACAGTTTCAGGTCGCCGCCTTGGACGGCCTGTGCACCGGCCGCGTCAGCGGCGGCATTGGCGAGCGAGGCGTAGCGGACGCCGCCATTGTTGCCGCGCCAGTTCGCCGCATCGCGAACCCGCATGACGATTTCGTCGAGCGCCACCGAGGTCGCGATCTTCGCCTTGGGGAGCACCGCGGCGAGATCCTTGGTCACGAACGAGACTTCGGCGTCGGGCTCGACGGCCTCCGGATTGTTCGGATCCTCGCCGGACCCGGTCTTGTCGTTGTCGGTGTCGCTCAGCAGGCGCTGGGCGTTGAACGGCGGGATCTTGGCGGAAAGATCGCTCGTCGTCATCGACAGGTTGCCCGAGATCCGGACATAGGGACGGACCCGGATCAGCTCGCGCGATCCGGCGCGGGTCACGGTCGAGATGCGCACCACATTGCGCGCCGCCGCCGCTTCGCTCGGCGGCGGCAGGCGATCGCTCTTGCGCAGGGTGGCAACGCGGTCATTGGCGCCGAAGGCGCCGCGCAGCGCGCTCTCCATCCGCTCCGGCATGCGAGCGAAGGTCATTTCGCCGTCGAGCGACGCAAAAACGGCGCCGCCGATCAGGGCTGCGCCGCATAGACCAGTCAGAATCGTACCGGAGAACCATTGCACGGAGACGCGGCGGCGATCGATCACCGCGGCCTCGGAGCCATCGACCGATAGCGGCGGCTCATGACCGAGATCGATCATGCCGACCTCGCGTCCATACCCCCCGCGTGACGTCCGATGGTTCAACCTTCGTCCCCCAAGTTCAAAGTCAGCGCCGAAATCACTCAGCTGCCGGTCGGCTTAACGTCCAAGACAAACGGCTCGGAATGATGGCGCGCTTCTGACGGTTCGAGACTCTCTGGCCCGAAAGCCGGAATCCGCGAACCGCTATTGTTCTTCAGGATCTCTCGATGTCGTCTCGGCCGTATGAGTCAGGCGAAGGGCTCGCCACTTCCTTGATCTGGATCATCCTTGAATCGATGGCGGTCCCCGCTGGACCCAAATCAACCCAGGTCGATGCTTAACAAATCGTCGCAGGATTGTGGCCCAAGTGGGGCACGAAGTCCGCAAGAAGTCTGGGTTCTCTGGCCGTCCCGGAAAAAATGATTCGATGCGACGTTTTGTTGACATTGGGCGTTGACACCCCGATCGGACCCCCCTATAAGCACGATCACTGAGCGCGGCGCCGCTTCGGGACACACCGAGGCGAGCATTCGCGCCAATATTGCTCCTCACTTCTGTTGAGTGATGCACAACCGGTAGAACCCGGTTGCTCATCGACGTCGGAAAAGGTTGGGCGACCCCTCCATTCGAGGGTGGGACCGAGGTCCCGGGCTGTTTGACAAGTGAAGATGAAGAAAGAGAAACGTGGACGGCGGAGTCCTTGCGGGTCTCGGGATTGAGGGTTTCGGCTTTTGGTTCTGGGATCGGACGAGAAGACTTCGGCGGACAATGTTTCAAAGGTAACACCATGGTTTTCGCGCTGTGAAGCGTGGAGATCGATTGGTGGGACCTCGTCAAACGTTGTGATCAGCCGGTTCAAAGCTTCAAGTTCAACTTGAGAGTTTGATCCTGGCTCAGAGCGAACGCTGGCGGCAGGCTTAACACATGCAAGTCGAGCGGGCGTAGCAATACGTCAGCGGCAGACGGGTGAGTAACGCGTGGGAACGTACCTTTTGGTTCGGAACAACACAGGGAAACTTGTGCTAATACCGGATAAGCCCTTACGGGGAAAGATTTATCGCCGAAAGATCGGCCCGCGTCTGATTAGCTAGTTGGTGGGGTAATGGCCCACCAAGGCGACGATCAGTAGCTGGTCTGAGAGGATGATCAGCCACATTGGGACTGAGACACGGCCCAAACTCCTACGGGAGGCAGCAGTGGGGAATATTGGACAATGGGGGCAACCCTGATCCAGCCATGCCGCGTGAGTGATGAAGGCCCTAGGGTTGTAAAGCTCTTTTGTGCGGGAAGATAATGACGGTACCGCAAGAATAAGCCCCGGCTAACTTCGTGCCAGCAGCCGCGGTAATACGAAGGGGGCTAGCGTTGCTCGGAATCACTGGGCGTAAAGGGTGCGTAGGCGGGTCTTTAAGTCAGGGGTGAAATCCTGGAGCTCAACTCCAGAACTGCCTTTGATACTGAAGATCTTGAGTTCGGGAGAGGTGAGTGGAACTGCGAGTGTAGAGGTGAAATTCGTAGATATTCGCAAGAACACCAGTGGCGAAGGCGGCTCACTGGCCCGATACTGACGCTGAGGCACGAAAGCGTGGGGAGCAAACAGGATTAGATACCCTGGTAGTCCACGCCGTAAACGATGAATGCCAGCCGTTGGTGGGTTTACTCACCAGTGGCGCAGCTAACGCTTTAAGCATTCCGCCTGGGGAGTACGGTCGCAAGATTAAAACTCAAAGGAATTGACGGGGGCCCGCACAAGCGGTGGAGCATGTGGTTTAATTCGACGCAACGCGCAGAACCTTACCAGCCCTTGACATGTTTGGGACCGGTCGCAGAGATGTGACCTTCTCTTCGGAGCCCGAAACACAGGTGCTGCATGGCTGTCGTCAGCTCGTGTCGTGAGATGTTGGGTTAAGTCCCGCAACGAGCGCAACCCCCGTCCTTAGTTGCTACCATTTAGTTGAGCACTCTAAGGAGACTGCCGGTGATAAGCCGCGAGGAAGGTGGGGATGACGTCAAGTCCTCATGGCCCTTACGGGCTGGGCTACACACGTGCTACAATGGCGGTGACAGTGGGAAGCTAAGGGGCAACCCTTCGCAAATCTCAAAAAGCCGTCTCAGTTCGGATTGGGCTCTGCAACTCGAGCCCATGAAGTTGGAATCGCTAGTAATCGTGGATCAGCACGCCACGGTGAATACGTTCCCGGGCCTTGTACACACCGCCCGTCACACCATGGGAGTTGGCTTTACCTGAAGGCGGTGCGCTAACCAGCAATGGAGGCAGCCGACCACGGTAGGGTCAGCGACTGGGGTGAAGTCGTAACAAGGTAGCCGTAGGGGAACCTGCGGCTGGATCACCTCCTTTCTAAGGATGGCTCTTCAGCAAGGTCAGATCTTCGGATCTGTCGCTTCTATCGAGCTGTTTTAGAAACATCAGGGGCCACCGAGACCGCCAGGTCTTGCGTGAGCTCCATTGGCGGGATTTCGCCGTCTTCGTTTCTCTTTCTTCGCGGACGAACACGCTGCCTGGGGCTGCGCGGTCGCTGCTTTTGCTTCGTAGGCTTTGGCCTTCGTTGGCCGGGTGGTGACGAGCTTCGAGCGTTAGGGCTTGTAGCTCAGTTGGTTAGAGCGCGCGCTTGATAAGCGTGAGGTCGGAAGTTCAAGTCTTCCCAGGCCCACCACGCTTCGCCTGCGGCTTCGCGTGGCACGCCGCGCTCTCCAATGAGCGAAGCGTGTCCGGCGTAGCCACTTGGCGAAGACGGGCGCTATGCTTCGTCTTCTGGTTACGGGGCCATAGCTCAGCTGGGAGAGCGCGTGCTTTGCAAGCATGAGGTCGTCGGTTCGATCCCGTCTGGCTCCACCAGATGGTTTGATTGCCGAGCGATCGCTTGACAGCGTTGGTTCAACATCGTCCGCGAGACAACACTTCGCATCTTCTGATCCTCACCGGGATTACAGAGGACTGCGTGTTATCTGACATCGTGAAGAGGAGATCGATCCGAGGAGGGTCGTGCAATGAAATGCCACCGCGCAAGCGGTCCGCGTTTCGACTTTGCACCGACGCCTTCACTATCTCCGGGTCATTTCGGCGCAGGCTGGAAGCTGTGAAGCATCCCGTCTGTTGTAAATGACTCTGTTAGCTGCGCTTGACCGCACGGCTATCGGTTCGATCTTAAGAAGCAAGCTGGTCTTTCTAATCATTGTCCGCGCTGCTCTACGCCTTGTCCCTCGGGACTTGTGGGAGCGGTGAACATTCTGCCGAGTGTGTGGACATTGATAATGAGAGCAATCAAGTGCCTTAAGGGTGTTCGGTGGATGCCTTGGCGCTGAGAGGCGATGAAGGACGTGCTACGCTGCGATAAGCCGTGGGGA
>NZ_JAUEYN010000024.1:35000-71309 GCF_032489675.1 Bradyrhizobium sp. SZCCHNR1043
CGTCCGGCACGCGTCGCGGGCGCGCTCGGGATCGAGGTCGATGATGACGGGGACCTCGAGGCCCGCGACATGCGGTACCTGCGCCAGAAACATCGAGCCGAATTTGCCGGCGCCGATCAGTGCCACGCGGACGGGCTTGCCGGAGGCATTGCGCGCTTGGAGGAGGGCGTGGAGGTTCATTGGGGAATTCCAGTGTTTCTTGGAGGCGCGGTAGGGCGGCTATCAGTTTCCCCGTCATGGCCGGGCTTGACCCGGCCATCCATCTCCAACGGGGGCCGTCGTCCTGATTGATGGATGCCCGGGTCAAGCCCGGGCATGACGACATTTTTCGTGGCGAGTGCTGTGCTCTACTCCGCCGCTTCGCGATGCGCCCGCGCCAGTTGTAGCAGCGCATCGTCCGGCAGCGTCACAATCGGCGTGAAGTCGCGATGCGCGATGTAGTCGGGCCGCGTGGGCGTGCGGATATGGTTCGAGACGGCGTTGAGCGTGAGGTACACGATCTTGCGCGGATAGGGTGTGATGTTGCCGGCGGAGCCGTGCACAAGATTGCCGTGGAACATCAGCATGCCGCCCGGCTTTCCGGTTGGCGCGACGATGCCGCCTTCTGCGACCAGCCGCGTCACCGTCGCCTCGTCCAAGGTCCACAATGGATAGGAGGTGGTCGCGAGATCATGCGACGCCTCGAGGTCGCCGGCATGCTGGCTGCGCGGCACCAGCATCAAGGGGCCGTTGATCGGCATGACCTCGTCGAGGAAGATCGCGATGTTCATCGCGCGCGGCTCCGGCATGCCGTCGTCGCGCTTCCAGGTGCCGTAGTCCTGGTGCCATTGCCAGACATCGCCGGTGAAGGCCGATTTGGCGTTGATCTTGAACTGATGCATGTAGACCTTCTCGCCGAAGATCTGCTCGATCGGCTCGATCATGCGCGGATGCGCCGCGAGCACGCGGAAGGCGTCGTTGTAGAGATGGGCGGCAAACGCCGTGCGCGGCGCGCCGCTCCTTTCGCGCCAGACCTCGGGCCTGTTGGCGGCGTAGATCGCCTCCGCCTCGTGGGCGAGGAACGCGGTCTCCTCCGGGCTGAACAGCTCGGGCAGGAACAGCCAGCCCTCGCGGTTGAAGAATGCAATCTGCTCCGGGGTCAGCTTCATGTCCTTCTCCCTCGCCTTGGCTTCCTCGGACGGGGCGCCCGCTCTTTGCGCCGGGCTGCCTCTGCGTCGTGCTCCCATCCTCTCGGCCTGCCGATGGGCGTCACGGTGCTTCCGCTGTCGACATTGGCAGAATCCGGGTGGATCGCAACATTCTCCAAGCCTATTTTGACTGGCAGATGATACGGGGCAGATCGACGATGGAGCCCGCCATGTCTGACCACTTCTACGCACTTTTCGAGACCGCGATCGGCACTTGCGCGATCGCCTGGGGACCGCGCGGAATCAACGCGGTGCAACTGCCGATGGGCGGCGTCGCGCAGACCCGGACCCGGATGCAGCAGCGCCACCCGGGCATCGGCGAGGATGAGCCGCCGGCGCATGTGCAGCGCGTCATCACCCGCGTCAAGGCGCTACTGGCCGGAGAGCCGGATGATCTCACCGACGTGGCTCTCGATCTCGACGGCGTCAGCGCATTCCAGCGCGGCGTCTACGACATCGCGCGCCGGATCCCGCCGGGCCGGACCCTGACCTATGGCGACATCGCCAAACAGCTCGGCGGCGTCGAGTTGTCGCGCGAGGTCGGTCAGGCACTGGGCCGCAACCCGTGTCCCATCGTGGTGCCATGCCATCGCGTGCTCGCGGCTGGCAACAAGCCGGGCGGCTTCTCCGCCAATGGTGGCGTCGACACCAAGCTGAGGATGCTGGCGATCGAGGGCGCCGCGGTGAACCATACGCCCAGCCTGTTCGATTGACGGCAGAACGCTACTGGAAGGCGGGTTTGATCTCCGGCGCGGTTCGCTCTATGCGGTGGCGCGGTCTCGACCCCGCCAACCCATCTCCGAGCTGAGCGCGCCGATGAAAATTCCGACCCTTCCCTTCACCGTGACCGACTGGTCGGCCGTTCCCGTGACCGAGCATCCGGGAGAGCAGGGCACGGCCTATTGGCGGACGCTGATGATCGGCGACATCCGGGTGCGGCAGGTCGAGTACACGCCGGGCTATCTTGCCGATCATTGGTGCGATCGCGGCCACATCCTGCTGGTGCTGGAAGGCGAGCTCGAGAGCGAGCTCAAGGATGGTCGCAGGTTCACTCTGTCGGCGGGCATGAGCTACCAGGTCTCCGACTTCGGCGACGCTGCCCATCGGTCCTTTACGCCGAAAGGCGCCAAGCTGTTCATCGTCGACTGAGATCTGCGAGCGTTACACGGTCTCGCAGGCGAAGCCGTCGCCCTTGCGCCTGATACGCCCGACCGAGGGCGAGGGAAAATGGGCCGTGCAGCACAGCGTCGCCGTGTCGCAATAGCGATCGAGAAAGGTGCGCCGCGTCGCTGCGGCCTGCGCCGGATCGACGTCGAATTTCGGTGACAGCTCGGGAAGCCCAAGCTGCAGCGGCGAGTGCATCAGGTCGCCGGAGAACACCGCGTCGTCCCTGCCCTTGCCGACGGCGACCGCGACATGGCCGGGCGTGTGCCCCGGCGTCGGCAGCAGACGGACGTGATCGCCGATCGCGAATCCATCCTTCACGATGTCGGCGCGCTTGGCCTCGACCACCGGCAGCACGCTGTCGGCGAATGGAGGCACCTCGGTCTTGGCGTTCTGCGCCACCCAGTAATCATATTCACGCTGCGCGAATACGTAGCGCGCATTCGGAAAGGTCGGCACCCAGCGGCCGTTGTCGAGCCGCGTGTTCCAGCCGACATGATCGGTGTGCAGATGCGTGCACATCACGACGTCGATGCCGTCGACCGACACGCCCGCAGTCGCAAGCGCCCGGATGTAGGTGTCGTCGGTCTTCATGTTCCAGACCGGCCGCGCGCGCGGCTTGTCGTTGCCGATGCAGCTGTCGATCAGGATGGTGTGGTGAGGCGTCCTCACCACGTAGGACTGAAAGCACAGGATCAGCGTGTCCTGCGCATCGAGGGCACCGGCCGCCTGCAGCGCGCTGCGTTCCGCTGCCAGCATCTCCGACGTCAGCTCCGGAAACATCTCGCGCGCCGGCAGGAACGTGGTTTCCTGCTCGATGATGCGATGAATGGTCGTGTCTGCAACCGAGAATGTCAGCGTCACGTCAGCTCCTGTTCGGCGATCAAGCCGCCGGCGGCACCGAGACCTTCACCGATTCCCGCTCCAGCATCTTGTTGTGGAACGCGTCGAGCGTTGGAAACGCCTTGCGCCAGCCGCAATCCGCAAACCGGAAATCGGCATAGCCGAGCACGCAGACGAGTCCGATCGAGACGATGTCGAACGGGCGCGTCATCAAGTCGGGCTGCGCATTGAAGCGCGCCATGCCCATCCAGGCTCTGTTCCAGTGGTCGTCGGACCACGCCTGCCAGCGCAGGCCCTCCGGGCGCACCATCGCCTCGTAGCGGCACAACAGCATCGAATCGAGCATGCCCTGCAGCATCGAATGCTCGCTCTTCACCTTCCAGCGCGAGGGACCCGATGCCGGAATGAGCTTGTTGCCGCCGGCGAGCTCGTCGAGATACTCGACGATCACATAGGAATCCAGGATCACGTCGCCGTTGTCGAGGATCAGCACCGGCAGCTTCTTCAGCGGCGTGATCTTCGAATACTCCTCATTGGCCTGGCCCGGCGTCACCGCTGCGGCCATGAATTCGATCTTGTCGATCAGCCCGAGCTCGATGGCGGCGATGCGCACCTTGCGGGCGAACGGCGAGGCGGGCGAGAAGGTGAGTTTCATCGGTAGTGTCCTCTGGCTGGTCATTCCGGGGCGATGCGAAGCATCGAACCCGGAATCTCGAGATTCCGGGTCTGGCGCTACGCGCCATCCCGGAATGACTCACAAGTCGATATCGCGCCTTACGCCTCGATGATCTCCTGGCGCTGCTCGCCGAGGCGCTCGATGCCGAGCGTGACGACGTCGCCGACGTTGAGGAAGGTCGGCGGCTTCATGCCCATGCCGACACCCGGAGGCGTGCCCGTGGTGACGATGTCGCCGGGCAGCAGCGTCATGAACTGCGAGACGTAGGAGATGCACTTCGCCATCGAGAAGATCATCGTCGCGGTGGTGCCGGTCTGGCGGCGCTGGCCGTTGACGTCGAGCCACATCGACAGGTTCTGCACGTCTGGAATCTCGTCCTTGGTGACGAGCCACGGGCCGACCGGGCCGAACGTGTCGTGCGACTTGCCCTTGGTCCACTGGCCAAGCCGCTCGATCTGGAAGTTGCGCTCGGAGACGTCGTTGCAGATCGTGTAGCCGGCGATGTGGTTCAGCGCCTCCGCCTCGGAGACGTATTTGGCGCGGGTGCCGATGATGGCGGCGATCTCGACCTCCCAGTCGAGCTTGGTCGAGCCGCGCGGCTTCTCGACCTGGTCATAGGGACCGCACAGCGCAGTGTTGGCCTTGAGGAAGAAGATCGGCTCGGCCGGAATCGGGTTGCCGGTCTCCTTGGCATGGTCGGAGTAATTGAGACCGATCGCCACGAATTTCGAGATGCCGGTGACGGGGGCGCCGAGCCGCGGCTTGCCGGCGACGGCGGGCAGGGAGGCCGGATCGAGCGCGGCGAGCTTCTTCAGGGACTCCGGCGCATAGGCGGCGCCGTCGAGGTCCTTCACATGCGCCGACAGGTCGCGCAACTGGCCGGATGCGTCGATCAGGCCCGGCTTTTCCGCGCCCTTCTCGCCGTAGCGAACAAGCTTCATTGGTTTCTCTCCCTCAATTCCTTGGTATTCCAGAGCCCTGTCATGGAGCATGGCGGGAGGAAATTCAACCTCGCGGGCTATGCGTCGCCGCTGCCCTGTAATGCCTCGAAGCGGAAGGCGGCGCCGTCCCGCCGGATATGGCCGGCATGGAAATGGCCGCCGATCACCAGCGTCTCAGTGTCGGCAAAACGCGAGAACAGCGCCCGCCGGGTCGCGATCGCCTGCGCCGGATCGGAATCGACCGTCGAGCTCCAATCGAGATGCGCCATCTGGCAGGGATGATGGGCGACGTCCCCGGTGAGCAGGGCCTGTGCGCCATCCGAGCCGATGTGCAGGCCGACATGACCGGGGCTGTGGCCCGGCGTCGGGATCAGCGTGATCTCGTCGGTGATCACAGCCTCGCTTCCGACCAGCTCCGCACGTCCGGCCGCAACGATCGGCTGCACGGAATCGGCGAAGGTCGCGGTCTCGTCGGCGGTCTCGCCGTGATCGCGCCAATGCTCATATTCGCTGCGGCCGAAGACGTAGCGCGCATTGGCAAAGGTCGGGACCCAGCGGCCGTCGACCAGCCGCGTATTCCATCCGACATGGTCGACATGGAGGTGGGTGCAGATCACCATGTCGATGCTCTCAGGCGGGAGGCCAGCAGCGCTCATCGTCTCCAGGAACGGTGTCGCGCGGTTGTTCCACATTGGCACGCTGCGGCCCTGCTTGTCGTTGCCGAGCCCGGTGTCGACCACGATCCGCATCGTCGGTGTTTCCAGCACCAGGGTGTGGATCGACATCTTCAGCCGGCCTTCATCGGTCGCAAAATCGGGCGCGAGCCAGGACAGCTCGCGGATCGCCTCGGGCGTTGCCTGCGGCAGGATGAAGCGGGTGCCGCCGACAGTCTCCAGCTCGACGAATTTGGTGATCCTGACCCGGCCGATCGTCCAAGACATGCGCGCTTCCTCGTCGTATTCTTGATGCCGCTCACGATGCCGCGTGGCTTATTCCGGCGCAATGGATCAACTGCCCGGAACAAGCGTTGCTGCATTCCGTCCATGAGGAGAACGCCATGCCAGAGCTGACGATATCGCCCGAGAAGGTCGCCTTCCTGATCGAAAAGGCGCGCGAGTTCGACGTCAAGGAGCAGGCGACCGATGAGGAATCCGGCTCGAATGCCGTCGATGACGACATGGTCGACGTGCTCCAGGATAGCGGCGATGATCCTGTGGTGCGCGAGATCACCGGTTTCATCAACGCGATGACCGAGGACGAGCAGACCGATCTCGTCGCCTTGATGCGGCTCGGCCGCGGCGACGGCGATATCGACGAGTGGGACGATCTGCGCCGCGAGGCCGCCGGCCAGCGCGACCGCCACACCGCGCGCTATCTGCTGGGCGAGCCGATGCTGGGCGATCTGCTTGCGGAAGGTCTCGACGCCTTCGGCATCGACTGGACGGAAGGCCGCACCACGGCGGATTCGTCGAGCCCGAGCCAGCGCGACGAGGACGAGACCACGAAGCGGTAGGTCGTTCGGAAAGGTAGAGTCGCTGTATTCATAGCGCGGATGGCAAACAGAACTCATAGCTTTATTAGTTGGATTCGAATTCCTGTTGCGCCGGCACTGCGCTCCCTCGCCCCGCTTGCGGGGAGAGGGGTGGGTGAGGTGGACTCTCCACAGACACCCGCGTTCGCGGGAGAGCCCTCCTCATCCGGATTGCATCTTGCGATGCAATCCGACCTCTCCCCGCAAGCGGGGCGAGGTGAAAGCCCGGGGTTGGCGTAGCAGGTTTCCGCGCCAGACCGCCCAAGGAAGTCTGTCTTACAGCGTGCCTGGGAAGGCGCCGCCGTCGAGCAGGATGTTCTGGCCGGTGATGTAGCCGGCCTTGGCGCCGCACAGGAAGGCGCAGGCGAGCCCAAATTCCTCGGGATCGCCGAAGCGACCTGCAGGGTTCGTCTTGGCGCGGTCGGCGAGGATCTGCTCCGGCGTGACACCGCGCCTCTCGGCTTCGCCCTTTGCCGTCGAGAGCAGGCGGTCGGTCTCGAACGGCCCCGGCAGCAGCGCGTTGATGGTGACGTTGTTGATCACGGTCTTGCGCGACAGGCCGGCGACGAAGCCGGTGAGGCCGGCGCGGGCGCCGTTGGAGAGGCCGAGGATGTCGATCGGCGCCTTCACCGCGGCCGAGGTGATGTTGACGATGCGGCCGAATTTGCGCGCCATCATGCCGTCGACGGTCGCCTTGATCAGCTCGATCGGCGTCAGCATGTTGGCGTCGAGCGCCTTGATCCAGTCGTCGCGGGTCCAGTTGCGAAAATCGCCGGGCGGCGGGCCGCCGGCATTGTTGATCAGGATGTCCGGATCCGGGCAGGCCTTCAGCACGGCGGCGCGGCCCTCAGGCGTGGTGATGTCGCCCGCCACTTCCGTCACGGTGACGCCAGGATTGGCAGCGCGGATCTCGGCCGCGGTCTTTGCCAGCACCTCGGCGCCGCGCGCCGTGATCGTGACATGCACGCCCTCATTGGCGAGCGCGATGGCGCAGGCGCGGCCCAAACCCTTGCTGGAGGCGCAGACGATGGCGCGGCGGCCCTTGATCCCGAGATCCACGATTGATCACTCCGATATGTCAGTGAGGCTGGAAGGAAGATGGGCGCATTCTAGCCAACCGAATTGCCGCTGATAAGAGCAGCCGGCCTGTGCCGAATTGCATGGCTCGCTATGACGGGAGAGGCGGCGCCGCCGTGTCCGTCAGATGCGCCGTTCCTGCTTCAGCCGGTCGATCAGGCTTGCGACCTCCGGAGGCAGCGAGCGGAAGCCTTTTGCGCCTGCGAGCGAGAGCATCGGCCGCAGGCGTGATCCCTCGAGGAAGCGCGGCTGACGCTCGGGGGGAACGATCCTGTCGAACACCAGCACCAGCGTGGTCGCGACCATGCCGGTGCGGATCGCGCCCAGCAGAGCGCCGCCGAGCCGGTCGCCAAAACCGGCTTCGGAACCGATCGCCTCGTCGAGCAGGATGCGGCCGATCTTGCCCAGCGCCATGCCGATGACGACGAAAGCGGCGAAGAACTGCAGCCAGTTCTGTGCCAGCGGAGTGCCGTGCACGTCGCGCAGTTGCGGGCTCATCGCCGCGACAGCGCCCATCGCCAGCGGCATCGCGAGCAGGTAGGCCAGAATCGTGATGGCGCTGCGCAACAGCCCGGTCGAGAAGCCGCTGTAGACGGCAACCATCAGTGCTGCACAAGCGGCGAGGTCGAAAGCGTTCATGGTTGCTCCGCCGCGGTTGTAGGCCGGTCCGGTAAACGATTCCGGTTTGCGCTGTTTCAAATCGTCTGTATCAATGCGCTGCAACAAATGAGGAAACTGTGGGAGAGACCATGTCCGACCTGTTCGATGTCAGCCGCGAGGTGATCCTGATCACCGGCGCGAGCCAGGGACTCGGGCGGCAGTTCGCACGGGTTCTATCGGCGCATGGCGCCGCCGTTGCGCTCGCGGCGCGCCAGACCGGCAAGCTCAAGGCGTTGGAGGAGGAGATCAGGGCGAGGGGTGGTCGCGCCGCCGCGGTCGAGATGGACGTGACGAGCACGGCGTCGATCGCCAGGGGCATGGATGCCGCCGAGGCCGCGCTCGGGCCCGTCACGGTGCTGATCAACAACGCCGGCATCGCGGTAGAGAAGCTCGCGGTCGAGCAGAGCGAGGCGGATTGGGACGCCGTGATCGGCGCCAATCTGAAGGGCGCCTATTTCGCCGCAACCGAAGCGGCGCGGCGCATGACGGCGCGCAAGGCCGGCGGCAACATCATCAACATCGCCTCGGTGCTCGGCTTCAGCGTCGTCAAGTTCATCTCGCCTTATGCGATCTCCAAGGCCGGCGTGGTGCAGGCGACCAAGGCGCTGGCGCTGGAGCTTGCGGCGAGCGGCATCCGCGTCAACGCACTGGCGCCCGGCTATATCGACACCGACATCAATCACGACGTCTGGGAGACGCCTGCGGGCGAGAAGCTGATCAAGCGCATCCCGCAGCGGCGCGTCGGCCATGAGAGTGATCTCGACGGCGCAATCCTGCTGCTGGCGTCCAATGCCTCGCGCTACATGACCGGCAGCGTTGTCACCGTGGACGGCGGCTTCCTGCTGACGTGAGGCCCTGCTGATCCGCAGGTTGATATCCCTCGATGGCAAGCGGACTCAGCCTTTCAGCTCGCTCCTGATCATGTCGGCGGCCTTCTCGCCGATCATGATGGTCGGCGCATTGGTGTTGCCGCCGATCAGGGTCGGCATGATCGAGGCATCGACCACGCGCAGGCTGGAGAGACCGTGCACCTTCAACTTGGGATCGACCACGGCGAGTGGATCGTCGACGCCCATCCTGCAGGTGCCGACAGGATGGTAGACCGTATCGACGCGGGCGCGCATGACGGCGCGAATGTCGTCGTCGGTCCTGACGTCCGACGTGAACAGGTCGCGCTTGCCGAGGCTGCGCATCGCCGGCGTCTGCATCAGCCGCTGCGTCGTCTTGTAGCCAGCCACCATGGTCTCGAGATCCTCGGCCTCGCCCAGGAAGTTGGGATCGATCAGCGGCGCGGCGAGCGGATCGGCATTCCTCAAACCGACCGTGCCGCGGCTCTTCGGTCGCAGCAGACAGAAATGGCAGGAGAAGCCGTTGCCATGGCGCTTGCGGCCGTGATCGTCGGTGACGGCCATGCCGAAATGCAGCTGGATGTCGGGGATGTCGAGATCAGGCCGCGTCTTCAGGAAGCCGCCGCATTCGGCGAAGTTCGAGGTCAGGACGCCGCGGCGCTCGCGGCGATATTGGCCGATGCCCGCCAGCAGCCGACGCAGGCCTTTCGGCGACAGGGAAGAGAAGTTGGGGTTGTCGGAGGTGTAGGCGAAGATGAAATCCGGATGATCCTGCAGGTTCTGTCCGACACCCGGCAGATGGTGGACGCTGGCGATGCCGAGCCGCGCCAGTGCAGTTGCGTCGCCGATGCCTGACAGCATCAGCAATTGCGGGGTCTGGAACGCGCCGGAGGCGAGGATCACTTCGCGCCGGCAGCGGATCTCCTTGACCTCCTTGCCCTGGCGATACTTCACGCCGACCGCGCGCTTGCCCTCGAACAGGATCATCGAGGCATGCGCCGAGGTCTCGACTCGCAGGTTGCTGCGGCTGCCGAGATGCGGCTGGATGTAGGCCCGTGCCGCGCTCCAGCGCTCGCCATTGGCTTGCGTGACTTGATAGAGCCCGAGCCCTTCCTGCGTCTCGGCATTGAAGTCGTCGCGGATCGGAAACTGCGCTTCGCGCGCGGCCTGGAGGAAAATCTCGTGCACAGGATTGTCGGTCCGCAGCCGGTTGACGGGCAGCGGTCCCGATCGGCCATGATACTCGCCGTCGAACTCGGCATTGTTCTCGGAGCGCTTGAAGTAGGGCAGTACGTCGTCATACGACCACCCGGGATTGCCGAGTGCAGCCCAATGATCGTAGTCGGCGCGGTGGCCGCGGATGTAGACCATGGCGTTGATCGCCGAGGAGCCGCCGAGCCCGCGGCCGCGCGGCTGATAGCCGATGCGCCCGTCCAGGCCCTTCTGCGGCACCGTGGTGAAGGACCAGTTGTTCACGGGCCCCGCGACCATCAGGAACAGCATGTAGGGCGTGGTCACGATCCAGTTGTCGTTGCGTCCCCCGGCGTCGAGCAGCGCCACGGATGTCGCCGGATCTTCCGACAAGCGGCCAGCAACCGTTGCGCCGCCGCTGCCGCCGCCCACGACGATGAAATCGACCTCGTCCGTCACGCATCTCTCCCTGATGTTGTCTTGCTTGTTGTTTGAATGTCATTCCAAGAGCGGCGCCGCGCGCAGCTGGCGAAACCATTGGGTTAGGCTTGCACCCCATCATCTCGGGGTTCCGGGTTCGCACTTTGCGCGCCCCGGAATGACGATTGGTGTGGCTAGGACAGGAATCGCAGCAGCTTTTCGATTCGTGCGATGCTGGCGCCGTAGGGAGGATAGAGATCCTTCATGCGGTTGAAGGGCGAGCGGTAGAATACCGGCTTCAGCTTGCTGAAGCTGTTGAATCCCCATTCGCCGTGATAGTGGCCGATGCCGGAGGCGCCGACGCCGCCCATCGGCTGGTTCATCTGCGCAAAATGCAGCAGGCAGTCGTTGATGGTGACGCCGCCGGAGACGGTGCGTGCAAGCACCGTATCACGGGCCGCAGCGTCAGTGCCGAACCAGTACAGCGCGAGCGGCCGGTCGTGGGCATTGATGTGGCGGATCACCTCGTCGGACTGGCGATAGGTCATGATGGGCAGCAGGGGACCGAAGATCTCCTCCTGCATGATCGCCATGTCCGGGGTTGCACCGACCACGACGGTCGGTGGAAATTTCCGCAGCTTCTTCCAGGCCGGATCTTCCGGACTGGTCGTGCTCAGCGTCTTGGCGCCGCGCGCGATCGCGTCGCGCAGCAATCCTTCCAGCCGGGCATAGTGCCGCTCGGAGATGATCGACGTGTAATCGTCATTGGCCGGGTTGGTGCCGAACATCTGCAGCATCTGCCGGTGCAGCTTGCCCGCGAATGCGTCGCGTTGCGGCTCGGGCACGAACACGTAGTCCGGCGCGATGCAGGTCTGGCCGGCGTTGAGCAGCTTGGCATAGGCGATCCGCTCCGCGGCTTCGTCGATGTTGGCGGAGACGTCGACGATGGTCGGTGACTTGCCGCCGAGCTCGAGCGTCACGGGGGTCAAGTTGCGCCCGGCGGCCTCAGCGACGATGCGGCCGACGCGGGTCGAGCCGGTGAAGACGAGATGATCGAACGGCAGCGCCGCAAAGGCCTCCGCGATGCCGTTGTTGATGCCGGTGACGGTGAGCTGGGCCGGGTCGAAATTCGCCGCGATCAGCTCCTTGAGCAGCGCGGAGAAGTGCGGCGTCAGCTCGCTCGGCTTGATCATGACCCGGTTGCCGGCGGCGAGCGCGCCGATTGCCGGCGCCAGCGTCAGCTGCAGCGGGTAGTTCCACGGCGCGATGATGCCGACCACGCCGAGCGGCTGCGGAATCAGGCGGTTGCGCGCCGGCCAGAACTGCAGCGCGGTGGCGATGCGCCGCGGCGCCATCCAGCGCGGCAGCACCTTGAGCGTGTGCCTGATCTCGGCCTGCAGGAACAGCGTTTCGGCAATCGTCGTCTCGACGGCGCAGCGGTGGCCGAAATCGGCCGAGATCGCCTGCTCCAGGCGCTTCTCGTTGTCCGACAGCATCGCTCGCAGCCGCTTCAGGCCGTCCAGCCGCGCCGCGAGGGCGGGTGGAGGCGCATTGCGGGAGGCCTCGACCTGCGCGTGGAACGCGTCGTCGAGCGCCGAGAGGGCTGGGCTCTTCACGGACTGGTCCATGGACGTCTCCTCGCGTGTACCGCGGCCGCGTGCAGGGCCGTCATTCTGGTTGGCCTAAAGCTGCCGCGTTGCGGAACCCTTGGCAAGCACGGCATCGGTTTGCGCCGCCTGGCGATAGCGTAGAGCCAAACCGTTTGGCGGGTGTGTGGTTCGTCGATCCCTGCCGCCGCCCTTCGAGGAACTTTGTCGTTGTTCCCAGCCTGGGCCGTGCGCCTCATGCTGGCGGGCAAACAGGCCGATCTCATAAGAGATTGGATTATCGATGTAATTCGAGCAACGAGGCTCGTAGCGGGCGGTGTCACAATCCGGCAAAAAAACTTGCGGAAAGCCCTTTCCAAACCGGCCTCGCATTGGTACATACCGCCCGCACCCGATGGCCGACCCGGCCGGCGGGCTCAAGCCTTCTCAGGAAGCCTTTGGGATGGATCGGCAGCGCCTCAGGCGTCTGCCAGGACCGCCCCGTGCTTCTCTGAAGGTGACGCACAAGTTAACGCGGGGTGGAGCAGCCCGGTAGCTCGTCAGGCTCATAACCTGAAGGTCATAGGTTCAAATCCTATCCCCGCAACCACTTCTGTCATAACTCACTCACCGTCCCGGTCTAACCGCTGGGACGGACTCCGGGAATGAGGGATCCCGACGGCCCAGGTTCGGCTGCGCGCAGCCGCTATCTTTGGGGTTCATCGAGAGTGAAGGACAGACGTCCTCTCGACAGAACCTTGCCTTTACTACGAATCGGAGGGGCGGACGTTCGAATCGTTCCCGGCGCGCCATCGACTGCCCTAGGGGAGCGCCAACACCGCTCACCCCCTCTAGAGCGTTGGCCGTCCGAAGTGCCTCCAAGCGGAGGCACAAAACTTGAAAATACAAAGAATTACAGAAAGCCAGCGGCACGCTCGCGGTAGAATTCGGCCGTATCACCCGGACCGATGCCGCCCCGTGCCAGCCAAAGCGTGCAACAAAACGTCCAACAGGACGTCCAACATTTCGTCCAACAGGGGAGGGAATCATTCCTGACTTCCTCACCCGTCGGAATGGTACCTGGCATTCGCTCGGCGCGTGCCGGTCGAGTTTGCGGCACTGGACCCGCGTGGCATCGTCAAGCATTCGACCAGGGTTCGCTGTCTTCTGACCGCACGGGCCGGAGGGCCACGCGCGTTGCCGATCAACTGAACCAGGAACTTGAGAACCATTGGCAGGAGCTTCTTGCCTGCCAGATGGGCATTGCACCGCAGGGATATAACGAGGCCCGTGTCGGGCCCGCTCGCTGGGCTTTTGCGCAAGCTCGATGAGTGGATCAGGCGGCGGTTGCGCGCCATCGTCTGGACCCAATGGAAGCACGGTCGCACTCGCTTCGATGAGCTGCAACGCCGCGGCGTTGGCCGGGAGCTGGCACTCAAGACCGCCGGCAACCCACGTGGCCCTTGGCGGCTCTCGAACAGTGCCGCGCTGACCATGGCTCTGCCGAACGTCTTCTTCGTATCACGCGGCTTGCCTTACGGCACGCTCGTGCAATCAAGTGCCAAGCGTTACAATTTTCCACATAGCACTTTGGCACAAGAACCAGCTGGCCATCGGCAGCCGACGATCACGGAAAACCAATCCTGAAAAAACGTATGACAGCAAAGATGCGCTTCACGAAAACCTTCGGCGCGTGGGCGCCGCTCGACGCCAGATGCAGCCGGAAACCACGCACATCCTCTGGCTCGGCCTGATCGGGAGAGCGGCCGAGCAACGCGGCGAAGTCCTTGACCCTTTGTACGTAGTCATGTTGGGTCTTCGGAGCGAACTTGCGGATCGCCATGTCTTCGATCATGCGCTGGCGCAACGGGCTGATGGCCTGCTTGGTCATTGGGGATGCTCCTGTCTTGAGTGAGGTGTCGAACCCCTCATCTCAAGACAGGACGCCCCGTTGCGCTATCGTCTTGCCTCCGCCGCCAGCCGCGGAGTCCGCGCGAGCGGTTTAGTCCAATGGACCGGGGGCGACGTTCGATCGGGCAAATACGAGGTTCGCTTTCCCGGACGAGCGGGCGCGGCATCGCCGCGCTGGCGGAGTCGCCTGGTGGCCCCATCTTGGACCCTCGGTCATAGCCGGCGATGTCGCTCTCAGGGGGCAACCGAACGTGAGTCGTCGCACAGCCGGAAGGTTGCTATTGACCTAAACGGCCTTCCTACAGATAGTCTACGGCCTGTCCCGGCAACACGTATCCATACACTCGGAAGCCATCGTCCGTTTCATCCGCGGGCAGATGGATCTTTTCGAGTGCACTCCGAATCTTTTGACGGTGAGATCGGTCTGTCGCGAAAGAACAGTTCACAGGTCACGAGGTCAGCTCACAGCTTGGGCAAATCAATAAAACCCAACCGGATCGCTTTCACAATGGCTACGAGCCGGCTCCCCGTCTCCAGCTTTTCCATCGCGTTTCTAAGATGAAAATTAACCGTGTTCGTGCTGATTTGCAAAACGATACTAATATCCCACGAGGATTTGCCCTGGGCTGCCCAATGGAGGCAGTCAATTTCCCGTTTCGATAGCTTCAGCGATCGATCACCTGCCATTGTTTGGATAACCCTTCTTTTGACGCTTGGACGAGGAGCCGCGTGTGCGCTCGGCACCTCCGGAACATTGTCCATCGCTCTCCGACTTCGTCATCGCATGTAGAGCGGTTGGTCAATGGCAGACCCTCGGCAAAACCGGACCTCCCATGACCGGCTTCAATGTCAAGCCTCATTATGAGTTGAGTGCATCGCGCGGTTCGCGTTTCGCTCGGTAGCGATCCGCGATCAGAGTTCCGAAGGCTCCAAGGAAGGTGAGCATCCACGGTCCGAGCGGCTTCCCATCGGAAAAATATCCGACAAGCATGCTGCCTGCCGCAGCAGCCAAAAGTTGCAGCGCGCTGAGCAATGCTGCGGCACTACCGGCGCTCGACGCGTGCTGGGCCAAAGCGCCGACGCTCGCGTTCGGGAATATCACCCCAGTGCATAGCATAACAATTCCGACAGCTAATACGGTAAGCGCGCCAGACTGGGGCTGCAAAAAAGCGACCAAGGGAAGTCCGATCGAGACCAACAGCATTGTAGCCGAAGCGACCCCAAGCACGGCATCTCCGCCGAACCGATGGAATAGATGGGCGTTAATCTGGGCAGAAAGAATATAGCAGACGGACCATATCGCGTACGCGACCGAATACAACCAGGACGAATATCCATAGAACTCGATAAGAATAGCGGGTGAACTCGTGATGTACGCGTATAGTGTGAACATAGCAAAACAACTCATGACGACATTCGTCACGAAGCCGGGCTCGCCTAAGATCCGCAAGTTCAACGCAAGAACGTGCGCCGGCATAACCGTCATGCGCATTTGTTGTGGCAGCGTCTCGGGAACAAACGCAGAGGCAACTGCGCAAGATATTAGTCCATACCCTGTGCAAAACCAAAAAATCGCCCTCCATCCAAATTCATTAAGCAGGAGCGAACCGCCGATTGGCGCTACAATGGGGCCGACGCCCATTACCAGTATCAGTTTGGCGAGCAGATGTCTTGCGACTTGACCGGTCGCGATGTCACGGACCATCGCACGCGGTATGACCGTAGGTGCCGAGCATCCAAGCGCAGCGAAAAAACGCAGCGCGGCCAGCGATTCGATATCGGTGGCCAAAGCACAACCGGCAGAGGCCGCAGTGTAGACGAGAATGCCGCAGATTAAAGGGGTGCGGCGCCCAAACCCATCGGATAGCACGCCTTGGATAGCTTGACCGAGGGCCAAGCCAATAAACCACGCGGCAAGGGTAATTTGAGCGCTGCCCTTCGGGGCGGCGAACGTGGTTTCGATCGCCGGAAAGGCGGGCAGATACATGACGGTTGACACTGAGCTGATCGAAATCAGAACGCCCAGGATAGTCGGTAGGAGAGGAGACGTTTTCACCGTCATGTTCTCGAAAGTTGGATTGGACTTTGAGGCTAGGCTGCGTCGACTTGCGCCGGTCGCCCTAACGTGCTCGCGACGACCTCACGCAGCGTATCGATCGCAAACGACAGATCCGTAGAGGAAATCGTTAAAGGCGGCAGCAGTTTCACGACATGGTCGTGGACGCCACAGGTCTCGGCGATTACGCCATTCTCAAACAAACGTTTAGAGATCTGATCGGCAAGAGCAACGGACCGGAATGACAAACCCGTGATAAGTCCTCGGCCAACCACGCTTGCCTCGCCGTCCGTAGAGTCAGCAATCGCGGTCAGTTCCCTTGTCAACACATTTGCGTGCTCCTGAACCGATCTCGCGAAGTCACCGTTCGTCCAGTAACATCGGATAGCAGCCGTTGCGCCGACAAACGCAAGATTATTTCCGCGGAAGGTTCCATTGTGCTCACCCGGCGACCAAATGTCGAGGTCAGGGCGGATCAATACTACGGATAGCGGCGCTCCGAGGCCGCTCAGCGATTTGGAAAGTACGACCATATCTGGCTGAACCGCGCTACCCTCGAAGCTAAAGAACGATCCGGTCCGCCCACAACCAGCTTGAATGTCGTCGACGATAAGCAACGCTCCGATCTCCCGGCAGAGCCCAGCGATTCTCTCGATCCAAGACATGCGTGCGGCAGCGAGACCACCTTCGCCCTGTACCAGTTCAACGATCACCGCTGCCGGTCGATCAATTCCAGAGCCTGGCGATGTGAGCATCGCTTCGATGTAATCGCAAACGTCGACTGACGGACCGAAATAACCGTCGTACGGAAGGAACGTAACATTTGTAAGTGCGACGCCGGCACCCGCCCTCTTGACGGGATTCGATGTCAAAGCGAGCGCGCCAAGACTCATCCCATGATAGCCGTTTGTGAACGCCACGACATTGGTACGACCAGTGATCTTGCGCGCCAATTTCAATGCCGCTTCAACAGCATTAGTTCCGGTCGGACCTGTAAACTGAATTTTGTACGTAAGTCCGCGTGGAGCGAGGATGCGATCTGAAAAAGCCTGCAAGAATTCGGCCTTCGCTACCGTATGAAGATCTAGCGATTGAACGATGCCGCTTCCATTGAGATACTCGATCACCGGCGCGACGATAAGAGGGTTGTTGTGCCCATAGTTCAAACTTCCAGCACCTGCAAGAAGGTCGAGGTACTTTCGGCCATCTGTGTCCACCATCCAGGCGCCGCTTGCGGACGAAAAGGTAACCGGGAAATGTCTGCAATAGGATCGCACGTTAGATTCCGCGCAGTCGAATATTGTCGTATACATTGCTTAGTCCCTCTCGTTTAAGACGCACTAGGGCAACCTAGGAAGCTGGATGATTGCGCTCCTGGAGCAGCGAGGCCGACCCGAAGCCGCTATGAGTGCGCAGTCGCTCTAGCATTTCGTCGCGGCTTGACCACATCAGATAAAACGGTTCACCCGGAAATGAGGCTGGTGCAGGCGCGACGATGCAAGGAGCGATATGCGAGAAGGCGTTGCTGCCGAGCGGGAGCGTTGATCGCGCAACCCTCTCAAAGCATGTCGCGCAAAGCCATTCGACCCCGAAGTGCTTGATTGAGAGCAAGCGAGTCATCCGTCCGACGCACGCATTGATTCCCTCCTGTCGGAGTTCGGGCGCGACGAAGGCGGCCCCACAATACGCGACTTTGCCGGCCATGAAGGGGAACTCCGGCGTGAGCAATTCTTCCGCAAACGGCGCCAATCGCGGAGCGAGATCCCAAAAGACCTTTCCCACAGCCAGGTCGTAGCGAAAATCGTGGCTATCGATCAACTTGATGGCTGCTGTCGCAACGCAATGGCCCGATCTGCGCGCGATCGCCCAAAAACTATTTGCTGGCGTAAGGTAGCTGTGTTCTGGATCGTACGTGCTGAGAACTACCTCGCCGGAGAGCTCATAGTAGGCAGCCGCAAAAACGGCGAAATCGCTACCGACTTCGAATGTAAGGCCCAGGCCGGCGAGATAGGCGTGCCCTCGACGAACATAATCATTAATGAAGAGCAGCCAATCGGGAACTGGGTAAGAGCGCATGTGTGTGTACCTTATCGTCTCGCGGTGTTCATTGTGCCTCAACTGAGTTTTCGCTGACCAGGCGCCGAATGCGAACTTTTCCGGTATTGGTCGATGGCAGCGTATCGGCATAAACGTAGCGGGCTGGGTACACGTGAGCTCCAAATAGTCGTGTGACCGTCCGACCAATCGTACGCTCATGCTCTGCTCGCATGGCAGGGGAAACGCTACGTGCGAGCGTGATCAAGTAGAAGGTATGCCCACGGACGACGTCCGGCTCGATCACAATTGTCATTGGCCTGTCTGGAAACACCATTTCAAGCTCGGTCGCGAGGAGTCCGAGACGAACGTTAACGCCGTTGACTTTCACCAGATCGTCTCGACGGCCATTGAGCCGGATCTGTCGCCCCGGATGAATTTCTACGTCATCTTCGATGGTGATGCCGTCGAGATTGGGGCCAAGCTCTCCGCTTGGTGAAGCTGTTGCGCAGCGTGGGCTCAATACACGGAGCCGTCCCTCAAGGTCTGGACCGAGCAGAGTGGTGTCGGAACACAGCTGCCAAAAGCTCGCGTCGTCGCGCGCCGATTGTCGATATGCAATTGCGCCAGTTTCCGTCGATCCGAAGATTTCGCGGAGGGCGTAAGAGGACGGGCGGCCAAAGTTCGGCATGTCCCGAGCAACTCGCGGGACCGGGCCAGCAGAATGGAGGATTGTCGTCGATGGATCGTCCAGAACCCCGGTGCGCATCAACATCTGCCAAGTCGAGGGGAGGCTAAGAATAATTCGTCTCCCGGACGATGGAACGCGGAGGATTTCACCTCCCTGAAGCTGGGGGCAATAGGTCAGGCGAGCGCGCTTGTTGCGCGCGAGTGCGATCCCGCACAAGAAGCCGAAGGCGTGGTTTACAGGAGCGAATGAAACCACTTCATCGACTTGCTCGAGTGCGAAAGCCTGCACAATGCAGTTCGCTTCAAGTTCGACCTGCAGCATCGATCGCCACGCTACCTTTGCCGTCCCAGTCGTCCCTGAGGAGCGTAGACCGATACTTGCACAGAGGGGGATAGTCTGGCGAAGCTGGCTAGCCCGCCAAAAATCGATCGACCAGGGGGCGCATGTGAGCGAGCGATCGAGTTCGCTGCGCACCATGCATCGCTCGTCTGATTTAGAATCGAATAGCAGAGCCTGCAGCTCCGGCCAGGACAATTCCTTGGCCGCTGGTCGGGTGGTCGTATCCATCGCGTCCACGTTCGCGCCTCCTCGGCATTCACTCCGCAGCACCTGACACGTGCTTAACGCTCAACTTTCGTTCGACCAATTGGGCTGCCCGTCGAACAGTCGAAAGATTAAAGGAGAGATCGTCAACACCAAAATCGATCTCGATTCCGAATAGTTCTTCAAGGAGTGAGACCATTTCCATAGCTTTCAGGCTGTCGAAGTTCAGTCCAGGAATGCTTGGAAGGGGCGTGTCGATCTGAGCGAGTTTCAGCTCGAACGGAAATAGTTCGCGCGAAGCGGCTAAGATCTTGTCAACAGTCGTCTCGCCCGGCATTGCGCCCCTCCTTTACTGCGCGATCGCGCATTTCGGCCAATATGACATTCCAATGATCGAACGGATCAACCGGGATCAGTCGTATGAAGAGGCGGTCGTGCGGGAATACGTCTTTCGACGCACTGAGCACACCCTCAACAATCTTGTCACGCCAGGAGCGCTCACGTGTTTGGTCTACCTCGATAGCAATAAACGCGACGGAGGCCAGCGATTTCACATTCGAGCGGGCGAGCGGGGCGGGTCCAGAGAATACGGCACTCGGATCAATGACCAGCCAGCGAGTAAGTACGTGCCTGACATCGACTCCCAGCCGTCCGAAGGTGACCGTGACGCGTCGACAGAAGCGGCCCCGCATAGTGGGGTCTTTGAGGTCGGAGTGGATCGTTAAGGTGGGCATGGCTCAAGCGGTCAACGCGAGAACAGGAAGCGAGAACGCGGGATCATCAGCCTTACGCTTCAAAAGCGTAAATAGCGCTACCGCTAATGGATCCTGGCCGCTTTGCTGTAGCGGCGTCCATCCGATCTCACCGGTCTTGGAAACGAGTTTCGCAAGAAAACGGTCCAGCGAAGATGATGACATAGGGAGGCGATCGTTCTGGCCATAGGCAAGCAACGCTTGGTAGGTCGCATAAAGGCTTGGCAGAGAGGCTCTTGTTTCTCGGAAACCGGACATGATAGACAGTTCGCCGAGACAATTGGCGGTCTTCTCGGCCAAATCTCGTTGGCCAAGGCTGTGCAGTATATAGCTAGCCTGGGCAGTCGCACTTCCGCTTGATAAGCCGCGGGGTGTAGCGGCGGCGCCGTCCGGGCGCAAGCATCGCATAACAAAGCCGGTAAGAGAGCGATGATCGATTTCGTTGTTGGCGTCCCTTCCAAGCGAGGTAAGGATGGCAACCGCGGACATCGATGACGTCATATCAGATCCTCGCCCCACCCAATACCCGAAGCCGCCATCTGGGTTTTGCAACTCTCTAATCCATTCGACCAGCCTTCCTTCCTCGCGGAGCCGCCGGCCCGCCAGGCGGAGGGCCGACACGGCCCATAGTGAACAGCGCACCTCTGCGCCGCGCCCCGGCATATACATTACGCCGCCTTCCCATGGGGTATGTGCCGTTTGGAGCCATTCGCACAGCGTCTCGATAGAGGGATGTCGGGGGGAATTGATGCAGGCGATCATCACTGCCGATGCGGTCGTCAGTGCGTCGCTGGCAAGCGCGATTGGGCGATAGTTGAGCCCTCCCGACGGGACGCTTGTCCGTATAACACTTCGGCGTACGACATCCGCTTGGGCCGCCTCCAGCTTCGAGTCGAGCGCCGCGAGTGCTCCGACAGCCGAAAAGTTTGCCCATACATCGGACTGAGCGCTGCCCTCCCAACGAGTAAACCCCTCCGGCGTCAGTTGGCCGAGTATCCACTCGCGGCACGCTTCCGGCTCGGCTGGAGACCATCCCAGAGCTCGAAGAGCGCTTGTGGCCCGAAACGTCGCCCACATGCATGGCGCTGCGTTCGCATGAAAGCAAAACGCGCCGGTTTCCGCCTGTCTGCTCTGCATCCACTTTAGAAGTTCGTGCCCTTGCCAGGGCAGATCCGGACGCTGTTGGAGAGCTTTAAGAGCGTTAACGGCGTAGTAGACCGCCCTTACATCCGATTGTCGGTGGCCTGGACACCAAGTAAGGCCACCGTCTGGCAATTGAAGCGAGCGCAGCCAAGTTAAGAGCTCGGCCTGGGCGGGAATCTTCGCCCGCACGATTTCGTGGAAAAGACGCGCGGCGTAGTAAGTCGCCCATACGTCCGGCTCCTGCCCGGCGATCATTGCAAAGCCGCCGTTGCCGTGTTGGAGGCGAGCCAGCCAGTCGGCCATTCTTGGAATTTCGGGCACGGGCGCGCCCAAGTCCGTCAATGCTTGGCTGCAGTAGTATGTGGCCCACACGTCTGATATCAGTCCCCGTTGCCACGCGAAGCCTCCATCGCGATTTCGTCGTGACAAGAGGTAATGTATCGTTCCGCTGCGCTCGGGCTCGGGCAGCGTGTACTCCAACCACCTCAGGGTTCTCACACCAGCGTAGGTGGCCCAAAGGTCTGCCCCGCCAGTGCCCGCCCCGCCGTCCCGCAACAGATGCAACGAGCCTGACAGGCGCTCGATGGACGGGTCGAGGCTAAGCTGCGACGGCATTGGAGCGCTTCCAGCTCTTTAGCGACGCCCCACTCTTTGTCGTGATGGGAAGCTGAGCTACAATCTCGAGTTCAAAATTCAGTCCATGATCGCGAAATGATCTGGCCGCATTTTTCGAGAGCTCGTCTAGTCTGTCGCTATAGTCCGGGTCGTGTTCCAGAATGATGCCGACAACTTCGTTATTCCGAACCTTTAGTAGGTATCCAGTGACTCCTTTGGTATTGTAGACCATGCTATCGACCTCGGCTGTGAGGTAATTGCGGCTACCAATTCCGAGCGTCTCT
Source organism: Bradyrhizobium sp. SZCCHNR1043 (assembly GCF_032489675.1). Lineage (NCBI taxonomy): Bacteria > Pseudomonadati > Pseudomonadota > Alphaproteobacteria > Hyphomicrobiales > Nitrobacteraceae > Bradyrhizobium > Bradyrhizobium sp. SZCCHNR1043. The sequence continues at coordinate 57,154 of NZ_JAUEYN010000024.1, forward strand.
TCTTCGCGCCCTAGAATCTCGAGGTATTTTCTCGAGCTGCTCGTGTCACCTAGTATCTTGACTCTGTCGCCTGTGTCGAAGCGCAGCAGCGGCCTTGCGAATGCATTCAACGTAGTGATGACCAGTTGACCGCAATCCCCTGGCTCGGCAGGCTTGATTCCTTCTGGTGTCGATATCTCACAGATATATGCATATTCCAGAAGCCGGAGAGAGTTGTCGCTGCCTGTTGCGGCAATCGTTCCTGTCTCGGTCGACCCGTAGCTCGCAACGTAGACGTCGGCGTCCCACTCGGACGCCAGCATCTGCCGCAATTCCCGGCAGACGACCTCGCCGGAAAGCATGATGGTGTTTACCGAGGCGGCGCAAGAGCGAAAGGTTCCTCGGATCTTGAATACACGCATCATCTGGATCAGCGTGCCGGGTGATGCAAATACTACCGTGGGCTGAAAGCGACTGCAGAGCGCTTCAATCCGATCCCAGGAAACAATGCCTTGGGTGAAGGGAAAGCATCTCGCGACGCAAGCACTTGCCATTTCGCATACGCCGACGATTAGATCGCCGATAGGTGCGATATCGGACGGCAGCAAGGTCAAGCAGCGGTCATTCGGCCGAATGACCTCTCCCCATTGTAGAAACACACTTCCGTAATTCCAGGCGATATCTTCTGCCGTTCTGCGTGTCGGCGTTGCCGTTCCTGTTGTTCCAGTCGATTCATAGTACTTGACTGCTTGTTCGATAAGGCTGCTCTCGAAATCATCGGGACGCGCCTTCAAGGCAGCTTTAGAAGTAACATCGAGTTGTTGAAAGGCGCCGACGCTAAAGCGGCCCAGATGTGAGTATGCCCGCGACGACTTCGCGATATCCCAAACCCGCGCGAGCTTTCTTTCCTGATACGCGCGGAGCAGTGGAGGACATTCGCTTTGCCAAACGCTTCGCATCTCGGCAAGTGCATTGTTGGCCTCCGACGAGGCGCTCGTCGCTTCAATATTCATCGGAAACTCCGTGGATAGGCCGACAGTGTGACGTCGAGCGGCGATGGAGAGGCTAGAAGTCGAGGAACACGTAGTCGGCGCACTTGCCGCTGCGGTCGTTGATGACGAACGGCTCGCTCGAATCCACCGACAATATCTCGCGAAGGACGTCGTTCTGGACGTCGTCCTCGATGAGCGCCTTCAGGACATCATCATGCGATGGCTCCGCCGCACCGAACTGAGGCCTTATCCGGATCTCGATTCGCTTCACAACGCCGTCGCGCTGACGGAGTATGACCTGGGAATCTTCGATGTTGCGAATACGGCGTACCGCCTGCGCGATCGCTCTAGGCGAGACGTTGTTTCCGTCGAAGAATATTCTGTTGTCGGCGCGGCCCAATACTTTAAACTCAAGAATACGTCCGTCAGCGGTCTGATCGACCGCCTCAATGAGATCGGGAACCTTGTATCTCAGCATTGGGTTGATGACGGCCTCATTCAATGACGTTACGACCAGTGAGCCGTCCACCAACTCGACGTATTGATAGTCAAGGGCCCGGAATTGGTTGCGCGGCATCTCTGGCGTTTGGAAGCCGATCACCCATGGTTCAGTCCCACCGTAAACGCTCCAGAGCTCAGCGTTGGGGAATGCGCGCGTTATAGCCCGTTCGTGAAAACCCTTTAGAGGCTCTCCGGTCCAGAGGACTGCTTGGACCGTCGGCATGTCCCGGCCAAGCTTGACCACATAAGAAGCGATGATCTCCAGCAATGTAGGGTTTCCGGAGATTACGCAGGCCTCGGATTGGAGGAGCACGCGGCCCCAGATTGCATCGAGATCGAGGTCGTTTGCGACATTGCCGAGGTGCAGGTATATCATCCCCTTCGAGAGACAAAGCTCTCGGAAGAAGTGGTTTGCTGACCAGGCCTTGCCGCCAGAAGAGAAATCGACGAAGCGCCGACCAGACGTCCGGGACGTCGGATTCCATGATTGCAGTATCTCTGGGATGTGCTGATGCCGTGGTTGTAACCCGATTTTGGGTTGACCGGTTGTCCCAGACGACATGAATAGATAGGCGCCGCTCCCTCGCCAAGCGTCGGAGATCTCGCGCATGGCGTGCAGGTATCCCTGCTCGGTCAGGAGAGGTACGGCGCGTAGGTCGGCAGGACTCCTGATAGGGTCGGCAGATGTGTACGCCTCAGCCAAGTTCGGAAGAGTGCGGAGGTAGCTCAACAGACGATTGGGAACGGTCCAACACACATCCATCACGCAACATCCTTTTGCATCTAACGGTAGTATGGTAGTATCAGTTGAACTTCAACGCGTCCAATACGAATGAAATATAGGGCGTCTTCTAAAACAGGTATGACATGCCTCAGTTGCGACGTTTCCGGCAATTCATCGTAGTTGCGGAAGAATTGAGCTTCAGTCGGGCGGCTAAGCGCCTCAATATTGCGCAGCCGCCTTTGACGGCGGCAATCAAGGCTTTAGAGGCCGAGCTGGGGCAGACATTGATTGATCGTGGTACCCGCGTTTTTGGTCTGACCACGGCCGGGAAAGTATTTCTCCGTGAAGCAAAATTGACTGTTGCACAAGCTGATCGAGCCATGTCGCGCGTACGAAGCGCAGAGCAGCCCATCGAGGGGCCTCTACGGATTTCGTTCGTTGGGATGGGCGGAGCATACAACCTTGTTCCTCGGTCGTTGCGGCAATTGCGTGCCGAGCATCCGAAGATGGAGCTCGTCCTTGTCAAGGCAACAACCGCACAACAGATGAAGATGCTGCATACGCGGCAGGTGGACATCGCGATCGTTGCTGGCCCCGTGCTCACAGCCGACCGGCTTTCCACGGAGTTGCTATTTTCCAGCCAAATGGTTGCAATAGTTCCCGACAACCATCGCTTCGCGAGCCCTTCTGTGACAACGGTGTCGCTTGTCGACCTCGCGCACGAGAACTGGATTTTATTCCCACCGACCGAGGGGCCAGGGCTTTATGGCAGCATTGTTGCAGCTTGCGCTCAGACGGGCTTCCACCCTTACGTGAGTCATTGCGTACCTGACTTCCAGACCGCGATAGGCTTGGTCGCTGGCGGGCTTGGGATTTCGGTCATTCCTATGTCACTTCGATCGGAGATCCGGCCGGGCGTGGCCGTGCGTCAACTGACCGGATGTGGAACACCTATCAACTATGATCTCCTAATGACCTGGCGGTCCGAACCGGACGCGTCGCCGGCCACTGCGAGCTATATTTCTATCTTGCGGCGGGTCGCGCAACAGGGACCTCAAGAGCCTGATCTGGACGTTCCGGACTTATCGTTGCTGCCAAGTGCACATCCCGAGTTGCCCTAGAACCATCGACGAGCCATTTTCGAATTTTGCACCGCCACTCCCGCGACCCACTAAATCTGGTAGGTCACCCGGGTGAGTTGGTGTGCTTGAGTGGCCGTCGCTCCACGAAGGAGGAGGCGAGAGCAATGATAGCGGTTACAGACAAGGTCACATCGTTCTTCCGCGCATGCAAATTGGAGGACCAATCGGCTACGTCGCCCCTTCCGGAAACGCTCCGCATGTCGCTGGAGGCACGCGTCGAAGCGAGGCAGGATGGAAGCCTTGATGCTGACCGTTGGAGGTCTGAGTGCGGCATCTGGAGCACATGGGCAGATACTCGCTATCGAGCCTGCGCACATCGGAAAGAGTTAGGATCGAACGCACGGGCTATACGCATTGGAGTGAAGGACACGATCAACGTCGTTGGCTTTCCCACGCGTCTTGGTCTGCGGCATCATCGGCACTATCCGGACAGCAGTGCCGCTGCCGTTCGAGCGATAGATACAGAGTTCGCAGAGATAGTCGCCAAGGTTGTCACGACTGAGCTTAACCTCGGTGTTGGCTCCGGCTGTGTCAATCCCTACGTGCCGGACGTTGCTCCCGCCGGCTCGAGTACCGGATCGGCCGTGTCTGTGACAGCCAACATTTGCGACATATCCCTCGGGACGGATGTGCTTGGATCCATCCGCTGGCCAGCGGGAAATTGTGGCGCTGTCGGTCTACGCACGACCTGCGACAGAGCCGACCTTCATGGTATCTTCCCTCTGTCTCCTCAGATGGACGCACTGGGCTGGGTCACACGCAGCGCTGAGGATCTTTTCTTCTTATGGCAACTGTTGCGCCTCGGCGGTCAAGAGAGATCAGCGATTGCGCCTTTAGGCCGCTGCCAAGTCTCGGTTGTTGAGAACGCTTTTGATCGAGGTTGTTGTCATCCTGAAATGCGGGACGCGTTGCATCTTGCATGCCGTCTACTCGAGGACGCCGGGCACCACATTCGATCGGTGCGATTGGACGATCTCTGGGCGCAGCGCGAAGCGGCATGGCAACTCTGTGCTCGCGAGGCTTGGGATGGTTACCGCCTGTGGCAGAAATGGATGAAAACTGAATTGTCGGAATCGACGCAGGCTGCGCTGGAAATCGGAGCTCGCATCGATGATCAATCCTATGGCCGAATACTCGACAGACTTGCAGCGTGCCGCAAAGATATCGAGTCGCGGTTCGACGCGGAGTCTGCCGAGATTTGGTTGCTACCTCTTCACCCGACACCGCCTCGCAGCCTGAGGGACGCTGTGATGCCCAAATCGACCATCCCAGCCTCAGACCAACCCGACTACGAACAACGATTGGGCTACACGCCAATCGCGAGTTTCGCTGGACTTCCTGCAATCACCATGCCGATAAAACGAAGCGAAGTAAGTGGTGCTCCCCTGGCCATTCAAATGCTTGGCCGCCCACACCGAGAAACGCAGCTTATTGCTATAGCCGCCGACTTGGAACGGGTAAGAGGCGATCTCAGATGGAATCCATCTTGAACCGATCAGATCGACGAGAAACTACTTGAGTCCCAGGAGCGAAAGGAAGATCGATGACGGATGCAGTTGTCGTAAGCGGTGGTGCAAGCGGGATTGGCCTTGCGGTCGCCAAGCACTTCCATCAACAGAGCGCTCACGTAGTCGTTCTTGGGCGTCGCGCAGATCGGTTGGAGAAAGCGGCTGAACACCTGAATCGGAGCGGAGGCGTTCCGGTTCTCCCGATTGCCGTTGATCTCACCCAGGCAGACCAAGTACAGCGCGTCTGCGACGAAATCACACACAGGCATAAGGAAATACGCGTTCTGGTGGCGGCGGCCGGCGGGAATGTTGTGCTGACGTCACCGCCCGGTTCATACGGCCCAGACCTCTCGGGTATTGCGAGGCGCTGGACCGAAAACTTCGCATCTAATGTGTTGAGTGCCGTCCTCCTCATCGAAGGCTTACGCAGGCACCTCAGTGCGCCGGGCGGACGGATCATTCTTATCAGCTCTATTGCGGCATATCGAGGGTCGGGCAACGGCTGTTACGGCGCCGCCAAGGCGGCCTTGCACCCGTATTGTTATGATCTCGGCGCGGAACTCGGACCAAAGGGCATCACGGTGAATGTGGTCGCACCCGGCTATATTGCGGAGACTGAGTTCTTCGGCGATCGCTTATCGCCTGAGCGCCGAGAAATGCTGATCGGTCAGACGATGAATAGGCGAGCGGGTCTGCCCTCTGATATCGCCAGCACGATCGGATGGTTGGCCTCGCGCGAAGCCGGACATATCACGGGCCAGATCGTTCAGGTCAACGGGGGGGCTGAGCGAGGAAGATAAGAACTGCTGCGTGCGGCGGAGCGAAACCGCCTTTGGAGGCGCGCCGCAGTTGGCCCGCGTATCCACAACTGACGCTGACGCCATGCCCAGGCTCTTCTCGCTGATCCTGAAGGCCGCGGGCTATGATCCGGGGCCTGAGCCTCGCTCACGGCAGCGCTCGGCGAACGACCCACAGGTGAGATCCTGGCTGCAAAATTGCAGGGCGAGACGATCAGCTTCGGTCCCAAGCTCACGGATGGTCCGTTCACAATGCGATTCGAGCTCAACGGCCGGATGACCTATCCGCACTGGAAAGAGTCCCTTGGACCTGCAGCCGGGACATGACGGTCGCGGAGGATAAGATCTGTATCCTGAACTCGGGTGCCCGTCGTCGCTGTTACATCCCAGCTTGGCCTCCCGTTCATCTTGCAAGCCGCGTTGCCACGACTTTTCGCGATGCCAAAGCTTCAACCAGAAGAGAGCTTCGGAGGGGCGCATGTCGTGCATCTTATCAAACAAAACGCTTGTGGCTATCTGGTGAGTGCAAACCGGCCCACCATTGATACACAAACAAGGCGCCGTCGATCCGCGGGCATGGACTGACCTGCCCCTAAGAATTTCCTCCAGAACGATTTAGAGTCCGGCCTGACGAAGGACGGACAGATGAAGCGAAAGCGGTTCACGGAAGAGCAGATCATCGCGGTTTTGAAGGAGCACGAGGCCGGTGCGAAGACGGCCGATCTGGCTCGGAAGCACGGGATTTCGGAAGCGACGTTCTACAATTGGAAGGCTAAATTCGGCGGCATGGACGTCTCCGAAGCCAAGCGGCTGAAGGCGCTCGAGGACGAGAATGCCAAGCTGAAGAAGCTGCTGGCCGAGCAGATGCTCGATGCGGCCGCGCTGCGGGAGCTGCTCTCAAAAAAATGGTAAGGCCTGCCGCCAAGCGCGCCGCGGCGGCGCACCTGCAGGCCAAGCTGGGCCTGTCGGAACGGCGGGCCTGTTCGATCGTCGGAGCGGACCGGACGATGGTCCGCTACCGGTCCCGCCGGCCCCCCGACACCGCGCTTCGGGGCCGCTTGCGCGAGCTCGCCAGCGAGCGGCGGCGCTTCGGCTATCGACGGCTGTTCATTCTGTTGCGGCGGGAGGGCGAGCCGTCCGGGATCAACCGCATCCATCGGCTTTACCGGGAGGAAGGGCTCGCGGTGCGCAAGCGCCGCAGCCGCCGCAAGGCCTGCGGCGTCCGCGTGCCAATCCTGGTCGATGCGAGGCCGAATGCGCGCTGGTCGCTGGACTTCGTGTCCGATCAGTTCGCAGGCGGGCGGCGCTTCCGCATCCTCAACATCGTCGACGACGTCACCAAGGAGTGCCTGGGCGCGATTGCCGACACTTCGCTCTCGGGGCGGCGGGTGGCGCGGGAGCTGACCTCGATCATCGCCCGGCGCGGCAAGCCGGGCTCGATCGTCTCGGACAACGGCACCGAGTTTACCAGCAACGCGATGCTGGCCTGGTGCAGGGACAACGCGATCGACTGGCACTTCATCGCACCGGGCAAGCCGATCCAGAACGCCTTCGTCGAGAGCTTCAACGGCCGGATGCGCGACGAGTTCTTGAATGAAACGCTGTTCTTCGGTCTCGATGATACCAGGCGCAGGCTCGCCGCCTGGGTTGCCGACTACAACAACGCGCGGCCGCATTCCTCGCTGAGATACCAGACCCCTGCGGCCTTTGCCGCCAACCTCACCGCAACGGGCGATCGGCTGCGCAACCCCGACCAGCTCCGCCAATCGCCCGTTGCTCCACCCGCGCCACTCGGCGTACAACCCACCCGGACTCTAAACGCTGCTGGATGAAACTTCGGTGGCAGCTCAGGACGAGCACAGAATTCCGGTGCAGCGCTTCATGCGCTAAGCCGCTCCGTCCAGAACAGCCCTCGGCGGCCATGTCGCGCGCTGCGAGGACTGCGCCTACACGTCCATCGCCTACAACTCCTGCCGCAACCGGCACCGTCCGAAGTGCCAGGGCGCCGCGGCGAAGCAGTGGCTCGCCGACCCCGAGGCTGAGCTGCTGCCGGTGCCGTATTATCACGTCGTGTTTACGCTGCCGGCCCGGATCGCCGACATCGCCTACCACAACCGGGCCGCCGTCTACGATCTGCTGTTCAAGGCCTCGGCCGAGACCATGCTGACGATCGCCTCGGACCCGAAGCATCTCGGCGCCAGGATCGGCATCATGTCTGTGCTGCACACCTGGGGCTCGGCCATGACCCATCACCCGCATGTGCACATGATCGTGCCGGGCGGCGGGATCGCGCCCGATGGCCGGAGCTGGGTTTCCTGCCGGCCGGGGTTCTTCCTGCCGGTGCGCGTGCTCTCACGCCTGTTCCGGCGGCTGTTCCTGGAGCGTCTTGCCGCCCTCCACCAGGCCGGGCGCCTGAGCTTCTTCGGCAACGACGCTCATCTCGCCGGAGCACAATCGTTCGCCGCATGGCTTGCAGCGTCGCGCAAGACGGAATGGGTCGTCCATGTCAAGCGTCCGTTTGGCGGGCCACAGGCCGTGCTGGCCTATCTGTCGCGCTATACCCACCGCGTCGCCATCTCCAACAGCCGCCTGATCGCCTTCGACCGGCACGGCGTCACCTTCCGGTGGAAGGATTACCGGGTCGACGGCCGCGACCGTCAAAAGCGGATGACGCTCGCGACAGACGAGTTCATCCGCCGCTTCCTCATCCACGTGCTGCCGAAGGGCCTCCACCGCATCCGCCACTACGGCCTGCTGGCGCGGGGCGCCTGCGCCGACAACGTCGCACGCGCGCGCGAACTGCTCGCCGTCAGGGATCGTGAGGATAAGCCGGCCGAGACCATCGTCGACATGGCCAAGTCGCCCTGTCCATGCTGCGGCGGCCGCATGATCGTCATCAAGGTCTTTGAGCGAGGCGCAACGCCGCGTCACCAACCGACCGCACCAACCGGCGCCATCAGGATCGATACCTCATGACCGCGCACCCGCCATTGTGCAAAGTTGCTCGCAGTGCCTGCCGCTCATCGACCGGTCACGGCGGCGTCCGCCCCAACGTTCCTCTGTCCTCGTCAATCCGCAGACGACACGTCGAGACCGGGGCCGTGCACCACCCGTTCAGCGACTGCACCGCCGCCGCGTCGCGCGCTGCACCGGCTCAAACTCAATCGGCCAGCTCACCTGCAGCGCTCAAATCCCCATAGAGCCTGCCGCGCCAGTCCTGCCCATCATGCGCGGTTTCCTCCCTTGGAGGCTTTCGGACGCCGGCCGCCCGAATGTGCCGCGCCGTCAATCATGCGGCCGGCATCCGAAACCCTTCACATTTACAGACATCAACCGTGGCAGCTCTGCCTTTAAATCATCGCGGTTGGCACGAGGTTACTTAGAGCGGCAAGGAGCCGTCACATGATCGTTGACCGCGGAACTTTCATTGCCTGCGCCGTGGTTGCGGTGGTAGCGCTCATCCGGGATTTGCTGGCTCGGCCGTCGGTTCCCCCGCTGCTGGGACGCGCCCCGTTATCTTCCTTGTCGAAGGGTGGAGCGTTCAAAGCGACGAGGAGACCGCCGACCAGATGTGGTTCAGGACCGACCGCGGATGGCGAGCCATCTGGCGGTAGTTTGCAATTGTTGTGCATCAACGACGAACTGCTGAGACAGTTCGATCTATCCCCTTGTGTGTTGCAGTGTCCGCCTCGAGCGCCTGCTTCCCCTTCGCGGCCCACAGCGCTCGTGCCCGTTCGCCTTGATCGCTCTTGAGCTTGGCAGCCATCCAAAGCAACGCGCCAAGGATAGTGGCGCGATCATCGCCAGTTAGGTCCGCGATACCGGCTTTGACGATGAGCCCACCGAGTTCGATGAGATGCCGCGTGCGCTTGCGGCGCTCGACCTGCCACGTGCGCATGTCATGCCGCGCCCTTGCGGACTGATGCCGGTTGAGAGCCACCCGGTTGCGCCGGAGGGCCGTCCACGTCGCGGTCAGTTGCTGGCGCATTTCGCCGCGCTCGTCCTTGAAAGAACGCGGTCCCGCGCCTGGCCCATGCCTCCTTCTTTCCGGCCTCTTCTGTCTCGGCCAGCACGATCAGTGCTCCCGCTAATTCATCGGCACTTAGCGCGTCGGCTCCGGTAGCGATCACCAGTTCGCCGAGCTGTTGCACTTTGCGGCTCTTAAGGCCACGCGCCTTGTCCCCAAGTGCCTTCAGTTCAGCATCAAAGTCCCTAGGCTTGCGCATCGTCGTTTCCATCCGCGTTGATAGAGAAATGATAGCCGAGCGCCCGGCACAATGCTGTAAGGTCGCCGGGACTGGCCGGGACGGGCTGGTCCCTCCCGAGATTTTTTCGAGGGAGGGCGCGCTTATACGTCGTTCCGACGTGCGCTTCGCTGTGCCAGTGATTGGATCGCGATGGCGATCTACCATCTTTACGTCAAGGTCATTGGCCGGAAGGCCGGGAGCAGTGCGGTGGCATCGGCCGCCTATCGCTCGGCTTCGCGGCTGCGCGACGAGCGGCTCGGCCGCGAGCAAGACTTTTCCGGGAAGCGCGGCGTCGTCCATTCCGAGGTGATGCTGCCGGGGAACGCGCCGGAGGCATGGCGCGATCGCGAGCGGCTTTGGAATGATGTCGAAGCGTTCGAAATCCGGAAAGATGCCCAGCTGGCCCGCGAGGTGGAGTTTGCGCTTCCGCGCGAGATGAGTGAGGCGCAGGGCATCGAGCTAGCCCGTGATTTTGTTCGGAGCGAGTTCGTGGACTTTGGCATGATCGCCGATCTCAATGTGCATTGGGACAGGGCCGAGGACGGACTGCCGAAACCTCATGCTCATGTCATGCTGACCCTGCGCGCGGTCGATCAGAACGGCTTTGGCAAGAAGGTACGAGACTGGAATCGCACCGAGATGGTCGAGCGCTGGCGCGAACGCTGGGCGGAGCTCGCCAATGAGCGGCTGGCTGAGCTCGACATCGACGCACGGATCGACCATCGCAGTCTGGAAGCCCAGGGCATCGCGCTGGAGCCGCAAAGCCAGATCGGCGCGCCGGCGAAACGGATTGAGGTTCGGGGCGTCGCTGGAGAAGTCGGTGAGGCCGACCGGGCCGAGATGCACCGCGAGATCGCGCGCGGCAATGGTGCGCGGATCATCGCCGATCCCTTGCTTGGACTGGACGCTATCACCCTGCAGCAATCGACCTTCACCCGTCGCGATATGGCGAGGTTCGCGCACCGGCATAGCGACGGGCTCGACCAGTTCAATGAGGTGGTGGGCGCACTGCAGGGAGCGCCCGATCTGGTCGAACTCGGCAAGGACGCCCGCGGCGAGGATCGGTTCACCACCCGCGGGATGATCGAGGCAGAACAGCGCCTGCACCGGGCCGCTGAACTGATGGCGGAACGGGAGCGCCATGAGGTGCGCGACGCGGATCGCCAGGCCGCTCTGGCGGGTGCGGAAGCGCGCGGCCTGTTGCTGTCATCCGAGCAGGTTGACGCCTTGGCGCACGTCACCGATGGACGCGATCTGGGCGTCGTTATCGGACATGCCGGGACGGGAAAGAGCGCGCTGTTGGGGGTGGCGCGGGAGGCATGGGAAGCGGCCGGCTTCGAGGTCCGGGGCGTGGCGCTGTCCGGCATTGCCGCGGAAAACCTCGAAAGCGGATCGGGTATATCGTCACGCACGATTGCCAGCCTGGAGCATGGCTGGGAACAAGGCCGTGATTTGCTCAAATCGAGCGATGTGGTGGTGATCGACGAGGCCGGCATGGTCGGTACGCGGCAACTTGAGCGCGTGCTGTCCCATGCTGCCGAGGCTGGCGCAAAGGTGGTGCTGGTCGGCGATCCGCAGCAGCTGCAGGCCATCGAGGCGGGCGCTGCGTTCCGGTCAATCCATGAGCGTCACGGCGGCGCCGAGATCGGCGAAGTGCGGCGTCAGCGGGAGGACTGGCAGCGCGACGCCACGCGCGATCTGGCGACCGGCAAAGTAGGCCATGCGCTCGAGGCCTACCGCACCCACGGCATGGTGCATGAGGCCCAGACCCGCGAGCAGGCGCGCAGCGATCTGATTGAGCGCTGGGACCGCGACCGGCAGGCATCACCGGATCGGAGTCGGATCATCCTGACCCACACCAATGACGAAGTGCAGGCGCTGAACGAGGCAGCGCGCGAGCGGATGCGGGCCGCTGGCGATCTCGGCGACGAGGTGCGAGTAGCGGTCGAGCGCGGGGCGAGAGACTTCGCCGGCGGAGACCGCGTCATGTTCCTGCAGAACGAGCGCGGCCTTGGCGTGAAGAACGGCACGCTGGGCACCGTCGAGCAGGTCAGCGTGCGATCCATGACTGTGCAGACCGACGATGGCCGATCCGTGCGTTTCGACCTCAAGGACTACAACCGGATCGACCACGGTTATGCCGCGACGATCCACAAGGCGCAGGGTGTGACGGTCGACCGGGTCCATGTACTGGCAACGCCCGGCATGGACGCCCACAGCAGCTATGTCGCCCTGTCGCGGCATCGCGACAGCGTGGACCTGCATTATGGCCGCGACGATTTTATCGATGCGGATCGGCTCAACCGTGCCCTGTCGCGCGAGCGGTCGAAGGACATGGCCTCGGATTACGACCGTGCCGATCCCGTCCAGAGCTACGCCGCGCGGCGCGGGATCACGTTCCGCGAGCGCGTGGCCGAGATCGTGCGCAAGGCCGTGCCGGAGAAGCTGCGCGGCATGTTCGACGGCCTTAGCGTTCCTGGAGAGGTGCTCGACCGGGATGGCGGACGACGGCCCGAGCGGGGATCCCCCGAAAGAGAAAACATCGGCACGGCAGCCGACCGGCGCGAAGCCGAAGTGCCGGCAAGGACCGTGGCGCAAGATCCCGAAGCGGAAGCCCGTCGCGTGCGGACCCGGGCGCTGGTGCGCCATGCTCGTGCCGTGGATGCGATCTTCGCGGCGCATGAGACGGGCGGCAGAGCGAGCCCCGAACAGGTCAAAGAGCTACAGACCGCCCGCCAGGCCTTCGAAAAGGTGCGTCCCTATGGCTCCCACGACGCTGAGGCCGCCTACAAGAAGAACCCCGAGCTGGTCCGGGAGGCCGCCGGCGGACGCCTCAACCGCGCCGTCCGCGCGCTCCAGCTCGAGACCGAACTGCGCATTGATCCGAGCCGCCGCGCCGACCGCTTCGTGGAGCGCTGGCAGAAGCTCGATCACACCAGCCAGCGCCAGTACCAGGCCGGCGACAGGTCCGGCTATAGGGCGACGCGCGCGGCGATGGGCGACATGGCCAAAGGCCTCGAACGCGATCCACAACTGGAGTCCGTCCTCGCCAGCCGCAGGAAAGACCTCGGCATCGCCTTCGAATCAGGTGGCCGGCTCGGCCAGCAATTGGCCATCGCCCATGGCATAGGCTTTGGAAGAGACCGAGGCCTCGAACGTTGACCCAGCCTGTTTGCCGCCGTCTGCACGCCACAGTACGACGCCTTGAAAAACGCCCTTGCGCGCGCGACTGCTTGCTCTGTGTAGATCAGGAGCAGTCAGCAGGAGGCAGCGCAGCCATGCGCGAACCAGATCGGATCGTCCGCCTAAAAACCGTTCTTGCCCGTACCGGCCTGTCCCGATCCACCATCTACCGCAAGATCGGCGAAGGCACATTCCCAGCCCAACTCAGGATCAGCGTCAACGGCGCAGGCTGGCGGGAATCCGACATCAACCGATGGATCGCCGATCCCGCGGCGTGGCGTCCGACATGCCTGTCCGTCGCCTGCACGGGCGATGTCCGCTCCGGGGGCCAACCGGAAGTAGTGCACGGCAGGACCGAAAGGCGACATCTGACCCGAAGCTGAATCTTCGATCAAGTCAGCAGCGTCCCCTTCCAGCCGATTTCGTTGAAAAAGTCGCCAGTTGCGGCGCAGAGATATCGGTGATTCAGTCTGTCTAATTGGCGGGACTGAAGGTCATGATGGGGCATCGGCAAGTCGAACAGGCTGCGTTGTTCTATGAGTTCTCGCTGGAAAGGCACATCCCAGCCGACCACCTGTTGCGGTCGATCGATAGGTTCGTCGACTTCGAGGACCTGCGACGGGAGTTGGCACCGTTCTACAGCAACATCGGCCGGCCCTCGATCGATCCGGAGCTGATGATCAGGATGCTCCTGATCGGCTATTGCTTCGGCATACGTTCGGAACGGCGCCTCTGTGATGAAGTCCACCTCAATCTGGCCTACCGCTGGTTCTGCCGGTTGGGTCTGGATGGAGCTGTCCCCGATCACTCGACGTTCTCGAAGAACAGGCACGGCCGCTTTCGTGAGAGCGATCTCTTCCGTCGCGTGTTCGAGACCGTCTTGCGCCGCTGCATCCGGGAGCGGCTGGTCGGCGGCGAAGGGTTCGCAGTCGACGCGAGCCTGATCAAGGCGGATGCCAACCGACAGAAGGGAATCGAAGGCGATAAGGGGCTTCCGCCGGAGGCCGCGGGTCGAGCGATCGACGAGTATCTTGCCGTTCTTGATGATGCCGCGTTCGGTGCCGCGACGGAGGTCACGCCCAA
>NZ_JAUEYN010000025.1:0-63903 GCF_032489675.1 Bradyrhizobium sp. SZCCHNR1043
GCTACTCGCTACTCGCTACTCGCTACTCGCTACTCGCTACTCGCTACTCGCTACTCGCTACTCGCTACTCGCTACTCCACCACAGCGCCGCGGCGCAGATCGGCCTCGATCTGCAGCCGCGAGCCGCCGCCGAAGCGGGCGCGATAGACCTGCAGGTTCTCCATCACCCGCTGCACGTAGTTGCGGGTCTCCGAGAAGGGGATCAGTTCGACCCAGTCGACGGCATCGACCTTGGGATCGCGCGGATCGCCATAGCGCTCGACCCATTTTCTGACGCTGCCGCGGCCGGCATTGTAGGCCGCGAAGGTCATGATGTACGAGCCGCGATAGTCCTCGAGCAGGCCGCCGAGCTCGGCGGCGCCGAGCTGCGCGTTGTAGACCGGGTCGGTCTTCATCCGGTTCAGATCGAAGCTGACGCCCGCGCGCTTGCAGACGTAGCGACCCGCATCCGGCGTGACCTGCATCAGCCCATAGGCCTGTGCCGGCGAGACCACGGCCTGGTTGAAGGCGCTCTCCTGGCGCGCGATCGAGAAGACCACGCTCGGCTCGACCTCCGGTCCCAGCGAGCGGAACGCAGGAATGCCCGTGATCGGATAGGCGTAATGGTCGAACGGCAGCCCGCGATTGAGTGCGGCCTTGCCGACCAGCAGCATCGCTCGCGCATCGCTGTTTCGCGCGGCGATTTCCGCGAGTCCGACCAGCACGTCGGGGTCGCCATTGTCGCCCATGTCGGCGAAGATCGGGATCGCGACCTCGCCCTCGTCGAGTTCGTAGAGCAGCTGCACCGCGCGCACCACCTCGAGCCGCTCGACGCCGCGTCCGCGGCCGCTCGGCGCCGCATTGAGGCCGAGCTGCGGCAGGCCGAGCTTCGCGCGCGCCAGCTGTCCGTAATAGCTCGTGGACTGCTCGGCGGCCGACGTATAGGCCGCGCGCGCCTCCTGCATGCGCCCCATCGCTTCTGCCGCGCGGCCCTGCCAATAGCCGGCCCGCGCCAGGGTGGTCGGATTGACGCTGCCGACGCCGATGCGCGCAAAGTGCTGGGCCGCGGTGGCCGGATCGTTGAGGAAACGCAGTGCGATCCAGCCGGCAGTGAATTCCTGCTCGGTCTTGTAGATGTCGCGGTTCGGCAGCGCCGCATCCCGCGCGATCAGATAGGCGCTGCGATATTCGCCGGTGTCGATCATCTTTCGCGCCAGCAGTCGGCGTTCGATCCACCATTCGTCCAGATTGTGCAGGCGGCCGGGATCCTTGGGCGCGTTCAGCATCAGCTGCGCCGCCTCGGCGAATTTTTCGTCGCGCCGCAGCAGTTGGATGCGGCTGAAGATATAGCCTGCATCGCCGTGGAGTTCGCGCGGCACGGCTTCGAGCAGGCTCTGGCTATTGGAGGCTTTGCGGTAGGTCGCGATTCGCGCTTTTGCCAGCGCCACGTGGCCCGAGCCAAGCCGCCGGGCAGCGCGCATGGCGGCCTCGTGCTCGCTGCCATACAGCAGCGTGTCCATCCGCGCCTTGTGATCGCCGCCGGACAACAGGGCACCGTACTGGTCCAGGATGTTGTTCTCGGTCTCCTCGGACATCGCGTCGTTGCGCCAGGCATCGCGCACCAGGCGCTCGGCATTGGCGCGGTCGCCGCGATTGAGCATCACCCGGGCCAGCGCGAACTTTCCCTTGGCCGACAGCGGCGATTCGTTCTCGAACCAGGACCACACCACGGCATCGTCGCGCTTGTCGTCCCACAACGCGGCCTCGAGCCGGCGCCGCAGGAAGGTCTGCGACGGCCAGGACGGGTTGGCGGCGATGAACGCGCGGTAGCGCTCCACGCTGGCATTGTTGTTGTCGCTGCGCAGGATCACCCACTCCGCGAGCTTGCGCGCCACGGGATCCGAGATCGCCTGCACGACCTCGGTGGCATCGCTGGGCTTGCGCTTGCGGACGAGCTCGATCACGTTTTCGAGCGCCTCCTTGTCGGATTGCGAGGTCGAGGACGTCGCGGCGATCGCAGCCGGCACCACGGGCTTGCGGGAGGCGGGCAGGGCGGCATGCTGGCGGGCCGGCAGGCTCGCAGCCGCCGCGCCGGGGGTGATGTCCTTCGGCGCCGCGCGCGCCGTCTCGCCGGCGCCTTTGGGGCTGCTCTTGACCTCGGCCTTCGCTTCGGCCCGCGCGTCGACCTCGCTCTTGGTCCCGGCGGCCTCGTGGGTGTTCGTCTTCGGAACCGCGCTGCGCGCGATCGGACGCGCCTTCGGCACCGGAACCTTGGCCGCGGCAGCCTTGGATCCCGAAACCTTGGACCCAGCAGCCTGGTCCTTGGCGAGAGCGCTATGCCCGGCGAGAGCCCATCCGAGTGTCAGGCCGGCGGCCAAGGACACCGAGAGTGACACCGACAGGGCGGTCGATCGCAATGCAGTGGCGCGGGCAGAAAAGGGCACGGCGTTCCTTTTGCGGCGGATGACTTCGATCCCCTGACCAACATGGGTCTATCGAAAAGGTGAACAAATCCTAAATATACCGGGAAGGATTGCAACCTGCGCCAACACCGCGGCGAAATCACGACCGAAGGGCGGCGTGCGGGCCGTGGGGCTTCAGCGAAGGGTGATCGCGGGCCTCGGCAATGCGATTCGAGCGATCCGTGTGCCTGTTGAGAAGGCAGCCCAACCGCGGGCGGGCCTTCCGCCTCGTCGGCAGACCCGGTATGAAGTGGCTCGTACAGGGGCCAAGCGGCGTTTGGGAGGGAGTTTCATGGCAGCCAAGACGAATTTCCGGGGTTCTTTCACCGCCTTGGTCACTCCTTTCAAGAACGGGTCCGTGGACGAGGCCGCTTTTCGCAGCCTGGTGAACTGGCAGATCGACGAGGGCACCAACGGCCTCGTGCCGGTCGGCACGACCGGCGAGAGCCCGACGCTCAGCCATGACGAGCATAAGCAGGTGGTCGAGTGGTGCATCGCCGAGGCCCGGGGACGCGTGCCCGTCGTCGCCGGCGCCGGCTCCAATTCGACCAAGGAGGCGGTCGAGCTCGCCCAGCACGCCGAGAAGGCGGGGGCGGACGCAGTGCTGGTGGTGACGCCCTATTACAACAAGCCGACGCAGGAAGGCCTGTATCAGCACTTCAAGGCGATCAACGATGCGATCGGCATTCCGATCATCATCTACAATATTCCTCCGCGCTCGGTGATCGACATGTCCGTCGACACCATGAAGCGCCTGTTCGAGCTGAAGAACATCGCCGGCGTGAAGGATGCCACCGCGAGCATGGTGCGGGTGTCGCAGCAGCGCGCCGCGATGGGCGAGGAGTTCAACCAGCTCTCGGGCGAGGATGCGACGATCATCGGCTACATGGCGCATGGCGGCCATGGCTGCATCTCCGTCACGTCGAACGTCGCGCCGCGGCTGTGCTCGGAATTCCACCAGGCCTGGCAGAAGGGCGATGTCGCAACGGCGCTGAAGATCCACGATAAGCTGATGCCGCTGCATACCAATCTGTTCATCGAGTCCAACCCGGCGCCGGTGAAATACGCGCTGTCGCTGCTCGGCAAGATCGAGGAGAAGCTGCGGCTGCCGATGGTGCCGGTGTCGGAGCCGACCCGGGTCGCGGTGCGCGAGGCGATGGTTCATGCCGGATTGATCAACTAGGTTCCGAGGGAGCTCGGGATCGGCGAAGGTCGCGAGGATTTCTCGCAAGTCTGAGGGGGACGCGAGCATGTTGAAGGAATTCCGTGAATTCGCGATGAAGGGCAACGTCGTCGACCTCGCCGTCGGCGTCATCATCGGCGCGGCCTTCGGCGCCATCGTCACTTCGCTCGTTGCCGATGTGATCATGCCGATCATCGGCGCCATCACCGGCGGTCTCGATTTCTCGAACTACTTCATCCCGCTGTCCAAGACGGTCAATGCGGGCAACCTTGCGGACGCGAAGAAGCAGGGTGCCGTGCTGGCCTATGGACAGTTCCTGACCTTGACCCTGAACTTCTTCATCATCGCTTTCGTGCTGTTCATGATCATCCGTGTGATAAACAGGTTGAAGCGGAACGAAGCGGCAGCTCCCGCGGCGCCGGCGAAGCCCTCGGCCGAGGTCGAGCTGTTGACCGAGATCCGTGATCTCCTGAAAAAGTCCTGATGGCTGAAAAGAACGAACCCAAGATCACGGTCGCCGCCGAGAATCGCAAGGCGCGGTTCAACTACGCGATCGAGGACACCATCGAGGCCGGCATCGCGCTGACCGGCACCGAGGTGAAGTCGGTCCGCGGCGGCAAGTCGACGATCGCGGAATCCTATGCGGATTCGCGTAACGGCGAGATCTGGCTGATCAACGCCAACATTCCCGAATATCTGCAGGCCAACCGCTTCAATCACGAGCCGAAGCGGCCGCGCAAGCTGCTGCTGCATCGCAAGCAGATCAACAAGCTGATGGGTGCGGTCGAGCGCGAAGGCATGACGCTGATCCCGCTGAAGCTCTATTTCAACGAGCGCGGCCGCGCCAAGCTGCTGCTCGCCGTGGCCAAGGGCAAGAAGCTGCACGACAAGCGCGAGAGCGAGAAGAAGCGCGATTGGGGCCGCGAGAAGGGCCGGCTGCTGCGGGCGCGCGGCTAACGAGACCTTTGCCGTGCGCTCCTCGGCGGCACGCCTGAGCCTTGGGAAAGCATCCGATGAATCAGAAGAACCTCTTGGACGTCGACTGGAGCCGGATTCCGGCTCCGATCGACGACGGCGCAGCCGATCATCTGGTCGGGATGACCATTCCCGCGATCGGACTGCGTGCCACCGACGACACGCTGGTCACGCTGTCGGATCTGCCGGGACGGACCGTGGTGTTCGCCTATCCACGGACCGGCGAACCCGGCAAGGTGTCACTGGTCGAGGACTGGGACATGATCCCGGGCGCGCGCGGCTGCACGCCGCAGACCTGCAGCTTCCGCGACCTGTTCGGCGAGTTGAAATCAGCGGGCGCCGTGCATGTGTTCGGTCTGTCGACGCAGAGCAATGCCTATCAGACCGAGATGGCCTCGCGCCTGCACCTGCCGTTTCCGGTGCTGTCGGACGAGAAGCTCGAGCTCACCAATGCGCTGCGGTTGCCGACCATGGAGATCGCCGGGCTGACCATGATCAAGCGGCTTGCCATGATCGTGGACGCCGCGCGCATCACCCATGTGTTCTACCCGGTGTTTCCGCCGGACAGGAACGCGGGCGACGTGCTGGCGTGGCTGAAGGACAACCGCGCATCTGCCGCGTGAGGGTGGGGTGCGCCGAACTAATCCAGCTCCGCCTTTACGCGCGCGAACACGGCGTGGAACATCTCGGTCGTGAGCACGCCGGTGTTCGTGTTGTAGCGTGAGCAGTGATAGCTGTCGTACAGCCTGATCCTGCCGGCCTGGTGCACGGCGCCATGGCCGAAGGGCGCCGCGACCGCGCGCAAGCCCAGCAGCTTCAGCAGCGTGTCGTGGGAGATGCGGCCGAGCGCGACGATGCTGCGCAGCCGCGGCATCGTGGCGATGGTGGCGCCGAGGAAGCTCCGGCACTGGTTGATCTCGGCCGGCAGCGGCTTGTTCTGTGGCGGCACGCAGCGCACCGCGTTGCTGATTCGACAGTCCACCAGCGTCAGCCCGTCGTCGGGGCGAGCTTCGAACCGGCCTTTCGCAAATCCGTAATGCAGCAGCGTCCCATAGAGCAGCTCGCCGGCGTAGTCGCCCGTGAAGGGACGCCCGGTCCGATTGGCGCCTTGCAGCCCCGGCGCGAGCCCGACGATCAGGAGCCGCGCATCGGGATCACCGAACGACGGCACCGGCGCGTTGAACCACGACGGCTCACGCGCGCGCTGTGCCTCGCGGAACTCCACGAGGCGAGGGCACAGCGGACAGTCTCGATCGGGATTGGTCGAGGACGGGGTGGATGGCGCAGATGTGGCGTCCGTCCGCCGCCTAGTCGTCGAAATCGTCATCGGTGGTGGGGGTGGTCGTGGTGGTGCGTGCGGCCGGTGCGGTCGTGCTGCGCTGGAGGAATTGCGGGGAATGGTGGCGCGGCTCGCGCGGGGCGGGGCGCTCCGACGGGTCGCGGCCGAGCTTGGACTGCAACTCCATGAGGTCGGTGAAGACGTCGGCCTGGCGGCGCAACTCGTCGGCGATCATCGGCGGCTGGCTGGAGATGGTCGAGATCACGGTGACGCGAACGCCGCGACGCTGCATCGCTTCGACCAGCGAGCGGAAGTCGCCGTCGCCCGAGAACAGCACCATCTGGTCGATATGCTCGGCGAGTTCCATCGCATCCACGGCGAGCTCGATGTCCATGTTGCCCTTGACCTTGCGGCGGCCGCTCGCGTCGATGAATTCCTTGGTCGCCTTGGTGACGACCGTATAGCCGTTGTAGTCGAGCCAGTCGATCAAGGGCCGAATCGACGAGTACTCCTGATCTTCGATGATCGCGGTGTAATAGAACGCGCGGAGCAGCGTGCCGCGGCTCTGAAATTCCTTGAGCAGGCGCTTGTAGTCGATGTCGAAGCCGAGCGTCTTGGCCGTGGCGTATAGGTTGGCGCCGTCAATGAAGAGCGCAATCTTGTTGGTCGAAGATGACATTCAGTGTCTCGCGTTCAGTTAGATTCTATTTTTGGCGCGACTCCAGTCGGTCGCGCATTCCATTTCAAGATACTGCCAAGGCGTCGGCTCAAGATACTGCCAAGGCGTCGGCGGTCCATCTGGTGTGAGGTTACCGCAAACGGGAGTGATCGGGGCAACAAAGGCGCACTTGTGACGACGTAATGAAGCGTTTTCTTGTCCAACGCCCGAATTCCGCGGGTCTGGACGGAGCGCCAGTCAAGGTTGCCGAATTCGGTACACCTTGCCCCTTACAGAAACCTGACGCCAGTTTAGCCTTGCGAAAACCGGCCAGCCTCTATAACTAGCCCAGCATAATCAGCATATTAAGCACACAAAGGACCGGAGCGACAATGGCGCGCGTCACTGTGGAAGATTGTATCGATAAAGTCGACAACCGGTTCGACCTGGTCCTTCTGGCCGCGCATCGCGCGCGCATGATCTCGTCGGGATCACAACTTACAATCGATAGAGATAATGACAAGAATCCCGTCGTCGCACTCCGCGAAATTGCGGATTCGACCATTTCTCCCGAGGATCTGAAGGAAGAACTGGTTCATTCGCTGCAGAAGTTCGTCGAGGTCGACGAGCCGGAGCCGGACACGGTGCCGCTGATCGGCTCGGCCGGTGCCAGCGTCGATGCCGACGACACCGAGGTCGCCGTCGAGCGCATGACCGAGGAAGAACTGCTGAAGGGCCTCGAGGGCCTCGCTCCGCCGGAAGAGCAGCCCGAAGAGGACGAGTGACGGCCTCGTCGCCGTCAGCGCGCTCCAGTTCACTTGTGAGATTGTGAAGGCCCGGACCGCGTCCGGGCCTTTGCATTTGAACGTGATTCCGTGATTACCATAGGGCTGCGGCCAGCGCCTGCCGTCCGGCAGATTTGGTCACGAAGATAAAGGTTTAGTCATTTTCCATGGTGGTTTCGGGCCACATTCCTCAGCAGATGCAGGCGGCGGCCGAATCGGCCGCGTTGGCGCCTCCGCCGCCGGCTGAGCGGCCGCGGCCGCAGAAGCCGCGCTCCCGCATGATGCGGCAGTACGATCTGGTGGAACGGGTCCGCTCCTACAATCCGGATACGAACGAGGATCTCCTCAACCGCGCCTATGTGTACGCCATGAAGGCGCATGGGTCGCAGACCCGCGCGTCCGGCGACCCGTATTTCACGCATCCGCTCGAGGTCGCAGCCATTTTGACCGACCTGAAGCTGGATGACGCGACCATCGTCGCGGCGCTGCTGCACGACACGATCGAGGACACCGAGGCGACCCGCGCCGAGATCGACCGCTTCTTCGGGCCCGAGATCGGCGCTCTGGTCGAGGGACTGACCAAGCTGAAGCGGCTCGAATTGGTCTCGCGCGAGGCCAAGCAGGCCGAGAACCTGCGCAAGCTGCTGCTCGCCATCGCCGACGACGTGCGTGTCCTGCTGGTCAAGCTCGCGGATCGCTTGCACAACATGCGCACGCTGGAGTTCGTGCCCGAGACGTCGCGCCGGCGCATCGCCGAGGAAACGCTCGACATCTATGCGCCGCTGGCGGGCCGGATGGGCATGCAGGAGATGCGCGAGGAACTCGAGGATCTCTCGTTCCGGACGCTCGACCCGCAGGCCTACAGCGTGGTGATGCAGCGGCTCGATGCGCTGGCGGAGCGCAACCGCAATCTGATCGGCGAAATCGAGAGCCAGCTGGCGCGCAAGTTTCGCGACCATGGCCTGACGGCCCGGGTGTTCGGCCGCCGCAAACGGCCGTTCTCGATCTGGACCAAGATGGAGCGCAAATCGATCGGGTTCGAGCAGCTGTCCGACATCTTCGGCTTTCGCGTGATCATGCCGGATCTCGAATCCTGCTATCGTGCGCTCGGTATCGTGCATACGACCTGGCCGGTCGTGCCGGGCCGTTTCAAGGACTACATCTCGACGCCGAAGCAGAACGACTATCGCTCGATACACACAACCGTGATCGGCCCGGGCAAGCAGCGCGTCGAGCTGCAGATCCGCACCGAGGACATGGATCAGATCGCCGAGCTCGGCATCGCCGCCCATGCCTTCTACAAGGACGACATCGGCTCGCCGACCGAACGGCTCAAACGCGAATCGAACGCATTCGCGTGGCTGCGCCACACCATCGGCATCCTCTCGGAGAGCGCAAATCCGGAGGAGTTCCTCGAGCACACCAAGCTGGAGCTGTTTCACGATCAGGTGTTCTGCTTCACGCCGAAGGGAAAGCTGATCGCGCTGCCGCGCCACGCAAACGTGATCGACTTCGCCTATGCCGTGCATACCGATGTCGGCAACAGCGCGGTCGGCTGCAAGATCAACGGCAAGTTCGCCGCGCTGTCGTCGGAACTGCAGAACGGCGACGAGGTCGAGGTCCTGACCTCGGACGCGCAGTCGGCGCCGCCCTCGGCCTGGGAGACGCTCGCCGTCACCGGCAAGGCCCGCGCGGCGATCCGGCGCGCCACCCGCACCGCCGTGCGCGATCAATATGCCGGGCTCGGCCGCCGCATCGTCGAGCGCCTGTTCGAGCGCACCAAGCTCGAATATGCCGACGACAAGCTGAAAGGGGCGTTGCCGCGCCTGGCCCGCGCCTCGATCGACGACGTGATGGCGGCGGTCGGACGCGGCGAGATCAAGGCCTCCGACGTCGCGCGTGCGATGTATCCGGACTACAAGGAAGAGCGCGTCGTGCGCTACGGCGCCAAGAAGACGGTCGCCGCGCCGGCAGCCAAGGCTACCGCGCCTGCGGCCGAGCCCCACCGCGGCCCGTTTGCGATCCCGATCAGCGGGCTCAATTCCGGTCTGCCGGTGAAGTTCGCGCCGAACGGCGGCGCCGTGCCGGGCGACCGCATCGTCGGCATCGTGACGCCGGGCGAGGGGATCACGATCTATCCGATCCAGTCGCCGGCGCTGAAGGATTTCGAGGAGGAGCCGGAGCGCTGGCTCGACGTGCGCTGGGATGTCGACGAGACCTCCCCGCAGCGCTTCCCGGCGCGCATTCGCGTCGAGAACGTCAACGAGCCCGGCAGCCTCGCCCAGGTCGCGACCGTGATCGCCGAGCACGACGGCAACATCGACAACATCAGCATGAGCCGCCGCTCGCCTGATTTCACCGAACTCACGATCGATCTCGAGGTCTATGACCTCAAGCATCTCTCGGCGATCATCAACCAGTTGCGCGCCAAGACCATCGTGGCGCGGGTCGACCGGGTGAATGGCTAATCTGCGGGGATGGCAGCGGCGTTCTGCTCCGGGATGCGCTAAACAAGCCGTAGTCTACTCGAAAGTCCTGCGAGCCGGCCCATGTCCGATCCGTCTAAGTCACATCCTCCGAAGCTGCGCCTCGGCGTCAACGTCGATCACATCGCCACCTTGCGAAATGCCCGCGGCGGCCGTAGCCCCGATCCGGTGCGCGCCGCGCTGCTCGCGATCGAGGCCGGGGCCGACGGCATCACGGCGCATCTGCGCGAGGACCGCCGGCACATCCGCGACGACGACATGGCGCGGCTGAAGGCCGAGATCTCCAAGCCGCTGAATTTCGAGATGGCGGCCACCGAGGAGATGGTGCGGATCGCGCTCGCGACGCGGCCGCACGCCTGCTGTCTGGTGCCGGAGCGGCGCGAGGAGCTGACCACGGAGGGCGGCCTCGACGTGGTCGGCCAGCACAAGGCGCTGGCACCGGCGATCGCCCGGCTGAGCGATGCCGGCATCCGGGTCTCGCTGTTCATCGCCGCCGACCCGGCGCAGATCGAGATGGCGGCCCGGTTGCGCGCGCCCGTGATCGAGATCCACACCGGCGGCTGGTGCGATGCCATTACCGACGGCCATGATGACAAGGCGGCTGCCGAGTGGGAGCGGATCGTGACCGGCGCCCGGCTGGCCTATGCGGCCGGGCTCGAGGTCCATGCCGGACACGGGCTCGACTATGCCACCGCCGAGCGGATCGCGACCCTGCCGGAGATCGTCGAGCTCAACATCGGCTACTTCATGATGGGCGAGGCGCTGTTCGTGGGTTTGCCCCAGTCGGTGCGGACCATGCGCGCGGCGATGGATCGCGGCCGCGCGCGGCTGGGGACATCAGCATGATCATCGGCATCGGCTCCGACCTGATCGACATCCGCCGGGTCGGCGAGGTCATCGGGCGCCATGGCGAGCGCTTCCTGAACCGCATCTTCACCGCGGCCGAGCGCGCCAAGGCCGAGCGGCGGGCCAAGAACGAGAAGATGGTGATCGCCACCTACGCCAAGCGATTCGCCGCCAAGGAGGCCTGCGCCAAGGCGCTCGGCACCGGAATCCGTCACGGGGTGTGGTGGCGTGACATGGGGGTGGTGAACCTGCCCGGGGGCAGGCCGACCATGCAGCTTACGGGTGGCGCGGCCGAACGGCTCAGGGCGCTGACGCCTGAGGGCCACGAGGCCCGCATCGACCTGTCGATCACCGACGACTGGCCGCTGGCGCAAGCCTTCGTCATAATTTCGGCGGTGCGCCGCGAGACATCCTGATGGGCGGCCGCCCCGCAGGAAAAACAAAAATGCGATCGATTCCAGCGAGTTATATAGTTTTGATACGGCGATTGATTGCGCGGCCCCGCGCAGTCGTCTAAAACCCGCCGGATTGAACCGGCTGCATCACGGGCGGATTCTGGGTCAAACCGGAGTTGGCCTTAACCACCAGAATCAGGACAGACTCCCTTAAGCCGCGGAACGGTATGGTGTTCGCGGGCGGAGGGGTGTTCGGCAACGGCTGGCGAATCGTCGGACCATTCGCCAAGGGACATTGAAAGAGCGATGAGCGTGACCTCCGGAACCAAGACTGAGAGCGGCCTCGGTGAAACCGTTCGCGTCGTCGTTCATGCGCTACTGATTGCGCTGGTGATCCGCACCTTCCTGTTCCAGCCGTTCAACATCCCCTCCGGATCGATGAAGGCGACCCTGCTGGTCGGCGACTATCTGTTCGTATCGAAATATTCGTACGGCTATAGCCACTACTCGATTCCGCTGTCGCCGCCGCTGTTCTCGGGCCGCATGTTCGGCTCGGAGCCGAGCCGCGGCGACATCGTCGTGTTTCGTCTGCCCAAGGACGACACCACCGACTACATCAAGCGCGTGATCGGTCTGCCTGGCGACCGCATCCAGGTGCGCGAAGGGTTGCTCTACGTCAACGACAAGCCGGTGCAGCGCGAGCGGCTCTCCGATTTCATCGGCGAGGATCCCTGCGGGCAGCCCGACTCGACCGCGCGCGTCAAGCGCTGGAAGGAGACCCTGCCGAACGGCGTCAGCTACGAGACGCTCGACTGCGTCGACAACGGTTATGTCGACAACACCGCGGTGTATACCGTGCCGGCCGGCAACTTCTTCATGATGGGCGACAACCGCGACAACTCGACAGACAGCCGCTTCCTCAGCCAGGTCGGCTACGTGCCGTTCGAGAACATCGTCGGCCGCGCGCAGCTGATCTTCTTTTCCATTGCCGAAGGCGAGCATGCCTGGGCGTTCTGGCGCTGGCCGGTATCGGTGCGCTGGAATCGAATCTTCAAATTCGTCCGATGATCGACGACTCACCCGAAATCCAGACGACGCAGGCTGCCGCATCGAGCCCGCAACCCGGCACGGGTGCGATGGAGGCGACGCCCAAGGCCGCGTCGCGGCCGAAGTCTGAGATCAAGCCTGAGCAGAAGAGCGAGCCCAAGACCGAGTCGAAGACCGATTCCAAGACCGATCCGAAGCCGAGCTTCAAGGCGGATACGAAGACCGTCGAGTCCGAATCGGCGATCGCGAGCCCGGACGCGGCGGACACGGCCCTGCTCGTTGCCGAGACCGATCCCGACGGCAAGCCGCGCAGCAAGGCGAAGGGCAGTCGCCGCACCAAGAGCGCGGGAACCGGCGCGGCCAAGGGCGCCAAGGCCGCGGACAAGGCCGCCAATGCCGCGATCGAGGCGCGCATCGGTCATCACTTCGCCGATCCGTCACTGCTCAGCACCGCCTTCACCCACGTCTCGGCGCTGAAGTCGTCCAAGAAGCGTGGCGACAGCTATCAGCGGCTCGAATTCCTCGGCGACCACGTGCTCGGCCTGATCGTGTCCGACATGCTGTATCGCTCGTTTCCGAGCGCGGACGAGGGCGAATTGTCGAAGCGGCTGGCCGATCTCGTGCGCAAGGAGAGCTGCGCCGACGTCGCCAAGTCGCTCGGCCTGCTCGACGACATCAAGCTCGGCGCGGTCGGCGCCGGCGCCGGGGCGCGGTTGCGCAAGTCGGTGCTGGGCGACGTCTGCGAGGCGGTGATCGGCGCGATCTTCCTCGACGGTGGCTACGCGGCCGCCGCGGGATTCGTCGAGCGCAACTGGACCGAGCGCATGCACAAGCCGCGGCGCCCGCTGCGCGATCCGAAGACGGTGCTGCAGGAATGGGCCCAGGGCAAGGGCCTGCCGACCCCGGTGTACCGGGAGGTCGAGCGCACCGGCCCGCATCACGATCCGCAGTTCCGCGTCGCCGTCGACCTGCCGGGCCTGGAGCCCGCTGAAGGCGTCGGTGGCTCCAAGCGGGCGGCAGAAAAGGTGGCGGCATCGGTCATGATCGAGCGCGAAGGCGTCAGCGGCGGCAGCAATGACGGCTGAACAGCAATCAGTGCCGTCTGTCCAGACCCGCTGCGGTTTCGTTGCGCTGATCGGCGCGCCCAACGTCGGCAAATCGACGCTCGTCAACGCGCTGGTCGGCTCCAAGGTCACGATCGTCTCGCGCAAGGTGCAGACGACGCGAGCGCTGATCCGCGGCATCGTCATCGAGGGGGCGTCCCAGATCATTCTGGTTGATACCCCCGGCATCTTCGCGCCGAAGCGCAGGCTGGACCGCGCCATGGTCACGACGGCCTGGAGCGGCGCGCACGACGCCGATGTCGTCTGCGTGCTGCTCGATGCCAAGAAGGGCATCGACGACGAGGCGCAGTCCATCATCGACAAGGCGGCCGCGGTCGCGCACGAGAAGATCCTGGTGGTCAACAAGGTCGACCTGGTGCCGCGCGAGAAGCTGCTGGCGCTGGTCGCGGCTGCCAACGAGAAGCTGTCCTTCGCGCGCACCTTCATGATCTCGGCGATCTCGGGCGACGGAGTCGACGATCTCAGGCGGGCCTTGGCGGAGATGGTGCCTCCCGGTCCGTTCCACTATCCCGAGGACCAGATGTCGGACGCGCCGATGCGGCACCTCGCGGCCGAGATCACCCGCGAGAAGATCTATTCGCATCTGCATCAGGAGCTGCCGTATCAGTCCACCGTCGAGACCGACAGCTGGACCGAGCGCAAGGACGGTTCGATCCGGATCGAGCAGACGATCTTCGTGGAGCGGGACAGCCAGCGCAAGATCGTGCTCGGCAAGGGCGGCGCGACGATCAAGTCGATCGGCGCGCAGTCGCGCAAGGAAATCTCAGAGATCACCGGTGTGCCGGTGCACCTGTTCCTGTTCGTGAAGGTCCGCGAGAACTGGGGCGACGATCCCGACCGCTACCGGGAAATGGGGCTCGAGTTCCCCAGGGAATGACAATGAGCGTGCCGCGCAACGTGTTGTGGTTCGAAGTGCTGCTCTACATCTCGCTGATGCTGGATGCGTTGTCTGTTGCCGTCTCGGATCGGACGCCGACCTTCGACATGACCGAGGACATGATCACCGCGCAGACCGTGCTCAACGGGGTGGTCATCCTGCTGCTGTTCTATTTCGTCTATCTGGCGGCGCAGCGCCGCAAGAACTGGCCGCGCTGGGTGCTGCTGGCGGCGCTGGTGCTGTCCGACATCTCCCTGGTGCAGGTGATTGGTCAGAAGGGCATGACGCTCGATGCCGGCATCGAGGTCATCTCCTGCGCGCTGACGACGATGGGATTGTACTACTCGTTCACGGGCGATGCGCGCGGCTGGTTCAACGCGTGATGGATGGAATGCAGAATGCAGAGTCGGCAAAGCGCAGCGTGCCCACCCTGCGTTTGGCGCATAACGATCATTCCGTCATTGCGAGCGCAGCGAAGCAATCCAGGGCTGCGCGTGAAACTCTGGATTGCTTCGCTGCGCTCGCAATGACGGTGTTTGTGGCGGCAGCACGGGCGAGCAACGTTGGGGCTTGATCGTCGACTGGCGCTCACGGCTTGGCGTCTGCGAGTGGTGGAGATCCCACACCGATGGAATGGACCGACGATGGCATCGTGCTGGGCGTGCGGCGGCACGGCGAATCCTCGGCCGTCGTCGAGTTGCTGACCCGCGAGCATGGCCGGCATCTCGGTCTCGTGCGCGGGGCCAGCGGCAAGCGCATGCGCCCGGTGCTGCAACCGGGCAACACGGTGCGCGCGATCTGGCGCGCGCGGCTCGACGAGCATCTCGGCATGTACGCCATCGACGCGCTGACCTTGCGGGCGGCGGGGCTGATCTCCGCGCAACACGGCGCCTACGGCGTGACGCATCTTGCCTCGCTGGCCCGGCTGTTGCCGGAGCGCGATCCGCACGAGGAGATGTATCTGCGGCTCGAACATGCGCTCGATGATTTCGAGGATGCGGGCGGCGCCGCCGTCCACATCGTACGCTTCGAGCTGGCGATCCTCGCCGAACTCGGCTTCGGGCTCGATCTCTACTCCTGCGCTGCGACCGGCGAGACCTCGGACCTGATCTACGTATCCCCGAAGTCGGGCGGCGCGGTGTCGCGCACGGCCGGCGCGCCATGGGCCGACCGGCTGCTGCCGTTGCCGCCCTTCCTGCGCGAGAGCGAGCGGGGCCATGGCTGGTCGCAGCAGGATCTTCTCGACGGTTTCCGGCTGACCGGCCTGTTCCTGCTGCGTCACGTGTTGGAGCCGCGCGGGCAGGGGCATTCCGACGCCCGCGAGGGCTTCATCAACGCCGTGACGCGGGCTAGGCCCGCCCCGCGATAGGGCTCGGTTTTCGACGCTCGTCGTCATGTGCCCTCGCGCTTGTTCGCCAACGTCGAGACTGACGACACACGCGCCGGCATCACGGCAAAGCTGATCCGGATACCGTCTCCGACTGTGACGTCATTCACATCCGCCTTCACATGACCGACGTAGGATCATGCAACAATCCTGGTTGATGACCAGTTTCGCATCATTTTGAGGTTGCGTCGTCCGCGGCTCATGGCGAAGATTGTAGCCCTTCGGCGAGATGCGTTTCGTGCGCGCCTTTTTTCATCACCGTGGGGCATTTCGATCATGAGCGATTTCGAGAACAGCAAATCCAGCAACGGGTTCACGTCCAAGCTGTGGCGTGGAGAGCGCATGACGATGATCGGCTTCGACGTCGCCGAGCCCGAACCCGATCTGGTCGGATTCTCGATCGAGGTGAAGTCGCCGGGCGCGCGGGATTTTTCCCAGTTGCGCAACAGGATCGCGTTTTCCTATCCGGCCGGGGCCGGCGCGGAGGTCGACGGCAACCGGAATTTCCCGTCGACCGAGGCGCCGTTCCAGAAATTCCGCTGGATCCATTTTCCTTACCGGCCCAAGGACGGAGTCTATACGTATCGCGTCGCCAAGCAGCACATGCGCAATGACGGCACGCTCGTGGCAGGGACCAGCCTCTCGCTCGACATCACGCAGAGCGCCGTGACCTATGATGGCCTCATCGACATCGGTTTCACCCGCAACTTCGCCTCGTCTCAGGCCTATCGCGATCAGTTCGGCAACAATGCCGAGATCATCCCCGTCGAGAGCCGCGACGGGCCGAGCTTCGAGAAGCTCGACCTCGCCAACGAGGCCGGCGACAGCGTCTACGAGTGGCTGGGGTTCGAGGCCTACGACCTCCTGTTCGGCTTCTTGAAAGAGGCCCTGGCGGATCCCGGGCTCACGCTCGACGTGATGGCCTATGACCTCAATGAGCCCGACGTGATCGGCCTGCTGGAGCAGTTCGGCCCGCGGCTGCGCGCGATCATCGACGACTCCAACGCCAAGGATAACAGCCACAAGCTGCCCGGCAGCGCGGAATCGCGCAGCGCCAAGCGCTTCAAGCAGGCGGGTGCTGCCGTGCTGCGCACGCATTTCAGCAATCTCCAGCACAACAAGGTCCTGATCACGCGCCGCAACGGCAAGCCCGAGAAGGTGCTGTGCGGCTCGACCAATTTCACCTTCCGCGGCCTCTATATTCAGGCCAACAACATGCTGGTTTTTCATTCGCCTGATGTCGCCGGGCTGTTCGGCGAGATGTTCGACATCGCCTTCGAGGACCCCTCGGCCTTCCGGACGAATGATTTTTCCAAGAAGTGGCACGCCGTCCACACCGAGGGAAAGCCGACCGTACAGCTCTGCTTCTCACCGCATCAGGCCACTGATCTCTCGCTCAATCCGATCCGGGCCGCGATCGATCAGGCCACCTCGTCCGTGTTCTACTCGGTCGCATTTCTGAGCCAGCTCGGTGACGGTCCGACCAAGGAGGCGTTCGACCGCGTGATGGAGCGGCCGATCTTCAGCTACGGTACCGTCGACAAGCGCGGCGCCCTGGAGCTGCGCAAGCCCGACGGCTCGATCGGTCTCGTCGATTTCGCCTATCTCGCGAGCAAGGCGCCGGAGCCGTTCCGCAGCGAATGGTCCGGCGGCAAGGGCCGTAACATCCATCACAAGTTCCTGGTGACCGATTTCAGCCTGCCGACCGCGAAAGTGTTCACCGGATCGAGCAACTTCTCGCCGAGCGGCGAGAAGGGCAACGGCGACCATCTCATCATGATCGAGGACCGAAAGATCGCCACCTCCTATGCGATCGAGGCCACCCGCGTGTTCGATCACCTGCAGTTTCGCAACCGGATGCGCGACGCGTTCCACGGCAAGTCCGAGCGGCAGCGCGCTGCATCCGCGCCTGCCGCGATCACGCTGCGCAAGCCGACCGCATTGTCCGGCAAGCCGGCCTGGTTCGAGCGCTTCTATGTCGAGGGGTCGCAGGCCGAACGCGATCGATTGCTGTTCTCGTCCTAGATGTCGTTACGGACAGAGTTGGAGACGACCATGCCATTGAACGACTATTCGCTTCTCAAGGGTCGGCCCATCAACAATCGTCTGGCGACGGGAAGCAGTCCGCACTATCAGGTGCAGGTCTCCGCCGATGGTGAGCTCTATCGCATCGCCATCAATGTCCGCTCCCAGGATGGCAGCGAGGTCGAATTCCTGGTCCGCTCGCGCTTCGAACATCCGATCGTCGATGGCCTGAAGGCGTTTTCGGAAGGGCTGCATCCGCTGGAGAGCAAGCCCGGCGGCGTGGCGCTCGATTTCATCCGGGGCAATCTGATGCAGCCATGGGAGCTGAAGCCGCTGCCGCTGTCGGCCGCGGGCCCCGACAACGATCTCAACGAGAAGATCGACGCCTACGTTCAGCGCGCCATGTCGGACGAGACGGCTCTCATCTACGCCTTCGGCGTCGCATGGGGACCGGAGGACAAGGCCGACCGCTATTTCGGCTTCAAGCCAGGCCGCGGCATCCACGACATCCATTTCAACCAGGGCAATCCGCCCGGCAAATACGCCAAGGACAACGGTCCCTGGCAGGATGGCGGACTGCTCTTCGAGTTTCCCGACCAGCAGCAATGGGTCGCCGTCTTCCTGAAGTTCCAGACCCAGGCCTGGCATTCGGACGATGCCAGCGGAGGGGTCATCCTTCCGCCCGATCCCGATCACCCGAACGCGCCGCATACGCCTCCCGACCGTGACCACATTCCGCCGCTCGACGTGCCCGATGGGCTGGTGCGGATCATCGCGGCCTATGTCAACGACGTGCGCACGCCGGAGCAGGAGACGGTCACGCTGCTGAACACTGCCGATGTCGACGTCGATCTCACCGGCTGGCAGATCAAGGACAGGCAGAAGAACGCCATGCAACTGAGCGGCACGATCGCGCGCGGCGCCACCTTGGTGGTGCCCATCGTCGCGCCGGTCGCGCTGTCGAACCGCGGCGGAATCATCACCCTGTTGAATGCCGCGGGCGTGAAGGTGCACGGCGTCTCCTATACGCGGGAACAGGCGGCGCAGCCGGGCCGCACCATCCCGTTCCAGTCGTGACCGCGTGTTTCGGCGGAGCCGTGCCTTGAAGCGCGGGCTCTCCGCTGGCGCAGCGGCGGAGTGATGTGTACTCCTGTCATGCGAGGGGCCAAGGCAAAAGGGCGGCACATTGCGGCCCTCCGCCCAGGCCACGCTGTGGGAGGAGAGCGTCATGGGAGTCCTGGTCGACGGCCAATGGCACGACGTCTGGTACGACACGGCGGCGTCCGGGGGCCGTTTCATCCGCAAGGATTCGGCGTTCCGTAGCTTCGTCACGGCTGACGGCCGTCCGGGCCCGTCCGGCACCGGCGGCTTCGAGGCCGAAGCGGGCCGCTACCATCTTTATGTCAGCCTGGCCTGCCCGTGGGCTCACCGCACCCTGATCATGCGCGCGCTGAAGGGGCTCGATGACATGATTTCGGTATCGGTCGTGCACTGGCTGATGCGCGAGCAGGGCTGGACGTTTGCCGAGGGGCCGGGCGTCGTGGCCGACAGCGTCAATCACGCCGGCCTTCTGCATCAGGTCTACACCGCCGCGGAATCGCATTATTCCGGCCGCGTCACCGTGCCCGTGCTCTGGGACAAGCAAAACCGCACCATCGTCAACAACGAGTCATCCGAGATCATCCGCATGCTGAACTCGGCGTTCGACGGCGTCGGCGCCAGGCAAGGTGACTATTATCCGCAAGCCCAGCGCGATGAGATCGACGCCATCAATGTGCGCGTCTACGACACGCTGAACAACGGCGTCTACAAATGCGGCTTCGCGACCACGCAGGGAGCCTATGAGGAGGCGATCGGGCCGCTGTTCGCCACGCTCGACTGGCTGGAGGAGCGGCTGTCGACCCGCCGCTTCCTGCTCGGCGACACCATGACCGAGGCCGACATCCGGCTGTTCACGACCCTGATCCGCTTCGATGCCGTCTATGTCGGCCACTTCAAGTGCAACATCCGCCGCATCGCCGACTATCAGCATCTTTCAGCCTACACGCGCGATTTTTACCAATGGCCGGGGATTGCCGCGACAGTGAATTTTGAGCACATCAAGCGGCACTACTACGAGAGCCATCGCACCATCAACCCGACCGGCATCGTCCCGGTCGGGCCGCTGCAGGATTTCACCGTGCCGCATGGTCGCGAGCGCCTCGCGGCGAACTGACGAGGATCCATGGCGGGCGAACCCAACCTCGATACGCTGCTGCGCACGATGGCTCCGGAGCTGCAGGACGATGTCTTCGTGTTCTGCACTGTCGATACGCATCACGACATCCCGGCCGAGCTGACGCCCTTGATGCTGTTTCGAGAGCGCGAAGGGATCACGCTGATCGTCCGGCGCGAGGACGCCGAGCAGGTCGGGCTGCCGTATCAGTTCGTCGCGCGCCTGATCACGCTGTCGGTGCTATCAGCGCTCGATGCGGTCGGCTTCCTCGCCGCGGTCACAACCTGCCTCGCAGGGGCGGGCATCAGCGTCAACGCTGTCTCGGCCTTTCATCATGATCACCTGTTCGTCCCGGAAGCGCAGGGAGAGCAGGCGATGCGGCTTCTGCAGGAGCTGTCCCGCAGCGCGGCCAGCAGATGATTGCGCAAGGCCGGCGACCGAGTCAGGCTTTGCCCCTGGTGGGATGACGCGATTGGCTACGTCCGGTTGTGCTCGGCTTCTTGCGTGGGACGGGTCGAGACCGATGCGTGTCACGTGCGGCGCGGGGAGCTGGCGGCCGGCGTGGTCCGGTCAGCGTTCGCGCAGCTTGCGCGCGCACCAGGTCCATCAGCATCATCGCTGCGGGCGATAGGGTCCGTCCCTTCAGCCGCAGGATGCCGAACTGCGCCATCAGCAGGTCCGACGCGCGCGGCTCTTTCAGTTCGGCCACGTTGAGCCTGACCAACTGGCCGGAGGCGAGCTCATGGGTGAGCACGGCATCGCCGGCGACGAGCACGATGTCGGAGCGAATGGCCATTTGAATCAGCAGGCTCGCGTTCTCGGATTCGAGCGCGACGTCGAAGCCGCGGCCCTCCGGCGCAGCGATGAGCGCTTCCAGGCGCCTGCTGAATTCCGGTGGCAGCGCAACGGAAGCGAAGTGCTGGCCGGCGAGCTCGCGTGCCGAAAGCTCCCGTCGGCGCGCCAACGGATGAGTCGCCCGACAGTAAAAGTGTCCTGGAAGGCCGCCGAGCGGCTCGATGTCGAGGCTGTCGTCGGCGCGGATGTCGGTGATGTGCGCGAGGAAGAAATCGAGCTTTCCTTGCTGCAGCACCTCCATCAGGGCGCGCCAATTGTCCTGTACCACGATGATGCGCACGGACGGGTGCTCCGAATACAGCCGCGCCATGGCATCCGGCAGAAGCGTCAGCCCGGTGAACGCGCCGACGCCCACCGTCACCTCGCCGGCATCTCCCGAGCGCAGCAGGCGCATCTCGCGGCCAAGGTCGTCTGCGCTCGACAGGAGCGAGCGGGCCCGCGCCACCAGTCGCTCGCCGACCGGTGTGATCTCCACCGAGCGCGAGCTGCGGTCGAACAGCCGCATCCCGACGGCGTCCTCCAGGGTCTGCAAGCTGCGGCTCAGCGCCGACTGCGTGACGTGGGCGCGCTGGGCCGCCCGGGCGAAATGCCGCTCTTCCGCGAGGTAGACTAACTGCTGCAGCTGGCGCAGGGTGGGGGTGTACATCGATGCACCGAAATCATTGATCAAGCCATAACAATTCATTGGATTTCTGAGACCGTCAATTCCAAAATGGCGCAAATATAAACAGGGGAAATGCCATGGCGGGGCCGGCCAAGTCGCCCCGAGCTGCGGCAGTTTCCCCGCAACAGGCTTTTCTCATGCCCAACGGCGCACAAGCTCTGATACGGACCCTGG
The DNA here is from genome assembly GCF_032489675.1 of Bradyrhizobium sp. SZCCHNR1043. Lineage (NCBI taxonomy): Bacteria > Pseudomonadati > Pseudomonadota > Alphaproteobacteria > Hyphomicrobiales > Nitrobacteraceae > Bradyrhizobium > Bradyrhizobium sp. SZCCHNR1043. The sequence continues at coordinate 21,417 of NZ_JAUEYN010000025.1, forward strand.
TCAATTCCGGCATCCGGGTCTGCTTCACCAATCCCGGCACCTCCGAGATGCATTTCGTCGCCGCGCTGGACTCCGCGCCGGAGATGCGCGCCGTGCTGTGCCTGTTCGAAGGGGTGGCGACCGGTGCGGCGGACGGCTACGCCCGGATGACCGGCACGCCCGCGGCAACGCTGCTGCATCTCGGTTGCGGTCTCGGCAACGGCCTCGCCAATCTGCACAATGCGCGCAAGGGCAAGGTGCCCGTCGTCAACATCGTCGGCGACCACGCCACCTATCATGTCCCGTATGACGCGCAGCTCCAGTCCGACATCGAGACCGTCGCACGCAACGTCTCGCCGGAATTCGTCTGGACCTCGCAGGTGACGTCGGAGCTGTGCCGTGACGCGGTGGCGGCCGTGAAGGCGGCATGCTCCTGGCCCGGGCAGGTCGCGACGCTGATCCTGCCGGCCGACGTGTCCTGGGGTGAGGGAGGCGTCGCCGAGCCGGCGCCGGTGATCGAGCCGCCGGCGCCCGCCGACGATTCCGCTGTGCAGGCCGTCGCCGAGGCGATCAAGTCGGGCGGCCGCAGCGCGCTTCTGCTCGGTGGTACGGCGCTGCACGAGGAATCCCTGCTGGCGGCCGCGCGCATCGCCGCGGCCTGCGGTGTGAAGGTCTACGCCGAAACCTTTCCGACACGCATGCAGCGTGGAGCGGGCCTGCCGGCCGTCGAGCGGATCGCCTATCTCGCCGAGATGGCGCAGATCCAGCTCAAGGAGATCGACACGCTGATCCTGGTCGACGCCAAGGCGCCGGTGTCGTTCTTCGCCTATCCCGGCAAGAAGAGCTATCTGCCGCATGACGGCTGCAAGGTGCTGACCTTGTCGACGCCGGCACAGCACGCCGCGTGCAGCCTGACCAGGCTGGCCGCCGCCCTGGAGGCAGCGCGCGCCACGCCGGCGTTGTCACCGGCCTCGCGGCCCGGACGTCCGCGCGGCAAGAAGCTCACCGCGGAAAAGGTCTGCAAGGCCGTGGGTCATCTCCTGCCCGAGAACGCCATCATCATCGACGAGGCGATCAGCTCCGGCCTGATGCTGTCGAAATTCACCGCGGGCGCTCCGCGCCACGATCTGATCACCCTGACCGGCGGCGCCATCGGGCAGGGGCTGCCGAATGCGATCGGGGCGGCGATCGCCTGTCCGGACCGGCCGGTGATCGCGCTGATCGGCGACGGCAGCTCGATGTATACGATCCAGTCGCTGTGGACGATCGCGCGCGAGCGGCTCAACGTCACCGCCGTGATCTTCAACAATGCATCCTACTCGGTGCTCAACGTCGAGCTGGAGCGGGTCGGCGCCGAGGAGATCGGACCGAAGGCGCGGGCGCAGCTCGACCTTCACGGACCGGTCCTCAAGCTCGCGCAGATCGCCGACGGCATGGGCGTACGCGCGACCCGCGTCGGCACGCCGGACGAATTCACCAGCGCGTTGCAGGGAGCGCTGGCGCGGCCGGGGCCGCATCTGATCGAGGCCATGGTGCCGCCGGCGCTGACCGGCCTCAAGCTGAAGCTTTTGCCGCACCTCTTGGGATCGCTCGACCGCGTCCCGCTGCCGGTGGCGCGGATGCTCAAGCGCAAGATCGCGCCGTGACATGAGCGCGACGCTGCAATCCGATGTCGTCATCGCCGGCGGCGGTCTCGCCGGCATCGTCACCGCGCTGGAGGCACTGCGCGCCGGCAAGTCGGTGACCATCGTGGACCGGGACACGCCCGAGCGGTTCGGCGGGCTGGCGTTGTGGGCGTTCGGGGGCATGGCGCTGGTCGGGACGCCGTTGCAGGCGCGCATGAAGATCCCGGATACGCCCGAGATCGCGTTGCGCGACTGGATCAGGTTTGGCGAGCTCGATGCCGTCGAGCACTGGCCGCTGCAATGGGCCCGCTACTACGTCGCGCATTCGCGCAGCGACGTTTACGACTGGCTGCTGGCGCACGGCGTGACGTTCATGCCGGCGGTGAACTGGGTCGAGCGCGGCCGGCACGGCGACGGCAATGCGCTGCCGCGCTATCACATCGTCTGGGGCACCTCGCAGCGGCTCACGCGCGTGATGATCGAAGCGATGCGTGCGGCCGATAGCGGCGGCCGGCTGACGGTGCTGCACCGTCACCGCGTCGTCAGCCTCGATCGCGCTGCCGGCGCCGTATCGGGCGTGGTTGCCGTCAACGAGGAGACGGGCGCCGAAATCCGCATCGCCGCGCCGCTGACAGTGCTGGCGATGGGCGGCCTCAATGGCAGCCATGCGGAGGCCCGCGCCAATTGGCTGAAGAGCCGGCCGCTGCCGCAGGCGATGCTCAATGGCGCGCATCCGTTCTCTGATGGCAAATTGCATCACCACGCGGCCGAGGCGCTCGGCGCCGAGATCACGCATGCCGGCGAGATGTGGAACTACGCCGCCGGCATCCCGCATCCGTTTCCGCATTTCGACGGCCATGGCCTGTCGCTGGTGCCGTGCAAATCGGCACTGTGGCTCAATCACAGGGGCGAGCGCATCGGGCCCGAGCCGCTGGTGACCGGCTTCGACACCCATGATCTGTGCCAGCGCGTCGCGGCGCAGGAGAAGCCGTATACGTGGCATCTGTTGAACTGGCGCATCGCCGCCAAGGAGTTCGCCATCTCCGGGGCCGAGCACAATCCGCGCATCCGCGACCGGCAGATGCCGATGTTCCTCAAGGAGACCCTGTTCGGCAATCATCGCCTGGTCAGGCAGATGCAGCGCGAGAGCCGGCATTTCCTGGTCGACGAGACGCTGGCCGGTCTCGCCGCCAAGATGAATGCGCTGACCGGCACCGGCGACGTGAAGCCGGAGGTGCTGCAGGCCACCGCCGACGCCTTCGACGCGAACTTTGGGAATGGCGACAAGCTCCACAACGACGACCAGTTGCGCCGCATCCTGCACGCGCGGCAATGGGGGCCCGACAAGCTCCGCACCTGCAAGCCTGCGCCGCTGCAGGCGCCGGGCGCCGGGCCTTACATCGCCATTCACATGCAACTCATCACCCGCAAGAGCCTCGGCGGCCTCAAGACCGATCTGCAGAGCCGGGTGCTCGACACCACGGGTGCGCCGATCGGCGGCCTCTATGCGGTCGGCGAAGCGGCCGGCTTCGGCGGCGGCGGCGCGTCCGGCAAGCGATCGCTGGAGGGTACGTTCCTGCCGGGTTGCATTCTCACCGCACGGGCGGCGGTGCGCGCAATGTGACGCTACGGGAACCGTACGAGTCGACGGAACCGTCGCTGAATTTTTGCTCCGTCGCTGTCGATCCGGTGCTGCTACGTTCGTCTTCAAGGCACAGGAGATGGAGACCCGTCATGAAGATCTACTGGATCAAGGCCCAGGCGCCGCGCCGCGTGCTCGCGCTGGTGAAGCACCTCGGCGTTCCCGCCGAGTTCATCGATATCAGCCGCGGCCTGAAGACGCCGGAGTTCGCCGCGCTCAACCCCAACATGAAGGCGCCGGTGCTGGTCGATGGCGACACCGTGCTGTGGGAGTCGACCGCCATCATGGCGCACCTCTGCATTCGCGAGAGCTGCGACATGTGGCCGGCGCGCGATCCGCAGGAGCAGATCGAGGTGCTGCGCTGGCTGGCATGGAACGACTGCCACTGGGCGCCGGCGGTCGGACCGTTCTATTTCGAGCACATCGTCCGCAAGACGTTCGGCCTCGGTGTGCCTGACCGTGCCGCGCTGGCCGGCAAGGTCGCCAACCTGAAGACCTTCGCCGCCGTGCTCGATGCGCATCTGCGGGCGCGCAGCCACATCGCCTGCGACCGGCTCACCATCGCCGATTTCGCGGCGGCGTCGATGGCGACCGACTGGCGCGAGGCCGAGATGCCGATGGAGGCGTTTCCGAACATCGTGCGCTGGCTCGATGGCCTGATGCGGCTGCCGGCGTGGGCCGAGCCGTGGCCGGAGAAGCGCTCGGTCGCGGCCTGAGCGTCACGGCTGCGCGATGCCGTGGCCGAGCTGCTTGGAGATCTCGGCCGCGCAGGCACGCAGCCGCGTCGCCAGCGGTGACTGCCAGCCGGCGTCGAAGGTGCCGGCCGGGCCCATCGCCGTGATGACCAGTGCGACGTGGCCGGCGTGATCGAACACCGGCGCGGCGAAGGCGTTGACGCCGGGCAGCGGATCGCCGACGGCGCGCGCGAGCCCCTGCGCGCGCACCTCGGCCAGTATCTCGGCGACCTTCGGACTCTTTGGTGAGCGCTTCGGATTGTAGCCGACGCCGAGATGGTCGAGGCCGGCGTCCAGCGCCGCTTTCACGGTCTTCGGCGGCAGGAACGCCGCGAAGGCCCGGCCGGTTGCCGTCTCCAGCAGCGCCATGATCGAGCCGACGCGCATCACGATGTGCACCGGATGGCTCGGCTCCTCCAGCCGCACCACGGTCGGGCCGTTGGTGCCCCACACGGCGAGCGACACCGCGTGATCGATGGCCCCGGCGAGCGCGGCGATCTTCGGCGTTGCGATCCGTACCGCCGACAGCCGCCGCAGGCTGATCAGGCCGAGCTCGAGCGCGAGCGGGCCGATCTCGTAGCGTCCGGTGGTTTCGTCCTGCTCGATCAAACCGATGCGCGAGAAGCTGACGAGATAGGGATGCGCCTTGGCGGGCGGCAGCCCGGCCTCGCGCGCGAGGTCGCGCAGCATCATCGGCTCGCCGCTGCGCGCCAGTGCCTGCAGCAGGGTGCCGCCGACCTCGATCGACTGGATGCCGCGGCTCTCTCGTCCCATGTCTCGTTGTGCCCCCTGGTCCGGCGCCGTGCCTACACCGCCAGGAAGCCGCCGTCGACCGGCAAGGTCACGCCGTTGACGTAGGACGCCATGTCCGAGACCAGGAACGCCACCGGGCCCGCGAGCTCCTCGGGCTGGCCGACGCGGCCGAGCGGCGTGCGGCTCATGAAGCCGGCGAGCCGCTCGGGATCGTTGCGGGTCGACTCCGTCATCGCGGTGGCGATCACGCCGGGCGCGATCGCGTTGACGCGGATGCCGTCGGCGGCGAGCTCGCGCGCCAGCGCCTGGGTCAGCGACTTCACGCCGCCCTTGGAGGGCGAGTAGCCGAGCGTGTTGCTGATGCCGATGAAGGAGGCGACGGAGGCGATGTTGACGATCGTGCCGCGCGTCGCGCGCAACGCGGCGAGAAACGCGTAGGTGACGTTGAACACGCCGTTGAGATTGACGTCGAGCACGCGCTGCCAGTTCTGTGGCGCGCGGGCTGAGTCGATGCCCTCGCGAATGATGATGCCGGCGTTGTTGACGAGGATGGAGATGGCGCCGACCTCGGTGCGCAACTGCGCCGCCAATGCGGTGCAGCCCGCGGCGTCGGTGACGTCGAGCCGATGTGCCCACGCCTTGCGGCCGTGATCGCGGATCTCGGCGGCGCAGCGCTCGGCGCCCTCCAAGTCGATGTCGGTGATGATCACGTCGGCGCCGCGGCCGGCGAGCCCCAGCGCGATCGCGCGGCCATTGCCGTGCGCCGCGCCCGTCACCAGCGCGAGCTTGCCGGCCAACATCTGACTGTCGCTCATGCGGGGCTCCTTTGCCTGGCGCGTTCGGCGAGATGCCGGCCGGCAATGTAGCCGAAGGTCAGCGCCGGGCCCAGCGTGATGCCGGCGCCGGGATAGTTGCCGCCCATGATGCTCGCCATGTCGTTGCCGGCGGCATACAGCCCCTCGATCGGCTGGCCCTGCGCATCGAGCGCGCGGGCATGCTCGTCGGTGCGGATGCCGGCATAGGTGCCGAGATCGCCGATCACCATCTTGATCGCGTAGAACGGCCCGTCCTTGATCGGCGCCACGCACGGGTTCGGCCCGTGCAGCGCATCGCCCTGGTAGCGATTGTAGGCGCGCGAGCCCTTGCCGAAGGTCGGATCCTGGCCCAGCGCCGCATCGGCGTTGAAGGCGGCGACGGTTGCTTCCAGCGCCATCGCGTCGATGCCGGCTACGCGCGCGAGCTCGGCGAGCGTCGCGCCGCGCTTGAGATAGCCGGTGCTGAGATGATGCCCGAGCGGCATCGGGAACGGTGGTACGCAGCCGAGGCCGTAGCGGCGCAATGAGCGGTGATCGGTGATCAGCCAGGCAGCGATCTCGCGGCCGGGCTTGGCCGCCTTGACCATCGCCTGCACGAAGTCGTGGTAGGAATTGCCTTCATTGGCGAAGCGCACGCCGTCCGCGGTCACTGCGATCACGCCGGGCTTGGCACGGTCGATGAAGTGCGGCATCACGCCCTTGCTGCCGTCCTTGCGCGTGGTGACGGAGACCGGCACCCAGGCCGCCGCATGCGGCAGGCCGTCCTCGACCCGGCCGCCGACCGCTTCCGCCAGCCGCAGGCCGTCGCCGGTGTTGCCGACAGGGCCGGGCGACACATGCTCCTGGCCGGTCGGCGCATGCGGAAACATCGCCTTGCGTCGTTCGACGTCATGCGGGAAGCCGCCGCAGGCAAGCACCACGCCGAGCCGCGCATTGACCCTGATGCGCTTGCCCTGTCGCGTCACCACGGCGCCGCGCACGGCATCGCCGTCGCGGATCAGCTCCGCCACAGGCGACGACAGCCACAGGGGAATGCCGAGATCGAACGCGGATTTCGCCAGCCGCCCTGCCAGCGCGTTGCCGTTGGTGAGCGTCATGCCGCGGCCATGGCGCAGCACGTCCAGCGCATGTTTCGACAGCCGCTTGGCGACATAGAACGCGGACGCCAGCGACTTGGTCGCGCGCATGAAATGGATGATCTCCTTGCCGGAGCCGAGCATCATGCCGAACACGGTGAGCTCGGGCAGCGGCTGGCCGAGATCGTTGATGTGATCGCCCAGCTCGCGGCCGTCGAACGGCCGCGTCACCATCGAGCGGCCGCCCTGCGTGCCGCCCGGCGCCTCCGCGTGATAGTCAGGGAAGGTCAGCGGCATGTCGAACTTGAGTGCCGTCTTGCCGATGAAGAAGTCGACCGCCTCCGGGCCCTTGCTCAGGAACGCATCGACCCGCGCCGCATCGAAACTGTTGCCGGCTTCATGACGCAGATAGCTGCGCGCCAGCTCGGGCGGCTCGTCGATGCCCCACGCCTTCGCCAGCGAGGTCCCGGGGATCCACAGCCAGCCGCCGGAGCGCGCGGTGGTGCCGCCGAACCGCGGCTCCTTTTCGGTGACGAGGACCTTCAGCCCGGCATGGGCGGCGGTAACCGCCGCTGACAGCCCGGCCGCGCCGGAGCCGACCACCAGCACGTCGCAATCATAGCTGTCGCCGTCCTTGGTATCGGCTCCGCTCATGCGCGCGCTCCTACTTCTTCAGCAACGGGCACTTGGACTCGGAGACCGGCCGGAACGCATCCTCGCCCTTCACGGTCTTGACGATCTCCAGATAGTCCCACGGCTCCTTCGACTCCGACGGCTTCTTGACGCGGGCGAGGTACATGTCGCGGATGACCCGGCCATCCTCGCGCAACTTGCCGCCGTGAACGAAGGTGTCCTCGATCGGCAGCTCGCGCATCTTCGCCATGACAGCCTTGGGATCATCGGTGCCGGCCGCCTTGATCGCCTTGAGATAGTGCAGCACCGAGCCGTAGACGCCGGTCTGGATCATGGTCGGCATCACCTTGGCGCGAGCGTAGAACTTCTTCGACCAGGCGCGGGTGGCCTCGTCCATCGCCCAATAGGACGCCGTGGTCATGTAGGTGCCCTGCGCGGCCTCGAGCCCGATCGCATGCACGTCGGTGTCGAACATCAGGAGGCCCACCAGCTTCTGGCCGCCCTTCACCAGGCCAAACTCGCCGGACTGCTTGATCGCGTTGTCGGTATCCTGGCCGGCATTGGCGAAGGCGACGACGTCGGCCTTGGAGCTCTGCGCCTGCAGCGCGAAGGAGGAGAAGTCGGCGGTGTTGGTCGGATGCTTGACGCCGCCGAGGATGGTGCCGCCGAGCTCCTTGATGAAGCGTGTGGCGTCCTTCTCCAACTGCTGGCCGAAGGCATAGTCCGCGGTGATGAAGTACCAGGATTTGCCGCCCTGGCCGATCACGGCCGAAGTCGTCACCTTGGACAGCGCATACGTATCATAGGTGAAATGCACGGTGTTCGGGCTGCACAGCTCGTCGGTCAGCGAGCTCGCGCCGGGACCGGACAGCAGCGCGATCTTGTTGCGCTCGCGCACCATGTTGTGCACGGCAATCGCGATGCCGGAGTTGGGGATGTCGACGACGGCGTCGACCTTGCCGTTGTCGAACCAGTCGCGCACGACCGTCGTTCCGACGTCGGTCTTCATCTGGTGATCGGCGCTGATGATCTCGATCGGCTTGCCGAGCACATTGGGGCCGAACTCCTCGACCGCCATCTTGGCCGCCTCGACCGAGCCCGGCCCGCTGTTGTCGCGTCCCCAGCTCGAGAGATCGGTGAGTACGCCGATCCGCACCACGTCGTCAGAAACCTGGGCTGAAGCGCCTGTCGCGATGAATGATGTCGTTGCCAGGAACGCGCAGGCGAGCAGCTGCCGTCGCATGAAGATCCTCCCCGTTTTGCTCCGCTCTGTCGGCGGTGATGGGAATTAGACATTGACGAATAAATTTGTCAATTGCGAACGGGTGGGACGTGGCGCAGCGGCCGGGGGATAGAAGATGGAGGCCGGCGGCGCGTCAGGCGCGATCCGACGTCCTCATGGTGAGGAGCGCCGCGTGCGGCGCATCTCGAACCAAGAGGTCCCGAAGTGAGCGCGTTGGGGATGCTTTACGACTGTAGGAAAGCCTGTGATCCGCTCTACATGCGCGGCATGATCTGCAGTTCGAGCAGCGCGAGCCGCTGCATCGCGGTGACGTCGCGCTCGCCGGCCTTGGCGGCACGCAGCACGGCTTCCGCAAGCAGGTTCACGTTCGTCGAACTCACCGGCTCAGGCAGCGCGGCGACCGACGCGTTGAGGGCTTCGGTCATCAGCGCGATGACATCAGGCGAAAAGGACGCATCGGAAAAATTCTTCATGCAAAGATGCCCGCCAGCAGGTCGTGCTTCGGTTGATATCGCATACGCATTACGTTGATGCGGAGAGAACGCGCCTTGGGCGCTATCGGTTCCCGCGGTTGCGCTGAGCTGCGTGGTCCCGCTTCTGATATGCAGAATTGCGCGATCTCCCATGCGCCAATTGCCCGTCGAGCCAATCTGCCGCAGGGGGCGCGCCTTGTGTCGTCGGGCAAATCAGGACGATGTTTCCCGGCATCCCGCCTCCACATGAGGGGCGCATCGCGATCGTCACGAGACGTAGGAAGCGGGGAGCGGTGGCCTGTCGGATCGCAGCGTGCATGTGCGCGCGGACGAACGTGTCCGGCAGGACGAGGAAATCGCAGCGTCCTGGCGCCCCGATGCTGGCGCCAAGTCCGTGGGTGATGATCCCAGGGGCGACGGTGGCTCACAAGCCGGACACCGGGGAGACTGCGTATAACTCGTAAGCCCATCGCACAGGGAGGGCCGGGTCGTCCGGCTGACCTGTGGTACCTGCCGCCTGCATTTTTTTTCGCAGGCGGGCCACGGGCCTCAGTCGAGGTCCGGCCTTCCCTGCGCCCTCTGTTAGATGAGGGTGATCGATCCTGATAGCTCGGGCGCGGAGCGCGTCGCGAGAAGGCAGGACGACGTCTCCAACGCGGAAATTGAGATAGTGGATCAATGGTAGCCCCGAACTCGTCGTGCCCGGGCTTGTCCCGGGCATCCACGTCGTTCGGCGTGTGCAGTGCTGCGTGGATGGCCGGGACAAGCCCGGCCATGACGAGCAAGATTTGAGATCTATCGCTTCATCGGCATCGGAATGCGCATTCGGCGAAGTGCAATGATCGAGCTACCCCTTGATGAAGGCCAGCAGGTCGGCATTGATCACGTCGGCATGCGTGGTCGCCATGCCATGCGGAAATCCCGGATAGGTCTTCAAGGTCCCGTGCTTCAACAGCTTGATGCCGATGCGCGCGGAATCGTCGATCGGGACGATCTGGTCGTCCTCGCCGTGCATCAGCAGCACCGGCACGTCGATCGCCTTCAGGTCCTCGGTGAAGTCGGTCTCCGAGAAGGCCTTGATGCAATCGTAATGGGCCTTGGTGCCGCCCATCATGCCCTGGCGCCACCAGTTGCGGATCACGCCTTCGGAGACCTTGGCGCCGTCGCGGTTGAAGCCGTAGAACGGGCCGGTCGGAATATCGAGGAAGAATTGCGCGCGGTTGGCGGCGAGCGCCGTGCGGAAGCCGTCGAACACCTCGATCGGCAGTCCGCCGGGATTGCTCGCCGTCTTCAGCATGATCGGTGGTACCGCTCCGAGCAACGCGGCCTTGGCGACGCGGCCCTTGCCGTGCTTGGCGACGTAGCGCGCGACCTCGCCGCCGCCGGTGGAGTGGCCGACATGGATCGCGTCTCGCAGGTCGAGCTTCGCGGCAAGCGCAGCGACATCGGCGGCGTAGGTGTCCATTTCATTGCCGGTCTCCGTCTGGCTGGAGCGGCCGTGACCACGCCGGTCGTGCGCGATGACGCGAAAACCCTTGTCGAGGAAGAACAGCATCTGCGCGTCCCAATCGTCGGACGACAGCGGCCAGCCGTGGTGGAAGACGATGGGCTGGCCCGAGCCCCAATCCTTGTAGAAGATCTGCGTGCCGTCCGATGTCGTCACGAATCCTGAGCTCATGGAGCATCTGCCTTTCTCACTGGATGGGATCTGCCGCGTTCAAGGCGCGGCGCGATGGCTCTCCTCGCAGGGCCGTTGCGTCGGCGAGGATGAGCGCCGTCACCTTAGCGACGGCGGGTGACGATCTCAGCTACACAGACTCGTGTGCGACATCGTTGCACCTCAACGGGACGCGGGTCGGCTGCTCAATCCGTGAGCGTTGCGACATGCGTCGGCGTCACGTGAACTGCATGATTTTCGGGCCGGGTTGCGGTTCCGCGGCCGAAGTCCCGGCTTTTTCCTCGGGGAACCGGGCAGGGCCGACATTGCGCCCCAGCGCATCATCGCATAAAGCCTGTTCCCAAATCGTTCACGCTAGCTCAGGCTCAAGGGCTAACCCACTGAAAGCTCAACGCGAATGGGAAAATCACTGATTCCGCCGGAACCAGCCGAGATTCACGAGGTGACGCTCCGGGATGCGCTGGAAGAGCGCTATCTCGCCTACGCGCTCTCGACCATCATGCACCGCGCACTGCCGGACGCGCGCGACGGCCTCAAGCCCGTGCACCGGCGCATCCTCTACGGCATGCGGCTGCTGCGGCTCGACCCGGGCACGGCGTTCAAGAAATCCGCCAAGATCGTCGGCGACGTGATGGGCTCGTTCCATCCGCATGGCGACCAGGCGATCTACGACGCGATGGTGCGCCTCGCGCAGGATTTTTCCTCGCGCTATCCGCTGGTCGACGGCCAGGGCAATTTCGGCAACATCGACGGCGATAATCCGGCAGCCTACCGCTACACCGAAGCGCGCATGACCGATGTCGCGCGGCTGCTGCTGGAAGGCATCGACGAGGACGGCGTCGAGTTCCGGCCGAACTATGACGGCCAGTCGAAGGAGCCGGTCGTACTGCCCGGCGGCTTCCCGAACCTGCTGGCCAACGGCGCCCAGGGTATCGCGGTGGGCATGGCAACTTCGATTCCGCCGCACAATGCCGCGGAGCTCTGCGACGCCGCGCTGCATCTGATCGAGAAGCCTGACGCCAAGTCGCGCGCGCTGCTGCGCTGGGTGAAGGGGCCGGACTTCCCGACCGGCGGCACCGTGATCGATTCCAAGGAGTCGATCATCGAGGCCTACACCACCGGCCGCGGCTCGTTCCGTGTCCGCGCCAAGTGGAAGCAGGAGGAGGGCAACCGCGGCACCTGGATCGTCGTCATCACCGAGATTCCCTATCTCGTGCAGAAGTCACGGCTGGTCGAGAAGATCGCAGAGCTGCTCAACGAGAAGAAGCTGCCGCTGGTCGGCGACGTCCGTGACGAGTCGGCCGAGGACGTGCGGCTCGTGATCGAGCCGAAGTCGAAGAACGTCGATCCGGCGCTGATGATGGAATCGCTGTTCCGGCTCACCGATCTCGAGAGCAAGATTCCGCTGAACCTCAACGTGCTGATCAAAGGCCGCATCCCCAAGGTGGTGGGCCTGGCCGAGTGCCTGCGCGAATGGCTCGACCATCTGCGCGACGTGCTGCTGCGGCGCTCGAACTACCGCAAGAAGCAGATCGAGAACCGGCTGGAGATTCTCGGTGGCTATTTGATCGCCTACCTCAACATCGACGAGGTGATCAGGATCATCCGCACCGAGGACGAGCCCAAGCCGGTGCTGATGAAGACGTTCAAGCTCACCGAGGTGCAGGCCGAGGCCATCCTCAACATGCGCCTGCGTAGCTTGCGCAAGCTCGAGGAAATGGAGATCCGCACCGAGGACAAGAATCTGCGCGGCGAGCTGAAGGGCATCAATGCGCTGCTCGGATCCGAGGAGCTGCAATGGGCCAAGGTCGGCGAGCAGGTCAAGACGGTCCGCGACATGTTCGGGCCGAAGACGCCGCTCGGCAAGCGCCGCACCAATTTCGCCGACGCGCCTGAGCACGATCTCGCCGCTATTGAAGAAGCCTTCATCGAGCGCGAGCCGGTCACCGTCGTCGTCTCCGACAAGGGCTGGGTGCGCACCTTGAAGGGCCACGTCGCCGACCTGTCGAACCTGCAGTTCAAGACCGACGACCAGCTCGGCCAGGCGTTCTTCGCCGAGAACACCTCCAAGGTGCTGCTGTTCGCCAGCAACGGCAAGTTCTACTCGCTGGACGTCGGCAAGCTGCCCGGCGGGCGCGGCCACGGCGAGCCGATCCGCATGTTCATCGATCTCGACCAGGACGCTTCGATCGTGTCGATGTTCGTCAACAAGGGGGAGCGCAAGTTCCTCATTGCCGCCTCGGACGGTCAGGGCTTCGTGGTCAAGGAGGAGGATTGTGTCAGCAACACCCGCAAGGGCAAGCAGGTGCTCAACGTGACCGCGCCGGCGGAAGCGCGCGCGATCACGACGGTCGCGGGCGATCAGGTCGCGGTCATCGGCACCAACCACAAGATGGTGGTGTTTGGGCTCGACCAGGTGCCGGAGATGGCGCGCGGCCGCGGCGTCCGGCTCCAGAAATACACCAGCGCGCAGCTCTCCGACGTCACCACCTTCGAGCAGAAGCAGGGACTGGCCTGGAAGGATTCCGCCGGCCGCGACCAGGGGCTGAGCTGGAAGGAGCTCGCCGACTACCGCGGCAACCGCGCCGATGCCGGACGCATCGCGCAGGGGCTGCCGAAGTCGAACAAGTTCAACCGGCCGATCGAGTAGCGACGTAATAGTATCCGTCGAGCGGCCGTCTATATCAGGCAGCGGGCGATCGCGAGGCGCGCGATCGCCCGGGGGCACGTTGGATGGCGCACTCGCATTCTCATCATCACGGCCATGACCATTCCCATGATCATGGCCCCTCACATGCCCACGGCCATGCCGGCCACAGCCATGCGCCGGTGAGCTTTGGTGCGGCCTTTGCGATCGGCGTGTCGCTCAACACGGCCTTCGTCATCGCCGAGCTTGTGTTCGGCTATGCCGCGCATTCGCTGGCACTGATCTCGGACGCCGTCCACAATCTGTCCGACGTGATGTCGCTGCTGCTGGCCTGGGGCGCCCTATGGCTGGCGGGCCGGCGGCCGACCGACCGCCATACCTACGGCTATCGCCGCGCCTCGATTCTGGCGGCGCTGATCAATGCGGGGCTGCTGCTGGTGGTGGTCGGCGGCATCGCCGTCGAGGCGTTCGATCGCCTGCGCAATCCGGGCGAGGTGGCCGGCACCACCGTGCTGTGGGTCGCCGCGCTCGGCATCGCCATCAACGGCGCCACCGCGATGATGTTCATGCGCGGCCGCGACACCGACCTCAACATTCGCGGCGCCTACCTGCACATGGCCGCCGATGCCGCCGTGTCGTTCGGCGTGGTCGTCGCGGCGCTGGTCACGATCTGGACGGGGTGGCTGTGGATCGATCCGGTGGTCAGCCTGGTCATCGCGCTCGTCGTGCTCCTGAGTGGCTGGGATCTCGCCCGCGACAGCGTCAATCTGGCGCTCGACGCTGTGCCGCGCGACATCGCGCTTCCGGAGGTGCGCGAATATCTCGCCTCCCTCGACGGCGTCAGCGAGGTGCACGACCTCCACATATGGGCGATGAGCACCAACGAGACCGCGCTGACGGCGCATCTGGTACGGGCAGGCGGAACGGATGATGCATTCCTGCATCGCGTCTGCGCCGAGCTGTCACATCGCTTCAACATCCAGCATCCGACCCTGCAGATCGAGGCCGATGGCTGCGCCTGCAAGCTCGCTCCTGCCGACGTGGTGTAAGCCGCGATGGGTCAGCTCCCGCCAGCCAGTCTGCACAGCGCGCCGGCGATTTCCCTCGACCGGCGGAGTTCCCATTCCTGCCGGCGGCGGCGCCGTGATAACAGTGTCCATTTCCCGCATCGCGGCCGCACCATCAGGGACACGATGCGTGGGGTGAGACGCATGGCACGGGAATGTGCCTTTGGAACGCAACGACTGGACAGCCCATGCCCGTGACGATCTTTCACAATCCGGCCTGCGGCACGTCGCGCAACACGCTCGCGATGATCCGCGCCTCGGGTGAGGAGCCTGAGGTGATCGAATATCTGAAAAGCCCGCCGAGCCGCGAGCAGCTGATTGCGCTGATCAACGCGATGGGCGTCAAGGTGCGCGACGTGCTGCGTGAAAAGGGCACGCCCTATGCCGAGCTTGGGCTGAGCGATCCCAAATGGACCGACGACCAGCTGATCGAGGCGATGCTCGCGCATCCGATCCTGATCAACCGGCCGATCGTGGTGACCAGCAAGGGCGCGCGGCTCTGCCGCCCGTCCGAACTTGTGCTCGACCTGCTCGATCATCCCGTCTCCTCCTTCACCAAGGAGGACGGCGAGGTGGTGAGCCGGCCTGCCTGAAGCTTTCCGGATCGTGACGCGTTGGTGAGCTGAAACCATGGACACGGCGACCCGTCTCGAAGTGGCGAACTGGCTCGTGGCTCAGAGCCTGACCGGCATGCCGGAAAACGAGATCCTGCGCGGCTTCTGCGAGCGCTGCCGCGTGGCCGGGCTTGAATTGTCGCGCAGCCTTGCGATCATCGATACGCTGCATCCGATTTTCGAGGGGCGTGGCTTCCGCTGGAACGATTTCGACACGAACGAAGCCGACAGCTTTGAATATGGCTCCAGCAATGAGGGAGAGGCGGCACAGAATTGGCGGCGCTCGGTCTTCCACCACATGCTGGAGAACGGCCATGACGAGTTCAGCATCGACTTCACGAATTGTGCGCATCTCGATTTTCCGGTCATCGAGGAGCTTTCCGCACAGGGGCATCGGCACTATCTCGCCTTCGTGCACCGGTTCGGGGAAGCCGGCACGCTCGGCCAGATGGACTGCTTCTATTCCAACTGGCTGACGCGACGTGACGGCGGCTTCACCGACACGCAGATCGGCGCATTGCGCGACCTGGTCCCGCTGCTCGCGCTGACGATCAAATCCGCGCAGCAGGTCGATATCGTGCGAACCCTTGGCCGCGTCTATCTCGGCCGCGATGCTTCGGAGCAGGTGCTGCGCGGCCGGATCTCCCGCGGTGTCACCGAGCGCATCAATGCGGTGCTGTGGTTCTCCGACCTGCGCAGTTCGACCGCGATCAGCGAGAGCATCTCGCCGGACGAGATCATCCCGCTGCTCAACGACTATGCGGAGGCATCGATCGACGCGATCTACGAGTCGGGCGGCGACGTGCTGAAGCTGATCGGCGACGGCGTGCTGGCGATCTTCACCGGCGGCGACATGGCCTCGGCCCGTCACGCTGCGCTGCGCGCCGAGCATCGCTTTCGGCTGAACATCATGAAGCTGAACGCGCGGCGCGCCGGCGAGGGACGGCCCGTCACCTCGGCCTATGTCGGCCTGCATGTCGGCGAGGTGTTCTACGGCAATATCGGCAGCGAGGACCGGCTCGACTTCACCGTCGTGGGACCGGCCGTCAACGAGGTCAGCCGCATCGCCTCGATGTGCCGCTCGGTCGATCGCGAACTGTTGGCATCCTCCGAGTTCTGCGAGGGGCTCGACGACGAAGGTCGCCGCTATCTGGTGTCGACCGGGCGCTACGCGCTGCGCGGCATCGGCCGCGCGCAGGATCTCTTCACGCTCGATCCGGAACTTGCCGGCAGCGCCTCAGCCACGCGGGCCTACGAGAACTACCTGGCGGACGAGATGTCGCACCCTTGACCCACGTCAATGCCCAGCAGAAGCGAGTCTGCCCAGCATCCTCTGCCGCGAGGTGAAAGCTCATGTACAAACATATTCTGCTGCCGACCGATGGGTCCGACCTTTCCAAGGCCGCAATCAAGCACGGTATCGCGCTCGCTAAGGCGACCGGAGCCAGGGTCACGGCGCTGGTGGTGTCGACGCCGCTGCATTCGCTGGTCGTCGATCCCCACGCTGCGACCAAGGCGCTTGCGCAATACAAGTCGCTGGTGGCCGATCAGACCGCAAAATATCTCGATCACGTGAAGGACGACGCGGAGCAGGCCGGCGTCGCCTGCGCCACGCTCTGCGTCGAGCACGACAAGCCCTATGAGGCGATCGTCGAGACCGCGCGCAAGCAGCATTGCGATCTGGTGCTGATGGCCTCGCATGGGCTGCGCGGCGTCTCGGCGATCCTGGGCAGCGAGACCTTGAAGGTGCTGACGCATTCGACCGTGCCGATCCTGGTCTATCGCTAGGCGGGCTGCGGCTCCGGCTGGCGCGCGATCGCGACGACCGGCGAGGCGAGGATGACGAGCGCCTGCAGGCCGAAGATGGCGGCGACGAGGTAGAGACACATGTCGGCGCCGTAACGGCCGCCGACGACCGCGCCGAGCAGTGAGCCCAGCGGACGGGCGCCGTAGCTCAGGATGTTGATGGCCGACACCCGCCCGAGCAGGCCCGCCGGAGTCACCGACTGCCGCAGCGTCGTGGTCGAGATCACCCAGAGGATCGGCCCGGCGCCGAGCAGGAAGAAGCTGAGGGCGGCAAGGTAGGGCGAGGGGACGAACGTGGTCAGTGCCATGATGAGCGCCGCGGCGAAGCCGGTGACGGGGCCGAGCCCGATGACGGTGCCGAACGGCAGCCGCCGCATGATGCGCGTCGCCAGCAGCGCGCCGCACACCATGCCGACGCCGAACATCGACAGCACAGTGCCGACGCCTCCCGCCGACAGGCCGAGCCGATGCACCGCATAGGGCACGAACACCGCGAGCAGCAGGAAATGCGCGGTGTTGAAGATGAACTGGGTGACGAACACCGGCCGCAGCAGCGGATGATGCAGCACGAAGGCGGCGCCTTCGCGGATGTCGGCGAGCGGATGGCGGCGCGGCACCGGCGCGCGGGCGGGCTCGGCGATGCCGGCCAGGCACATGGCTGCGATCAGCGAGAGCGCCGCGGCACAGCCGAAGGCCGGAGCGCCGCCGATCCAGCCGACCAGCACGCCGCCCAGCGCGGGCCCGGTGGCAAAGGCGATGGTGCGGGCAAGCTCGATGCGCGCATTCGCGGACGCCAACTGGGCCGGGGCGACGAGGCTCGGCACCAGGGCAGGCGCTGCGACGCTGAACACGACCGTGCCGCACACCGCCGCGAATCCGAGCGCCGCCAGCAGCGGCAGCGTGAGCGCGCCGGACGCGAAGGCGATGAGGATCGCGAGCAGCGCGAGCGCGCGAAGCGTCTCTGCCAGGGCCATCAGCAACCGTCGCGACATCCGGTCGGCGAGCAGCCCCGCAGGGATCGCGAATAGCACGAAGGGCGCGGTCAGCGCCGTCTGCAGCAGGCCGGTCGCGCCCTCGCCAACGCCGAGGGCGAGCACCGCGACGATCGGTGCTGCGGCGAGCGCGATCTGCTCGGCCGATTGCGCGGTGAGGTTCGACCAGGCGAGGCGGTGGAAGCCGGCGGGCAGGGCGGGAGAAGGAGGCATGAAGAGGAACCTGATGTGATGATGTGGCCATCATCACCACGCCGCCTCCTTGCGCCCACCCGCTTCCTGATCTCAGGTATCGGCCGTCGTGCTGCGGACGGCCTATGCCGCGGTCGGTGCCTCGGCCAGTCCCCATTCCGGGGGCAGCGTGCGGAACGCCAGATGGGTGCCGGCATTCAGCGGCGCCGTCTTGAATCCGAACCGGTGCCAAGCCAGCGTCAACGCATGCTGGGTGTAGATCGAGATGTGGCCGTTGCGCGGCGCAATGTACCACCAGGACATGCCCTGGCTGTCGAAGTCTTCCGGCTGGGTCAACGTCGAGTAGAACACCGCGCCCGGTTCGGCCACGCAGGCCGCCATGGCTCCAATCGTCGCCAGCGGATCGGGCACGTGCTCCAGCGTCTCGAAGCAGGTAACGAGATCGAACTTGCGATCGGGGCGGGTGGCGTGCTCGGCCACCATCGGATCATAGGTGACCGCTTCCGCAAAGCCTTGAGCACGCAGGCCGGTGCAGAACACGTCGTTGCCGCC
This sequence comes from Bradyrhizobium sp. SZCCHNR1043, assembly GCF_032489675.1. Lineage (NCBI taxonomy): Bacteria > Pseudomonadati > Pseudomonadota > Alphaproteobacteria > Hyphomicrobiales > Nitrobacteraceae > Bradyrhizobium > Bradyrhizobium sp. SZCCHNR1043. The sequence continues at coordinate 39,938 of NZ_JAUEYN010000025.1, forward strand.
GCCGAAGTCGAGCACCCGCATGCCGGCCTTGTGTGGCGCCCAGAAGCGGGCGACGGCCGCCGCATTGTCGGTCGGGCGCTTGACCCGATAGTCGGGATCCACGGCTTCGTAGCCGTCGTTGTAGATGTGGGTCTTGAACTGCTCGATGCTCCAGTCGTCGAATGCGTCGGTGAACAGAAAGCCGCAGTCCGCGCAGCGCCGGTAATAGATGGGCACACCCGAGAGCGGCGCGCGATACGCATGCGCCGTCTGGCATGGGCGGTTCATGTCGACGACGCCGTAGAGGTCGGCAGGACCGTCACAGATCTTGCAAGGAACAGGCGCGTTGGAGATCGGTCGGAGGCCAAGGTTGGCAGACATGTTGGATCCGGTCAGTGGGGAGACGGGGACCCGGCCGCGCCGATTCGTGTGTGCTTCAGGCGCTCTCGCGAATCGGCAAGGGCGAGCAGCTGCCATGATGGAATGGTATTGGATTAATACCAACGCTCGCGGGTACCAGCCCGCAGCGCTCCTCTACTTGCAAGTCAGTTGCATTAAAGGTCGGTTTCGTTCAGGATAGCGGAATGGACGCAAAACCGTCAGATCTTTCGCAACTGCAAGCCTTGGTGCAGCCCAGCGACAGCCGCTCCGGCTGGCGCGGTGAGCGCGGTGAGCCCTCTCTCGGCGACATGTTCGCGACAGTGCGAACCGCAACCAAGGGGTCGCTCTGGCGAAAGCTGCTCGCCTTTCTCGGACCCGGCTATCTGGTCGCGGTCGGCTACATGGACCCCGGCAATTGGGCGACCTCGCTCGCCGGCGGTGCCAAGTTCGGCTACGTGCTATTATCGGTCGCGCTGCTGTCCAACCTGATGGCGATCGTGCTGCAGTCGCTGTGCACCCGGCTCGGCGTCGCCACCGGCCGCGACCTGGCCCAGGCGTGCCGCGATTCGACGCCGCGCTGGGTTTCGTTGCCGCTGTGGCTGTCGGCGGAGATCGCGATCACGGCCACCGACCTCGCCGAGGTGATCGGTACTGCGATCGGTCTCAGCCTGCTGTTCGGGCTGCCGCTGTCGATCGGCGTCTGCGTCACCGCGCTCGATGTCTTTCTGATCCTGGCGCTGCAGGCCTTCGGCTTCCGTTGGATCGAGGCGTTCGTGGTCGCGCTGCTCGGCATCATCGCGCTGTGCTTCGCGATCCAGATCGCGATGGCGCAGCCGGACTGGGCCGAGGTGGTGAAAGGCTTCGTCCCCAGCGGACAGCTGATCGCCAACCCGGAGATGCTCTATCTGGCGCTCGGCATTCTCGGCGCTACCGTGATGCCGCACAATTTGTATCTCCACTCGGGTCTGGTCCAGACCCGCGGCTACGGCGACAGCCCAGAGGACAAGCGCGAGGCGATCACGCTCTCCACGATCGATTCGACCATCGCGCTGTGCCTTGCGCTGACCATCAACGCCTCGATCCTGATCCTGGCGGCGGCGACGTTCCACCGGACCGGACAACGCGACGTCGCCGAGCTTGATCAGGCGCATTCCTTCCTGGCGCCGCTGCTCGGGTCGACGTTGGCACCGACGCTGTTTGCGATCGCGCTTTTGTGCTGCGGCCTGAATTCGACGATCACCGCGACCCTGTCCGGTCAGATCGTGATGGAAGGCTTTCTTCACTGGCGGATCGCGCCCTGGCTGCGCCGGCTGATCACCCGCATGATCGCAATCGTGCCGGCCGTGGTGGTGACGATCTGGGCCGGCGAGAAGGCGACCGGGCAGCTCCTGATCCTCAGTCAGGTCGTGCTCAGCCTGCAACTGCCGTTCGCGATCGTGCCGCTGGTGCTGCTCACCGCGAGCCGGGCCAAGATGGGGCAGTTCGTGGCGCCGCGCTGGCTGACGGCGCTCGCGACCTTGATCGCGGTGGTGATCATCGCGCTCAATACCAAGCTGGTGTGGGATCTGGCCACGGGATGATGAGGAGAGGCGAATAGCGAGTGGGGAGTAGCGAATAGGGACGTTCGAAGCGCTCTATTCGCTACTCCCCATTCGCTATTCGCCTCCTCTAGTCCTGCGGCTCGGGCGCGGTGTCGCCTTCGGCATCCACGCGCAGCCAGCCGGCAGCCGCGAGCCGTTGTTGCGGCAGATAGCGGCTCTTGTAGTCCATCTTCTTCGAACCCTCGATCCAGTAGCCCAGATAGACGTAGGGCAGGCCCTGGCGCCGCGCCCGGGCGATGTGGTCGAGGATCATGAAGGTGCCGAGCGAGCGGGTGGTCTCCGAGGGGTCGAAGAACGAGTACACCATCGACAGGCCGTCGCTGAGCACGTCCGTCAGCGCCACTGCGACCAGTTCGCCGCTGCGGGCATTCGGACCGTTGCTCAGATTGCGGCGGCGGTACTCGATGATTCGCGTCTCGACATGGCTGTCCTCGACCATCATGGCGTAATCGAGCACCGTCATGTCGGCCATGCCGCCATGACGATGGCGCTGATCGAGATAGCTGCGGAAGATCGAATATTGCTCGGAGGTCGGCACGGCGCTGCGCTGCTCGCCGACCAGATCGGAATTGCGCGCGAGCACCTTGCGGAAGTTGCGCGAGGGGCGGAATTCGTTGGCGATCACGCGGACGGACACGCAGGCCCGGCATTGGTCGCAGGCCGGCCGGTAGGCGATCGACTGGCTGCGGCGGAAGCCGCCATGGGTCAGGAGGTCGTTGAGATCGGTCGCCTTGTCGCCGACCAGATGCGTGAACACCTTGCGTTCCTGCCGCCCCGGCAGATAGGGGCAGGGCGAGGGCGCGGTCAGGTAGAATTGCGGGGTGTCACGCGAATGCTGGGTCAAGGAACGTCGTGAGCCTCCGAGGCGATCATCAACAGAATTGCGCTCCGGAGGCGGCCGGTCAATCGCTTTTGCAGTGCCACCGGACGTCTCATCAGGTGCGAGCCGGTTCAGTCAGTTGCGAGCGCACGGACGTGTTGATCACGACGGTACCGAGCACGAAATCGTGCAGCAGCCGGCGGCGGCTGTTGAACAGTCCGATCAGCAGCACGAACGGCGACAACGCCGAGACCGAGACCCAGAAGCAGACCGCGTGCACGGCACCGAGCACGAAATAGCCCGGCGCGCCGTACCAGGTCCGTACCTCCAGATCCATCACCCGCATGCCGATCGTCGCCGAGTTCGGCCCGCCGATCGTTGCGCCGTAGTAGACGATGGCCCAGATCACCGCAGCCGGCGACACCAGCCAGAACAACGCCCAGCCGAGACCCAGCGTGACCACGCCGAACACGGCAATGAAGATCACCGCCAGGATCACCGGGACCGAGAGCACCAGGAGATCGATCAGGAACGCAATCATCCGCCGCGTCAGCACGCCGCGAAACAATTCCGGCTGCTGATAGGGATCGTAGGCGTGTGGCCGAGCACCGGGACCGCCATTGCTATCGCCTGAACCCATATACGCCATGAATAAGCCCTCCGGATTGGCACCCAGGACATGGGAACCCCTCTTGCGCTTGCAAGGGCCGTTCGTGCATGGGACGCGGCAAATTTCCGGCTATTTCGCGACTTGTAAGCCAGAACTTCGCGAGCCGGCGGCCCGCGCAGGCGAAAGGAGCGGCGAGCTCAAGGAGCGTGGGGGGTCTCGGAAAGATCCTGGCGCCTCCTCAGCGCTGCTGCCGCAGCCGCTCGGCAGCTTGCGGGGCGAAATAGGTGAGCACGCCGTCGGCGCCGGCGCGCTTGAAGGCCAGCAGGCTCTCCATCATCGCCCGGTCGCCGTCGATCCAGCCATTGTTGGCGGCGGCCGTGATCATCGCGTATTCGCCCGACACCTGATAGGCGAAGGTCGGCATGCTGAACGTGTCCTTCACGCGCCTGACGACGTCGAGATAGGGCATGCCCGGCTTCACCATCACCATGTCGGCGCCCTCGGCGATGTCGAGCTCGACCTCGCGCAGCGCCTCGTCGGAGTTGGCGCTGTCCATCTGATAGGTGCGCTTGTCGCCGGTCAGCGTCTTGGCCGAGCCGATCGCGTCGCGGAACGGGCCGTAGAAGGCGGAGGCATATTTGGCCGCATAGGCCATGATCTGCACGTCGAGGAAGCCGGCTTGATCCAGGGCCTGGCGGATCGCGCCGACCCGGCCGTCCATCATGTCCGACGGCGCGATGATGTCGCAGCCGGCCTCGGCCTGGACCAGGGCCTGGCGCACCAGCACGGCGACCGTCTCGTCGTTGAGAATGCGGCCGTCCTTGATGAGGCCGTCATGACCGTGGCTGGTGAACGGATCGAGCGCGACGTCGCAGAGCACGCCGATCTCCGGGAACTCCTTCTTGATCGCACGCACCGCCTGGCAGACCAAATTGTCCGGGTTGCAGGCCTCGGAGCCGTGCTCGTCGCGCAGCGACGGCTCGGTATAGGGGAACAGCGCGATGCAGGGAATGTCGAGCTTGGCGGCGCGCTCAGCGTCGCGGACGATCTCGTCGACGCTCAGCCGCTCCACGCCCGGCATCGAGGCGACGGTGCTGCGGGTCCGGTCGCCCTGCACCACGAACAGGGGCCAGATCAGATCGTCCGTCGTGAGCACGTTCTCGCGCACCAGCCGGCGTGCCCACTCGGCCTTGCGGTTGCGGCGGGGACGGATGGTGAGGTCGAGCGCCGGCGTCAGTCCAGTGGCCGGATTGCGCGCGGTGTCGCGCAGGTCGATCGGGCGCCCGAATTTGATCGCCATGGGGGGCTGGCTCCTTGCTGACCGGCGAGCCGGATTTTGACTTGTTGTAATTCCAACAATCTGTAGCACTTTGCCCGCCGCCCGTCACTTGACCTGACGCAAGCGGCCCGGTTGATTTCCGGCCCGGTTGATTTCACGGTGCCGGCCGGCCAAGAATCGCCATGCTCCTGGTCTTGAGAGGCCCCAATGACGACCCGCCTGTTCTGCTCGAGCTGCCATGGCTGAGATTCCCTCGGCGCGAGATCTGGCGCGTGACAACGCCGCCATGTCGATTGCCGCCATGTCCTCGGATCGGCGCGAGAGCGACGACAATGTCTGGACGCGGCGGCTCGTGCTGTTCCTGCGGGTCATGGCCATGCTCTCGATCGCCAAGGGCCTTTACCATTGGGCCCAGGTTACCGGCTTCATCGGCGGCGAGGACGACGCGTTCGAGAACCAGGCGATGGCCTGGCAGGCCGCGACGGTCTATTTCGCGGTGATCGAGCTCGTCGCCGCCGTGGGCCTGTGGCTGGCCACGCCGTGGGGCGCGGTGGTGTGGCTCACCACGGTCGTCTCGATGGCGGTCATCGAGCTCATGTTCCCGGGCATCTATGGCGGCAATCTGCTGGTGGTCGCGGGCGAGGCGGTCATGCTCGCCGCCTACCTCGTGCTGGCCTGGATGGCGGCCCGGGAGCGGCCACCATAGGTCGTGCGGAAAATTCGTTGCACGCTGTAAATCTTTTCAGCGCGATGCAAGTAATGTTTCGAACACCTTAAGAGCGTCTGCCACAGCCGTTACAGAGACCTTAGCGGCGCTACCCAAGCGTGTTTTGTAATGCGACAGGTGGGTGAAACGAACCGCGAACATCGCCCCTCGACCGTCAACGGACTATTGCAAAAGCCTCTGTAATTACTGAATTAAAAGAGGATTCACTCTCCGCGATTCATTCTCTCTTTATGCTCTTATTTAAGGCGATCTTCAAAGCACGCCCCTTAAGTTCGTTCTATCAGACGGGACAAAAGTTTCGTCGAATAAGTCGACAAAAACGACGACAGGGGAAGTGTCATGATGAAAGCCGTTGCGACGGCCGTGGAGACTGCTGCGCCGGGCCAGGGCGGCACCGTGCAGTCGCTCTATCTGGAAGCACTGACGCTGGTGGAGCGGCTGCATCGCCGTCTGCTCGACGTCATCAAGGACGAGTTCGACCGCCGTGGTCGTTCCGATATCAATTCGGTCCAGGCGCTGCTGCTCTATAACATCGGCGACAAGGAGCTGACCGCGGGCGAGCTGCGCACGCGCGGCTACTATCTCGGCTCCAACGTCTCCTACAACCTGAAGAAGCTGGTCGAGCTCGGCTTCCTCGATCACCAGCGCTCGCGCGTCGATCGCCGCTCGGTCCGCATCCGCCTGACCCCGCAGGGGCAGGAGATCCGCCGCATCGTCGACTCGCTGTATCAGAAGCACGTCAAGACCGTGGAGCAGGTCGGCGGCATTTCGAGCGAGGAGTTCTCCACGCTCAACAAGTCGCTGCATCGTCTCGAGCGGTTCTGGACCGACCAGATCCTGTATCGCCTCTGAGCCGGTCTCACCGTTTCGGCTGAGCCGGCCTCAGACATCGAGAGCCAAAACCGGACAGCCGTTGATCGTCTGGAAGTCGTTCTTGCGCCGGCCCCTTCGGGCCGGCGTTTTCTTGTTCGCCTTGGCAAAAACCTTGGCAAAAACCCCGGTCCGAATTGGAACCAATCGAGGCTCCTGGGCTTATGTCCCTGGACCGGAGGTCGGACCATGCTGCACGATGCCGGAATGCAAGTCATGAACGTGGCGATGGTTGGGGATGCCTATGCCATCGCCTCCAACTATCTGCGTCTCTCCGGCGAGCTGCCAGAGGAGTTCGCGCCGAACGAGAGACTTGTCGACATCATCGTTCAGCTGATTCACCGCGGAGAATTCAACAAGCTCAAGCTCGCCAACAAGGCGATCTCGATGTTCAAGTCTGCCTGACGGCCTGACGTTCAAGAGGGGATGATATGGAAGCCGCCATCGATCGCATCATGCACACTTACGACCTGCTGGCGAACCGCACCGCCGCGGCGAGCGACGAGGCGCGCCGCAAGGTGAGCGCCTATATCCAGACCTTGTTCGAAGCCGGCGAGCGCGATCCGCACCGCCTGACGGTATGCGGCCTGACCTATCTGCGTCAGCTCGATGGCCGCGTCGATCCGGTGAAGGCGGGCTACACCGGCCTCTGATTTTCTTTCGGTGCGGCATTGCTCGCCGCGCGCTTGCCTCACAACCTGTATGAGACCGTCCGGTTTCATGCAGGTTGTTTGTATTTGGGGGGCGATGCATTTGGTGTCCCGAGTTATTGTCGTGGCAGGAATCTTGGCCTTCGCGTGCGGTGAGCTGAGCCTGCCCACGAAGAGTATGGCTGAGACGGTTTAACCCCAGAAGGGACCGAACAGTCGAGAAGCACTGGCCAGAATAGGCGCCTGCGCAGCGACGACGATCACGAAAATTGCTGATCGGTTTGATGAGCCGCTGTCGCCTACCCCGTTCAAGCGCGGCGAGAAGCGCGACAAGTATGTTGATCCCATTATGGATCCGGGGAAGCACGTGCTGTACCAGAACGGTGCCGAGCAGATCGACGCAGAGTGGAACGCCGCCGTGGCCCATTCCAAACTGGGCGATCCCGTGCGTCTCTGCACCGTCTGGAAGCCGAAGAAATGCCCGCCGCCGATGATCGGGGGCGAATCTACAAGGCGACCAATCTCCGGACCAAGGAAACGTGGCAGATGTCGGAAAGCTGGCACTCCTGCGGCGGGGCTTGAGCAGGGCTTGCTCCGGACCTCGTCCACCATATCTGGCGCAAATATCCGGTTTGACCCGCAACCGCTTGGCCTGTCCCTTGGCCTGCCGCCGCCCATATGGTAAGGGCAGGGGTCTTTTCCGACCGACTTCACTGAACCGACCGCAGGCCACCTAAGGCCTTGCGGACGTGGAGATATTCCGCCGATGACCGCTTCCAGCGCCAAGCCCGCCTCGTCAGTCGATTCCTTCTTCTCCGCCACCCTGGCCGAGGCCGATCCCGAAATCGCCGCCGCCATCAAGGGTGAGCTCGGTCGGCAACGGCACGAGATCGAGCTGATCGCCTCGGAGAACATCGTCAGCCGGGCGGTCCTGGAGGCCCAGGGCTCGGTGATGACCAACAAGTACGCGGAAGGGTATCCGGGCGCGCGCTATTATGGCGGCTGCGAATGGGTCGACGTCGCCGAGAACCTCGCGATCGACCGCGCCAAGAAGCTGTTCGGCGCCAATTTCGCCAATGTCCAGCCGAACTCCGGGAGCCAGATGAACCAGGCCGTGTTCCTGGCGCTCCTGCAGCCCGGCGACACCTTCATGGGCCTCGACCTCGCCGCCGGCGGCCATCTCACCCACGGCTCGCCGGTCAACATGTCCGGCAAGTGGTTCAAAGCCGCGCACTACACGGTCCGCCGTGACGATCATCTGATCGACATGGATGCGGTCGCCAAGCAGGCCGAGGAGGTCAAGCCGAAGCTGATCATCGCCGGTGGCAGCGCCTACTCGCGCCCGTGGGACTTCAAGCGCTTCCGTGAGATCGCAGACCACGTCGGAGCCTACCTCCTGGTCGACATGGCGCACTTCGCCGGTCTCGTCGCCGGCGGCGTACATGCCTCGCCGGTGCCGCATGCCCACGTCACGACAACCACGACCCACAAATCGCTGCGTGGCCCGCGCGGCGGCCTGATCCTCTGGAACGACGAGGCGCTGACCAAGAAGCTGAACTCGGCGATCTTCCCGGGCCTGCAGGGCGGTCCGCTGATGCATGTGATCGCGGCCAAGGCGGTGGCCTTCGCCGAGGCGCTGCGGCCGGAGTTCAAGACTTACGCGAAGAACATCGTCGAGAATGCGAAGGCGTTGGCGGAATCGCTGCGCGCGCACGGCTTCGACATCGTCTCCGGCGGCACCGACAACCATTTGATGCTGGTCGACCTCCGGCCCAAGGCCCTGAAGGGCAACGTCTCGGAGAAGGCGCTGGTCCGCGCCGGCATCACCTGCAACAAGAACGGCATCCCGTTCGACCCCGAGAAGCCGTTCGTCACCTCGGGCCTGCGTCTCGGCACCCCCGCGGCGACCACCCGCGGCTTCGGCGTCGCCGAATTCCAGCAGGTCGGCAGCCTGATCGCCGAGGTGCTGAACGCGATCGCACAGGCGCCGGACGGCAGCGCGCCGCTGGTGGAAGCTGCGGTCAAGGAGAAGGTGAAGGCGCTGACCGACCGGTTCCCGATCTATCAGTAAGGCTTAACGCGAAATGCGCTGCCCGAGCTGCAACAGTCTCGATACGCAGGTGAAGGACTCCCGCCCCACCGAGGATTCCTCGGTGATCCGGCGGCGGCGGGTCTGCGTCACCTGCAATTTCCGCTTCACGACCTTCGAGCGGGTGCAGCTGCGCGAACTGACCGTGATCAAGCGCAACGGCCGCCGCGTGCCGTTCGACCGCGACAAGCTGATGCGCTCGGTGCAGATCTCCTTGCGCAAGCGCTCGGTCGATCCGGAGCGGGTCGAGAAGATGGTCTCGGCGATCGTGCGCGAGCTCGAGAGCGGCGGCGAGTCGGAAGTGTCCTCGGAGGCGATCGGCGAGATCGTGATGGAGCATCTGCGCGATCTCGACGACGTGGCCTATGTCCGCTTCGCCTCGGTCTACCGCAATTTCCGCGAGGCCAAGGATTTCGAGGCCGTGCTCGGCGAGCTCTCGGCGGAGGACGAAGCACCGCGCCTCGCGCCGGTCCGCAAATGATCTTCCGGGTTCTGGTCGATCAGGTCGGCGAGAAGCTGAAGGCTCAGAAGGACGCCGACCGCCGCTTCATGCAGCTCGCGCTGACGCTCGGCCGCCGCGGGTTGGGGCGGACCTGGCCCAATCCCGCCGTCGGTGCCGTGGTGGTCAAGGACGGCGTGATCGTCGGCCGCGGCTGGACCCAGCCCGGTGGACGTCCTCATGGCGAGCCCGAGGCGCTGCGCCGTGCCGGGGAGGCAGCCAAAGGCGCCACGCTCTACGTGACGCTGGAGCCGTGTTCGCATGTCGGCAAGTCGCCGCCTTGCGTGGACGCTGTCATCGCAGCCGGAATCAGCCGCGTCGTCTCGGCGATCGAGGATCCCAATCCAGAGGTCGCAGGGCAGGGACATGCGAAGCTCCGCGCTGCCGGCATCCAGGTCGAGGTCGGCCTCTGCTCGGCGGACGCCAAGCGCGACCATTCGGGTCATTTCCGACGCATCCGCGACGGGCGGCCGCATGTGATCCTGAAGCTTGCCGTCTCGGCCGACGACAAGATTGCAGCCGCGGGCAACACGCCGGTCGCGATCACCGGCGAAGCGGCGCGGACGCGCGTGCATGTGTTGCGTGCCCAGAGCGACGCGATCCTGATCGGCGTGCGCACCGCGATCGCCGACGATCCGCTGCTGACCTGCCGGCTGCCCGGCATGGAATCCCGCTCGCCGGTCCGTGTCGTGCTCGACCCCGTCCTGCGCCTCCCGACCGCCAGCCGTCTGGTGCAGTCAGCGCGGACGACGCCGCTTTGGCTCGTTGCCTCTGAGGTGGCGGAGCCCGCCGCAGCGACCAAGCTGGGGGCCGCCGGCGCGCAGGTGATCCGCCTGCCGCCGCAGGTCGCACCGTCGGCACTGGAGCCACCCGCCGTGCTCAAGGCGCTCGCCGAGAAGGGCATCACCCGTTTGATGATCGAAGGCGGCAGCCGCGTCGCATCATCTTTCATGGCAAGTGGCTTGGTCGATGAAATCTGGCTGCTGCGTGGTCCCGGGGAGATCGGAGCGGACGGGATCGCTGCGCTGGATGCATTGCCGCTGACCGCAATCACGCAGTCGCCGGCCTATCGCGTTCGTGCTAGCGAAACGCTCGATCCCGACACCCTTACGATTTACGAGCGCGCGTAATGTTTACCGGCATCGTCACCGACATCGGCGAGATCGTCAGCCTGACGCCGCGGACCGAGGGCAAGCTGCACCGGCTGCGCATCGCCTGCAGCTACGACCAGGCCACGATCGCCGATGGCGCGTCCATCGCCAACAACGGCGTCTGCCTCACGGTCGTGCAGTCGGGCCTCACCGACGGCAAGACCTGGTTCGAGGTCGATGCCGCCGCGGAGACGCTGGCGCTGACCACGGCCAAGCACTGGCGCGTCGGAACGAAGCTGAACCTGGAGCGGGCGCTGAAGATCGGCGACGAACTCGGCGGTCACATCGTCTCGGGTCATGTCGACGGCATCGCGACCATCGTCAGCCGCGACGACCTGCCTGATATGGCGCGGTTCGTGCTGAAGACAACGCGGGATCTGGCGCGCTTCATCGCCACCAAGGGCTCAGTCACCCTCGACGGCGTCTCGCTCACGGTCAACACCGTCGACGAACTGGCCTTCTCGGTGCTGATCATTCCGCATACGCTGTCGGTCACCACGCTGTCGTCCTGGCAGGCCGGCAGCGAGGTCAATATCGAGGTCGACCTGATGGCGCGCTATGCCGCGCGCCTTACGGAAATGAAGTAGCCTCGAAGGGGGCTTTCCGTCTTGGCTTTGCGGGCGCTGGCGCCTACAAGGCCAGCCCTGATTGCGAGGAGGCGCTGATGTGTCGTCTCGCAGCATGAGGCCGATTTCATCTCGCCCTTCGCGAGGCGGCCGGATGGCCGCTCCCTTGGGACGAGGCACCTGAAGACAATGGAAACAGAACCATGGCAGACGCACGGCGCGCGCCGCTCAAAGACCAGACCGACATCTCCGGCGCCCGGGCGCTGATCGTCGAGGCCCGCTTCTACGACGATCTTCAGGATGCCCTGCTGGAGGGCGCCACCGCCGAGCTGAAGGCGGCGGGCGTGGGCTATGATGTTCTCACGGTCACCGGATCGTTGGAGATTCCGGCGACCATTGCCATTGCGCTCGATGCGGCCGCCAAGAACGGCAAGCCCTATGATGCGGCGATCGCGCTCGGTTGCGTCATCCGCGGCGACACCATCCATTTCGAGATCGTGTCGCAGGAGTCCTCGCGGGCGCTGATGGACCTATCGGTGGCGCGCGGCCTGCCGCTCGGCAACGGCATCCTGACGGTCAACACCGAGGATCAGGCCTGGGCGCGCGCCCGCGTCTCGGAAATGAACAAGGGCGGCGATGCTGCGCGGGCCGCGCTCGCCGTGCTGCGCATCAAACGCCGTCTGGCGCGAGGCTGAGATGGCCGAGAGCAGCAACAAACCGTTCAAGGGCCCGGTCAGAGCAAACGATCGGAAGGCCAACCGGCGCGGCGCGGCGCGGCTTGCCGCCGTGCAGGCGCTCTACCAGATGGACATCGCCGGCGCCGGCATCAACGACGTGCTGGCCGAGTTCGAGAGCCACTGGCTCGGCAACGAGGTCGAGGGCGAGCAGTATCTGCCGGCCGAGGCCGCCTTCTTCCGCGACATCGTCTCCGGCGTGGTGCGCGACCAGACCAAGATCGATCCAGTGCTGGACAATGCGCTGGAGCGCGGCTGGCCGCTGCAGCGGATCGAGGCGATCTTGCGCGCGGTGCTGCGTGCCGGCGCCTATGAGCTGGAGCGGCGCAAGGACATTCCGGCGAAGGTCGTGGTGTCTGAATATGTCGACATTGCCCATGCCTTCGTCGAGCGCGACGAGACCGGCATGGTCAACGCCGTGCTGGAGCAACTCGCCCGGCAATACCGAGCCGACGAGATGGGGCCGAAGTAGCGATGGGGGGCGCCGGAGCACGATCGCTGCGAACCGGCGCGATGCCAGTCTCTTTCCTCGACTGTCATCACCCGCGACGGCGGGTGATCCCGTATTCCAGAGACGTTCAAGGGATACGGAAGGGCCGCGGCGTACTGGATCGCCCGGTCGAGCCGGGCGATGACAGCAGAGTGTGCAAAGTGTGGGGGACGAGCGCGTGACCCACAACCCCTCCGGCGAAGACTCCCTGATCGCGCGCTATTTCAAGCCGCTGGCGACCGACCCCGGCGCCTTCGGCCTCGTCGACGATGCCGCGATCATTCCGGCCAATGGTGACGACATCGTCGTCAAGACCGACGCCATCGTCGAAGGCGTCCATTATCTCGCCAGCGATCCCCCCGACACCATCGCGCGCAAGGCGCTGCGGGTGAACCTGTCCGATCTCGCCGCCAAGGGCGCCGTGCCCACCGGCTTCGTCCTGACGCTGGCGCTGCGCGAGAAGGACGAGGCGTGGCTGTCGGAGTTCGCGCGTGGCCTCGGCGAGGACGCGGCTGCGTTCGGCTGTCCGCTGCTCGGTGGCGACACCGTGTCGACGCCCGGTCCCGTGATGATCTCGATCGCAGCCTGGGGGCGGGTGCCTAGGGGCCGGATGGTGCATCGCTTCGGGGCGCGTCCCGGCGACCGGGTGATGGTCACGGGAACGATCGGTGATGCTGCGCTCGGCCTGTGCATGCTGACGGGCACAGCGGAGGCGGCGGCGCTGGCCGACGATCCCGTCGCGCGGGATATGCTGATCGGCCGCTATCGCACGCCGCAGCCGCGCAATGCCCTGGCCGCGGCCGTGAGAGACTACGCGACCGCCTCGATGGACGTCTCCGATGGCCTCGCAGGCGACCTGATCAAGCTCTGCGCCGCCTCTTCCGTGAGCGCCGACATCACGCTGTCACACATTCCACGATCGCCGGCGGCGGCGAAGCTGCTCGCTGTCGGGGCCGCGCAGCTTGAAAGCATGATCTCCGGCGGCGACGATTACGAGATCCTCTGCACTGTTCCCGCAGCGCAATGCGCAGCCTTCCGTGGCGCAGCCGAGACGGCGGGCGTTGCCGTCACCGACATCGGCGCCATCGTCGAAGGAACGCGAGCCCCGCGCTTCCTGGACGGGCAGGGCCGTCCCGTCACACTGACGCGCTTGTCCTTCAGCCACTTCTGACACCTATTTGCACCGCACAATGCGACCAAAGAAGCGTCTGAATTTGGAGCGGTTCAGGCGTCGCGGCGTTGCGTCATCATGGCGATTTTGGCAAGCTTCATGATGTTCGAGGCGGCTCCGCCCGGGGCTGCCTGACAGGGGGCGTGCGTCGCACCAGCGCGGCGTGACGTAGTTAGAAAAGCAAAGAGCCGAGGAAACTAAATGTCAGCTTTATGGGTGATCGTGCTCTGCGGAGCGCTGTCGATCGTCTATGCGATCTGGGCCACACAATCGGTGCTCAGCGCAGACGCCGGCAATGCGCGCATGCAGGAAATCGCGGCGGCCGTGCGTGAGGGCGCGCAGGCCTATCTTCGCCGCCAATACATGACGATCGGAATCGTCGGTGTCGTGATCTTCGTGCTCCTTGCGTATTTCCTCGGCATGCTCGTCGCGATCGGCTTTGCGATCGGCGCGATCCTCTCCGGCGCGGCTGGCTTCATCGGCATGAACGTGTCGGTGCGCGCCAACGTCCGCACGGCACAGGCGGCCATCACCTCGCTCGCCGGCGGCCTCGAACTCGCCTTCAAGGCCGGCGCCATCACCGGTCTGCTCGTGGCCGGTCTCGCACTACTCGGCGTCACCATCTATTTCGGCATCCTGACCGGCTTCATGAAGCTCGCGCCGGACAGTCGCACCGTGATCGACGCGCTGGTCGCGCTCGGCTTCGGTGCCTCGCTGATCTCGATCTTCGCCCGTCTCGGCGGCGGCATCTTCACCAAGGGCGCCGACGTCGGCGGTGACCTCGTCGGCAAGGTCGAAGCCGGCATCCCGGAGGACGATCCGCGCAACCCCGCGACCATCGCCGACAACGTCGGCGACAACGTCGGTGACTGCGCCGGCATGGCCGCCGACCTGTTCGAGACCTACGCGGTGACCGCGGTCGCCACCATGGTCCTGGCGGCCATCTTCTTCGCCAAGTCGTCGCTGTTGACCAACATGATGACCCTGCCGCTCGCCATCGGCGGCATCTGCATCATCACCTCGATCGCAGGCACCTTCTTCGTCAAGCTCGGCGCCAGCCAGTCGATCATGGGCGCGCTCTATAAGGGCCTGATCGCGACCGGCGTCCTCTCGCTCGGCGGCGTGGCGCTGGCCATCGCCTGGCTGATCGGCTTCGGCAAGCTCGACGGCGTCGACTACACCGGCACGGCGCTGTTCATGTGCGGCGTGGTCGGCCTCGTCGTCACCGGCCTCATCATCTGGATCACCGAGTACTACACCGGCACCGACTTCCGTCCGGTGAAGTCGATCGCGGCGGCCTCGGTGACCGGCCATGGCACCAACGTCATCCAGGGCCTCGCCATCTCGATGGAATCGACCGCGCTGCCTGCGATCGTCATCATCGCCGGCATCCTGGTGACCTACAGCCTCGCCGGCCTGTTCGGCATCGCGATCGCCACCACGACCATGCTCGCTTTGGCCGGCATGATCGTCGCGCTCGACGCCTTCGGCCCCGTCACCGACAACGCCGGCGGCATCGCCGAGATGGCCGGCCTGCCGAAGGAGGTGCGCAAGTCCACCGACGCGCTCGACGCGGTCGGCAACACCACCAAGGCGGTCACCAAGGGCTACGCGATCGGCTCGGCCGGTCTCGGCGCGCTGGTGCTGTTCGCCGCCTATAACCAGGACCTGCAGTTCTTCATCGCCGACTCCGCGCGTCATCCCTATTTCGCTGGGGTGAAGCCGGACTTCTCGCTGAACAACCCCTACGTCGTGGTCGGCCTCCTGTTCGGCGGCCTGCTGCCGTATCTGTTCGGCGCGATGGGCATGACCGCTGTCGGCCGCGCGGCCGGCGCAATCGTCGAGGAGGTGCGCCGGCAGTTCCGCGAGAAGCCCGGCATCATGCAGGGCACCGACAAGCCCGACTACGGCAAGGCCGTCGACCTGCTGACCAAGGCGGCGATCAAGGAGATGATCATCCCCTCGCTGCTGCCAGTGCTGTCGCCGATCGTCG
Organism: Bradyrhizobium sp. SZCCHNR1043; assembly: GCF_032489675.1. Lineage (NCBI taxonomy): Bacteria > Pseudomonadati > Pseudomonadota > Alphaproteobacteria > Hyphomicrobiales > Nitrobacteraceae > Bradyrhizobium > Bradyrhizobium sp. SZCCHNR1043. The sequence goes on from NZ_JAUEYN010000025.1 coordinate 55,548, forward strand.
TGTACTTCCTGATCTACGCCATCGCGGGCGGCGGCGCGGCCGGCAAGTCGGCGGCGTTCTCGGCCGTCGGCGCCATGCTGCTCGGCGTCATCGTCACCGGCCTGTTCGTCGCAATCTCGATGACCTCAGGCGGTGGCGCCTGGGACAACGCCAAGAAGTACATCGAGGACGGCCACTACGGCGGCAAGGGCTCGGATGCTCACAAGGCGGCGGTGACGGGTGACACCGTCGGCGACCCCTACAAGGACACGGCCGGCCCCGCGGTGAACCCGATGATCAAGATCACCAACATCGTGGCCCTGCTGCTGCTGGCGATCCTCGCGCACTGAGCGGGGCGATGTCCTGACCAATAAAGGCCCCGCGGCGCGAGCCGCGGGGTTTTTCATTGTCTCTCGTTGTGTCGTGACGCCGACTATTCCGCCGCGCGCTGCCGCGTGCGATACGACTGCAGCGTGCTCTGCGCTATGCGCGGCTGCATTTGCGAGAAGCTCGCCAGATGCTGGTCGAGCTGCGGGCGTGCGCTGCCGCTGGCGCTGGCCTGCATGAACAGCAGCGTCGTGGTCGTGACCCACGACAGATCGAGCGCCTTGGCGAGCACCAGGAGCTGGTCCGGCTGCTTGCGCACGAAGGCGCGCTCGACCACGTCGAGCGGCAGCTTGCACATCAATGACAGCGCCAGCGTGACCTTGTCGAAGCTGGCTTCCTTGGCGAAGCCGTGCAGTTGCGCCTCGTGGAGCTGGCCGGTCGCGTGCAGCAGCTCGACATAGTCCTTGGCGGTGACGAAATCGGCCGAGCGCGTCCGCGCGGCCGCCTGCGGATGATCCGAAGCCTGCGCCACGGCGAGCTCGACGATCTCGGCCCGCGCCGCATCAGCGCTGGCGAGCTGGCTGCGCACCGCGTCGGAGGCTTCGACGAACAGCCGAACCAGCACCTCGCGTGGGCTGTCGGTTCGGCTCCAGAGCTTCAAGGCGAGGCCGGGATCTTCGGATGCCTTCGTCACCAGGCCGGAGAAGCCGTGATCGGAGAAGCGCGCGCCGCCATTGTTGGCGGTGTTCGAAACGACGGCCTGATTGCCGCGATCGACCAGAACGTCGGTGACGGATTCGGTGAGGATCTTGCGGTCGGAGATCGCGAGCAGATGCTCCTGGCCCCGGGTCTGCGCGGTCGCGACCAGGGTCTCGTCGTCGAGCCGTTCGCTCTGGCGCAGCACGGAACCTGCCACCGCGATCGTCTCGTCGCTGGCGAGCAGCCGGAGCAGCCGCGGCGGTGCGTCAGGCAGCACCGCGAGCCGGCTGCCGAGCTGCGCCCGCGCCGCAATGGCGACGTTGTCGAGCAGCTTGAACAGCACGTGGTCGAACAGATCGACATGTTCTTCGGTGAACTTGCCCGAGCCCACGACGAACAGGTCGGTGACGCGCTCCAGGATCTCGGCGCGCCGCGACACGTATCGGCTGGCGAGAATGTCTTCGAGCTGGTGGAGAACGCTGTTGGGCAAGGCACGGCTCATGCGATGGACATCGCCGGCGCCTGCCCCTCGGACGGTGATCGGACCGCATCCACGCGAGGTCGTCGGCCCGGCATCGGCTGATGGTATCTCGCAACCGGATCAAGGACGCGCGGCCGCCATCTATCGCACCATCCCGCTTAAGGTGCCGTTACACCACGAACCCTATTCCAATGCTCCACCGAGACGCGGCGCCGCCGGGCCCAGGGCTACTTCACGTCCATCTGCAGGCCTTCCTTCTGGATGATCGACGCGAACTTGGCTGTCTCGGCCTGGACGAAGTCGCCGAACTGCTGCGGCGTGCCGTAGTCGGCGCGGGCGCCCATGGCCGCGATGTTCTTAGCGATGTCCTCACGCGCGAGCATCGCCTTGACCTGCAGGTTGAGCGCGCTGACGATCTCCGGCGGGCAGGCCTTGGGCAGGAACACGCCGAACCAGGACGACACGTCGAACTTGGCCAGCTCCGGCGCGCTTTCGCGCATCGTCGGCAGGTCGGGCGCATTGGCGCTGCGCTCTGGCGTCGTCACGCACAGGCCGGTCAGCTTGCCGTCCTGCACCTGCGGCAGCGACGGAAACAGATTGTCGAACAGGATCTGGATGTCGCCGGCGAGCGCGGCCTGCAGCGCGGGGCCGGCGCCGCGGAACGGGATGTGCGTCATCTTCAACCCGGTGAGCTGCAGGAACCAGGCGCCGGTGAGATGCGGGCTCTGGCCGACGCCTGACGAGCCGTAGTTGAGCTTGTCGGGATTGGCCTTGAGGTAGGCGATCAGCTCCGGGATCGACTTGATCCCGGTCGACGGATGCGCCGAGACGATGTTCGGGATGCGGATCATGTTGGACACCGCCTGCAGCTGATCCGGCTTGTAGGCGAGGTTGCGGAAGATCGAATAGGCGATCGCGTTGGGACCGGGATTGCCGATCAGGATCGTGTACCCGTCCCCCTTGGTGTTGCGCGCGACCTCGGCGGCGCCGATCGTGCCGCCACCGCCGGAGCGATTCTCGACCACCGCCGATTGTCCCCAAACCGTCTGCAGATGCGCGGCCAGCAGCCGTCCCATCACGTCGGTGCTGCCGCCGGGCGCGGCGGGCACGATCAGCTTGATCGTCTCGGTCGGACGCCAGTCGGCGAGACTCGTGCGCGGCAGAATGGCGGCGGTCGACAGCGCTGCGGCTCCGGACAGAAGCTTGCGGCGCGACAGCGCGATGCAATGAGCCAATGATTCCTCCCTGCTCTTGTTTTGCAGCAGGGTAGGGAAGATTGCAGCGCCAGAGCAAGCAGGCCAATTGCGCGCGAGCTGCGCAATTCAGCGCAGCGGTCCGGCTTTGTGCCGTGGCCCGGAATCACATTCCGGGCTGCGGCGATCGTGTCGGGATCAGTTGAAGCTGAGCAGCTTGAACAGCGGTGTCAGGTAGCTGAGCTCCTGGCCGGAGGTCGGCGTGGTGCGGCTGACGAAGTCGAAGATCTTGCCGTCCTTCATGCCGTAATTGGCGAGCCGCCGGACCTGGCGGTTCTTGTCGAAATAGATCGCGATGACGCGCTGATCGACCACCTTCTGGTTCATGAAGGCGACAGAGCGCTCGGCGCGCTGGGAGATGTAGTAGAATACCTCGCCGTCGAGCGTCGCCACCGTTGACGGCGTGCCCATCACGATCAGCACCTGGTCCTGGCTGGCGCCGATCGGGATCTGCTCCAGCGCGCCGGGGGGCATGATGTAGCCCTTCTGGAACTGCTCGCCGGTGCAGGCGGCCAGCGCCAGACAGGTCAGCGCGATCGCGCCGGCGGTGCGCAGTCGGGTGCTCAGGCCGCGGGAGAGCAGGCGGGCAGTCGTTCGCATTGTCTGGGTCATCTTCTTCAGATCGGATCCCGTCCCCTTGCGTCGGGCAGGGCGTTGACGTACCGGGCAAACTTGCGGATTGCAACATGCCCCCGAACAGGGTCAGGGAAACTCGACCGCGGAACCGTCATGCTCTGGCCATTCAACCTTCTCAGCAAATCCCGACCGTCCCCGCGCGGGACCATCGAGCCGATCTATGGCACGATCGTGGCACAAACCCGAGACCCGTTGTTTTATAGACACTTGAATGTCCCCGACACGGTCGAGGGACGGCTCGATCTGCTGATTCTGCACCTCTGGCTGGTGCTGCGGCGGCTGCGCGGGGTGGGGTCGGAGCTATCGCAGGCGCTATTCGACCGCTTCTGCGACGACATGGACGACAATCTGCGCGAGATGGGGGTGGGGGATCTCACCGTGCCGAAGCGGATGCAGAAGTTCGGCGAGGCATTCTATGGCCGCACCGCCGCCTATGACCTCGCCTGGTCCGAGAGCGAGGCCCGGCTGGCGGAGGCGCTGCAGAAGAATATCTTGAACGGGGAGCATCCGGACAGCGCAGCCGGACTTGCCGCCTATGCGGCGCGGGTGGCCGCGCACCTCGCCGCTCTCGACGACAACAGGCTGCTCGGCGCCGGCTGGAGCTTCCCGCAGCCGGTGCAGCAGGACTAGCGAGATGAGCAGAGACACAGACACATCGCGACAGACGGGGCGAGATCCGGCGAAGGATCCCTGGCGGGTGCCGCCGGTGATCGTGGCGCAGATTCCGGAGGCCGGCCTGCATCGCGAGATCGAGGCCGACGAAGCCACGCGCCGCGCGCTCGCCGCGCTTGCCGAGCTGCGCGAGGTCATCTCGGCCCATGCCTCGTTCGACGTCGTCCAGAAGCGCGACGGCAAGGTGCATGTCGAGGGCCGGGTGCGGGCCCGGATCGGTCAGACCTGCGTCGTCACGCTCGATCCGATCGAGATCGAGATCGACGAGCCGATCGACCAGATGTTCGCCCCGCCGGAGCAGATTCCCGAGCTTGCCGATCTGGTCGAGGACGATCCCAACAGCGAGGTGGAGACGGCTGATCCGCCGGAGCCGATCATTGGCGGGCAGATCGACCTCGGCCGGCTTGCCGCCGACGCGCTGTTCCTGGGGATCGATCCCTATCCGCGCAAGCCGGGCGCCGTGTTCGAGCAGCCGGTGGCGGCAGCCGCCGAGCCGGAGGACCATCCCTTCGCGGCGCTGAAGGCGCTGAAATCGGCAGATGCCGCCGGGCCGGGTGCCGTCAAAGCGAAGAAAACGGGTGAGGATTGACGCGCCGTTGTGCAGGCCGGAAGCGGTCGATCCTGTCACAAAGCCTCTCGAAATCCTCTCAAGCTGCTGATTTCAATGGCAAATACGGGTCCCTGCTGGCCCCGGACCGCGTGGCGGTTGCAAATTGCATTGCCCCCGGGAGGTTGTTTCGACACGGAGAGACGCTATTGTCGCGCCCGGGTCGGGGTGCGACGAAAAGGCCCGGACGGCCTCTGGCCTGTCCATCGGCCGCGCAATGCCTCTGAACGACCGCCAAACACGGCCAAGCAAGTTACGGCCAAGACGAGACAAAGCTCGAGATCAGGTTTCCGGGACGTCATGCCTCAAAAGGTTCGAATCGCGCTGGACGCCATGGGCGGGGATTTCGGCGCGGCCATCGTCATTCCCGGTGCTGCGATCGCACTGAGCCGCCATCCGGATGCGGAGTTTCTGCTGTTCGGCGATAGCGCCAAGATCGTACCCGAACTCGACCGGCATCCGCGGCTGAAGGCCGTCTCGCGGGTCATCCACACCGACGTCGCCGTCAGCATGGAGGACAAGCCGAGCCAGGCGCTCCGGCGCGGCCGAAAGACCTCGTCGATGTGGCTCGCGCTCGAGGCGGTCAAGAAGGGGGAGGCCGACGTCGCGGTATCCGCCGGCAACACCGGCGCGCTGGTGGCGATGGCGCGCTTCTGCCTGCGCACGCTGGACGGGATCGACCGGCCGGCTCTGGCCGCGATCTGGCCGACCGCGCGCGGCGAATCGGTCGTGCTCGACCTCGGTGCGACGATCGGCGGCGATGCCCACCACCTCGTCGCGCTGGCCGTGATGGGCGGCGCGCTGGCGAGCGTGCTGTTCAACAAGCCGCGGCCGACCGTCGGCCTTCTCAACATCGGCGTCGAGGAGATCAAGGGCCATGAGGAGATCCGCGAGGCGGCCGAGCAGCTGCGCGCGATGAACCTGCCGCAGCTCGACTATATCGGCTTCGTCGAGGGCGACGGCATTGGCAAGGGTGCGGCCGACGTGGTCGTGACCGAGGGCTTCAGCGGCAACATCGCTTTGAAGACGGCCGAGGGCACCGTCCGCCAGGTCACGGATTTCCTGCGCGGCGCGATCCAGGCGAGCTGGCTTGCCCGGATCGGCTATCTGTTGGCCCGCGGCGCCTTTGCCGCTTTGCGGGCCCGGCTCGACCCGCGCAAATCCAACGGCAGCGTGGTGCTCGGCCTCAAGGGCATGGTGGTCAAGAGCCACGGTGGAACCGATGCCGAGGGCTTTGCCTCGGCGGTCAGGGTTGGCTATGAGATGGCCCGCTACGATCTCCTGACCAAGATCAATCAAACACTCAATCCCGACGGCGGCGCGCCGGCGTCCGAATCCGTCGCCCAGGAGGCTGTCTCGTGACAATTCGTTCGGTCGTGCTCGGCTGTGGCTCCTACCTCCCGCAGCGGGTCGTGACCAATGCCGAGCTGGCAAGCCGTATCGAGACCTCGGACGAGTGGATCGTCCAGCGCACCGGCATCCGTGAGCGCCATGTCGCAGCCGACGGCGAGTTCACCTCACATCTGGCGATCAACGCGGCCCGGGCCGCCCTTGCGGCGGCCGACGTCGATCCGCAGTCGATCGACCTGATCGTGCTCGGCACCTCGACGCCGGACAACACCTTTCCGGCGACCGCGGTTGCGGTCCAGAACGAACTCGGCATCCACCATGGCGCGGCGTTCGACCTGCAGGCGGTCTGCTCGGGCTTCGTCTTTGCGCTCGCCACCGCCGACAATTTCCTCCGCAGCCGCTCGTTCAAGCGTGCGCTCGTGATCGGTGCCGAGACCTTCTCGCGCATCCTCGACTGGAACGATCGCACCACCTGCGTGCTGTTCGGTGACGGCGCGGGCGCGGTGATCCTGGACGCCCAGGAGCAGGGCGGCACCTCGGCCGATCGCGGCGTATTGACCACGCATCTGCGCTCCGACGGTCGCCACAAGGCCAAGCTCTATGTCGACGGCGGTCCGTCCTCGACCCAGACCGTCGGGCATCTGCGGATGGAGGGCCGCGAGGTGTTCAAGCACGCGGTCGGCATGATCACCGACGTGATCGTCGACGCCTTCGATGCCACCGGCCTGTCGGCCGAGACCATCGACTGGTTCGTGCCGCACCAGGCCAACAAGCGAATCATCGACGCTTCGGCGCACAAGCTGCACATCGCGCCGGAGAAGGTGGTCTTGACGGTCGATCTGCATGGAAATACCTCCGCTGCCTCGATCCCGCTGGCGCTGGACGTGGCCGTCAAGGACGGCCGCATCAAGAAGGGCGACGTGGTTTTGCTGGAGGCGATGGGCGGCGGCTTCACCTGGGGCTCGGCTTTGGTGCGCTGGTGAGCCTGCCGTGCGGCGGGATTACGCCCAGAGATCGGCACTACGGCCTGTACTTCTATTCACGCTGCTGTTGACCACCGCCGCTTAACCTCTTAATTTCCGGAGCGAATTATTCGCCGTGAGTTTGGGGCAGGCGATGGCGGGAACCGGAAAAACAGTCACACGCGTCGATCTCTGCGAGGCAGTCTACCAGAAGGTGGGGCTGTCGCGGACGGAGTCGTCTGCATTCGTCGAGCTGGTCTTGAAAGAGATCACCGACTGCCTCGAGCGCGGCGAGACGGTCAAGCTATCGTCCTTCGGGTCGTTCATGGTGCGCAAGAAGGGGCAGCGCATCGGACGAAACCCCAAGACCGGCACGGAAGTGCCGATCTCGCCGCGGCGGGTCATGGTGTTCAAGCCGTCCGCGATCCTGAAGCAGCGCATCAACGGCCAACAGGGCAACGGCAAGATGAACGGCGAGGCCAGCGCCGAGTTCGGCGCCGAGCCGGAATAGGGCCGGGGCCGTCGCCCCGCCGCATTGTCGGCAGGGCCGTGACGAACGCGTATTGTTCGTTCCGCGTACAGTTCGTCCAATCTATTCAGCGTAGTCTGCCACTTTCTTGTCAGCACGATCGAAGGGGAACGGGCATTTGGACAAGGCGCCGGATGCGTTTCGGACGATCAGCGAGGTCGCGCAGGAGCTCGACATTCCGCAGCACGTGCTGCGGTTTTGGGAGACCCGGTTCGCCCAGATCAAGCCGATGAAGCGGAGCGGGGGCCGGCGCTATTACCGGCCCGACGACGTCGACCTGCTCAAGGGCATCCGGCGCCTGCTCTATGGCGAAGGCTACACCATCAAGGGGGTGCAGCGGATCCTGAAGGAGCACGGCGTCAAGTCGGTCCAGGGACTGGCCGACAGCTCTGCCGCGGTCTCGTTCGGTGCGATGGAGGAGACGCTCGGCCAGGCCCTCATGGAGGAGGAACCGATCGGCGAGGCCGAGGTCGAATCGGAGGACGAGGAGGAGACCTCCGACGAGGAGGGCATCGACTTCCGCTTCGTCGACACCGAGGACGACATCCTCGACACCTTCCGGGTCGGCCCGCCCGCCCGCGCCGGCATGAAGCCGGAGGAGCGCGACAAGCTCCAGGGCGTGCTCAAGGAGCTGCTCGACTGCCGCGCGCTGCTCGATCGCGCCATGAAAGAGGTGTGAGGGGCGCCTGCTGCCCTAAACACAGGATGAGCCGACGGCGCCAAGCCATTTGCCAGTTCGGAGCCGCAGCGGCGCCACGAGTCGGTGCGCTCCCCTCCCCCTTGTGGCTACGGGATGCCCGAAAGCGATTCCAAGCGATTTCTGGATGTGATTCAAAGTTTTCGACCGGTTCGGTGGAGAGC
>NZ_JAUEYN010000026.1:0-57097 GCF_032489675.1 Bradyrhizobium sp. SZCCHNR1043
TCCGGTTCGATGAGCGGGGAAGGGAAACGGGGCGTTGCCGAATGGCCCAAGCCACCGCGCCCTTCCTCGACTCTACCTGAGCAGGAAACGGCTTTCCGGAGAATAGAGCGTTTTGAATTGCAGGCTTTGCCAGGGCTTTGGCTCGGAAGCCTGCAATCTTCGGATTGAGATGCCCTCGAATCGCGAAGCCTGATTCGATGACGCATCGGAGGGATCGATGCGGCCGAAGAGGCCGAAGGTGACGGAAGGCGATCTGTTCCGGGCCAGGCTCGATCAGATTATCAACATGAAGCACGAGCTCGTTCAGCTCGTGGCTAAGGTGGACTGGGACTAGATCGTCGATCAGGTCGCGCCGCTCTACGGCTGCGGAAGGGCTCGGCGCGCTGGTGCAGAAACCGGCTACGGCCCATGAACTGAGACGGCCCCTATCTCAGCGGCACCCTGGCGACCGTGCCCCTCGGGCTTAATCCAGTTTGAAGTTCCTTTCTGGCCAGCAACGAGGACCAGATCACGAAGCGCAGCCGCTTTACCGAAGAGCAGATCATCGGGATTTTGAAGGAGCACGCGGCTGGCGTTCCGGTCACCGACCTGTGCCGTAAGCATGGCGTGAGCGACGCCAGCATTTATAAGTGGAAAGCCAAGTTCTGCGGAATGGACGTCTCGGAGGCTAAGCGGCTGAAGGCGCTGGACACCCAATTGCACGAAATCGCGGCCGAAACCGCGCCTGCGGGACTTCGGACGTTGCCGAGCATCGGCTTCGCCTCCAGCAGACGGGTCGGCACGCCTTAGCTCATGCCAAAGGCAATAAGCTCGCGGCGGGCCGACAGAGGAGGGGCATCCCGGACGACAAATGAAGCGAGACCAACCCAAGATGCCAAAGCGCGAACCTATGCTCCGAACCGCTCCGGAAAAGCTCGGCCTCACCGTTCCAGAGGCTGCGGTACTGTCTTCGCTGGGCCAGACTTCCCTTTACAAGGCCATCAAAGAAGGGCGGCTGCGAATCCGAAAGTATGGCACGCGGACGATCATCACGCGCGCGGATCTGGCAACCTTCTTGGAAAGCCTACCTGACGGGACCAAGCAGTCCGAGCGGTGACATTCCTCGTCGGGGCAAGGTCGATAGCTTGAATTCTCAGGCGACCTTCATCGGGGTCACATTGCTCTTTGGTCGTTGCGTCGCGAAGTCCGCGAATGTCTGCATCACATGCAGTCGCTTCTTCAGGGCCTCGCCGCGCTTATAGGCCTTTTCGGCATCGTCGCCCGTGATGTGGTGCAGGCAATGCTCGACGATTTCTTCCTCGAAGTGGGTTTGCTCCTGCGCCCAGGTTCGAAACGTCGTGCGGAATCCGTGCACAGTCAGGGATTCGTCTCCGGTGAGCTCCTTGAGATATTTGAGCATGGTCATGTTGCTCATCGGTCTCTTTAGACTGCGACCGGGAAACACGAATTCGTCACCCACGCGGCTCTCGTAAGCCTTGCGCAAATAGGTCAGCGTCTGCCGGGGCAATGGCGTGCGCTTTGGCCGCTCGTTCTTGGTGCCGAGAAAGCCAAGATCCCAGATTCCGTTTTCGAGATCGAGTTGCGCCCAGCGCATGTTCTGAACTTCGGCGGTTCGTCCCAGGGTCAGGATGATGACCTCGATCGCCCGCGCGCTTTGCGTCGAGATGGCGCTGAGCTTGTGCATGAACGCCGGTAGGTCTTGGTAGTCCATCGCCTTGTGGCCGCCCCGTATCGTGCCACGCCGCCGTTGCCTGGGCATGATCGGTTGCAGTCGGCTGGCCCAATCAGCCGGGTTATCTTTCGGTCGCAGGTTGTGGGCGATCGCTGCGTCGAGAATCTTTTTGATGATCTGGCGAGCGGAGCGCGAGGTCTCAGGCTGGTGCCAGATCGGCATAAGCACGTTGACGACATGCGCGGTCTCGATCTCGTGGACCCAGAGCTTGTGGAGCGGATGGCAGATCACCTGCACGATGCGCTTGAGCTTTGCTTTTGCGGCCTTGTGCCTCATGCCGGTCTCGTAGGTTCGCCGCCATTCCTCGGCGAATTCGCCGAACTGGCGCGAACCCTGGGTGCGGCGTTTCTCGTTGTCGCGGTGCTCTCTCGGATCGGTCCCCTTTGCCAGCAGCCGCAGAGCGTCAATTGCCTTGTCCCTGGCCTCGGAGAGCCTCAGGCCGGTTTCCTTGGCCGAACCAAAGCCCATCTTCTTGACGATGCCGTTGCGCTGGTAACGGAACGCCCAGCGGCGGCCGCCACTTGGGGTGACGATCAGGTAGAGGTTGTTGCCGCACGGGTATTCACCGGGCCCGACGGAGAGATAGTTCTTGGCGGTGATCTCGGGCTTTTTAGTTAGAAGCTGCATAGGAGATTTAAACTCCTGTCCCTCGCTGAAAAGGCGCTTTTTCAGGCCGGGGTGATTCTAACTCAGGTCGAGGGATGGCCAAAGGGCGGTCTGGCGGAGTTCGCCGACGATCGCCGATGGTACGCTGCAGTCACCGAAAGCACGAAAATCTGCGATCTAACAAGGCGTTATTGCGCACTTCGGCGGCGATCGGCGATGGCTGGTGAAGGGTGGCGAAGACGGGCCTGGCGCGCTCGGAGAGATTCGAACTCCCGACCCTCGGAATCGAAATCCGATGCTCTATCCAGCTGAGCTACGAGCGCGCGGTGCGGGCCAAATCTCCAGCGTCACCGGGATACCAGACTTGGATGGGCAAGGCCAGCCTCCGCCGCGCATGAATGGTCGTTCGCCGAAGCTGGCTCAGCGTCCCCGGATGGCATCAGAAGCAGGGATGCCGGCGTCGGTCCTGGCCGATATAGGCGGCCGAGCTCTGGTAGCAGTGGTTGGTGGAAGGACCGTCATAGAACGCAAAGGTGCCGGGCAGCGGGCCGGGGCCATAATTGTGCAGGAAGCTGATGGCGTAGGGCAGCCCGTAGTGGTGGCGATGATGCCGATGATGGCTGCGTGCCTCGGACGTGGCGGGCACCAGGGCGGCAGTTGACACGATCAAGGCGGCGGCGAGGGATGCGAGCTTGCTCATGACTTTTCTCTTCTCCGGAAAACGACGTCAAGGCCGGCCGTCTGGCCGGTAGCCTAACGCGGAAGTGGCGGAAAGGGTGCGCAAAAGGCGATAGTTCGTCAAAATTTTGGCCTTTTCCGCATGCTTAAGGAGACCATGACAAGGTCCGGCAAGTGCCGTCGTGCATTTGGCTCGAGGCGTTGTCGCGACAGCGCCAGAAAAGACCGGGTTTGCCCGTCCGATCCATGAATCGCCTGATCCCAAGCGTCGTGCTCCTGCTGGTCGCCGCTAGCCCGGTGCGTGCGGATTTGCACATTACGCGCGATCATGGTGGCTACATCGAAGAGTACAAGGCCAAGTACAAGCACATCCGGGAAACGCATCAGCGCGTCATCATCGACGGCATCTGCAATTCGGCCTGTACGCTCGTCTTCGGCTTGGTGCCGCTCAACAGGATCTGCGTCACGCCCAGGGCCAGCCTCGGCTTCCACCAAGCCTATTACGACAAGGCGTTCACGTTCGGCATCAAGGTCACCAGCGTGGAGGGGACGTCCGAACTGATGTCCTATTACCCCGATTCGGTGAAGGACTGGATCCGGCGCAACGGCGGGCTCACCACCGAGATGAAGCGGATCAAGAACGGCATCGAGCTCTGGAAGATCGTCGACCCCTGTCCTGACGTCTGGTGAGGACGACGTTCCTCCTCGAGACGCCGGCCTCTCCGACGGCTCCGATCGTCGCGCCGGGTTGCAGCATGTATGCTGCGTTATGCCCTGGACACCGGATCGTGGTTCCGGGCCGGCATCCGGACCACACCACACGAAACAATCCAGCGCCAGATTGTCCCCACGACCGGGCACTGGATTGTTTCGCCGAGTCGGCCGGGGCAAGCCGATCGCCTGCCTTCAGGCCGGGCCGAGCAGAATCAGCGCTTGGCCTTCTTCGTCTTCTTGGCCGCTTTCTTGGTGGCCTTCTTGGCCGTCTTCTTCGCAGCTTTCTTGGCCGCCTTCTTCACAGTCTTCTTGGCGGACTTCTTGGTCGCGACCTTCTTGGCCTTGGCGGCGGCCCGCTTGGGTGCAGCCTTCTTGGAGGTCTTCTTCGCGGTCTTCTTGGCCGCTCGCCGGGCCTTAGGTGCCGTCGTGATCACCGGATCCTTCGGCGCCTCGGCGGGCATGCTGGTCTCGGTCACGGTCGGATCAGAGAGTGGAGTGTCGTCCATATCGGGTCCCCCGATTTGTTGGAAACCCTGCGACGATAGCTGGATTCTCCGTGCTGTCAAAGCGCACCCCAACTAATCACTTGTGCGCAAGCTCGCGTAGGCTGCCAGCGCGCGCTCCCGCCCGGGCTTGTGATCCACGAACGGCGCCGGGTAGGTGCGGCCGAGTGCAACCCCGGCCTCCGCGAGCTCGAGCGGCTTTGCCGCCCAGGGCTGGTGGACCAGCGCGGCCGGCAGGCGCGCCAGCTCCGGCACCCAGCGGCGGACATAGGTCCCGTGAGAATCGAACTTCTCGCCCTGCAGCACGGGATTGAAGACGCGGAAGTAGGGCGCGGCGTCGGCGCCCGATCCTGCAACCCATTGCCAACTTGCCGGATTGCTGCCCGGGTCGGCGTCGACCAGCGTGTCCCAGAACCACTGTTCGCCGAGCCGCCAGTCGATCAGAAGGTGCTTCACGAGCAGCGAGGCGACCACCATACGGACGCGGTTGTGCATGCTTCCGGTATGCCAGAGCTCGCGCATGCCGGCGTCGACGATCGGATATCCGGTTCGCCCGCGCTGCCAGGCCTGCAGCGCTGCATCATCCTGAGCCCAGGGAAAGGCGTCGAATGACGGCTGCAGGTTGCGGGTTGCGAGGTCGGGATTGTTGTAGAGCAGGTGGCGGCTGAACTCGCGCCAGCCGAGCTCGCTCAGGAACTTGTCGATGCCGGCGGCGGAAGCCGGACGTTCGGCGGCGGCAAATCGCGCCGCATGCCAGACCTGGCGCGGGCTGATCTCGCCGAAGCGCAGATGCGGCGAGAGCCGGGAGGTCGCCTCGATGTCGGGCCGGTCGCGATCGGCGGCATAGGTCTGAACGGCCGTTTCGAGAAAGCTGGCGAGGCGCGCCTGTGCCGCGCGCTCGCCGGCTTGCCATGACGCGCGCAGGCCGCCCGCCCAGTCGGGCTTGCGCGGCTCGAGCGCGAGCTCGTCGATCGGCAAGCTCGCGCCGCCGGGGGCGTGCGACAGCCGGGCCGGCCGCGGCAGCGGCTTCGGCGGATCACCCAGAGCGAGCACGCGCTTCCAGAACGGCGTGAACACGCGCGGCCCGCGTCCATCCTTGCCGCGCAACTCGGCCGGATCGACCAGAAGGTCATCGGGAAACACGCGTGAAGAGACGCCGATCTCGGCGAGTGCTGCTTCGACATCGGCAGCCACGGCGCGGGGAGCGGCCTGCGCGACATCGTTCCAGTACACCGCGCCGGCCTTGGTCTCACGCGCCAGTTCGCAGAGCACCTCGGCCGCGGCTCCACGGCGGATCACGAGCCCGGCGCCGAGCGCATGTAGTTCGGCCTGGAGTGCACGCAACGATTGCGCGAGCCACCAGCGCGTCGCGCCGCCGAGCGGACGCAACCCAGGGCTTTCCTGATCGTGGACGTAACTACAAACGATCCGAGTGCCCGACCTTGCTGCTTCATACAACGCGGGGTGGTCAGAGAGCCGCAGGCTCTCGCGAAACCACACGATGATGGGGGAGGAGGACATGATCAGGGTATCTTACTGCCGTTTTTATAGAGAGTTCCGGTATTCTACGTTCCGGAAAATAACTGCTTTGAAACGAACTACGGGCACTTTGAGATTCAGTTGCAGTTCCCCTGGAAGGTTTATGACGTGTCCGTCAAATTGAAGCTCGGCACCAAGGCGCTGATCGGCGCCGTTGTCGTGATCGCCCTGAATACCGCCCTGGTCGTCGGCGCAGCGTACTGGTCGCTGTCCTCTGACTTCGCCGACCGCGCCAAGCGCGACATCGAAGGCAATCTGCGCACCTTTGCGCTGACGTTCACCGAAACGTTCAAGGACGCGAAAGTCAGCGTGCAGAACGGCGTCGTTACGCGCATCGAGATTACGGCGATTCCCGAGATCAAGGATCACGCGATCGTCGATCGCGCGGTGTCCTATGTCGGCGGCAGCGCCACGCTGTTCGTGGTCGATGACAGCGGCCAGTTCGTCCGCCGCTCGACCAACGTGAAGAAGGAGAATGGCGACCGCGCCGTGGGCACCCAGCTTGCCGCGGATCATCCGGCGCAGGCGCTGCTGCGCCGCGGCGAGGCTTACAAGGGCCCCGCGACGCTGTTCGGCAAGTCGTTCATGACCGCTTATTTTCCCGTCACCAATCCGGCTGGAAAGGTGATCGGCATTCTGTATGTCGGCGTGCCCATGGCCGAGCTCGACGCCATGCTGTCGCAGGCGATGCGGACCATGGTCGTCGCCGCTGCGATCGCCGCGCTGCTGGTGCTCGGCCTGACCATGCTGGCGGTGCGCCGCGTCACCAAGCCTCTCGCCGCGGTGACCGATGCGCTCACCGCCATCGCCGAGGGCCGCGAGGACGTTGCGATCAAGTCCGATGACCGCAGCGACGAGATCGGTGAGATCGCCCGCAGCCTGGTCGTGTTCCGCAGTGCCGCGAGTGAGCGGCGCCGGATGCGCGAGGAGCAGACGGCTGCGGCCGCCGCGGCCGTCGAGCAGCGCAAGGCCGAGCTGCAGCGTTTCGTCGATTCGTTCCAGGCCAGCATCGGCGGCATCATCGAGAACGTCTTGACCTCGTCGGGCGAGTTCGAGCGCGAGGCGCGCCAGCTCACCCAGACCGCGCGGACCACCGCCGACCTGTCCGGCCATTCGGCCGGCGCTTCGGAAACCGCTTCCGAGCACGTCCGCACCGCGGCCGTTGCCTCGGACGAGCTGTCCGGCTCGATCGCCGAGATCATCCGTCGCGTGCAGGAGTCCAACGCCATCGCCGCCGAGGCAGTCAACCAAGCCACCGCGACCGACCAGCGCATCAAGGAGCTGTCCGACGCCGGCAACCGCATCGGCGACGTCGTCAAGCTGATCACCTCGATCGCCGAGCAGACCAACCTGCTGGCGCTCAACGCCACCATCGAGGCGGCCCGGGCCGGCGATGCTGGCCGCGGCTTCGCGGTGGTCGCTCAGGAGGTCAAGACCCTGGCCGGGCAGACCGCCAAGGCGACGGAGGAGATCTCCAGCCAGATCGCCAACATGCAGACCGTGACCCAGGAATCGGTCGACGCCATCAAGGCGATCGGCTCGACCATCGAGCGCATCAACGGGATCGCCGCCTCGATCTCGGCCGCCGTCGAACAGCAGCGCGCCGCCACGCAGAACATCACCCAGAGCGTCCGCTCGGCCGCGACCGGCACCGCAGAGGTCGTCGAGAACATCCGCAGCGCGGCGCGTGGGGCAGGCGAGACCGGCGAAAGCTCCAACCGGATGTTCGCCTCGGCCCAGGCGCTGTCCAGCGAGAGCCTGCGGCTGAAGGCCGAGGTGCAGAAGTTCCTCGACGGGATGCGCGCGGCCTGACAAGCGCTACCCGTAGAGCCATCGTGGCAGGATGGTCACGATGCCCGGAAACAGCGTGAGCAGCAGCACGAAGGCGATCATGATGACGAGGTAGGGGGCGGTCACGCGGGCGATGTAGCCGAGACCGTCCTCCGTCAGTCCCTGAATCACGAACAGGTTGAAGCCGACCGGCGGCGTGATCTGGGCCATCTCGACGGCAAGCACCAGGAAGATCCCGAACCAGACCTCGTCGAAGCCGGCGCCCTTCACGATCGGCAGCACGATCGGGAGCGTCATCACGATCATCGAGAAGCCGTCGAGAAAGCAGCCGAGGATCAGGTAGAACACGATCAGGACGGCGATCAGCATGAACGGTGACAGGCCGAGCCCCTTCACGAAGGTGGCCACGGCTTGCGGGATGCCGAGGAAGGCCGCGGCATTGCCCAGGATCGACGCGCCGAGCACGATCAGAGCGATCATCGAGCAGGTGATGACCGAGCCGATCATCACGTCGCGCACCACCTGCAGCGACATCGACCCCTGAAAATAGGCGACCAGCGCCGCGCCGAGCACGCCGACGGCGGCGGCCTCCGACGGCGTGGCGAGGCCGCCATACATCGAGCCGAGCACGCAGGCGATCAGGAACAGGGCAGGGGCGAGGTCCTTCAGCGCGGCGAAGCGCTCCGCCCACGGCACCTGCGACAGCAGCGCCTCCGCCTTTGGCACCATGGCGGGCCTCAGCGTCGTATGCAGCATCACCCAGCCCATGAAGGTGCCGGCCAGCAGCAGCCCCGGCAGCACGCCGGCGGTGAACAGCTTGAGGATCGAGACGTCGCCGAGCACGCCATAGATGATCATGATGTTCGACGGCGGGATCAGGAAGCCGAGCGTGCCGGCGCCGGCGAGCGAGCCGATCGCGATGTCGCGCGAATAGCCGCGGCGCAGCAGCTCGTTGAGCGACATCCGGCCGATCACCTGCGTCGTCGCCGCCGACGAGCCGGAGATCGCGGCGAAGATGGTGCAGCCGATGACGTTGACGTGGAGCAGGCGGCCCGGCAGCAGGCCGGCCCACGGCGCCAGGCCCTGGAACAGCGAGCGCGACAGCCGAGTGCGGAACAGCAATTCGCCCATCAGGATGAACAGCGGCAGCGCCAGCAGCTCCTGGGTGGTCAGGATGTTCCAGGCATATTGCGGAAGCAGCTTGTCGAGCGGGATCGAGCGGAACATCGCCAGCAGCAAGGTCGCTGTGAGCGCGAGCGTGAGCCCGATCCACAGGCCGCCGGCGAGCAGCGCGAACAGGATGGCGAACAGGGCGATGACTTCGATGGTCATGAGGCGACGGAGTCCGCGGTGAGTGGGGCGGGCGGGGAGGGACATGGATGCCCGGGACAAGCCCGGGCATGACGGAGGGAGGACGTTTTCATTCGACCGGCGAGGCCTTCATCCGGTGATCCTCCACGGGCAGCCCCAGCGCGGCCTGGATTGCACGCGCGAGGAATTGCAGGGTCAGCAGCAGCATGCCGAAGGTGACGACGGCCTGCGGAAACCACAGCGGCGTGTCGCTCGAGGTCGAGACCTGGCCGCGCATGAACGAGCCAAAGGCGAACTTCGTCATCGCCCAGGTCAGGAACGCCATGAAGGCGAAGCCGGCGGCTGCCGCCAGCACCTCCATCGCGCGCTGCAGCGGTGCCGGCACGTTCTTCAGGAGCAGCACGACGCGGATGTGGCCGCCGACGCGGAGCGTCATGGCGGCGCCGAAGGTGAACGAGGCCGCCATCAGGTAGGACGAGTATTCCCAGGCGATCGAGATCGTCGGCGGGAAGAACGGCAGCACGTTCGACAGTGCCCGCGTCGTGACCTCGGCAAGCATCAGCAACGTCAGCGTCAGCAGGCAACCGCCGCCGATCCAGCCATCGAGCCGGCCGAGCCGGTCGATGACGTCGAGCAGGATGCGCAGCGGCGCCGGCGCCGCTGCGTTGAGGCTCGCCGTCTGGCCCGGCGACGGCTCCACGAGGCCCTCAGCCACGCTTCATCTCGGCGAGATAGGCCTTCACCGGCACTTCGGCGGCGGGCACGCGCTTGAGGAAGGCGTCCATCAGCGGCGCGGTCTTGGTCCGGATTTCCGTCATCATGGCGTCGGAGACCGCAACGACTTCCATGCCGCCTTCCTTGAGCCGGTTGAGGCTGTCGACGTCGGCCTTGACCGAGTTGGCCCAGAAGGTCGGCTCCATCTTCGCGGCGACGTCGGTGATGATTGTCTGCTGCTCGGGCGCCAGCGCCTTCCAGGAATCCAGGTTCACGTTGAGCATCTGCGACGACCACACATGGTTGGTCGGGTAGACGTATTTGAGGAACTCCCAGAACTTGCCGTCGACACCCGATACCGACGAGGTCGAGACGCCGGCGACGGCGCCCGAGGCCAGCGCCGGGATCGTCTCGCCCCAGGGGATCATGACAGCGGCCATGCCGATGGCGTTGAGCATGTCGACCGCGTTCTTGTCGGGCACGCGGATCTTGATGTTCTTCAGCCCGGCGACGTCGGAAACCTTGGCCTTGAGGTGCAGATATTGCGTCGGCCACGGCACGATGTAGAGGATCTTCTGGTTGTTGCGCGCCGCGATCTTCTCATATTCGGGCCGCACATATTTGTGCAGCACCTTGAGCTCGTCCATCGAGCCGGCGAGGAACGGGATGCTCTCGACACCCATGAACGGCTCGTCGCCGACCTGCTGGATGTTGAGCACGTCCGCCAGCGGCACCAGGCCGTCGCGCACGGCGCGCAAATGCTCAGGCCCTTTGAAGCCAAGCTGACCGCCGGCCTTCACGGTGATGTTGACCGCACCGCCCGTCTGCTTCTTCACCTCCTCGGCAAAGGCCATCGCATTCTGGGTGTGGAAGTTGCCGTCGGGCCAGACCGTGGACATGTCCCAGGTCGTCGTTGCGGCGCGTGCCCTCGTTGAGACATGGCTGGCTGCGAGCAGGGTAGTTGCACCTGCCGTGAACGTCCGTCGCGTGATCATGAGTGTCTCCGGGTTCGTTGCTGAGCTATTTGCATGAGATCGAAAAAGGTTGGGCGAGCACTATGCTCGCGGCCATCCTTCGAGACGCCCGCCTGCGGCGGGCTCCTCAGGATGAGGGTACGTTGCGCGGCAAGATGCTGATCCTCTCCATGAGGACTTTTCTCATGGTCAATGTGCAGCATCGATCGCGGTACTAAACCCTCATGGTGAGGAGCGTCGCCCTTGCGACGCGTCTCGAACCATGAGGCCACAAATGTTCCGG
The DNA here is from genome assembly GCF_032489675.1 of Bradyrhizobium sp. SZCCHNR1043. Classification (NCBI taxonomy): domain Bacteria; kingdom Pseudomonadati; phylum Pseudomonadota; class Alphaproteobacteria; order Hyphomicrobiales; family Nitrobacteraceae; genus Bradyrhizobium; species Bradyrhizobium sp. SZCCHNR1043. The sequence continues at coordinate 10,846 of NZ_JAUEYN010000026.1, forward strand.
CGGGCATGAGATCTCACCGCGCCTGTCCGTAGAGCTTTGCTGCATTGTCCGCCGACACCAGTCCGCTCTCGACATCGCTCCGCACCAGCTCTGCGGCCCGCTCCCCGGGATCGCCGATGCCGGCACCGCCGGGTGTCAGCACCACCAGCCGGTCGTCCGGCGGCACGGTCTGAAAGCCCTTGCCGCGCAGCTTCTTTCCTGACTTGAGCCCGACATAGCCGGCCTGGCCGTTGTGGCCGCCGTCGCGGCCGCGCGGCGGGTGACCGATGCGGTCGAAGGCGGCGAGGATGTCGAACGGCGCATCGACGCCGCTGCCGACCTCGATGATCTGGCCGAGGCCGCCGCGGGTGCGGCCGGCGCCGCCGGAATCCGGCCGCAGCTCCTTGCGCCAGAAGATCAGCGGCGTCTGCGTCTCGGCAATTTCGACCGGCGTGCCGCGGACGCCCGAGGGATAGGCGGTCGCCGACAGCCCGTCCTTGTCGAAGCGGGCACCGGTGCCGCCGTTCGAGGTCACCGCCATCGAGAATCCGTAATTGCCGCCGGCGCCGGAGCGGGTCTGGCCGCGCACATTGAGATTCCACAGGCAGGAGGTGCCTTCGGCAGGTACGCGCTCCGGGATGATCTGGCGCAGGCAGCCGAACACCACGTCGGGCAGCATCTGGCCGATGACATGGCGCGAGGCGACCGGCGCGGGCTTCGGCGCATTGAGGATCGCGCCCGATGGCGCCGACACTGTGAGCGGCGACAGCGAGCCGGCATTGTTGGGGATCGCGGAGGCCACGACGCAGCCGAGCCCGAACACGGTGTAGGCCGTGGTGTAGGACAGCGGCACGTTAATGCCGAACTTCGAGGCCTTCGACGTGCCGTCGAAATCGACGTGGATGCCGTCGTCCGAGATCGTCAGCGCTGCCTTCAAAGTCACCGGCGCGTCGTAGCCGTCGACGACCATCTCGTTGCGCCAGGTGCCCTTGGGCAGCTTGGCAATCTCGGCCAGGACGGCCTCGCGCGAGCGGTCGCAGATGTAGTCGCCGAGCTCATCGAGCGAGGCAATGCCGAACTCGGTCATCATCTCGACCAGGCGCTGGCAGCCGACATCGTTGCAGGCGGCGAGCGAGTAGGTGTCGCCCTCGGTGTCCACCGGCAGGCGTGTATTCGCTCTGATCATCGCCATCAGCGTCTCGTTGACGACGCCCTGGTCGATCAGCTTCAGCATCGGGATGTACAGTCCTTCCATGAATACGTCGGTGCCATCGGGGCCGAAGCCGATGCCGCCGATGTCCATCAGATGGCTGGTGCAGGAGAACAGCGCGACCGGCTCGCCGTCCTTGAAGCAGGGCGTGGTGACGACGAAGTCGTTGAGATGGCCGGTGCCCATCCAGGGATCGTTGGTGATGTAGGCATCGCCCGGCTTCATCGTCGCAATCGGGAAATGCGTGATGAAGTGCTTCACCGACTCGGCCATCGAGTTGACGTGACCGGGCGTGCCGGTGACGGCCTGCGCCAGCATGCGGCCCTTCAGGTCGAACACGCCGGCGGAGAGGTCGCCGCATTCGCGCACGATCGGGCTGAAGGCGGTGCGCAGCAGCACCTGGGCCTGCTCCTCGACCACGGCGATCAGCCGGTGCCACATGATCTGCAGGTCGATCAGGCTCGTCGCTTGGAACTGGCTCATCTCAGGCCGCCTTCCGTTCCATGACGATGCTGCCGGCACCGTCGATATGTGCGTCAAAACTGTTGGAGATGAAGGTCGAGGTTTCGTCCTCGGCGATCACGGCCGGTCCCGCGATGACGGCGCCCGGCATCATCTGCTCGCGGCGATACAGCGGGATGTCGACGAAGCGGCCGGCGCGGCCGTCGAAGAATTTGCGATGGCCGGCGGCTTGCCCCGCGGGCTTGCGCTGCACCTCGGCGACAGCAGGCGGTTGGTGCGCGTCCGTGGTCGCGAGCACAGACCAGCTCAGCACCTCGATCGCTGCGCCGGGGATCGGGCGCTCGAACAAAGCGGCATAGCCCGCCTCGAACGAGGCGCGCAGCGCCGGCAGGTCGTGCGCGGTGAGCGGGCGGTTCGGCAGCTCGACATTGATCTCGTGACCCTGGCCGACATAGCGCATGAAGGCGGCGCGGCGCTCGCGCACCGCAGCTCCAGCCGCACCCGGCTCGACCAGCGCACGCGCCTCGTCCGCCATCTCCTGCAGCAGGCTGGAGACGAGCGCCGTATCGAAATCATCGAGCCGGGCATGGCGGCTGCGCACCAGCTCATAGGCGATGGGCGCGGCGAGGAAACCGACCGCCGAGCCGACGCCGGCGTTGGACGGCACGATCACCCTGGCGACGCCGATCTTCTCGGCGACGCGGGCGGCGTGCAGCGGCGCGGCGCCGCCGAACGCGATCAGCGTGTGCTGACCAATCACGGCGCCGCGCTCGACGGCGTGGACGCGCGCCGCGCTCGCCATGTTCTCGCAAACGACTTCATGCACCGCATAAGCCGCGGTCTCGGCATCGAGGCCGAGCGGCGCGCCGACGTCGCGGAGCAGGGCCTGTCTCGACAGCTCGGGATCGAGCGTGATGGTGCCGCCGGCGAACGCGTCGGGATCGATCATGCCGAGTGCGACGTCGGAATCGGTCACGGCAGGACGCTGGCCGCCGCGGCCGTAGCACGCAGGACCGGGCTCGGAGGAGGCGCTCTCAGGGCCGACGGTGACGCGCTTCATTGCGTCGATCCGCGCAATCGAGCCGCCGCCGGCGCCGATCTCGACCATCTCGATGACGGGGATGCGCACCGGCAGGCCAGAGCCTTTCAGGAAGCGCGCGGCGCGATCGACCTCGAACACGCGCGAGCTCTCCGGCTCGAAGTTCTCGATCAGACAGATCTTGGCGGTTGTGCCGCCCATGTCGAACGACAGCACCTTGCGCTCGCCGAGCCGCGCCGCAATCTGGCCGGCGAAGATGGCGCCGCCTGCGGGACCGGATTCGACGAGGCGCACCGGGAAGCGCCGCGCCGTCGCGATCGAGGTCACGCCGCCGCCCGACGTGACGAGATAGATCGCGCCGCGGAACTGCTCGATCCTTAGCGCCTGCTCCATGCGCGCGAGATAGCTGTCCATCAGCGGCTGCACATAGGCGTTGGCGACGGCGGTCGACGTGCGTTCGTACTCTCGGATTTCGGGACAGACCGCCGAGGACAAGGTGATCGACATGTCCGGCATTTCCTCGGCCAGGATCTCCGCGGCGCGGCGCTCATGCGCGGGATTGGCATAGGCGTGGAGGAAGGCGATCGCGATGCTGGCGACATCGAGCGTGCGCAGTTGCGGCACCAGCGCACGCACCGCCGCTTCGTCGAGCGGCAGCCTGACGTCTCCGTGGGCATCGACGCGCTCGGGCACGGTGAAGCGCAGGGAGCGCGGCACCAGCGGTTTCGGCTTGTCGATCGAGAGATCGTACTGGTCGTAGCGGCTCTCGGTTCCAATATCCAGAACATCGCGAAAGCCGGAAGTGGCGATCAGCGCGGTCTTGGCGCCGCGGCGCTCGATGATGGCGTTGGTCGCGAGCGTGGTGCCGTGAATGAAGACGTCAATGTCGCTGATGCGAGCCTTTGCGTCGGCAAGAATGAGGCTGACGCCGTCGAGCACGGCCTGCTCGGGCTGCGCCGGCGTGGTCAGCAGCTTGCGTGTCCGGCGCTGACAGCCGATGTCGAGAACGATATCGGTGAACGTGCCTCCGATATCGACGGCCAGCCGGACTTCGGCTCCTTCAAGCATTCGATGGTCTCCGCAAGCGACGAATTGATGTGCGAGTTCAGCAATTCCTATGCCATTGCGCCAGCGGAGATGCAGCTTGCTGCTCTGCGTTTGGTGCGGTGCGGATTTGAGGTCGCGGTGCGATCGGCGCGCAACCTTGCTGATCGTGGGGCGGTTGTTTGCTAGCAACATTGAATACGACGCCGCGTTCAGTGCTGCTCACATGCTCCGCTGTCGTCCCGGCGAAAGCCGGGACCCATAACCCCAAGGGAGCGGTTTGGGGCAGGCCGATCATTTGACACCCTCTGCATCATATCCGCTGCGGAGTATGGGTCCGGGATCGGCGCCGCGTCGCGCTGACGCGCGCCGTGGCTTGTCCGGGACGACAGCGGAGATCGGAGCGCGTGCGGAGCATCTCGAAGACGTGCGTTCGCATTCCCGCGGCATGATCAGCCCGAGTTCTGCGGCCTGTTTACCCTCTGCAAAACGAGAGGGTGCAGGGAATGCCGGGTGAAGGCCTCACCCATGGCCCGCCTGCGAAAAAAAATGCAGGCGGCAGGTACCACAGGCAAAGCCGATCAACCGGCATTCCCTGCGCGATGTCTTCACGCTTATACGCAGTCTCCCTGGTGCGCCGAGCGTGTTGGCCACCATGATCCGCGCGGCGCCTCGAGCGCCGTCGCGAACGTAACACCAGCATCGGGGTGTCAGGACGCTGCGACTTCGCGTCCGCAATCATGCCGGTCGTCTGCGCCGAAGGCGCGTCCGGCATGACTGCGGCCACCGCATCCCGCACCCGACGTTCGTGACGACGCGTACGTCCCTCTGCATGGGGCGGGACGACGCGGATCATACATGATTTACGAGAAAACGAAAGCAAAAAATTTCGGTCTTTTCGAAGTAGACGAGACGGCGGCGCTCAGACGTGATCGCTTTCTCCGACTCGGCGAAGCTCGGCCTTCGGATCCGGTCTCTGCAGGGCCGCATACACGGCGCCCAGCACGACGCTGTACGCCTCGACCATCGCCAGCGAAAACAGCGCCGGGCCGGCGCCCAGCCCGAGCGACGTTGCGAACGGTCCAAGGCCGATGGCGGGAAACAAACCGATTCCGAGCAACACCCAGCCGGCGAGCCCGAGCAGGAAGCCTTTGGCGACGCCGCTGCCGCCGGGCAGGCGGTGGAAGAAGCGGCCGAACAGCAGGCCGATCAGGAAGGCTCCGTTGAGCTGCGACAGCAACCATAGCGGCGCCCCATCGTGCATCGCTCGGGCGAACAGGGGCGAGAGCGTGTCGAGAAGCGCCGAGGCGGGATCGAACTGCGGCAATAGGTGAAGCCGGCTCTTGAGCTCCATCAGGCCGATATGCGCCAGCGTCCCGCAGCCCGATGCGACCGCCGACGTCCATATCCAGCGATAGCTGCGTATCTTTGTCATCTCCTCTATTCGCCATGGCTCGTCCGTGGCTCGTTGATCTCGCTCAAGCATGCGATCTCGCCGCTCGCTTAGTTTGCGCAAACTCATTGGTGCCACGTCAAGGAGTTCTGCAATGCGATTAGATCCACGCGCGCTGGTCTTCGCGGCCGCAATCGTCACCGTCACCGCCGCACCGGGCTTTGCCCAGCCGGGCGCGGGCGGACCAGGTTGGGGCCCGGGCATGATGATGGGGCCGGGGATGATGGGCGGCCGGGGCTTCGGCTTCCTTTGCAATCCCCGCATGGCCGGATTTGCCGAATGGCGGATGTCGCAGATCGAGGCCGCCATCAAGCCGAACGACGCGCAGCGGGCGCGGCTCGATGATCTCAAAGCGGCATCGGCCAAGGCGGCGGAGCTGATCACGAAGGACTGCCCGGCGACGCCGCCGGTCAAGGCGACCGACCGCCTCGCATTGGCGGAGCAGCGGCTCGACACGATGCAGCAGGCGATCAAGATCGTCCGGCCGGCGTTTCAGGCGCTCTACGACTCGCTCGATGACAAGCAGAAGGCGGCCATGGACGCCAGCGGTCCGCGCAACTGGGGCTGGCGTCACTGGCATTGGCCGTGGAGCGACGAGTAGCCGAGATCTGGCGCAGCGGTGGCCATGCGTCTCGCATCTTCCGGGCCGCGCGGCCGTCGACCATCGGTATCGCCCGGCCCGGCTGGGCGCACTGAGCAGGACAGGATTTGACCGTTCACGGCCCTCGTGTTCCGGCGCGGCATGGCGTAAAGCAGCCGGATCGAAACGAGGTTTCCGGTCACTTGTCCTTTCCCACGACGAATCCGCCGCTCGCCCGCGCTCTGGCCGAGCGCAATTATGAGACTCCGACGCCCGTACAGCTCGCCGTGCTTGCGCATGACGCCGTCGACCGTGACCTCCTGGTTTCGGCGCAGACCGGCTCGGGCAAGACCGTGGCCTATGGGCTGGCGCTTGCGAACAACCTGCTGGGCAAGGCCGAGCGGTTCGAGCGGGCCACCGCGCCGCTGGCGCTGATCGTGGCGCCGACGCGCGAGCTTGCCTTGCAGGTCCAGCGCGAGCTCGCATGGCTTTATCAGCACGCGGGCGCGCGCGTCGTCTCCTGCGTCGGCGGCATGGATCCGCGCCGCGAGCAGCGCGAGCTGGAGGCAGGGGCCCATATCGTCGTCGGCACGCCCGGGCGGCTGTGTGATCATCTGCGGCGCGGGCGTCTCGACATCTCGGAACTGAAGGCCGTGGTGCTCGACGAGGCCGACGAGATGCTCAATCTCGGCTTTCGCGAGGACCTCGAGTTCATCCTCGAGACCACGCCGGACACGCGCCGGACCCTGCTGTTCTCGGCGACTTTCCCGCGCGGCATCGTCGCGCTGGCCAAACAGTATCAGGACGACGCCTTCCGGATCGAGGTCGAGGGCGACGAAGGCGGGCATGCCGACATCGAGTACCGCGCCATCCGCATCGCCGCCGACGATGTCGAGCATGCGGTCGTCAACGTGCTGCGCTTCTACGAGTCGCCGAGCGCGATCGTGTTCTGCAACACCCGCGAGAAGGTGCGCCATCTGCAGGCGGCGCTGCTGGAGCGCGGCTTTTCCGTCGTCGCGCTGTCGGGTGAGCTGACCCAGAACGAGCGGACCACGGCGCTGCAGTCGCTGCGCGACGGGCGCGCGCGGGTGTGCGTGGCAACCGACGTCGCAGCACGCGGCATCGATCTCGCGAAGCTCGACCTCGTCGTCCACGCCGAGCTGCCGAATGATCCCGAGGTGATGCAGCATCGCTCGGGTCGCACCGGCCGCGCCGGCCGCAAGGGCGTCAGCGTGCTCCTGGTGCCGCCGGCCCGCCGACGGCGCGCGGAAACGCTGCTGAACCTCGCCGGCATCGAGGCCGCGTGGGGCGCCGCGCCGCAGGCGGATGAGATCCGCAAGCTCGATCAGGAGCGCATGCTCCACGACCAGGTGTTCACCGAGGAGACGACGGCGGAGGATCTGGCGCTCGCGCAGGCGCTGCTGGCGGAGCGGTCGGCCGAGGACATCGCCGCCGCATTGGCGCGGCTCTATCGCGCGCGGCTGCCGTCGCCCGAGGACATTCTCGATCCAGGCCAGGATCGTGGCCGTGCGCGCGAGGATCGCGGTCGCGACACCGTCAGGCCGGCGCGCGGCGAGGAGCGGCCACCGTCGCCCCGAACGAAGACGGGGAAGCCGTCGGCGCGCCACGGCATGGGCGAGCCGAGCGTCTGGTTCCGGGCGGCGATCGGGCGCAGGAAGAATGCGGAAGCGCGCTGGCTGCTGCCGATGATCTGCCGCCGCGGGGGCATCGACAAGCACGACATCGGCGCCATCAAGATCCAGGACACGACGACCGAGTTCGAGATCGCCGCGCGCGTCGCCGACGCTTTCACTGCGAACATCCGCCGTCCCGACAAGGAGGACAATATCCGGATCGAGCCGCTGGCGGGCGCGCCCTCGGGGCAGGCGTCGCCGGACAAGCCGCGCGCCGAAAAGCGGCCGCCGCGGCGCGAGGCGGACGAGACGGCCTACCATCCGCTGCAGCGCGATGAGCCGCGCGGGGGCAGGGACGCCAAGCCGCGCGGCAAGCCGCATCGCGAGGGGCCGGCGAAACCCGGCCAACAGCCGGCGTTCGCGAACAAAAAGCAGCATCGCGACAAGTCCAGCCACGGCGGACAGACGTATTCAGACAGACCCTCGCGGGCGAAGGCGCCGGGTGGAAAGAAGGCCAAGGCCAAACGCCGCGGCTGATTGGCCCGGCCCAGGCGGGGGCTGCCGTCGCTCCGCGTTATCGGCAGCTGAGCCACCAGGGAGGAGCCGCGCATGAGCCGGTACGCCGTTCTGTATTTCGCGACGCTGGCCGTGCTGCTCGGCTTCGACATCCCGTTCCTGAGTGTCGTCGCCAGGGGCTTCTTCCAGTCGCAGGTCGGCGAGATGCTGGGCGAGATCCGTCCCGTGCCGGCGGTGCTGTTCTATCTGCTCTATGTCGTGGGCGTGCTCATCTTCGTCAGCGGGACGGCCGACGCGACATGGCGCTCGACCTTGCTCTACGGCGCGCTGTTCGGGCTGTTCTGCTACGCGACCTTCGAGCTGACGTCGCTGGCGATGCTCAAGCAGTGGACCTGGGCGGTGGTGGCGGTCGACATCAGCTGGGGCGTGTTCGTGACGGCAGTGTCGGCGACACTCGGGCTGCTGATCGCGGACTGGGCGACGCCACGGGGCTAGCACGTTCCTGGGTCTGGAAGCCTGGCGACAGAAGCCGTCGCCCGTGGCATAGTGAGCCTATAACTCACGCAATGGGCCTTGCGATGCCGGTACGAAACGTCGTTCTGACGGACGATCAGGAAAAGATCATCCAAGGTCTGGTGGAGTCCGGCCGGTACCAGAACGCGACTGAAGTGCTGCGCGATGGGCTGCGTTTGATCGAGCAGCGCGAGGCCGAAGATGCTGCACGGCTGAACGGCCTGCGCGAGGCCGCGCAGGCTGGTTTTTCTGCGCTCGATCGCGGCGAGTTCAAGGAGTTCACCAGCATGGACGAGCTTCAAGCCTATCTCTACGGCCTCTCGGACAGGCTTATCAGCCGCGCCGATTGATCGCCGCGCCCGCACGGGAGCATCTGACGATGGAGGAGACGTGGAGAGTTCGTCTCAGTGCCGTCGCAGAGCTCGACTTCGCGAATATCCTGAAATGGACGGTAGAGAACTTCGGTCGCCGTCAGGCCGAAGTGTACCGGGACACGCTGCTGCGCGCGATCGGAGAACTAGCGTATGGTCCCGATGTTGCGGGATCCAGGGCTCGAGATGAGATCATGCACGGCGTTCGCACACTTCATGTCGCACGACACGGCCGCGCTGGGCGCCATCTGCTGCTCTACCGCGTGGGTGGCTGTGGGATCATCGAGATCGGCCGCATCCTGCATGACCGTATGGACCTGCGGCGGCATTCGCCCTTCCCATCCGAGAAGGGCGAATGAACTGGCCGCTCGAGCACTCACTTCGGCTGCGGCACCACGCGCAGATAGGGCTTGGGCGCCTTCCAGCCGTTCGGATAGATCGTCTTGGCCTCGTCGTCGGACACCGAGCCGGCGATGATGACGTCCTCACCCTGCTTCCAGTCGGCGGGGGTGGCGACGCGGTGCTTTGACGTGAGCTGCAGCGAGTCGATGACGCGCAGTATTTCCTGGAAGTTGCGCCCGGTGGTCATCGGGTAGACCAGGATCAGCTTGATCTTCTTGTCGGGCCCGATGATGAAGACGTTGCGGACGGTCTGATTGTCGGCCGCGGTGCGCTTGGACGGATCACCGGAGATCGCCGCCGGCAGCATGTCGTAGAGCTTGGAGACGTTGTAGTCGGTGTCGCCGATCATCGGATAGTTCGGCGCCGCGCCCTGCGTCTCGCGGATGTCCTCCGACCATTTGGCGTGGTTGTCCACCGGGTCGACCGACAGGCCCATCAGCTTGACACCGCGCTTGTCGAACTCCGGCTTCAGCCGCGCCAGCGCGCCGAGCTCGGTGGTGCACACCGGGGTGAAATCCTTCGGATGCGAGAACAAGAGGGCCCAGCTGTCGCCGATCCAGTCGTGGAATTTGATCTTGCCTTCGGTGGTGTCTGCCTCGAAGTCCGGGGCAGTGGAGCCGATCTGGAGAGCCATGGCAGTCCCTTTCAGTACAGGTGGCGGGAATAAATCTTCTAAACACTATAGGAAATGCCGCCGCGGAAGGGAACTGGCTGACGGAAAAGAGAAGATAATTGCTCCAAAGCTCACGCGGCCAACAACTTCTTTTGAGTTTCCGGGCTGCGGCGAAACATCCATGAGACGACCGGTTGCCCAGATTTCGCCATCTGTTGGTCGCAACACGCCGCCCCCTGACGCCCCTTGGCTTTGAACCGTGATCGAGGTCACTGCGGCAAATCGGCAACCGATACAAAAACCCACAGCACCGTTTCGAACCGTTAACCACTCGTTCAGACGCGGGCCGACAAGGTGGGTCAACACAGCAACTGAGAAGAGAACATGGCTACCTCTGCACCAAAAACCATCGGCATCGATGGTCTCGAACCGTCCTCCTGTGAGACCGCTGCTTTCGCGCTCGGCATCGTGCGCGACGGCGTGATCACCGGCGAGGGTCCGACCACCGCGGGACGCGTGCATTTCTCCCGCGTGCTCGATGCCGATGACGCCGCCTGGTGCGCGCGCATTCTAAGCGCTGCCGCGATCAACGACGTGCCCGTCAGCCGCGCCGAGGCCGAAGCGCTGTTCGCGATCGATGCCGCCGCGACCGAGCGCAAGGACGACGGCCGGTTCGAGGATCTGCTCGCCAAGGCGGTGGCGCATCATGCCGCGGCCGCCTCCGGCCTGCCGGTGCCGCCGCGCAGCGTGGCGTTGTCGCCGGAGACGGCGATCGAGAGCTGGGCTCCGGTCAATGCGCGGGGCCTCCGCACCGATGCGCTGGAATGGGTCGCCAAGCAGATGCGCGGCAAGCGCCAGGGCAACCGTGCGCTGATGGCGATGGTGGCCACGCTGGTCGGCGTCACCGTGCTGCCGCTGGCGCAACTGCCGTCGATGATCGACATCGGCATGTAAGCGCGTCGCGTTCATCCAAAGGCACGAGTTCGACGAGCGCGATGACCTCATCGCGCTCTTTTCTTTTTGACCGGCGGCGATCGCATGACGGCTCTTGATGGCGCCGCCCGGCCGGTGAATCAATCGGCGGTGCGACATGCGGGAACGGTCTCCCCGGGTATCGCTGCGCTCACCCGGGCTACGGCACCACGTCTAGTCGAAACAGAAATGCCCCACTTTCGCGGGGCACTCTGCTGATCGCGTAGAGGTGGCGGACTGACTACTTCGCCGCCGCCGTTTTCTTCGGCGCCTCGTCGTCGAGTCCCACGGTGCGGCCGGGGAAGCCGGCGGCGTCGAAATAGCGCTGGGTGCCGACGCGCTGCAGCTTCAGCACGGTGCGCAGTCCGCCGGCGGCCGGATCCGACTTGATGACGTCCGACGTCGCCTTCGGCGTGGTGCCGTTCGGCATCGCCTCGGTCATGATGCGGCCGATCAGTCTGCCCTTCGGAGCGACCTTGAGGTCGAGCAGCTTCGCCGCGGTGATGCCGACATCGGCATTGCTGACGGGCAGGGGATCGACGAAGCCCGCCTTGAAGTCGGGTCCGGTGGCCGCCATGAAGCTGTAGGTGTCGCCGCGGCCGAACGAGCCGTGCATGCCCTGGCCCTGGCGCAGCACGGTGTCGGCGACCTCGACCTGGCAGTTGCTCGGCTGATCGCAGCCCGGCGCGACATAGGAGCGGAAGTTGACCACGATCGCCGGATGCGGCGTCACCGCCTTTCCCTGCAGGTTGATCCGCGACAGCGGCAGCGTGCCGGGAATCTCGCCGAGCTTGTCGTCGACGAAGATGCCGGAGACGTAGTCCTGCGCCAGCAGCGCCTTGACGGTGCGGCGGGCGAGCTTCCTGTCGTTGTTGGGCAGATAGATCAGGTCGGAGCCGCCATTGGTGGCGACGACGAGATCGGGCTTGGTTGGATCCTTGCCGAGCACGCCGTTGCCGGCCTTCGGGTGCTTGCCGTTGGGCACCGCCGCGTTCTTGTCGTTGGGATCGAACAGCGGCAGGTCAAGCGCCTTGGCGAGGTCGATCGCCAGGAAGCCCATCGGCAGGAAGTCCTTCGGGGTGTCGTCGTAGCTGACCTTGGCCGATGGGCTGGTCTTGCTCTCCTTGGAGATGGTCGAGAAGCCGTGGTCGGCCTGGACCATGATGTTGGTCGAGGCGGCAAGCCCGAGATCGTCGAGCGCCTTGCGCAACGCCGCCAGATTGTCGTCGGCATTCCTGATGCCGGCCATCGACGTCGGGCCATTGATGCCCGGCGTGATGGTGTTGAGGCTGTCGCCGTGATTGTGCTGGCTGCCGTCCGGATCGCGCGACCAGAACACCAGAACGAACGGCTTGTTGCGGGCCTTGAACATCGGCAGCACCGCCTTGGTGGCGACGTCGACCATGTCGGCCTGCTGCACGACGTTGGCCGAGGTCGTGCCCGGCGTCTTGGCGTCGCCCGCCTTTCCGTTGTCGCCGCGCGACGGCGTCGCCAGCGGCAGGCCGGCCTTGGTCATGGCGTCCTTGACCTCGTCTGTGACAGGCACGCCGTTCTTATTGCCCGTGGAATCGTCGATCACGATCGAGGAGGTCGCGCCGGGCTTGCAAGGGCAGCCGGTGTGGTCGAACAGGTAGGTCGGGCCGACTTTGCCGATCGCGGCGGTCGAATAGCCGGCCTTGCGGGCGAGCTTCAGGATGGTGTCCTCGTTGAGGTAGTCGCCGTTGAAATGCTCGTCGATATCGCCGAGCACGGCGTCGTTCTCGATGAAGGGCACGACGGTGCCGCCGGCCGGCGCCGAGGTGTAGCCCGTGAAGATCGTGTTCGAGAACGTGCCGGTGTCGCCGAGATAGTGGCCCGTCGCCATGGCCGAGCCGTTGGCCATCGTGAAGGTCGGAAACAGCGAGTGCGAATTCTTGAAGTTGACGCCCTTGTCGCGGACGGCGGCCATGGCCGGGGCGGTCTCCGGCGTCACCTTGAGCGCACGCAGGCCGTCGGGAATGAACAGGATGAGGTTATGGGGGGTGGCGTTCTGCGCAAATGCGGCTCCGGACGACAGCAAGGTCAGTCCGGCGCACAGCAGCACGAGCGGGCGGCGCATTGAAAACTCCTGAAGGCAATCGGCGGAATCGCGGCGTCTCGCCGCAGGGAAGAGCTGTAGTTTTGCCGGGTGACAGTTTTGTTACAAGAGGCTCGGAGGGCCGCCGACAGCGCTCCGGGCAGGATTTTCTTGCGGCGGGCTCGTCGGTGGCAGGAACTAGGGTATGGCTTTCTGGTTGTCGGCTCACAATCAACAGGAGCACACCATGCCTGCCGACAAAGACCTCAACGAGCTCTTCCTCGATACCCTCAAGGACATCTACTACGCCGAGAAGCAGATCCTGAAGACGCTGCCGAAAATGGCCAAGGCGGCGCAGTCGGAGAAGCTGGCGGCGGCGTTCGAGAAGCACCACGACGAGACCGAAGGCCAGATCGAGCGGCTCGAGCAGATCTTCGAGCTGATCGGCAAGCCCGCCCGTGGCAAGAAGTGCGATGCGATCGAGGGCATCATCGACGAGGGCAAGGAGATCATGGACGAGTACAAGGGGACACAGGCGCTCGACGCCGGCCTTCTTGCGGCAGCGCAGGCGGTCGAGCACTATGAGATGTCGCGCTATGGCACCCTGAAGGCCTGGGCCCTCAAGCTCAACCTGCCGAAGGCCGCCAAGCTGCTCGACCAGACGCTGAATGAAGAGCGGAAGACCGACGAGACGCTGACCAAGATCGCTGAGACTGCGGTCAACTACGAAGCCGCGGCATGACCATCGGCCGATCGTGATCACAACGCCGCCAGCGTGCCACCAGCGCTGGCGGCGGCGTCACGAGTCGCACCTTCGGAGCCTGGTTGGAGCCTGCCAAGGCGCCGACCTCGATATTCTCCCGCCGGTTGCGCATCTCCTTGCGTTCGGAGGAGGCAGGTGGGCTGCAAGTCAGCCGCTGCCTATCGGATGGTCCCGATCCCGGCCAGGATGAGGTCGATGCCGGCAAGAAATTGCGCGCGGTCGTCGTGCTCGCGCAGCTCCGTCGCCACCCGATGCACGAACGGGTACTCCGCGGGATCGAGCTGCGTCCACCGCGTGGCGACCGCTCCGAGGAACGCCGCGCGGTCCGTCTCGCGCGGGAGGAGGCGGGCGTTCGCGGCATTCTGCCCGGCCACGCCAAGGATATAGTTCAAGAGCGCGGACGCGGCATCGAACAGGGCGCTTTCGGGGACACCGAGCGTCTGGAGCCGTCCGCCGACGCTTTCGACGATCTGCAGCATCGCGGACCGCCACGGTTCACGGAAAAGCTGGGCACCCACCCAGGGGTGGGCGTCGATTGCGTCGAACAGCCCGAGGGCAACGGCACGGATCGCCTGTCGCGGCTCTGCATCGCCCACGACCCCGGTCATGACACGGGCAATGACGTCATCGGTGGCCGCTGCGAGCAAATCGCTCTTGTTGGCGACGTGCCAGTAGATCGCCCCGCTGCCGGTCGCCAGGCGAGCTGCGAGCGCGCGGAAGGTCAGAGCGCTTTCGCCCTCGGTGTCGAGGATCTCGGTCGCGGCCTCGACGATTCTCTCCTTCGAGAGCGCATCCGCGCGCCGTTCCGTCCGTTGTGTTCTGCTCGCCATGACCATCATCTTGACATGATTGGAACGTTGTTCCAATCAACTTTCATGGAACGACGTTCCAGTCAATTTGAAAGGCAGATGATGACGACACCCGTCACGATCGTCGGCGCGGGCCTCGGCGGCCTTACGCTCGCACGCGTCCTCCATGTCCACGGTATCCCGGCTACGATCTATGAGGCGGAGCCATCTGCCGAGACCCGGGCGCAAGGCGGCCAGCTCGATATTCACGAGCACGACGGGCAACGTGCCCTCGCAGACGCCGGCCTCATCGATGCGTTCCGTGAGATCATCCATGAGGGCGGCGCGGCGTCGCGCGTGCTTGACCGGCATGGCACGGTGCTGCTCGCGCAGCCCGATGACGGCCGACGCCCCGAGGTGCTGCGGGGTGATCTGCGGCGGATTCTTCTCGAGTCCCTGCCAGCTGAGACGATCCAGTGGGGCAAGAAGCTGACCGGCGTCGTGCGCCTCGGCGACCACAGGCACGAGCTGAGATTCGCGGACGGGGCGAGCGTGGTCACGAGCCTGCTGGTCGGCGCCGACGGCGCCTGGTCGAAGGTCCGGCCCCTGCTGTCGGCCGCCAAGCCGGAATATGTCGGCACGACGTTCGTTGAGACCTACCTGCATGACGCCGACGAGCGGCACACCGCGGCGGCCGAAGCAGTCGGCGGCGGCGCATTGTTCGCGCTCGCTCCGGGACAGGGGATCTGCGCGCACCGTGAGGCAGGACAGGTTCTTCACGCCTACGTCGCGCTGAACCGCTCCGCCGAGTGGATCGCCGGCATCGACTTCATGGACGCTGCCGCCGCGACGGCGCGAATTGCGGCCGAGTTCGACGGATGGGCGCCTGCGCTCACCGCGCTGATCACCGACGGCGAAACCCCGCCGGTCCCGCGCATGATCCACACGCTTCCGAACGACCATCGGTGGGACCGTGTGCCTGGGGTGACGCTTCTCGGTGATGCCGCGCACCTGGCGCCGCCGGCCGGCGAGGGCGCGAACCTGGCGATGTTCGACGGCGCCGAGCTCGGCAAGGCGATCGCTGCCCACCCCGGCGACATCGAAGCGGCACTCGCCATCTACGAAGCAGCGCTATTCCCGCGCAGCTCGTCGGCGGCCGCAGGCGCGCATCAAATCCTCAAGCTCTGCCTCGGCGACAGCGCACCATTCGGGCTCGTCGACTTCTTCAACGGTGCCCTGGAGAGGTAGGGCGGGCTCCCGCCTTCGTCACCGTGCCCACCGCCATCACATCGATGTCAGATCGCTGCGGCCAGCGCCGCGATCAGCGCTGGCGGCGTTGCTACGAGTCCGATCTTGAGAAACTGCCAGGCGGACACCTCGATTTTTTCGCGCCGCAGGGCGGTCAGCCACAGGATGGTGGCGAGCGAGCCGGTCACCGAGATGTTGGGGCCGAGATCGACGCCGATCAGAATTGCACGGATGACCTCATGCGACAGGTGATCGCTGGCCGCCACCGAGCCGGCGACCAGTCCGACGGGAAGATTGTTGGCGATGTTGTCGGCGATCGCCGTGATCAGGCCCGCGGCCCAGGCGGCGCCAGCCGGTGAGCCGGTAACGCCCTGGTGCAGCCAGGCGCTGAGCTGGCCGATCGCGCCGGCCCGGTTCAGGCCTTCGACCATCACGAACAGGCCGCCGACCAGCGGCAGCACGCCCCAGGACACGCCTTTGATCGTGGGCCATGGCGACTGCCGGCTGATCAGCAGGATCGCGGCCGCCGTGACCACGCCACAGACGAAGGTCGGCAAGCCCAGTTGCACGTCGAGCGCCGAGGCGGTCAGCAACACGGCGGCAATCGCCATGATTCCGACCGCGGCGAGCCGACCCTCGCGGCTCAGATGCGGCTTGTCGACATCGGTCCGCAGCGTCTCCTCACGGAGCGCGCGGCGCTGGGTCAGCCACAGCGCGACATAGGTCAGGGCGATCGCGGCCATCGAGGGCAAAGTGAACTGGCGCAGCCATTCGGTGAGATGCGGCATGCGCTCGCCGAACACGACCAGATTGGCCGGATTGGAGATCGGCAGCACGAAGCTCGCGGCATTGGCGATGAAGGCGCAGACGTAGAGATAGGGCAGCGGCGAAGCGCCGGCGGCGCGCGTGGCGGCATAGACGGCCGGCGTCAGCACGATCGCGGTGGCATCGTTGGAGAGCACCACGGTGACCAGGGTACCGACCGCATAGACCAACAGGAACAGGAGTTGCGGCGAGCCGCGCGCATGCTCCACGGCATAGGCCGCGAGATAGTCGAACAAGCCCTCGCGGCGGGCCAGCTCGGCAATCAGCATCATGCCGATCAGGAACAGATAGACGTCGACGCCCTTGCGGATGCCGGTGAGCGCATCAGCGACAGGCAGCAGGCCGAGCGCGACCAACAGGATCGCGCCGGCGACGGCCCACACGGCCTCGGGCAGCCGAAACGGGCGGATGATGACGCCGGCGGTGGCGGGAATGATGATGGCGTAAGCGAGCCAGGTATCTTGCAGGGACATGATCAGGGATCGATAGAGCAAATCATTCGGCGGGGATAGCGGGCGAGGACGCCGCATCCGGGTGCGCGGCCTCCGGTCCACCGGTCTCGGGCTGCAGCCGCCAGCATACGATCACGGCGGCCGCGCCGAAGGCCAGGAACGCGGCGCTGTAGCCGCCATGGACGACGACCGGGCCCGCCAGCGCGGTCGACAGCGCCGCGCCAATGCTCTGCGCTGTAATCACGGCGCCCTGAGCAATGTTGAAGCGGCCGGTGCCGCGCATCAGGTCCGCGACGATCACCGGCATGATCGCGCCGAAGATGCCGGCGCCGGGGCGCGCGAAGCGCGCACTACCTACTCAGCGCGGCAGCGGCGCCTTCTCGGCCATCGCCTTGCGCAGGATGCGCGACAGCGACTCCACCGAATAGGGCTTCTTGATCAGCTCGAAGCCGTGATGGGCGTTCTCCGCGAGCACGTGGCTGTAGCCGGATGTCAGCACCACCGGCAGGCCGGGATAGCGGTCGCGGATGATGCCGGCGAGCTCCAGGCCGTTGATGCCGGGCATGATGACGTCGGAGAACACGAGGTCGACCGCGAATTCGTCGTTCGCCAGGATTGCCAGTGCATCGGCGGCATTGGCGACGCGGCGCGTCACATAGCCGAGGTCCTCGAGCAGCTCGGTCGAGAACTGCCCCACCTCGTCATTGTCCTCGACCACGAGCACGCGGTAGCCGCGCCCGATGGTCGCCGGCTCGATGCGCGCGGAGCCGGCTTCCGTGCCGGATTGCGGTGCCGTGGCCTGCGGCAGGTAGATCGTGAAGGTCGCGCCGTGGCCGATGCGGCTGTCGACCGCGATGTCGCCTTCGGACTGCTTGGCGAAGCCGAACGCCTGGCTGAGGCCGAGACCCGTGCCCTTGCCGACCTCCTTGGTGGTGAAGAAGGGTTCGAAGATGGCGTTGAGGTGCTGAGGCGCGATGCCGCCCCCGGTGTCGGCGACCGAAATCGCGATGAAGGCACCGGGCCGGGGGCCCTGGCCACGCAAGGCCGGGATGCTCTCGGTCCGCTGCACGCCGATTTTCAGATGTCCTTCACCGTTCATGGCGTCGCGCGCATTGACGGCGAGGTTGATCAGCGCGGTCTGGAATTGCGCGACGTCGGCGAGGGTGAACAGTCCGCTGTTCGTGACCGCGAGCTCGATCTGGATGCGGCCGCCGACGAGAGGACGGATCAGCTGCACGACGTTCTCGACCTGCTCGCCAACATTGAACACCTGCGGCGTCAAGGGTTGCCGCCGCGCGAAGGCCAGAAGTTGCGCGGTCAGCTTCGAGGCGCGCTCCACCGTCTCGGAGATCGCATCGACATAGCGCCGGCGCCGTTCCTCGGGGAGATCGCGGCGGCGCAGGAAGTCGGTGGCCGAGCGGATGATGGTGAGCAGGTTGTTGAAATCGTGCGCGACGCCGCCGGTGAGCTGGCCGATCGCCTCCATCTTCTGCGACTGCCGCAACAGCTCCTCGCCCTGGATGCGTTCGGTGACGTCGACCGCCTCGGCGACCGCGCCGGTGACCACATCATGCTGGTCGAACAGAGGCCGCATCGAAAGCTCGAAATGTCGCTGGCCGCTGGCGAAATCGAGCCGCATCTCGGTCCGAAAGCTCTCGCCGGCGAGAACGCGGGCGAACGCCTTGCGCAGCATCTCGGTCACGCCCGGCGTATGGGTGAACCAGGGCGCATCCCAGAGCGGCTGGCCGATGACGTTCACTTCACCGGCGCGCATGCCGGCGACCGCGATGCGGTTGGCATGCAGCACGCGGCCCTCGACGTCGAGGATGGCCTGATACTGATTGCTGGTGTCGAAGATCGCGCGCATGCGCGCTTCATTGGCCTCGAGTTGGGCGGTGCGCTCCTTGATCCGCTCTTCGAGGGTCTCGTTGATGCGGCGCAGCTCGATCTCGGCCTGCTTGGCGGCCGTGACGTCGTGAGCGACGCCGATGAATCCGACATGTTTGCCGTTCGCGTCCCAGCGCGGCTGCGATTCCGAGCGCAGCCAGCGCCATTCGCCGTCGGCGCGGCGGTAGCGCGCCTCGAGGAAGAACGGCTTCAGCGAGCGCTCTCCCGACTGCTGCTGCTCCAGGATGCGCGGAAGGTCCTCGGGATGCAGCACCTTGCGCCAGTCGAAGGCCAGCGTCTCGTCATGGGGCAGGCCGAGGAAATCGACATAGGCGCGATTGACGAAGGAGCGGGTGCGGTCGAGCTTCGTCACCCAGATCGGCACCGGGGCGCTGTCGGCGATCAGCCGGAAGCGCTCCTCGCTCTCGCGCAGTTTGGCCTGCGCCAGCATCTGGTCGGTGACGTCGATATGCGCGCCGACCAGGCGGATGGCGCGGCCGTTCCAGTCGCGCTCGATGCGGGCGATGACGCGGACCCACCGGATCTCGCCATCGCTGGGACGGATGATGCGGTATTCGGTGGTGTAGTCCTCCTGCTTGCTCTTGACCGCGGCGATGAACTCCTGCTCGGCCTTGACGCGGTCGTCGGGATGGACGCGCCTGACCCAGTCTTCGTGAGTCTCGTGAACGGCTTCCGGCGGCAGGCCGTGAATGATCAGGTATTCGGGGGAGCGGCGGTTGCGGTAGCCTTCGCGCAGGTCGACCTCGACGCCGCCGACCCGGGCGATCCGCTGGATGCGCGCGAGCTCCGCCTCGCGTTCCTGCAGCGCGCGATAGGCCTCATCGCGATCGCGCGCGATCTCCTCGATATGCTGGCGCAGCGCGTCGGCGGCAGCCTCCGGCCTCACTTCGTCTCTGGGCGCATCCGCGCTGTTCATGCTGACCTGCACTGATGTGGCGAGCAGTCGCCCGAGAATTCCATCGCGGGTGTTCGGAAGCTTGGCGACATTGGGACCAAGGAAAGCAAACTGACCAGAGATTAAGGCGGGCAAACGCCGGCATGACGAGAACGTCGGGGCAGACAAAAAGTTCCGCGCTCCCGGAACGGACTGTTACTGTCGTGCGTCGTCAGGCCCTGAACACCGCAACACGTAGGTCCACGCCGTGAAGCTCTTCGTCTGTCAGGTCTGCACGAACATCCTGTACTTCGAGAATCGGAGCTGCGGGCGCTGTGGCCATCAGCTCGCCTTCATGCCGGAGCGCCAGATCCTGTCGGCGATCGAGCCGGCGGAGGAGGGCTTTCGGACGCTCGCCGACCACGGGACGGGGCGCTTCTTCTGCGCCAATGCCGAGCACGACGCCTGCAACTGGCTGCTCGAGACCGGCGAGACCGCAGGCTTCTGCCGAGCCTGCCGGCACAACGGCACCATTCCCAATCTGTCCGATCCCGCGCAGCTCGCGGGATGGCGCGAGCTGGAGGTGGCCAAGCACCGACTGTTCTACTCGCTGATCCGATGGAAACTCCCTGTGAAGACGCGGATCGAGGACCCCGAGCACGGGCTGATCTTCAACTTCCTCGCCGATGACCCCGTCGGCCAGCAGAACGTCATGACGGGCCACGACAACGGCCTCGTCACCATCGCGCTGGCCGAGGCCGACGATTTCGAGCGCGAGCGACGGCGGCTCGAAATGGACGAGCCGTACCGGACCTTGCTCGGTCATTTCCGCCACGAGGTCGGGCACTATTTCTGGGACGTGCTGGTGCGCGATGCCGGCAGGCTCGAGGAATGCCGGGCCGTGTTCGGCGACGATACCCAGGACTACGGCGAGGCGCTGAGGCGGCATTACGATCAGGGGCCTCCGGTGGACTGGCAGGACAATTTCGTTTCGGCCTACGCCACCACGCATCCGTGGGAGGATTTTGCCGAGACCTGGGCGCACTACCTCCACATCGTCGATACGCTGGAGATGGCCTCCGAGTTCGGCATCGAGATCGATCCGCCCGCCGACCAGATCGGCGGGCTGACGGCGCGCGTCACCTTCGATCCGTATGTCGCGGAGGATTTCGACATCATCGTCAACGCCTGGCTGCCATTCACCTTCGCCATGAACAGCGTCGCCCGGGCGATGGGCGCGCGCGATCTCTATCCATTCATCCTGACGCCGCCGGTCATCGGCAAGCTCGGCTTCGTCCACCATCTGGTGCGGCAGGGCGCACAGCAAAAGTCTGTCGCTCTGGCTCCCGAAAAGCCACAGGCCGAGCCTCAGCAGGAAGAGATCGGGGCGGCGTGATCCGCCTTGACTCCTTCGAACATAAGGTGAACATGGCGGCGTGACCGGAGCGAGGACCGTCATCGCGCATGCCCAGATCGCAATCCAAGACCGATGCCGCGGACACCGAAGACCTCGCGCTGGACGCCGCCGTAGACCAGGCCATTGCTGCCTGCGGGGGCGATCCGCGGGCGGCCATTCGTGCCCTGATCGTTGCGAACGATTTTCTCGAGACCGAGGTCGGCGAACTGATGAAGGCGGTGTCGCACGCCTATGCCCGCGGACGTTTCCACAGCTATTCCGGCTGACGGCAAGGGACGCAGCTGGCATGCCTCGCCGGACGGCAACGTCGGAACGAGAGGCGGGTTGCGCGCGGGCGATTTTGGTATAGACGAACCGGTCAAGCTCGCGGTGTTACGCCTGTGCCACGAGCGGGGAGCCCGCCCAAAGGTATCAAGCAAGAAATGTTCAAAACCATTCTGATCGCGAACCGCGGCGAGATCGCCTGCCGGGTCATCAAGACCGCCCGCCGCATGGGAATCCGGACCGTTGCGGTCTATTCGGAAGCCGACCGCGATGCGCTTCATGTCGAGATGGCCGATGATGCCGTGCTGATCGGCCCGCCCGCCGCCGCCGAGAGCTATCTCCTGATCGACCGCATCGTCGAGGCCTGCCGCAAGACCGGCGCCGAGGCGGTGCATCCGGGCTACGGCTTCCTGTCCGAGCGCGAGGCTTTCCCGCGGGCATTGGCCGAGGCTGGCATCGTCTTCATCGGCCCCAACCCCGGCGCCATCGCCGCGATGGGCGACAAGATCGAATCGAAGAAGGCGGCCGCCAAGGCCAAGGTCTCGACCGTGCCAGGCTTCCTCGGCGTCATCGAGGACGACAAGCATGCCGTGCGCATCGCCGACGAGATCGGCTATCCCGTCATGATCAAGGCCTCCGCCGGCGGCGGCGGCAAGGGCATGCGCATCGCGCATTCGACCGCCGAGGTGGCCGAGGGCTTCAACCTCGCCAAGGCCGAGGCCAAGGCCTCGTTCGGCGACGACCGCGTCTTCATCGAGAAGTTCATCGTCGATCCCCGCCACATCGAGATCCAGGTGCTCGGTGACAAGCATGGCAACGTGATCTATCTCGGCGAGCGCGAATGCTCGATCCAGCGCCGCAACCAGAAGGTCATCGAGGAGGCGCCGTCGCCGCTGCTCGACGAGGAGACAAGGCGCAAGATGGGCGAGCAGGCGGTCGCGCTCGCCAAGGCCGTGAACTACGACTCCGCCGGCACCGTGGAGTTCGTCGCCGGCCAGGACAAGAGCTTCTACTTCCTGGAGATGAACACCCGCCTGCAGGTCGAGCATCCCGTCACCGAGCTCGTCACCGGTATCGATCTCGTCGAGCAGATGATCCGCGTCGCCGCCGGCGAGAAGCTCGCGCTTGCGCAGAAGGACGTCGCGCTGACCGGCTGGGCGGTGGAGTCGCGCGTCTATGCGGAAGATCCGTTCCGCAGCTTCCTGCCGTCGATCGGCCGCCTCGTGAAGTATCGCCCGCCGGCCGAGAGCAAGGCGGACGGCGTCACCGTGCGCAACGACACCGGCGTGCAGGAGGGCGGCGAGATCTCGATCTACTACGATCCGATGATCGCCAAGCTGGTCACCCATGCGCCGTCGCGGGCTGCCGCGATCGAGGCGCAGTCGACCGCGCTCGATGCGTTCTATGTCGATGGCATCCGCCACAACATCCCGTTCCTGTCGGCGCTGATGAACCATCCGCGCTGGCGCGAGGGAAGGCTGTCGACCGGTTTCATCGCCGAGGAGTTTCCCAAGGGCTTCGCCGCGCGTGCGCCGGAAGGCGAGATCGCGCGCCGGCTAGCGGCGGTGGGTGCTGCGATCGACCACGTGCTCGGCGAGCGCAAGCGGCAGATCTCGCAGCAGATGATCGGCCGGCCTGTGAGGCGGCAGGGCCGCCGCGCGGTGTGGCTCGGGCGTGACGAGATCCTGCTCGACATCACCAGGGAGAACGGCGCGATCACGGTCCGCTTCGTCGGGGCCGACGGCAAGGTCGGCGCGGCGCATCAGTTGGTGTCGGACTGGAAACCGGGCGACGCGGTCTGGCACGGCACCATCGATGGCGCGGCCATCGCAGTGCAGACGCGCCTCATTGCGAACGGTGTGCGGCTTGCGCATCAGGGCGTCGAAGCGCCAGTCTACGTCTACACGGAAGCCGAGGCGACCGCGGCGCGGCTGATGCCGGTCGTCACCGCCGGCGACAGCGGCAAGAAGCTGTTGTGCCCGATGCCCGGCCTCGTGGTCTCGATCGCCGTGACCGAAGGGCAGGAGGTCAAGGCCGGCGAGACGCTCGCCGTGGTCGAAGCCATGAAGATGCAGAACGTGCTGCGCGCCGAGCAGGACGGTACGGTGAAGAAGATCCACGCGACAGCCGGCGCTACGCTCGCGGTGGACGCGCTGATCCTGGAGTTTGCGTAGGACTTGCTCCATCATTCCGGGGCGATGCGCAGCATCGAACCATGATGCGCAATTGCGCATCTGAGAATTTCGAAAGTCCGGGTTCGTCTCGTCGAAGGCGGCCCGGATGACCGAACGAACCATCATCCGTCATTGCGAGGAGCGTCAGCTCCGAAGCAATCCAGAGTTCGGGGCACGATTCTGGATTGCTTCGTCGCTGCGCTCCTCGCAATGACGAAGGAGAGGAGGCGAGGATGACCTTCCGTGCATGCAGAGAGGCGCTCCGTGCGATCCTCGCCGGCGATCGCTGCATCCATCCGGGCTCGGTGTACGACGCGATCTCGATCCGCATCGCCGAAGATCTCGGCTTTGAGCTCGGCATGTTCGGCGGTTCGGCTGCCTCGCTCGCCGTCCTCGGCGATCCCGACATCGCGCTGATCACATTGACCGAGTTGGCCGAGCAGATGCGGCGGATGTCGCGCGCCGCCGCGCTGCCGGTGCTGGTCGATGCCGATCACGGCTATGGCAATGCGATGAACGTGCGCCGCACGGTGCAGGAGCTGGAGGCGGCCGGTGCCGCGGGTCTCACCATCGAGGATACGCTGCTGCCGCAGGCTTTTGGCGAGGCGAAGCCGCAGTTGATCTCGCTCGCCGAAGGGGTCGGCAAGGTGAGGGCAGCGCTCGACGGCCGAGGCGATCCCGCGCTGGTCATTCTGGGGCGAACCGGGGCCGTCTCCATCGCCTCGCTCGACGACGCGATCATGCGCGCCAAAGCCTACGAGGCCTGCGGCGTCGACGGCCTGTTCTTCACCGGCATCACCTCGCGCGATCAGCTCGATGCAATTACGGCAGTCACCACATTGCCGATCGTGCTCGGTGGCGCGCCGGAGGAGATGTCCGATCTCGGCTATCTCGCCTCGCGCCGCGTCCGCGTCGCGCTGCAGGGCCATGCACCGATCGCGGCCGCGACGCAGGCGGTGCATGAGACGCTGAAGGCGCTGCGCAACGGCGCCTCGCCGAAGCAGCTCAAGGGGCTGCCGTCGGCCGAACTGACCGCGCGCGTCATGCGCGATGGCGACGTGAAGAAGAGACTTCGCGAGTTCCTGGGGCTTGGTTCATGATCGGTCGCGCCATCGTCCACGTCACGGTCCGCGGCCGCGTCCAGGGCGTCGGCTACCGCGCCTGGGTCGAGGACCAGGCCATCCTCAACGGGCTCGAAGGCTGGGTCCGCAACCGCAGCGACCGCAGCGTCGAGGCGGTCTTCGCCGGTCCCGCCGACGACGTCGCGGCGATGGTCACGGCCTGCCGCAAAGGGCCGCCGGCTGCGCGTGTCGACGACGTGATCGACGTCGCCGGGACGGTCGATCAGCTCGCATTGCGTCGGCCCGGCGAATCGTTCTCGGTGCTGCAGACGGCGTAGTTGTCTTCCGTTGCCGACTACCGATCGTGCACATTTGTCGGCTTTCTGTTCTGGACGGCTTTGATCCTGCTGCGGGTGCATTTCACCCGCGGTGCACCGTAGAGCGGTCGCTGTCGCTCACCCAGCCGAGATCACCAGCGCCTGTATGCGGCCCTCGATCGGTCCGTCGCCGAACCGGCGCGCCAGCGCGTCCGCGGCCGCCTGCGTGACGGCTGCGAGGCCGGGCGTGCCGCGCGCTTCGATCTCGCCGCGCATCGGCGTGCCCTGGCAGAACGCCATTGCCGACTGATGTGGCGAGGCGGCGCGGCTGCGATGTGCAACCGTCTCGATCACGATATCGGTGAAGCCTGCTGCTGTCAGATCGGCCTCGATCCGCCCGGTGTCGTAGTAGCCGTGCGGAGTCCGGGTGAAGAACTGCGGCGGGTTTTCGGGGAACACCTGCTGCAACGTCTCGTGAACGACGTGAGGGATTTCGTTCTCCTCGATCCGGTCCCAGACATTGAAGACGAAACGTCCTCCGGGCCTGAGCACGCGGCGGGCCTCAGCATAACTCTTGACGCGATCGGGGAAGAACATCGCGCCGAACTGACATGCGACGGCATCGAAGCTCGCGTCGGCAAAGGGCAGGGCCAGCGCATCCGCTTGACGAAATGCGATGCGGCTCTCGGTGGCGAGATGCGTCTTCGCCTGTGCGAGCATCGGCTCGTTGAGGTCGGTGGCGGTGATCCGGACCTCCGGCGGCAGTTGCGCGTGCAGCGCCCTCGTGACCACGCCGGTGCCCGCCGCCGTCTCCAGCACGTCGCGCGGCAGGCAGGCCGCGATGCGCCGCGCAAGATCCTGCGCGTAGGGCACGAAGATCAAGGGCACCAGCAGTTGATCGTAGATCTGCGGGATCGATCCGGTGAAAGCCTTGTCGGATGCCGTCATGGCTTGCTCCTGTTGCAGATGGGGCAGGCGGGGATCAGGCGGTCTCGGCGCGCGCAAGAGGGGCGCTGTAACATCCGTCTTGCCGGCCACCCGCCCGGTTCAAATAAGACGCTCTTGACATTCACTCTCTACGGTCAGATATTTCTGTCATGACAGAAACACCAGGCAATCGGAAGCTTCCGCCCGCCGTCGAGCGCTTCATTCTCAACTGGGGCGACATGGGCGACCAGTGGGGTGTGAACCGCTCGGTGAGCCAGATCCACGGCCTGCTGTACCTCGCCGAGAAGCCGATGACGGCGGAGGACGTCGCCGACACGCTCGGCATGGCCCGCTCCAATGTCTCGAACTCGCTGAAGGAGCTGCTCGCCTGGGGCTTGATCCGGCGCGTGCCGATCCTCGGCGACCGCCGCGATCATTTCGAGGCCGAGACCGACATCTGGGAGGTGGCGCAGCGGATCGCGGCCGGCCGCAAGGAACGCGAGATCGATCCGGCCATCGCGGCGCTGCGCGCCTGCGTCGCGGAAGCGACCGGCGATCCCACGATCAGCGCGGTCGCAGCCAAGCGTCTGAAGGACATGCTGGCGTTCACCGAGCTGATCGACCGCTGGTACGTGCAGATGCTGAAGGTGCCGCGGCCGCGTCTCGTCGCGCTGATCAAGCTCGGCGAGAAGATTGCAAATCTGTTGCCGTCGGGAAGGTCCAGGTCCGGCAGCGCTTGAGGAGAGTGGAGGGCGTCATGGTCACCATGCGACATCTCGGACTTTCAACGCCCTCCAGCGCCCGGCTCCATGATGATCACAGGTTTCGTGCGCTGCTGTCCGCCGAAGACTGGGGACGACTGCCGGTGTCGATCTGGCGCCGCTTCTCCAAGAAACTCGCCGATGGCGCCACCGTCGTCTATGTCGGCGAGGTCGATCAGGCCGAGATCAGCCGTGCCGGCTTCTGGTTCGCGCATCTGGCACGGCTGATCGGCGGGCCGCTGCCGACGCGCGCGGACATCGGTGTGCCGATGATCGTCGCGGTGACGGAGGACGCGGCGAGAGGCGGTCAGATCTGGACACGCATTTGCGGGCGCCCGCATGGCTTCCCGCAGGTGATCCATTCCGCCAAGCGCTTCGCCGGTCCAACGGGGCTCGAGGAATATCTCGGCTGGGGCCTTAGCATGAGCCTGCGTGTCGGCGTCGCCGATGGGCGCTTCATTTCCATAGCGCCGGCTACACGTTCGACTTCGCGGGCCGGCGCTGGGCGCTGCCGGCATGGCTCACGCCCGGCGACCTCACCGTCACCCATTCCGATCTCGGCAGCGGCGTCTTTCGCTTCTCGCTCGAGATCACCCACCCGCGCTTCGGGCGCATCATCCGCCAGAGCGCCGTGTTCCGGGAGTCCACACCATGACGCCGCTGCTCTGGTCCCTGATCGCGCTGCAGATCGTGATGGGCGTGTTCGACACCTTCTATCACCATGAGTTCACCGAGCGCCTGGCGTGGCGGCCGTCGCAGCAGGGCGAGCTCAAGCTGCACGGTATCCGCAACGTGCTCTATGCGCTGCTGTTCGCCGTCCTCGGCTGGTGCGAGGTGCATGGCCTGTTCGCAATCCTCCTGCTCGCGGTGCTCGTGGCCGAGATCGCCATCACCTTGACCGATTTCGTCGAGGAGGATCTGACGCGCAGGCTGCCACCGAGCGAGCGTATCAATCACACTCTGCTCGCCATCAACTACGGCGCGATCCTGATGCTGCTGGTGCCGCTGCTGATCGGCTGGGCGACGCGGCCTTCTGCGATCGTGCCGGCCTATGCGGGCGTGCTGAGCTGGATTGCTGCCGCGGCCGCGGTTGGCGCTGGCCTGTGCGGTCTGCGCGACTTCGCCGCGGCACGGCGCCTGGCGCGGATGTCACAGCCCGATGCCGCCGCGCTGGTCGCGGCGCTGCCGCCGGCGCAGACCATTCTCGTCACCGGTGCGACCGGCTTCATCGGCACGCGGCTGGCGGCGAGTCTCACCGCGGCCGGCCATCACGTCGTCGCTTTGGTGCGCGACCCGGCCAAGGCCGCCGCGTTGCCGGCGCCACTGACCTTGATCACCGGTCTCGATCAGCTCGCCTCCGACACCCGCATCGACGCGATCGTCAATCTCGCCGGCGAGCCGATCGGCAACGCGCCATGGACCGCGGCCAAGCGCGCCACGATCCTGCAGTCGCGGCTGGCTACGACGGAAGCCGTCGTCTCTCTGATTGCTCGGCTCGACCGCAAGCCGAGTGTATTGGTCAACGGCTCGGCGATCGGCTGGTACGGCCTGTGGCAGGACCAGCCGCTGACCGAATCCGCCGGGTCGCATGCCTGCTTCAGTCATGACCTCTGCGACGCCTGGGAGCAGGCGGCTCGCGGTGCCGAAGCACATGGCGTCCGCGTCGCATTGCTGCGGATCGGTCTCGTCGTCGGCCGCGACGGCGGCTTCCTGGCGCGGATGCTGACGCCGTTCGAATTCGGCCTGGGCGGGCCATTCGGCTCCGGCCTGCAATGGATGTCCTGGATCGAGCGCGACGATCTCGTCCGGCTGATCGCGCACGTGATTGCGACCGAGACCATCACCGGGCCGGTCAATGCGACAGCGCCGCTACCGGTGCGCAATCTCGCCTTCACCGCCGAGCTCGCGCGCTGCCTGCGGCGACCGGCGCTGCTGCGCGTTCCCGCCGGCCTACTGCGCCGGATCGGCGGCGACCTCGCCGAGGAGCTTTTGCTCGGCGGCCAGCGCGTGGTGCCGAACAAGGCGTTGTCGAGCGGTTTCGTGTTCCGCCATCAGAGCCTGCGCAGCGCGCTCGAAGCCATCCTGTGAGCGGCCGAAAGCCGTCACGATTGCTCGGCGCGCGTCATCGTCGCCGATGGCAACTCGCCGAACGTGGCGCGATAGTAGCGGGCGAAGTGTCCGGCATTGGCAAAGTTGCAGGCGGCGGCCGCCGCCGCAACCGTGACGGCCGGATCGCCGGACCGCAGCATCTCGTGGGCGCGCCGCAGGCGCACCGACTTGGCAAAGGCCATCGGCGAATAGCCGCGCACGCGCTCGAACAGACGGAAGATCGAGCGGGCGCTGACGCCGGCTTCGCGCGCAAGGCGCTCGATCGTGATCGGCTCGCGCCAGTTGGCCTCGATGTAATCTTCGAGCCGCTTGACCAGGCCGAAATCCGGCATCGGAGAGGGATCCAGGAGCGTGTCGCGGAAACGATGACGGCTCGCGCAGAGGAAGGCGACATGCACCGCATCCTCCAGCTCGCGATAGACCGCAGCGGGGAACGCCGCATCCTGCTCGTTCAGCTGGGTCGTCAGGAAATCGAGCAGCCGCATCAGGCTGCGGGCCTGCGGATCGGCGGCCGGAATGGCGGGGGCGACCGCAAAGTCGGCGCGCGGCTGCACGCCGACCAGCGCCGTCAGGCGCCGCCGCAGCGCTTGCGGATCGAGCCGCAAAGTGAGGCGTCGATGGCCACCCTGGCACGCCATCTGCCATGGCACGCCGGCCGGCGCGACTGCGAACTGATGCTCGTTGACGTCGGTCGCCTCGCCGCGGGCGCAACTGACCGCGCGTCCCTTCAGGGCGATCTGCACCCTGATGAAGTCGGCCGCACGATGGTCGCAGACCATGTCGCAGGTCGTGGTGCCAAAGGCGAGGCCGATGGTCTCGAGTTCGATCAGGTTGACGATCGCCTCGAAGCGCTCGGCGTTCCTGAAGTCGACGCGCTCGGCGCCGAGCCGGCGCCCCGCGAGGTCGCGCAGTACGTCGGCGTTGGAGGTTCGGATCAGCGCGTGGCGATGTAACGGTTCAAGGCCGGTCGAGGCCGGGCTCGGCTTTGCTGGGGCGCTGACGAGGTCAGCTGCGGTCAAGAGACGGTTCAAGCCGCTGCTCCTGAGCTCCGATCATCAACCCATGCTACATCAGGCTCCGCGGGCGTCAATTACTTCGACATCGCGGCGCTTCGGAAGGCCGCGGCCAGCGTGCGCAAGGCCGCGCGCTTGGCCGCGTCTCCTGCCTTTGCATGCAGCATCACCTTGGAACGGCCGAGCTTGGGCAGGCCGAGATCCGGTCCGACATCGATCAGTCCGCTCGGCGCGATCCGGCGGGCCAGCGGCGCAACCGCAAGACCGGCGCGCGCGGCGGCCGCAACGGCCGTCACCCCGCCGCCGACGAACGTCTCGCTGAAGCTGATTCGGGCGCGCTCGAGAGCGCGGACCGCGATGCTGCGCACGCCGCAGGGCGGCGCGAGCGTGGCGAGCGGCAGCGTGCCGCCCGCCGGCAGACGAAATCTGGGAGCTGCGAACCAGCCGAACTCGTCCGTGATCAACGCCTCGCCACCGCGGCGGCTCGCCTCCTGGCGGACGATCACGGCGTCGAGCTTGCCGGCATCGTAGCGGTCGAGCAGGTCGCGCGAGAAGCCGATGCTGACCGACAGGACGAGGTCCGCCATGGCTGCATGCATCTGCTCGAGCATCGGCACCAGCTCGGGGCCGGCGACGTGATCGCTGATCCCCAACGACAGCAGCGGCCGGATGCTGGGGGCTCCGGTGAGCGCGAGGTCATGCGCGGCAACCAGCGCGCGGGCGTTCTCGGCGAAAGCCGCGCCGTCGGCGGTGAGCCGGACCGCGCGCGGCGAACGCTCGACCAGCCGCTTTCCGAGCAGCGCTTCCAGTCGCTGCAGCTTCAGGCTGACCGCGGCCTGGGTGGTGCCGAGCGTCTCGGCCGCCCGCGTGAAGCTGTGCAGCTCGCTCACCAGCAGAAAGGCGCGGACGGTTGCGATGTCGAGCGTGGCGGTCATATGCGTCTGTTATCATTGATATCCATATCGATAACGTACCAAAATGAGCGGCATGGGGCTAGCTTTGCTCTCGAAGCGCAGTCACGCGCTCGAGACCGGGAGCCAAAAATGCCATTGATCAACATCGTCTATGCCAGCCAGCGTCGCTCGCCCGCGCTGAAGAAGGACATTGCGGACGCGGTCACCGAACTGACCGCACGCATCCTGCGCAAGGATCCCAAGGTCACCGCCGTCATCGTCTCGGAAGCGGATGCCGCGGACTGGTTCGCCGGCGGCGCCGCGCTGGCGGAGCAGGGGCTTTCAAGCTATTGGATCGACGTTCACGTCAGCGAGGGCACCAATACCAAGGACGAGAAGGCCGCCTATCTCGCCGCGGTGTTCGCGCGCATGGCCGAGCTGATCGGACCGCTGCATCACGAGACCTACCTTCATGTCGACGAGGTCAAGGCGGATGCCTACGGCTTCGGTGGCTTGAGCCAGGAGCGCCGCTATGTCGCGGCGAAGCTCGGCGTGCCGCCGCAGCAGGGCGCTGCGTGAGCTCATGCCGTCTCCGGCTGCGCGACGCTGACGGCGCCGAACACGCTCTCGAACGCCTGCCGGAACGCGATGTCGACATCGGCGAGCGTCACCGGCAGGCCGAGATCGACCAGGCTGGTGACGCCGTAGCGCGGATCGGTCACGCCGCAGGGCACGATGGCCTGAAAGTGCGACAGGTCCGGCTCGACATTGATGGCGATGCCGTGAAAGGTGACCCAGCGCTTCAGCCGCACGCCGATCGCGGCGATCTTGTCCTCATGGCCCTCGCCCTTGTCGGGCCGTTTGACCCAGACACCGACGCGATCCTCGCGCCGCTCGCCGCGCACGTTGAAGGCGTCGAGGGTGCGGATGATCGTCTCCTCGAGCGCGGCGACATAGGCGCGTACGTCGGGGCGCCGCCGCTTGAGGTCGAGCATGACATAGGCCACCCGCTGGCCGGGCCCATGATAGGTGACCTGGCCGCCACGGCCGGTCGGCACCAGCGGAAAGCGCGGATCCCGCAGGTCTTCCGCCTTGCCCGACGTACCGGAGGTGTAGACCGGCGGGTGTTCGAGCAGCCAGACCATCTCCGCGGCCTCGTTGGCGGCGATCGCCGCCGCCCGCGCCTCCATGAATTCGGTGGCCTGGGCGTAGTCGACCAGCGAATCGGAGATGCACCACGCCACGGCGTTGCCGGGGGGGCCCGCAAAGGTGGTCAGGTCGAGTGTTTGGCGGCTGTTAACCATTGGCTAACCACAACATGGTGATGTCTGGGCAACGAAAATCCAGTCGTGACTTCGGTGGTCCTGCAGTGTCAACCCTCGATAAAGTGACAGTCGACCTGATGGTCGTTCTCGGCACCTGCTCAATGCCCATCCACCAGGTTCTGCGCCTGTCCCGCGGCGCCATCATCGAGCTGGACGCCACCGAGGCTGATGACGTCAAGGTGCTCGCCAACAACCTGCCGATCGCCAACGGGGTCGTGCTGGTCGACCGCAACCGCATCGCGGTCGAGGTCAAGCAGATGCTGCCGCGCTCGCCGACACCGACGTCGCGATAGCAGCCCCGGGCGGCGCGAAAACCATCCACAATCCGGTATTTTAGGGCAGGGCGGGCCTTGTCCCCCCGACATCGATTTGATACACGGGCGCCACTGATCCGGTGCCGCCCTTCCTCTGGCTCCGGCTTCTTCTTCGCGCTCGTGGCGGAATTGGTAGACGCGCTGCCTTGAGGTGGCAGTGGGTAACACCGTGGGGGTTCGAGTCCCTCCGAGCGCACCATAAATCCTCGTTTGATCCTTGAAATCCTTGAACTTTTTTCTGTATGTTGCTCGGGAATGTTGCCGATCGTTCCCGCGGGGCGTTGCTGTCCTGTTTTCTGCGACGGGCTTGAGAAAATCCTCCGATGACAGGCTCTGGTCGAACGCGACCACCTCGTCCATTCCGCTGATGCCAGGCTTCTCACGGTTGGCTTGGGCGATGTCGTGAGCCGGCATTTCGGGGTCTCGATGCTGGTACACGACGCGCCGACGAAGGGCCGTTCTTCGGCTACCCGTTTGCTTTCCGCGGCAAGAAGGCGTTGGTGCTGAAGGTCCGGTTCTGTGACGGCAATGGGGGGCGTCTGTTCACCAAACGCATCGACCAGGGCGGCTTCGTGTGGCGCTGCGGGCACCAGTCATGTCACGATGAGCTTGGATCACCCTTCTTTCGAAGTGCGAGCTTCAGGGCGACGCCCCCAATTCTCGAATCCTCGATCCATAGTCGGCCATCATAGAGACTGGTCAGGTCGCGGGCAATCGCCAGACCGAGCCCAGTGCCCGGCTTCGCGTCGTCAAGTCTCGTGCCCACGTCGAACACGCGCATTCGCTCTTCGACTGGAATGCCGGGCCCGTCGTCCTCCACCGTGATCAAGACGGTGCTGTCGAGATCCTCGATCGAAATCACGACGCGGTCATGTGCCCATTTTGCCGCATTGTCGAGCAGGTTGCCGATGAGTTCGGTCAGATCGTTCGTATCGCAGGCAACGACGACGTCGGCTGCTCCTTCGACTTCGAACCGCCGGTCGTGCCCCGGGCTGAATCGCGAGTAGGTATTGATGACGCTCCTCAATACGTCTGCGACGACCGCAAACGCACCTGCATTCGCGATCGTGGAGGCCTTTGCGCGCGCCGTCTGGTAGTTGATGAGCAGCGCCATTCGCGAGCACTGCTCCGACAGAATCTGAGCGTGGCTCTCCTGGCCGGATGCTTTCAGCCGTGCTGCCTCCTCGTCGAGAATTGCCAGAGGCGTCTTCAGCGCGTGTGCAAAACTTCCTGCGAGCACGCGAGCGCGATCGACCATGATGAGATTTGCCGCAATCATTCCGTTCAACTCGGTTACGAGCGGCATGATTTCCTCCGGCAGGTCCTCAGGCAGCCGCGTGGTCTTGCCGCTGCGCACGTCCACGATGGCGCGACTCATGCGCTGGAGTGGCCGCAGGCCGTAAACGACTTGAGCGTAGGCGGTGCCAACCATGGCGAGGGCCATGATACCCAGCGTCGCGATCAGCGTCAGATTGAGGTGCTGCATCTCGTCACTGATCAGTCGCTCGTCGGCACCGACACGGATTTCGACGGGTTGCCCGAGCCGAGACGGCTCGCTGATGTTTCGGACCATGCGCATCGGCCCAGTCGGTCCCTCCACATTCGTAAGCGCCGTGGAGGGGGGCAGGGAACCCTCGCGAGTCTGGTCGGGCGTGAATGAAAGAGAAAGGTCATCCTGTAGCGACGGCGAACGCGCGGTCTCGCCGTTCTGCAGGATGACCTGCCAATACATTCCGGACCTGGCAGGGGAGAAACGCGGATCGCTCAGATTGCGGGCGATGAATAGCCGCTGCGTTGCGTCGATTTCCACGAGGTCGGCGAGCTCGCGGGCGTGATCCAGGAGGTCATGATCGAAGTGGGCCACGACGACACGGCGAATGACGATCGAGAGTCCGAGCCCGCTGGCGAACAAGACGATGGAAATCCAGATCGCGGCGACCACGATCATGCGGGCTCGGAAGTTGCGGCTGAACATTGCTCTATCCGAAGCGATATCCCATGCCTCTGACGGTGCGAATGCAATCACGCCCCAGCTTTCTCCTGAGCCGGGCAATGTAGACTTCGACCGTATTGGAGTCGCGATGGTCGCTGCTCGGATAGATGTGCTCCAGTAGCTCGGTCTGCGACACGATATGATCGGCGCGGCGCATGAGGAGCTCGAGGACGCGCAACTCGAGTGCAGTCAGGTCGACGATCTGCCCGTCCTTCTTGACCAGGCCAGCCGCCGCGTTGAATTCGATCTGCCGGAGGCGGAGCACGGCCTCCGGTCTGCTGGAGACCCGACGGAGCAGCGATTTGACCCGCGCGACCAGCTCCTGCGCCTTGAAGGGCTTTTCGAGATAGTCGTCCGCGCCAGCGTTCAGGCCGTTGACACGCTCGGCCCAGCCGCTGCGGGCCGACAGGATCAGCACCGGCAGCGTGTGCCCGGTATGACGCCAGCGTTGCAGCACGTCGAGGCCCGAAATGCACGGCAGGCCGAGGTCGAGGACCGCGGCATCATAGGGCTGGCTGTTGCCCAGCATCCAGCCCTGCTTGCCATCGGTGGCGAGATCCGCCTCGAAACCGGCATCGGCCAAGCTTTCCCTGATGCGCTCCGCGTAGACGGGCTCGTCCTCTATGAGCAGAATGCGCATTGCCATTCCTCCGGTTGCCGAACGGGTTCCGACGATGATGACACGCGGATCGGGCCCTCGAACGTTATGGATTGATTCCGAGCTCTCTGGCTGCGTCAGCTATGCGCGTGCGCTCCGGGACGTCCTCCGCGAAGACCGACAGTGCGCGTTGCAGCGACTGTTTCGCCGCTTCGACCTCGCCCAGCACGACCCGCGAGCGGATCAACTTGATCCAGCCTTCTACATCGCGCGGTGATTGTTCGAGGCGGCTTGCAAGGCCATCCACCATGCCGCGGATCATGAGGTTGCGGTCCTGTGTGGACATGCTTTCGGCCTTGCGGATGTCCTCGGCGCGGGGGCCGCGCGGCTCCGCCGGCTCGGTCGCCGCCGTCTTGCCGGAGCGCAGGAGCTCCTGCATGCGCTCGGCGGACAGGTTCGGCCGGGCAGGCGATGGCGAGCCGTCATCCTCCCCGAGCTCGCGACGAAGCGCGCCGAGTCGCTGCTTGAGATCGGGCAGCCACGGCTCGTTCGGATCGGCCTCCGATACGATCGCCGTCCAGTCGGCCATCGCACCCCGTTTGTCGCCCTCCTGCTCTTTCACGACGCCGATGAAGAAGCGGGCGCGCGCGTCCTTGGGATCCAGTTTGAGTGCTTCGTCGAAATCCGCGCGGGCTTCGGACGTGACGGTGCCGTCTGCGGCCCGCACCAGCGCTTCGCCGCGCGCGCTGCGGTATTCGGCCGAGCCCGGCCGCAGCTCCATCGCGCGCGCATAGGCCTGTGCCGCCTCTGCAAAGCGCTCGATGTTGAACAGCGACCAGCCCAGCAGCCGCCATCCGTCGGCATCCTTGGGATTCCGCTCCAGTCTGGTCTGCACACGCTGGATCATCTCTTCGACCGGCGGCAGTCCGCTGCCCTGCTGCGGCCGGTCGCGACCGTCCTGGCTGGCCATCTGCTCCAATGACGCGATGGCCCGGGTGCCGGCGTCGGATCGCGCTTCGCCAACCGACCTCGCCGTCGTGCTGCTGGCGGTCTGGCCCGGCGCGGCTGCGGGGACATCCGGATTTCCGATGACCGCGTACAGGATGACGGAGCCGAACACCACCGTCATCGTGACGACGGCGAGCGCAAATTTTCGTTCGGAGCTGGTGAGGGAGGGCGCCGGCGGCTGTTCGGCGGCGGCTGCGGCGAGAATGCGCCGCTTGATCTCGCTGGCCGCGTTCTCGCCATCCGACTTGTCGATCAAGCCCCGTGCGGTTTCGTTCTCGATCTCGCGGAGCTGATCGTGGTGGACGGCGAGTCCCTGAGCCGAAGCCAACCGTCTCCGCTCGTAGTTGCGGATGAAGGGCGTCGATATCAGCACGGCGGCCACGGAAATCATCGCCGTCAGGATCAGCCATAGCATCATGAAAGGCTCCGTCGATCGAGGATCGCCTCGATGGCTTTGAGTTCGTCGGCGCTGAGCGGAGCGACGTGCTCCGCTCCGAGCGCGGTCGCATTGGCTGCCGCGCGGCGCACGTAGCGGCCGAAGCCGACGATGGCCGCCAGCAGCGCCAGGAGCGGGCCGATCCACAGCGGGATCGTATTCCACTGCAAGGGAGGCTTGAGCAGGACGAAGTTGCCGTAGCGTGCGACCAGGAAGTCCACCGCCTGCCGGTCGCTGTCGCCGGCCTGCAGGCGGTCGCGCAGCAGAACCCTCAGATCATGCGCCAATGGAGCGTTCGAATCGTCGATGCTTTGATTCTGACAAACGACGCAGCGCAACTCCTGGCCCAGCGCGCGCGCACGGGCCTCCAGCCCCTCATCCCGCAGCATTTCGTCCGGAAGCACCGCACGGGACGGCGACAAGGTCGCCGTCAGCACGAGCGAGCTGACGAGCAGCGCTCCGGTTAATCCCTTCATCCGCCGGCAGCTCATGACTCGCTCCTGAGTGCCTTCAGCAGAGGTTCGAAATCGTCACGCCATACATCTTCGGTCAGCGGGCCGGGATAGCGGTAGCGGATGCGGCCGGCCCGATCGATCACGAAGGTTTCGGGAACGCCGGTCACGCCGAGGTCGATGCCGGCCCGGCCGGACTCATCGGAGCCGACACGGGCATAGGGACTGCCATGCTTGGCAAGCCAGCGTTTGCCGTCGTTCCGATCGTCCTTCCAGTTCAGTCCGTAGATCGGGATGGCGGAGCTCTCCGCGAGCTTGAGCAGCATCGGGTGCTCGACGCGGCATCCGGGACACCAGGATGCGAACACGTTGAGCAGGACCACATCGCCCTGCAGATCGGTACTGGCAAGACCGCCGCCCTTGCCGTCGAGCGACGCGAGCTGGAAGCGCGGCGTCGGCTTGTCGATCAGGGTCGAGGGCATTCGCCGCGGATCGTTGGTCAGGCTGAAAGCCAATCCAGCGGCCAGTGCGGCGAAGGCCACGAGAGGTATGAGATAGGGTAGGCGCGGCATATCTCGTCCTATTCAGCAGGAACGGCAGTCGGTACGGCCCGCATCGCCCGTCGCGGAGCACCGACACGAAATCTCCGGTCGGCCAGCGAGATGAAGCCGCCGCAAGCCATCATCAGTGCGCCGATCCAGACCAGCGGCACCAGAGGGTGATAGTAGCAGCGCACCGCCCACGCGCCTTTGTCGTCGGGGTCGCCGAGCGTCACATAGACGTTCCAGATCAGGTTGGTTCGAATGCCGGCGGCGGTCGTCTGCTGCTGTCTGACGGGATAGAAGCGGCGCTCGCTGGAAAGCTGCGTGAACGGCTTTCCGTTCCGCGTGATGTCGAACGAGCCACGCTCGGCTTCGTAGTTGGGGCCCGGAAATTTTCCGATCGAGCGCAACTTGATGTCATAGCCCGCGAGCTGCAGGCTCTGGCCCGGCCGCAGCATCTGCACCTTCTCGGAGGCCCACGCGGTCATCCCGGTAATGCCTGCGACGGTGACGCCCATTCCCGCATGGGCCAGCACCAGGCCGTAGACCGCGAGCGGGGTGGTGCGCGCGAGGTTGAGCGAGGTCGCCAAGGGAGTCGTCGTGCCGAGGCGCACGCGATGAGCCAGCACCATCAACGAGCCGATCACGAGCCAGACGGCGATGCCGAAGAAGAATGCGACTAGGAAACGCTGTCCGAACGTCGCGACGAGGATTGCGACGGCGACGAATGCCGCAAGCCCCCCGGCCAGACGGAGCCGTTGCAGCGCCGCAACGAGGAGATCGCGCTTCCATTTCAGAGCCGGGCCGATCACCATGGCAAGCAGCAGCGGAACCATGATCGGAACGAACGTCAAGTTGTAGTAGGGAGGGCCGACCGAGATCTTGTCGTTCCCGAGCATGTCGACGAGGAGCGGGTAGAACGTGCCGAGAAACACGGTGGCCACGGCTGCGGTGAGCAGCACATTGTTGAGGACGAGGCCGCTCTCGCGGCTGACCGCTGCAAACAGCGCGCCGTGCTTCAGGCTTGGCGCCCGGATCGCATACAGCGTCAATGCCCCGCCGGTCGCTACCAGGATCAGCGCCAGGATGAATGCGCCACGCGACGGGTCCTGTGCGAAGGCATGAACGCTGGTGAGCACGCCGGACCTCACCAGGAAAGTCCCGATCAGGCTCAATGAGAAGGTCACGATCCCCAGCAGGATCGTCCAGCTCTGGAGGGCGCTCCGACGCTCGACCACAAGGGCGGAATGCAGCAGCGCAGTCCCTGCAAGCCACGGCATGAAGGAGGCGTTCTCGACGGGGTCCCAGAACCACCAGCCGCCCCAGCCGAGCGTGTAGTACGCCCATGCGCTGCCCAGCGTGATTCCAATCGTGAGAAAGCACCAGGCGGCGAGCACCCACGGTCGAACCCAGCGGGCCCAGCCGGCATCGACCTTTCCCTCGATCAGCGCGGCGACCGAGAACGAGAACGCCATCGAGAAGCCGACGTAACCCAGGTACAGAAATGGTGGATGAAAGGCGAGGCCGGGATCCTGCAGAATCGGATTCAGTCCGTTGCCTTCGAGGGGAGCATCGACCAGCCGCGCGAACGGATTCGAGGTCGAGACGATGAACGCCAGAAAGCCGAGACCGATCATGCCGTGCACGCCGAGAACGTTGCTCTGCAGCCGCTCGGGAAGGTTCGTTCCGAACAATGCTACTGCCGCGCCGAACAAGGAGAGGATCAGGACCCACAACAGCATGGATCCCTCATGGTTTCCCCAGACTCCGGAGACCTTGTAGAGCAGCGGCTTCAGCGTGTGCGAGTTCGCTGCGACGACCTGGACTGAAAAGTCGGAGTGGACGAACAGCGACGTCAGGCACGCGAATGCGATCGCAACGAAGAGAAACTGAGTCAGGGCAGCGTGACGAACGAAGCCGGCGATCATCGCGGATTGACGACGCAGCGCTGCGAACGGAACGATCGACTGTACCAGCGACACGATGAGCGCGAGAATGAGCGCAAACGATCCGGCCTCCGCTGTCATGTAGTATCTCCGACTGCAGCGGATATTCCTGCAGCTAACTATCAAGTGTCTGTGATGCGTCGACAATCAATGCGCCGAATGAGGCATCATTTGTACGGAAAGATGATGATCCATCGACGCGTATCGTCGTGAAATTGCAACTCATTCTCACTCACTGCCGGAGAACGGTATCATCGGTCGTCTCGGCACGGAGCGTTGTATTCGTTGGTAAATAGCGGTCGAATCGTCTGCGGCGCCATGGAACAGCGAACGCTGCGTCGACCGCATGATGGGCAGGAAGGCGAAACGAGATCGGCTGCTATTCCAGAAGCTTGGCAATATCGCTGTGACCGCTGGCGGCGGCGATGTCCGTGGCACGTTCGCGCCGCTTGTTCCTCAATTGCTTTTCGGCGCCGGCGGCCAGAAGGCTTTGCGCAATGCCGATGTCTCCCTCATGGGCCGCCATCATCAACGCGCTCATGCCCTGGCCGTTGCGCGCGTTCGGATCGGCCTTGCGCCTGAGAAGTTCACCGACGACATCGGCAAGGCCGGCGCGCGCAGCGAGGATGAGAGCGGTATTTCCGCCTCTTGTCGCGCGTTTCGGATCGGCGCCGTGGTCCAACAGAAGCAGCGAGGCCGCGGCGCTGCGGCCTTCGATTGCATTCAGCAACGGCGTCTTGTCGTCGGCGTCAGCGCGGTTGACGTCCGCACCTGCGCGGATCAGTTGCCCGATCGCTTGCGTATTGCCATTGCCGGCCGCGTGCCAAAGTGCGGTGCGGCCCTGCCCATCGGCGGCGTTGAGGTCGGATCTCTGAACGAGTTGCCGATCGAGCGGGCCATTGGTGCACGACGCGACCGCGATCATGAGTGGGGTCCGGCCGTCTGCCAACGGAGGCAGGCTGCCGGAAGCGCCGTCGAGGAGCGCGGCGATAGCGGCACCATTGCAGCGGCTGAGTGCCATCAGCAGTGCGGTCGCGCCATCCGCACGCGCTGCAGATGGGTCGGCCGCCTTTGTCAGCAGCAATTTGATGATGTCTCCATGATCCTTGTCCGCTGCCAGCATCAACGGCGTGTCGCCGCGCCGGTTGCCGGTGTTCGGGTTGGCTCCCGAGGCGAGCAGGAGCTCCACCAGCCGAAGATGCCCGGCGGCCGCGGCGATCGCCAGAGGCGTATCGCCGTCCTGGTTGACCGCGTTGACGTCAGCCTTCGCAGCGATGAGCTGGCGCATCGGATCGAGCTGGCCGCGCAGGGCGGCGTCGATGATGGCCGGATGGCCGTTTCGCATTGCGGCCTGCGCATCGAGCGTCGGCGCGGGCCTGCGCGCAGTTTCCCGCTCCGGCTCCCTGGCGCGCGGGCGCGCGTTTCGATTGGCCGTATCGGCCAGCAACTGCTCGGCGGGCTGATAACCGGCCGCAGCCGATTTACGCAGCCAATCCCGCGCCCGGTCGGGATCGGCGGGCGTTCCGCGTCCTGCGAGCCACATCGCTGCGACATTGTACTGTGCCTTGACGTGTCCTTTCCTTGCACTTGCCTCCATCCATTTGAACGCCAGCGCGTCGTCTGATTTGGTGCCGAGGCCGGCGCGGTAGAGTGATGCAAGGCGGTACTGCGCCTCTGGATCCCCGGCGATGGCCGCGCGCTCGAGCAGCTTCAGTGCTTCCTCGGGACGTCCGGCCCGGATTGCCGCGTCCGCAGCCTGGCTCGTGCCGGGGACTTCGGAGCTCGCGCCCGCTGGATTGCCGCCCAGCACCGCCGTGTCGCCGGCCAGGGCGACCGATGGTACGGTCAAGCTGACGAGACAGATCAGCGGGAGGATGACAGGAGAGGATTTATGCCGTGCCATACTTCGTCTCGACCTCGATACCCATGCTCTTCAGGAACGCCGTCGGCAGAATGCCGCCGACGCACACGATGACGGCATCGTTTCGGATCGTGCTCGTCCTACCATCGGCATCGATCTCGACGTCGTCACCGCCAACTCGTTTGACTGACGAATTGTACATGACGTGGAGCCGTCCCGATTGGGCGGCTGCTTCCGTCCGTTGACGGTTCTTCAGTTTGGCGCGACTGAACGAGTCGCTGCGATGGGAGAGAGTCACCGTCGTTCCGGGCTCGTCGGCGATGGAGCAGGCGGCTTCCAGCGCGGCGTCGCCGCCACCGACGACGAGCACGTGCTGGCCGCGATACTGTTCGGGGTCGATCAGTCGATAGACGACCTTGGTCTGCTCTTCGCCCGGGACGTCCAGCTTGCGCGGTGTTCCGCGTCGTCCGATTGCCAAGAGCACCGCATGCGTTCTGTAGCTGCTGCAGTTCGTCTTGACGTCGAAGCCATCGCCGACGCGGGCGACCGCTTCGACGCGCTCGCCGACGTTCACCTTGAGGCGGGACTTGTGCACGATGCTCATGAAGAACTCGATCAGCTTCTCCTTGCTGAGCTCTCTGAAGTTGAATTTACCTGCGAGCGGCAGCGTGAAGGGAGCGGTCATCACCAGCTTGCCGCGGGGGAAGTGCGCGACGGTGCCGCCGAGCGAGTCCTGTTCGAGGGTGACGAAGCGCAGCCGATGCTGCAGGCAGGCGAGACTGGCGGAGAGTCCGGCCGGACCGCAGCCGACGATCACGACGTCGAGCATGTCCGACTTGCCGATGTTCTTGATCTTGCGGACGGAGTCGATTGCCTGGCGTCCCTGCTCGATGGCGTTTCGCACCAGCCCCATCCCGCCGAGCTCCCCCGCGATGAAGATGCCGGGCACATTGGTCTGAAACGCCTCGTCCACGTTTGGAATGTCAATGCCGCGCGTTTCGGTGCCAAACACCAGCGTGATGGCATTCACGGGACACACCGCCTTGCAGGCGCCGTGTCCAATGCAATGCGATGGCTCGACGAGCGCCGCCTTGCCGCCGATCAGGCCGAGAATGTCGCCCTCCGGACACGCCCTGACGCATGAGCCACAGCCGATGCACAAGGCAGGATCGATGATGGGGTGGAGCGATGCCGGTTCGAGAAGACCGGCGTCCTTGGCGGCCGAGAGCTTCGCGACGCTCTTTATTTCTTTACGCTTGCGCACGGCCATGTAGGTGGCCCAGACGCCGAGCATCGGCGCGGCGTAGACGATCAGGAGATCGAGCGCCATGTCCTCTCTTTCCCCTTCTTAAGTCCTGACAGTAGGCGGCAGCAGGTGCCGGCTGTGGTGGCCGCCCGGAAAGGTCGGCCGCATTGCTAGATGCAAATTCGTCTCAACAGATGCCGACATAGAAATTCCAGAATGATTTGTAGTTTTGCGGACAAGGAGTAGTTCATTCGTTGAACAGATGCCGTCGGCGGAAATATGGCTCGCACTGATCTCACACGAATGATGTCAGTGCCGGAGGACGCAACAGTTATTTGCAAGTGGTTATCAGGAAGGAATCTCTCGACTGAGATCCGGAGATCCGCAGGCAAGCCGGACATTCGCCCATCCGGCATTTGGGTTTCACAGGAAGCGTCGAGAACATGAGCAGAACAGCAGTCGTTCGCGCGAACGGCGATCCTCTTCGAGGAACCATCCCGGTCATCGTCACACTTCTCGTTGTCGCAGCGATCGGCATCGGATGGCTGCAGAAGGAGGAGGAATATATTACGCCGGGATCGGGGACCGGCTACTGGCTCGGAATATACGGCAGCGTCGCGATGCTATCGTTGCTGGCCTATTCGATGCGCAAGCGCTTCAAGTCGCTCCGCGGGATCGGCTCGGTGCCATTCTGGTTCAAAACGCACATGCTGCTGGGCGTCGTTGGCCCCGTGCTGATCCTGTTTCATGCCAACTTCAAGCTGGGAGCACTCAACAGCAACGTGGCATTCTTTGCCATGTTGATCGTTGCGATCAGCGGCGTGATCGGCCGGTATATCTACGGCAAGATCCACATGGGTCTTCATGGTGGAAGGGCGCGCATCAAGGAGCTGCTTGCGGAAGCCGAGGCGATGAGGATGGAGCTCGGTCAGGAGATGCAGGCAGCGTCATTCGTGTCGCGGGAGTTGGCTGCCTTCAGCAAGGGGCTCGACAACAGGGTGCCGCGAACTGCGCTGGGGAGCCTGCGGACGGGGGCGATCATCGCGGCGCGGACGAGGCGGCTGCGTGCCAACGTGGTTGCGGAAGCGCGCCGGCTCATTCGCGCCGAAGCCAAGCGTGCGCGATGGTCGTGGTTCGAGCGGCGACGGCGCGAGAAGCGAATCGAAGAAGTCGTGCGGAGGTACACCGCTGCGGTGCGGAAGGCCGCCGAACTGACATTTTTCGAACGCCTATTTTCGCTGTGGCACGTTCTGCATCTGCCGCTGTTTTTTCTCATGCTGCTGGCGGGTTTCGTTCATGTCTGGGCCGTCCATCACTATTGACGGAGTTTCGTGATGAGGTGGCGCCTAGCGGCGGTTGTCGCTGTCATGGTCGGTGTTGCGCTGCTGTCGGCCGGGCTTCGAGCGCAGACGTTGCTTGAAAAACTGGTCATGCCGGGCCCGCTGGCCGAGAAGCATGCCAAGCTCGAAAGCGAATGCGGAAAGTGCCACGAAGCCTTCACGCGGAAGGCGCAGTCGGGCCTCTGCCTCGATTGCCACAAGGAGATTGCAGTCGATCGCAGGCAGCATGAGCGCCTGCATGGACGCGAGCAGGCGGCGCTGACCCAGGAGTGCAGGCAGTGTCACACCGACCACAAGGGGCGTGGAACCGACATCGTCCAGCTCGACAAGGAAACATT
This sequence comes from Bradyrhizobium sp. SZCCHNR1043, assembly GCF_032489675.1. Taxonomy (NCBI): domain Bacteria; kingdom Pseudomonadati; phylum Pseudomonadota; class Alphaproteobacteria; order Hyphomicrobiales; family Nitrobacteraceae; genus Bradyrhizobium; species Bradyrhizobium sp. SZCCHNR1043. The sequence goes on from NZ_JAUEYN010000026.1 coordinate 54,883, forward strand.
CAACCACGACATGACGAACTACAGGCTGGTCGATGCGCACAAGAACGTCCCTTGTGCTGGATGTCATGTCGCGAAGGTGAAGTTCCGCAACACGCCCTCGACCTGCTTCGAGTGTCACAAGGCGCTCGATCCTCATCGCGGCCGGCTCGGTGAGCGCTGCGAGAACTGCCACACGGCGGTGAAATGGCGCGCGACCAAGGAATTCGACCACACGAAGACCAGGTTTCCCCTCGTGGGCGCCCACAAGTCGGTCGCTTGTGCAACGTGCCACTCCGGCCAGCAATACAAGGATCTGCAGACGTCGTGCGGCTCATGCCACCGTCTTCAGGACGTCCATGCCGGCCGCTTCGGCGACAAGTGCGAGACGTGTCACGATCAGGAGAAGTGGAAGACGGTCCGCTTCAATCACGACAAGACCCGCTTCCCGTTGCGAAATGCGCATGCCAAGGTGAAGTGTGAGAGCTGCCATACGGGTGATCTCTATCGGGACAAGCTCGCGACGTCATGCGTGTCCTGTCACCGCAAGCAGGACCCGCATCAGGGTAAGCTCGGCGAACGTTGCGAGACCTGCCATAGCGATGCGGGCTGGCGGAAGAGGCTCTCCTTCGATCACGAGATTACGCGTTTTCCGTTGATAGGTCTGCACAAGTCGGTGCCTTGCGAGGAGTGCCACCGGACGCCGACCTACAAGAATACGCCGATGGCCTGTGAGAGCTGCCACAAGGATTTCCACCAGGGGAAGCTCGGAGGACGGTGCGCCAGTTGTCACAATCCGAATGGGTGGCGGCTGTGGCGCTTTGATCACGCGCGGCAGACACGATTCCCGCTGGTTGGTGTCCACCAGAAGATCACGTGCGAGGCCTGCCACAAGGCCAAGTCGCCGCCGGATCTGAAGTTGCCGATGGATTGCTTCAGCTGTCATCGCAGCTCGGACGTGCACAATGGCACTTTCGGTCAGACGTGCGAGCGCTGCCATGTCGCAACGGGATGGCGCAACGTTCAGATCAGGAACTGATTCGGACGGCTGCGCTGGCGCATCGGTCGTCCGACATCGTGTCGAGCTGACATCAGCTCGCAACAGTTATCAGTTCGCCTGCAGATCAACGGTTTGCGCGATGCGCTTGCGAGAACCTCGTGAGCGAAGGACACCAGAAACATTACCACCCATTCAGCTTGAGTTCAGCTTGGCCCAGTTTTGGGCCAGCTTTGCCGGTCTATGAAGCCCTGTGTTGGGCGTGACGCTGCGTGATCCGGCTGATGACTTGGTCGCCGCCGATCAACGTAGCGCTCGATTGAAGGGACCGGGGGCGTTCCGAGTGTTCGGTAGCTGGGAAGGCATGCTGCCGGGCCGTTTGGGGAGGAAATCCGCAGGAGTGTCTTGGGTTTGTTGGGGCGACCGGCGAGCAGCGGGCCGCTCAAGGGTTTCGGCTGGATTCGGGGTGACCGGTCTCCGTTGAATATTCGGATGGCGATCGAGTCGAGAGTGAAGATCGGGAGTTTGAGTTGAGCAGCTGCTACAGCAAGCGGGGGCTGTTGGCGCAAGCATCGCACTATGTGGTGCGGTGGTTGCTTGCCGGCATGCTGCTCGCTCTGGCGCTGGCAGGGCACGCTGCTGCGCAGAGTTCATTCGATCATGTCTCGACCGGGTTTCCGCTGACCGGAAGCCATGTTGGAGTGGAGTGCTCGTCCTGCCACGTCGGTGGGCGGTTCAAGGGCACGCAGACGCAGTGCGCCAGTTGCCATAACGGCGCTCAGACGGCCGGCATGTCGGTCAACCATCCGATGACCACGAGGCGCTGTGAGAGCTGCCATCAGACTTCGACATGGAAGGACGTTCGGGCGATCGATCATACCCAGGCGAAAGCGTCGTGTACGACCTGCCACAACGGCGTGATGGCACGGGGCAAGTCGAAGAACCACATCACGACGGCGGCGCCATGCGATGTGTGCCACAGGTCGACGGCGAGTTTCCGCATCAGAATGAAGATGGACCACGCCGGCATCGTCGCCGGTTGCGCCAACTGCCACAACGGGACGACGGCGCGCGGCAAGTCCAGCAATCATCTCCAGACCAATCTGCCGTGCGAGTCCTGTCACACTAGCACGGCCAGCTTCGGTGGCGCGGCGTTCAAGCATGCGGCCACCGACACCAACTGCGCGACCTGCCACAACGGCAAGACCGCGATGGGCATGACGACGCCGCCGCACATCCCGA
>NZ_JAUEYN010000027.1:0-45466 GCF_032489675.1 Bradyrhizobium sp. SZCCHNR1043
TCGCCGCTCTTGAACGGCCGATTCGTCATGCCCCCAAATCTTACCGTGAACACTGAGTTCTTGCCCAGCCTCGACGGCGCAACGTTTCAGCATGCGACATAATAACTCGACGGGCTGCCTCAAACAGGTAGTCCTCGAAACCATTATCGCAGCCGTCAAACGTCGGTCCCTCGGGGGGCTGCCGTGACAGAAATCTGGGTTGATTGCACAACAATCCTGGCGGGATGAAGCCGTAGCCGAAGTGTTTATCAATCGCCGCACCTGGCGGGGATCATGCTGCGCAGATATCATTGAAATGTTGTTGGAGTTCTGAAGTAGATCACATCTGGTGCAGGTGACGGTCCAGGCTTTGCTGCCGCACAGGGAGCGATAACAATGGCATCAGCGTACGGATACGGTAATCTAAAGAGATTCAGCGACGAGTGGGACGAATTACATAAGAATCCAAAGAGCGATGAAATTGAATGGATCAGCGCAAGTCGCGCCTTGCAGATGTTAAAGAGCCTCCAACTTTCGATCGCAACGCGGCGGATCTGTGAGCGAGCTAACCATGGACTTATCCGTGCTCGTGCTGAACGCCTTCAAATAAATGAGAAGCAGTTCGAGGATAGGGACATTCCCCGTGCGTTTTGGTGGGCTCACGGAGAGATCGCGCTAAAACAACAATGGGATTCCGGCGACTTTTCCACTTGGCTGGATAGCAAGATTCAGATCTTTGCGTACGGCGTGAAGTTTGATCGTGCCGCGATCGAGAAGATTTTGCCGGTGGAAGCCGTGAAGCCTGAAGTTGTTCCGCTCGTAGCTGGCGGTCGTCCACCGGCTGAGTGGTGGGATGACCTATGGGTCGAGATATGCCGACAGCTATACGAGGGCGACCTGAAACCAGAGAAGCAAGCTGACATCGAACAGGTCATGCTTACGTGGCTCACGGCCAAGGGCCACAATGCCAATGAAAGTACCGTGCGGCCGCGTGCCCGCAAGTTGTGGGCAGCCATAAAAGGCAAAAACTAGGTTTCTGGCCCTTTCTACTCTTACCTGCCCGACGTTAGGCCCGAACTTCCGCATGATGATCAGCACATTACTGGTGCGTTGCAGCGCCGACCGTAGCGGTTGACGCTCGCCTGCATCGGTTAGCGCTACTGGCCCCAATACGGGAGAGATCGGAAATGAGCTCGCGCGACAGGTTCGACAGCTTCAATAAGGTTGTTGTGGCCGTTGCCACCCTGATCACTGCTATCACTGGCGCCGCCAGCGTCGGCCACACCATAGGCTGGTGGTGATGCTCTAGATATCGCGAATTTGATCCAGCAAAGGCACGAATATCTATGATGATGAGTCGGTGTTTGCCGGGTCGACCTTCCAGAGCAGCCATAGGCTAAAGGTGACGAAATGTCTGGAGCAAGAAGCCGGCGCCCTTGATCGACTTAATCCCGTAGTGAATTTCTTACGCGACCCTTCCACTCATAACCGGTGTCGTCCCCGCGAACGCGGGGACCCATACCGCGTGATGTCTGAAATGGGCAGTCGGCACGTTCCGCGTGCCCCACTCCGTTCGGTGGTTATGGGTCCCGGATCTGCGCCCGCCGACGCGTTGCGTCGGCAGGCTTGTCCGGGACGACAGCGGAGCATGTGGCTGTCACGCCAACGACCGCCCAGTCCAGCTATCCCTTGTAGCCCATCAACAGGCGCGGCAGCCACAGTGAGAAGGCGGGGACGTAGGTCACGAACATCAGGGCGGCGATCAGCGCGGCGTAGAACGGCAGGATGGTGCGCATGACGGCGCCGACCGAGATGCCGCCGATGGCGCAGCCGACGAACTGGGTGGTTCCGACCGGCGGGGTGTTGAGGCCGAGCGCGCAGTTGATCAGCATCAGCATGCCGAACTGCACCGGATCCATGCCGGCCTTCATCGCGATCGGCAGGAAGATCGGGGTGCAGATCAGGATCGTCGCCGCCATGTCCATGAACGTGCCGAGCAGGAACAGGATGATGTTGATGAGCAGGAAGATCATCCAGGGCTGCGTCGAGACCTTGCTCATCAGATCGCCGGCGAAATCGGCGACCTCGTAGAGTCCCATCAGGTACTGGAACATCGTGGACACGCCGATCAGCAGCAGCACCACGCCGGTGGTCTTGACGGCCTTGGCGGCAGCCCGCAGGAAGTTCTGCAGGGTCATGGTGCGGTAGATGAAGAACGTCAGCAGGATCGTGTAGGTGACGGCGACGGCCGCGGACTCGGTGGCCGTGAACACGCCGGACAGGATGCCCGCCAGGATGATGCCGACGATCAAGAGGCCGGGCAGCGCCGCCGCGAACGAGCGGAACACCTCCGCCCAGCCGGGAAACTTGCCCGCGGGATAGCCGCGCTTCACGGCGACCGCGTAGGCGGCGACCAGCATGCAGACCATCAGCACGAGCGCCGGAAGAAGACCGGCGGCGATCAGCGCGCCGATCGACACCTTGCCGCCGGCGGCGAGCGCATAGATGATCATGTTGTGGCTGGTCGGCATCAGGGCGCCGACCAGCGAGGCGTGGGTGGTGACGTTGACGGCGTAGTCGGTGTCGAACCCTTCCTTCTTCATCATCGGGATCATCACCGCGCCCATCGCCGACACGTCGGCCACGGGAGAGCCGGAGACCCCGCCGAACAGCGTGCAGGCGACGACGTTCGACATGCCGAGCCCGCCGCGGATGTGACCGACGAGATTCTTGGCGAGCTGCACGATCTTGTCGGCGACGCCGCCATGCAGCATCAGCTCGCCGCTGAAGACGAAGAACGGGATGGCGAGGAACGAGAAGATGTTCATCCCCGACATCATCTGCTGGAAGATGACGGCAACCGGCAGGCCTTCATAGAGGATGGTGCAGATCGCCGAAAGGCCGATCGCAAACGCAACGGGAACGCCGAGGACCAGGAAGCCGAAGAAGGTGACGCCGAGAATGATCAGTTCCATGACGGGACGACCTCTTCGCCGCGCAAGAGAGCCATGATGTGCTCGATGGAAAACATGACGATCAGGATTCCCGAAGCGATCAGCGGCACGTAGCGGACGACTTCGGGCAGGCCGAGATTGGCGATCTTCACGGTGCCCACGGAGGCGCCGAGGATCCAGCCGTTGTAGGCCATCGCGACGCCGAACATCGCGACCAGCACGTGGATGACGAGCTCGATCTTTTCCCGCATATGATCCGGCAGCATCACGAGGAGGCTGTCCATGCCGATATGGCCGGCGTCGCGAACGCCGACGGCGGCGCCGATCAGCGTGACATAGAGGATCAGGACCAGCGCCAGATTCTCTGTCCAGGTCGGGCTGGAGTTGAGAACGTAGCGTCCGAACACCTGGTAGAAGACGATGGTGACGATGACGAGCAGGCCGGCGACGGACAGATACATGCCGACGCGCGCGATGACGGCGTTGATCCGCGAGAGCAGGCCGGTCGACGGACGTCCCTCCTGCTGCTCGTGGTCTCCAACATGAGGATCTGTCATTCCCGGCCCTCCCTGGCCTGAGTCCGGTGCCGCCGCACGGCGACGCCGGACCCGGTCCCTATTTTTATGTGGTTCTTACTTGGTGTCTTGGATGCGCTTGACGAGGCTCGAGAGCTTCTCGTCGCCGGCGAACTTCTGGTACACCGGCTTCATCGCGTCGACGAATTCCTGCTTGTTGGCGATCGTCACGACCTGGACGCCGGCGGCCTCGACGGCCTTGCGGGAGGTCTGCTCGCGCTCGTCCCAGAGCTTGCGCATGACCGGCACGGAGTCCTTGGCCGCCTTGCGGATCATCGCCTGATCCTCCTTGCTCAAGGTGTCCCAGACCTTCTTGGACATCACGAGGACTTCGGGCGCCAGCGAGTGCTCGGTGACGTTGTAGAACTTGGCGGCCTCGAAGTGACGCGAGGACTCGTAGGACGGCCAGTTGTTCTCGGCGGCGTCGACGAGGCCGGTCTTGAGCGCGGTGTAGACCTCGCCATAGGGCATCGGGGTCGGGTTGGCGCCGAGGCTCTGGATCATGCCGACCCAGAGGTCGGACTGCTGGACGCGAATCTTCAGGCCCTTGAGATCGGCGAGCGACTTCACCGGCGCCTTGACCGTGTAGATCGAGCGCGCGCCGCTGTCGTAATAGGCCAGGCCGACCAGGCCGGCGGGCTCCATGGCGGCCAGGATCTCATCGCCGATCGGCCCGTCCAGGACATTGCGCATATGCTGCGTGTCGCGGAACACGAAGGGCAGGCACAGCGCGACGGTCTCCGGCACGAAATTGTTGAGCGGCGACGAGTTGATCCGCATCATGTCGAGCGCGCCGATCTTGAGCTGCTCGATCGTGTCCTTCTCGGAGCCGAGGGCGCCGTTCGGAAACACCTTGACGCCAAGCTTGCCGCCGCTCGCGGTTGCGAGCTGCTTGCCCATGAACTTGACGGCTTCGACGGTCGGATAATCGGCGGGGTGCACATCGGCGGAGCGGAAATCGCGCGCGGTCGCCAAAGGCGACGAGACCGCCAGCACAGCGGCCGCAATGATACCTGTAAGTGCCTTCATCTTGGCTTCCTCCTCAATTGATTATGTCGTTGTTGTTGGGCAGATGCTGCAGGCCGCCTTGGGTCGCTGCACTCCAGATGCGAAGTCATGCGACAATATCACGCGTACGGCCAGTGGCATTTTCTGTCCAAGCCAAAGGCGGCATCGATCAATGCAAGAGTTGCATCGATCGATTGGGTGCGATCTGGCGCGATGCAACCAGCGGGTCGACCGCCTCAATGACGAAGGCGCCGCCTCGAACGGCCGCGGAGACATTGCCGGCGCCACCTCAGATGCGATCACCTGGCCCTGTCCGGCCCTTGCGCCCGGGCGGCGGGGCTGGCATTCCCACGGCTGATCTCCGGACCGGCCCGGCGGGTTTGCCGGTTGGTTACCAGCGCCGGGCTACAGCCGGTTCCCGAGCGCTTCCCGCGGCGTTGCTCCGGCCCGTCGCGTCCGATTTCGATTCGACGAGGTTTTGAGAGCCATGACCGTACGCCTGCACCGCGGCGACCTGCCCGATCTTTCCCGCTACACCACCTCGGTGGCGATCGACACCGAGACCATGGGGCTCAATCCGCACCGCGACCGGCTGTGCGTGGTGCAGCTGTCGCCCGGCGACGGCTCGGCCGACGTGGTGCAGATCCCCAAGGGGCACACCGATGCGCCGAACCTGAAGGCGCTGCTCGGCAACCCGGACATCACCAAAATCTTCCACTTCGCGCGCTTCGACGTCGCGGCGCTGTTTCACGCGTTCGGGGTGATGCCGCAGCCGGTCTATTGCACCAAGATCGCCTCGCGGCTGGCGCGCACCTATACCGACCGCCATGGTCTCAAGGACCTCGTGCGCGAGCTGCTCAATGTCGATCTCTCCAAGCAGCAGCAGTCGAGCGACTGGGGCGCCGAGCAGCTCAGCGAGCCGCAGCTCGCTTATGCTGCCTCCGACGTGCTGCATCTGCATGCGCTGCGCGAAAAGCTCGACGGGATGCTGGCGCGCGAAGGGCGGCTGGCGTTGGCGCAGGCCTGCTTCGCGTTCCTGCCGCACCGGGCGACGCTCGATCTGGGCGGATTCGAGGCTGAGGACATCTTCGCGCATTCCTGAGGGGGGCGAATCGCAGCCGCGTTCACGATCATTAATGTCTCGTAATGATCGCGAGGCCCCTGCGTCGCGATTTAGCGCCAGTTCCAGGCTGCAATGGTGGGGCCCCCCATGGTAGGATGGGTGCTGTTTCGCGCGCATCCCGTGTCCGTCGGAGCCCTGGTGAACTCGGTCCACAACCCCGCCTATGATCCCACCCTGCAGGCGCGCTTCGCGGTCGCGGCGCGCCACAGCCGCTTCGTGCGCGTGCTGCGGGTCGCGGTGCCGGCGGCGGTGGGACTGGCGATGGCGGTCGTGATCGGCATCGCGCTGTTCAATCCGTTCCACATGGAGATCAACACCCCGAATCTCACCGGCAACCTCGTCATCTCCGGCCGCAAGATCACGATGGAGACGCCGCATCTGACCGGCTTCACCCCGGACCAGCGGCCGTATGATCTCGTCGCCCGGAGCGCGGTGCAGGACCTCACCGATCCCGATCACGTCGAGCTCAACATCCTCCGCGCCAAGGTGCTGATGGAGGATCAGTCGACGGTGACCTTGAAGGCGAATACCGGCGTGTTCGACACCAAGCAGCAGCAGCTAGAGCTGACGAAGGACATCCTGCTGACGACGTCGACGGGCTACGAGGCGCGTCTGAGCCGCGCCTCGGTCGACATGGCCAAGGGCACCGTGAGCTCGGACGAGCGCGTCGACGTCAAGCTCACCAACGGTACGCTTTCTGCCGACCGCCTGCGCATCACCGACAATGGCGAGGTCATCCGCTTCGAGGGCAATGTGATGATGAACCTCGACAACATGAATGCCGCTCCGGCCACGACGGCGAGCGCCGATCCCGGCCGTCCGGCCCGCAACGTGAAGTGAGCTCATGACGACGTGTCGTTTCATTCCCGTAGCGATTCGCGGCGCCGGCTTCGCCGCGCTGGCGTTGCTCGCGCTTGCCGACTCATCGCAGGCGCAGAGCGCGACCACCGGTGTTCCGAACGCGCTGCAGGGATTTTCCCAGAACCGCGACCAGCCGATCCAGATCGAGGCCGCTGCGCTCGAGATGCGCGACAAGAAGAAGGAGGCGACCTTCACCGGCAACGTCAAGGTCGTGCAGGGCGATACCACCATGACCTCGAAGTCGCTGGTGGTGTTCTACGACGGCGGCGCCCAGCAGGGCGGCGCCAAGGCGACCAAGGCGACGCCGGCTGCGACGCCAGGGCCGGATGGCAGCTCGGCGATTCGCCGTCTCGAGGCGCGCGGCGACGTCAAGGTGACGCAGAAGGACCAGGTCGTGACCGGCGAGACCGCGGTCTACGACACCAAGACCAACATGATCTCGATGCAGGGCGGCGTGGTGCTGACCCAGTGCAAGAACGTGATGCGCGGCGACCGGCTGACGGTCGACATGACGACCGGCGTGTCGCGGGTCGAGTCGGACAGCGGGCGCGGGGTGCAGGTGCTGCTGCCGCAGGCGGGCGCGGGCGCGGGCGGCGGCTGCGGCCCGTCGACGGCCTCGGCGCCGGGCGGCGCCGGGCCGCTGCAGCTCGGTCCAGGCAAATCGAAGTGACTTCAATTATTTAGCAAAACACCGGCGGCCCAGTTGAACCGCGCCGCTGCTGCCTCTATCTAGCGAGCGGGCGGTTCTGTCGCAGGACCGATGCAACGGGAGGCCGTGGAACCCGTTGCGTGGCTGCGAAAGAGTGATGCCGGACACGATTGCGATCTTGCGATCGGTCGCCTGCGTGGGGCGACCGCGACTTCGCCGTCAGACGACGAACTCCGGAGCGCGGCCTCCCGCGCTTTGGCCGGCCTCGCGCTCCCTGTGATCCGCGAGAGGTGAGATGCGTTCGCTCGCGGTGGGCGGGCGAGCCAGCGCTGCGGTCGATGACGGGCAGCCTCGAAGGGCGTAAGCGAAGCGGGGATGGTGGATCTACTCGGCATGTTTCGTGGGCGTCCCGCCAAGCGCGGCCAGCGAGGCTCCTCGCGCCGGCGCGACGACATCACGGCCATGGACGATCCGTTCGGCAATTCCTACAGCGATGATCCGCTCGCCGCGCTCGCCGACTCCGTGCGCGATGAAACGGTGCCACGCATCAATCCGCGCTCGCCGCAGAACACCGAGCAGATCCAGCGCAAGCGGCCGGCCTCGCAGCCGATGCCAGCCAAGCCGCGCAACAATGGCGCGGGGGGCGGTCCGCAACTGCTGCGCCGGCCGGGCTTCCTCGCCGTGCACTCGATCGAGAAGAGCTTTGGCAGCCGCCAGGTCGTGCGCGGCGTGTCGATCTATGTCCGCCGCGGCGAGGCCGTCGGCCTGCTCGGGCCGAACGGCGCCGGCAAGACCACCGTGTTCTACATGATCACCGGCCTGATCAAGGCCGATCGCGGCGCCATCGAGCTCGATGGCCATGACGTCACGCGGCTGCCGATGTATCAGCGCGCGCGGCTCGGCATCGGCTACCTGCCGCAGGAGGCCTCGATCTTCCGCGGCCTCACCGTCGAGCAGAACATCCGCGCCGTGCTCGAAGTGGTCGAGCCGTCGCGCAAGAAGCGCGAGCGCGAGCTCGACGCGCTGCTGGAAGAATTCACCATCACGCGGCTGCGCAAGTCGCCGTCGATCGCGCTGTCCGGCGGCGAGCGCCGCCGCGTCGAGATCGCGCGCGCGCTGGCGACGCGCCCGAACTACATGCTGCTCGACGAGCCGTTCGCCGGCATCGATCCGATCGCGGTCGGCGACATTCAGCAGCTGGTGCGCCATCTCACCAACCGCGGCATCGGCGTGCTCATCACCGACCACAACGTCCGCGAGACGCTCGGCCTCACCGACCGCGCCTACATCGTCTATGCTGGGCAGATTCTCACCGAAGGCAGCCCGGAGGAGATCGTCGCCGATCCCGACGTGCGCCGGCTGTATCTCGGTGAGGAATTCCGGCTGTAGGATTGCCGACGCGGTGCTTGTCGGCTTTTGTCGTCTGCGCGACATCAGGCGGAAACGCTACGATTGACGTTGTTTCCAGCAGGTTCGCGATGGCCGGTAACCTCGTCTTCTCCGCGCGCCATACTCCGTTTTTCTTATTCGTCAAGCCGTGTACATCGTGCGCGGATTAGGATAAGCAAGAATTGGACCAGTAAGGGAATGTTCTTGCTCCCATGGCGTTGACGCAGAGATTAGAATTCCGCCAGTCGCAGTCGCTGGTGATGACGCCGCAGCTGATGCAGGCGATCAAGCTGCTGCAACTGTCCAATCTCGACCTCTCCACGTTCGTCGAAGAGGAGCTGGAGCGCAATCCGCTGCTGGAGCGCGCGAGCGACGGTCCGGAAGCGCCGGTCGCCGGCGAGCAGCAGATGTCCGAGCGCGCCGAGTTCTCGGAAGGCAGCGAAGCCAACGGCGACGATTTCGGCGAGGGCGCGAGCGGCGGCGGCGAGAGCTTCGAGGGCGCCCAGGAAGACTGGATGAGCCGCGATCTCGGCACCCGTACGGAGATCGAACAGACGCTCGACACCGGGCTCGACAACGTGTTCTCCGAGGAGCCGGCTGAGGCCGCCGCGCGCACCGCGCAGGACGCAGCGCCGACCACTTACACCGAATGGGGTGGCGGCGCCTCCGGTGACGAGGACTACAATCTCGAAGCCTTTGTCGCGGCCGAGACCACGCTGTCGGATCATCTCGCCGAGCAGGCGGCGGTGGCCTTCACCGCGCCGGCGGACCGCATGATCGGCCAGTACCTGATCGATCTCGTCGACGAGGCCGGCTATCTGCCGGCCGACCTCGGCCAGGCCGCCGACCGCCTCGGCGCCGAGCAGGCCGACGTCGATGCCGTGCTCGGCGTGCTGCAGACCTTCGATCCGCCGGGCATCTGCGCGCGCAACTTGAGCGAATGTCTCGCGATCCAGCTGCGCGAGCTCGACCGCTATGACCCGGCGATGCAGGCGCTGGTCGAGCATCTCGATCTGCTGGCGAAGCGCGACTTCGTTGCCCTTCGCAAGTTGTGCGCCGTCGACGACGAGGACCTCGTCGACATGATCGGCGAGATCCGCAGGCTCGATCCGAAGCCGGGGCTGAAGTTCGGCACCACGCGCACGCAGACCATGGTGCCCGACGTCTACGTCCGTCCCGGTCCCGACGGCGGCTGGCTGGTCGAGCTCAACAGCGACACGCTGCCGCGCGTCCTCGTGAATCAGGTCTATTACTCCGAGCTGTCGAAGACGATCCGAAAGGACGGCGACAAGTCCTACTTCACCGACTGCCTGCAGAACGCGACGTGGCTGGTGCGCGCGCTCGATCAGCGCGCCCGCACGATCCTGAAAGTGGCGACCGAGATCGTGCGCCAGCAGGACGGCTTCTTCACCCATGGTGTCGCGCATCTGCGTCCGCTCAACTTGAAGGCCGTTGCGGATGCGATCCAGATGCACGAATCGACCGTGTCGCGCGTTACCGCCAACAAATACATGGCGACCAATCGCGGCACGTTCGAGCTGAAATATTTCTTCACCGCCTCGATCGCATCGGCCGATGGCGGCGAGGCGCATTCGGCAGAGGCCGTGCGTCACCACATCAAGCAACTGATCGATGCGGAAGATCCCTCCGCAATTCTCTCCGATGATACGATCGTCGAGAAGCTGCGCGCCGCGGGCATCGACATCGCCCGCCGCACGGTCGCGAAATACCGGGAGGCGATGCGGATCCCGTCCTCGGTGCAGCGCCGCCGCGATAAGCAGAGCATGCTGGCGCATGCCCTCTCGGCCCCCGCCAGCGCCGACCGCACCCGGGATACCGCGTCAGTTTGACCGCTGCGCAAGATTGCGCCTTCACCAAATAGGCTTAGTGTCATACTTGGTTCACATGAATCGAGGCGGCACATGACCCTGCGGATTTCCGGAAAGAGCATCAGCGTCAGCGAAGCGCTGCGTGGGCGCGTCAGCGAGCGCACCGACGAGGTCTTGCGAAAATACTTCGACGGCAACTATTCCGGCCATGTCACGCTCTCCAAGGACGGTTTCGGGTTCAAGACCGATTGCGCGCTGCACCTCGATTCGGGCATCACGCTCGAGGCCGAATCGAACGCGCCGGACGCCTATGCCAGCGCCGACCAGGCGCTCTTGATGATCGAGAAGCGCCTACGCCGCTACAAGAGCCGGCTGAAGGACCGCTCGGGGCGCAAATCCCATGCCGCCAATGCAGCGCTCGCCAATCTCGACGGCGCGGTGCTGGATGCGCCGAGCTACGTGATCGAGGCGCCGGCCGAGGGCGACGAGGAGATCACCGGCTACAGCCCGGTGATCATCGCCGAGAACACCACGGCGTTGAAGCGCCTGTCGGTGTCCGAAGCCGTGATGGAGCTCGATCTTTCGGGGGCACCCTGCATGGTGTTTCAGCACGGCTCCAGCGGCCGGGTGAACATCATCTACCGCCGCGCCGACGGAAATATCGGCTGGGTCGATCCGCCGGCGGTGAAGCCGTAGTCCCGCGGATGCGTTCCAGGGATCTTCCGGCGGCGCGAAAACCGGTTCCCGATCAGGCGGTTGGCCGACCGGTTGCGACGTCACGCCACGGCAATGAACAGATGCGATCAAGCGGTTGGGGCGCTGGCGCCTTCAGGCCGCCACGCTCCGGCGATCTTTAAGGATAGGCTGCGGGAACACGCTTGCGGGTGTTGGCACGGCCGTTGCGTTGGGGTAGAAGCCCCACCCATCGGACACGGGTTAAGCCCGCCTGCCGCCTCAGCTTCTTGACGCCGGTCTGTCCCGACCTATTTCGCACCCTGACGGTTCAATCACCTCGGAACGCCCTATGCCGATTACCGATCTGGTCGCACCCGAGGCGATCGTGCCGGCTTTGAAGGTCATCAGTAAGAAGCAGGCGCTGCAGGAGCTGGCAGCGCGCGCGGCTGCGCTGACCGGGCAGAACGAGCGCAACGTGTTCGAAGTCCTGCTGCAGCGGGAGAAGCTCGGAACCACGGCCGTCGGCTACGGCGTCGCGATTCCCCACGGCAAGCTGCCGAAGCTGGAGAAGCTGTTCGGCCTGTTCGCCCGGCTGGAGCGGCCGATCGATTTCGAAGCCATGGACGGCCAGCCGGTCGATCTCGTGTTCCTGCTGCTGGCGCCGGAAGGCGCCGGTGCCGACCATCTGAAGGCCCTGGCGCGGATCGCCCGCCTGCTCCGCGACCAGGATGTCGCCAAGAAGCTCCGCGCCTCGCGCGACGCCCAGGCGATCTATTCGGTGCTGGCGCTGCCGCCCGCTTCCGCGGCCTGACGTCGTATCGCGCCGCCCTGCAACGACCGAGAAAGCCTGCTGACGAGCCTCCGCGCGGCCCCGAGCCCGTTCGTCCGAGCGCACGTGGGCAACGGCGTCGGCTCGTAGCCGAACTCGACGACGAGCTCCTGGAATGCCTCGCTGCGGAGCAGGTCGAAATGATGCGGCATCATTCGCTCCTTGTAGATGCCGACCTTCCGGCCGCGTCCCGACGACGTCAGGCCGCGGCCGAGCACGTCGAGCTCCGCGGCCGTCTTGCGCGGAAGTCCCAGGTAGTCGCAGATGCGGTTAAGGACAGGAAACGACGACCGCGCCACGTCGTCGATCGCGAGCTCTGAATAGAGCTCTTCGAACTTCACGGTCAGGCAGGCTGGCGAGTCCAGCCAGCTCATGAACTTCTTGATGCCCGATCGGGGCAAAGAGAGGAGGGTCGATGTGATTCGGGAGGCGTCGTCGGGGTGAGCGGCCGATCCGGCCGACCGCAGATAGGCGTTCCACTTCCGCATCTTCGGGTAGGCCGCCGAGTGGTAGACGAAGTCGACCCAGCTCACGACGATGTCGCGGGGGTCGCGGACGATGAACAGCATCTTGTGTTCCGGTCTGCCCAGGAGATATTGCTCGAGATAGGGACAATACTCGGTGTGCGAGGCGCAGGAGTAGCCGGAGCGCAGGGCCGACGCCCAGAGCGGGGCCGGAAGCGCGCGTCCGTAGTCGAGCGAACCGTCGGGATTCAGCTTGCTGATCGATGACGTGTAGGTGTGATAGCCGACATCGACATGACCGCCCAGCGCTCTGACGAGTTCGACCAGCAGGTACGTCCCCGCTTTCGGCACGCTGTTGCAGATGACGTAGTAAGGGCTCGGCCCCGGCGGAGGACTGTCAAGAAAGACGTGCCGGTTCGGTAGGGTCCCGAGTGCAAGTTCTCGAAAGACGCCTGCATCAAGCCGTGATCCATGCATTTGCCATCCCTACACATGCTCGTCACACAGCGGACTAGCGCGTGCCGCAACAGGGACAACTTAAGGATTGGACACCTTCGCCTTAAACCGGGTCGGATTGTATCTGGTTGTCAAATCGACCGTTACGGACATCGACGGAAACAAATTTCTCAAAAGCACTTCGGCAGCCGCTTCGTCCTTCCCGGCTATCGCAATGATCTCGCCATGTAGCGCACCGTCTTGGCGCCGCCATGGATGCTGGCCGCCGCCAGCGGCGCGAAGCCGAGCGCAGCATGAAACGCGTCCGACTGCGGATTGGGCGGATCCAGATTGACCTCGCAGACGATGCGGTCGTGGCCCGCCGCGGTCGCTTCCCGAATCAGCTCCTCATAGAGCTGCCGCGCCAGGCCCCGGCCGCGGGCGGCCGGCGCCACCACGATGCGGTCGACATAGATGAACCGATCGTAGCGCGCGCGAAACCAGCGGTGATTGGGATTGTCATAGGCGGCGGCGTGGTCCAGCGCGATCATCAGCGCATCGGCCTCGCCAATCCGCCAGGCTCGCCATGCCTGATCGAGCAGCTGCATGAACGTTTCGGGCGTGAGCCACGACAGCTCGGAGGCATGCGCGTTGTTGAGCGCGAGCAGTGCGTCCGCGAGCGCAGGATCTGCACGCAGCCCGGCCGCGCTCATGGGTGTTGTCAGCAAGGTCATGCGCGGCGATCGTTCCGGGCAGAAAAACGGGCCGTCCCCGTTTCCGGGGACCGCCCTCGTGTCAGTCCATGAGCCGCGTGCTCCTCATGAGCATCGAGTCTCACGAGAGCGGTCGCTGCAAGCGCTGCGGCTCGGCCTTTGCGTCAGTGGACGCTCACGGCCTGGAGTTCGTGGCTCCACGCATTCGCAATCGCTGCTTCGCGGCTGTCGGTAAGCATGATCGGCGTGCCGTCGGCGGCATGCAAGGCGAACAGCTTCAGTCCCGGCGCGATGTGCGGCGCCTGCGGAAACAGTCCCGGTACGTCCTCGGAGCGGATCTGCTTCACATAAGCGATGTGGCCCTCGCCCAGGGTCGCCAGTGACTCCAGGGAGACGGGGGATTCCGACGCGACATTACCTTCAGTCATGGTCTCGACTCCTTCTGAGACTCAAGCGGTCGAGTCCGCTACTCGTTCCATCAAACCATTATTCGTGTTCATTGATAGCGATTGTCTTAACGATCCGCTCAGGCTCCGGCCTGGCCAGATCGACCGACAACAACCCGTTCTTCAGGTCCGCACCGAGCACATGCATTCCCTCCGCCAGCACGAAGGTGCGCTGGAAGTGGCGCGCGGCGATGCCGCGATGAATGTATTGCCTGGTCTTGTCGTCCTGCTGCCGGCCGCGGATGACGAGCTGGTTTTCCTCAATGGTGACATCGAGTTGGTCGCGGGTAAAACCCGCCACCGCCAGCGTGATCCGCAGACGCTCGGGCTGGCCATTGGTGCGCTCGAACCGCTCGATATTGTAGGGCGGATAACCGTCGGCACCTTTGACGACGCGGTCGAGCACGCGCTCGATCTCGTCGAAGCCCAGCAGGAACGGACTGGAGAGCGAAGGAACACGAGACATGGTTTACAAAGTCCTCTCGAAGCGACTTTGATGTATCAGGGCCCTGACGGCACCCCTTGAGCAGCAATATGGGCACGATCCGGGGCGCGTTCAAGCACCCCGAATGCGCCGGAACGGCCAGCCTGTGGAAGGGTTTAAACGGACAGCCGCTGCCGGCCGTCGGCCGAGAACAGATGCAGCTTGGCCCGCGGCGCCACGGCGCGAATCCGCGCGCCGATCTCCGGCGCGGCGGTGCCCGGCAGCCGCACGATGATGTCGTTGGCGGTCGCGGTGAGCCGGTCATCGCTGCCCGTATCCTGGCGCGCGCCGTAGACATAGGTCTCGGCGCCGACATGCTCGATCGCCTCGACGCGGAGGTCGAGCCCGACCCCGCCCGGCGGAACGGTGTCGCCGAGCTGGAAATCCTCAGGCCGGATGCCGAGCTGGCCCGCCTCTGCGGGAACCGCGTCGGCGCCGTGCAACTGGGCGCGCACGCCATCGGTCGGCATCAGGTTCATCGGCGGTGCGCCGATGAAGGACGCGACGAAGGTGGTCGCGGGCTTCTGATAGATGTCGAGCGGATTGCCGATCTGCTCGACCTTGCCGCCGTTCATCACCACCAGGATGTCGGCGAGCGTCATGGCCTCGAGCTGGTCGTGGGTGACGTAGATCGCGGTGGTGTTGAGCCGGCGCTGCAATTTGCGGATCTCGACCCGCATCGCGATGCGCAGCTTGGCGTCGAGGTTGGACAGCGGCTCGTCGAACAGGAACACCTTGGGTTGGCGCACGATGGCGCGGCCCATCGCCACGCGCTGACGCTGGCCCCCGGACAGCTGCCGCGGCTTCCGCTCGAGCATGGAGCCGAGCTCGAGAATGCGCGCGGCGTCCTCGACGCGCGTCCTGATCTCCTTCTCCGCCATGCCGCGATTGCGCAGGCCGTAGGCCATGTTGTTATAGACGGTCATGTGCGGATAGAGCGCATAGTTCTGGAACACCATCGCGATGTCGCGATCGGCAGGCTCGATGGCATTGACGATGCGGCCGCCGATGTCGATCTCGCCCGACGTGATCGTCTCGAGCCCCGCGACCATCCGCAGCAGGGTGGATTTGCCGCAGCCCGACGGCCCGACCAGCACGCAGAACTGACCATCGCCGACATCGACATCGACGCCTTTGATGGCTTCGAAGCCGCCGGGATAGACCTTGCGGACGTTGCGGAGTGTGACGTTGGCCATGGGTTACCTAGCGAATAGCGAATGGGGAGTAGCAAATAGGGAAGGGGACGAAGCGAGCCGTTGCGCGAACATCCCTATTCGCCACTCGCCATTCGCTATTCGCCCCCTCGTCACTTTTCCGTCTCCACCAGCCCCTTGACGAACAGGCGCTGCATGACGACCACGACGAACACCGGCGGCAGCATCGCGAGCACGGCGGTCGCCATGACGACCGGCCACTCCGTCAGCGCGTCGGTTGTCGTGATCATCTTGCGGATGCCGATCTGGATGGTCTGCATGTCGTCGCGCGTGGTGATCAGCAGGGGCCAGAGATATTGATTCCAGCCGAGGATGAACAGGATCACGAACAGCGCCGCCATGTTGGTGCGCGACAGCGGCAGCAAGGTGTCCCAGAAGAAGCGGAGCGGCCCGGCGCCGTCGATGCGGGATGCCTCCAGGAGCTCATCCGGCACGGTCATGAAGAACTGGCGGAACAGCAGCGTGGCGGTGGCCGAGGCGATCAGGGGCAGCGCCAGCCCCGCATAGCTGTCGAGCATGTGCAGGTCGGCGACGATCTTGTAGGTCGGATAGATGCGCACCTCGACCGGCAGCATGAGGGTGATAAAGATCAGCCAGAAGATCGCCATGCGGAACGGGAAGCGGAAGTAGACGACCGCATAGGCCGAGATGATCGAGATCGCGATCTTGCCGACGGCGATCAGCAGCGCCATGACCAGCGAGTTCAGCAGCATGGTCGCCACCGGCTCGCGGGTCGAGCCGCTCGTGCCGACGAAGATGGTCTGATAGTAGGTCGACAGGAAGTGCCCGCCCGGCAGCAGCGACATCTGCCCGTTGGCGATGACCGCGTTGTCCTGCGTCGAGGCGACGAACGCGAGATACACCGGGAACGCCACGATCGCGATTCCGATCCACAGGATGGCGTGCGCGACGTAGCGTCGAATGCCTTCTTGCTCGACCATCAGTAGGTCACCTTGCGCTCGACGAAGCGGAACTGGATCGCCGTCAGCACGATGACGATGACCATCAGAACGACGGATTGTGCGGCCGACGAGCCGAGATTGCCGCCGAGCAGGCCGTCCGTGTAGACCTTGTAGACCAGCGTCTCGGTGGACTTGCCCGGGCCGCCACGGGTCATCGTGTCGATGATGCCGAACGTCTCGAAGAAGGCGTAGACGATGTTGATGACCAGCAGGAAAAAGATGGTCGGCGACAGCAGCGGGAAGGTCACGGTCCAGAACCGCCGCATCGGCCGCGCGCCGTCGATCGCGGCGGCCTCGAGCACGCTGCGGGGGATGCTCTGCAGCCCGGCGAGGAAGAACAGGAAGTTGTAGGAGATCTGCTTCCAGGCGGCCGCGAGGATGATCTGCAGCGCCGCCTGGTCGCCGTCGAGCAGCGGATTCCAGTCGATGCCCATCGCGCGCAGATAGCGCGAGATCACGCCGAGCGACGGATGCAGCATGAAGATCCAGAGCACGCCCACCACCGGCGGCGCGACGGCATAGGGCCAGATCAGCAACGTCCGGTACAGCGTGACGCCGCGCAGCGGCTTGTCCGCCATGACCGCGAGCAGCAGCGCGACCGAGAGCGACGAGAGTGCGATGGCGAAGGAGAAGCCGAATGTGCGGAGAATGGCTTGAAAATAGTCCGGCTGACTGAGCAGGTCGGCGTAGTTCTCGAACCAGACGAAGCTCGTGGACAGGCCGAACGCGTCCTGCAGCAGGAACGACTGGATAACGGCCTGGATCGCGGGCCAATAGAAGAAAATCAGCACGATCGCGAGCTGGGGAGCGACCAGCACGAACGGCAGCAGTTTTGATTGGAAGATGGCGTTCTTCTGCATGGTCGGTCGGCGAGCCGGCAGGCCGCGGGTGGCCTGCCGGCTCTTGGCCTCACTTCACGGCCGTCTTTTCGAACTGGCGCAGCATTTGGTTGCCGCGCTCGACCGCGGCGTCCAGCGCCTGCTTGGCGGTCTTCTTGCCGGCCAGAGCCTGCTCGATCTCCTCCGACCAGACGTCACGCAGTTGCACCATGTTGCCAAGACGCAGGCCGCGGGAATTCTCCGTCGGCTCCTTGTTGGTCAATTCGAGCAGCGGCGTCTCCAGGTAGGGCTGATCCTTGTAGAAGCCCTCGGCCTTGGCCTTCGCGTAGGCCGCCTTGGTGATCGGCAGATAGCCCGAGGCCTTGTGGATATAGACCTGACGATCGGTGTCCGAGAGGAAGGTCAGGAACTTCGCCACGCCCTTGTATTCGTCCGCGCTCTTGCCGCCCATCACCCAGAGCGAGGCGCCGCCGATGATCGAGTTCTGCGGTGCGCCCTTGGCGTCGGGATAATAGGGCATCGGCGCAGCGGTGAAGGCGAACTTGGCCTGCGCCTTGACGTTGCCGAAGAACGCCGACGAGGTCAGGTAGATCGGGCATTCGCCCGAGGTGAAGCGGCCCTCGCCGGTGTTGGTGCGGCCGGCATAGTCGTAGGTCTTGTCCTTCTGCAGCTCGACCAGGTTTTCGAGATGCTTCACCTGCAGCGGACCGTTGAATTCAAGGACGGTATCGAAGCCGTCGAGACCGTTCGCCTTGCTGGCGAGCGGCACGTTGTGCCAGGCGGAGAGCTGCTCGAGATTGACCCAGGTGACCCACGAGCCGGAGAAGCCGCAGGTCGGATGGCCGGCCGCCTTCAGCTTCTTGGCGGTCTCGAACAGCTCGGGCCAGGTCTTCGGGATCTCGGCGTTGACCTTCTTCAGCTCGTCGAGATTGACCCACATGACGGTGGATGAGGAGTTGAAGGGGAAGGAGAGCATTTCGCCCTTCGAGGTCGAATAGTAGCCGGTGATGGCCGGCAGGTAGCTCTTGGGATCGAACTTCTCGCTGGCGTCCTGCATCAGCTTGTAGACCGGCTTCACGGCGCCGGTGGCGGCCATCATCGTGGCGGTGCCGACCTCGAACACCTGCATGATATGCGGCGCATTGCCGGCGCGGAAGGCGGCAATGCCGGCATTCATCGTATCGGCGTAGTTGCCCTTGTAGGTCGGAACGACCTTATAGTCGGTCTGCGAGGTGTTGAAATCGTTGGCGAGCTTGACGATGACGTCGTTGTTGGCGCCGGTCATCGCGTGCCACCACTGAATCTCCGTCACCGCATGCGCGGGTGCGGCGGCGCCAAGGACCAGCGTGGCTGCCGCGGCGGCGGCGGTCCAGAATTGTCGAAGTGACATTAAAAAATACCTCCCATGGAACGTCATCGGCGTCGCGGCCGTAGCAGCGCGAGATGACAGTTTTGTGAATGTATAACCGGTTGGATCGTCAGCGGAAAGCGCGTTCGTCGCGGCTTCGCGGCGGAATGCCGCGACTTGCGCGAGACGGCGCGGCGCCGGGGCGATGCCCCAGGCGACGCTAGCGTGGGGAGACGACAGGCTGATGGCGCTTCAGCGCTTGCGTTCGGCGCACACCGTGCCCTGGGACAGCAGGGCCTGGATCTCGTGCTCCGAGTAGCCGAACTCGCTGAGCACCTCCTGCGCATGCTGGCTGAACTTCGGCGGCGTGGAGCGCAGGGTCGGCTTGCTGCGTTCGAGCCGGATCGGCGACGCGACGCCCTTGTACCAGTCCTTTTCGATGACATCGCCGCGGTAGATCGTGTGCGGATTGGTCAGCGCCTGGTCGATCTTCTGCACGGGTCCCGCCGGCAGGCCGGCCGCGAGCAGCCGGTCGCACAGCGGCTCCGCCTCGAATTGGCTGAAGACGGCGGCGAGCTCGGCGCGCAGCGCCTCGCGATTGGCGACGCGATCCTTGTTGCGGGCGAAGCGCGGATCGGTGCCGAGCTCCGGCCGGCCGATTTCCTTGGCGAGCTTGCGGAAGGTGCCGTCATTGCCGACGCCGATGAAGATATCGTCCGTCTTGGTTGGGAAGATCGCGTAGGGAACGAGGTTCGGATGCTCGTTGCCGGTCAGCGACGGCGGCTTGCCGTGCATGAAGTAGTTTGCGGTATGCGGATGCATGATCGCGAGGCCGGTCTCATACAGCGTGACCTCGAGGAACTGGCCGAGCCCAGAGCGCTGCCGTTCCGACAGCGCCATCAGGATGCCGATCGCGGCATAGAGTCCGGTGGTGATGTCGACCAGCGGCACGCCGATCCGCATCGGTCCGCTCTGCGAGGAGCCGGTCGCGGCGATCATGCCGGTCATCGCCTGGATGATCGCGTCATAGCCGGGATTGCCGCCGCGCGGACCGTCGGCGCCGAAGCCGCAGATGCGGCAGTGCACCAGCTTCGGGAATGTCTCGCGCAGCGTGTCGCTGCCGATGCCCCACTTCTCCAAGGTGCCGGGCTTGAAGTTCTCGATCAGCACGTCGGCGGTCTCGAGCATCCGCATCAGCACGACGCGGCCACCCTCGGAAGCGAGATCGAGGCCGATCGAACGCTTGTTGCGGTTGATCCCGACGAAATAGGCAGCGTCTTCGTCGTGGAAGGGAGGGCCCCAGTCGCGGACCTCGTCGCCGGCCGGCGGTTCGACCTTGATCACGTCGGCGCCGTGATCGGCCAGGATCTGTGTGCAGTAGGGCCCGCCGAGCACGCGCGTCAGATCGATCACGCGCAGTCCGGCCATGGCGCCGGGAGCAAATTGGGGTGTCATCGGATGTCGCGAGGTTGGTTTCAGCTCGCGGCCATTAAGCATTGCTACGGCGCTGGTGCAAACGCGGCTCGCCGAATGGCGCCGTCGCGAAAACGCGAGGCCTGCCCTGCGGCGGACGCGGGAAAACGCTGCCGCAGGGCGGAATTCAGCCTCAGACGACGGTCAGCTTGACATCGACATTTCCGCGCGTGGCGTTGGAATAGGGGCACACCTCGTGCGCCTTGGCGACCAGAGCCTCGGCGTCGGCCTTGGCGAGGCCGGGCAGCGACACCGCGAGCTCGACGGTGATGCCGAAGCCGCCTTCTGAACGCGGGCCGATGCCGACGGTCGAGGTCACCGACGTGTCGGCGGGAACCTTCGGGCCGCCCTGCGAGCCGACAAACTTCATCGCGCCGATGAAGCAGGCCGCATAGCCGGCCGCGAACAACTGCTCCGGATTGTTGCCGGCGCCACCGCCGCCGCCGAGCTCCTTCGGGGTGGAGAGCTTGACCTTGAGCGAGCCGTCGAGGGTCGCGGCTTCGCCGTCGCGGCCGCCGGTCGCCTTGGCGCTGGTCTTGTAGAGCACGTTCACGGACATGGGGTGTCTCCCGGTTGGATGGACGAATTCAGTGGCGTCATATTGCACACAATTGAATTGTGAACAATATAATTGTTCGGTAGAAAATTCGTGATCGGGGCGCCGGGCCCGTTGTCGACCCGAGGCGTGCGGGCTCAAGATGCCGATAGGATCGACCTGTGGTGACCTCGATGCGAAAGAAGTCCGCGGCAGACCTGCCGCTCCAGCTCGGCAACCAGCTCTGCTTCGCAGTCTATTCGACCGCCCATGCCTTCAACCGGGTCTACAAGCCTTTGCTCGACCGTCTCGGCCTCACCTATCCGCAATATCTGGTGATGCTGGTGCTGTGGGAGCGCGACGGCCTGTCGGTGAAGGAGATCGGCGAGCGGCTATTCCTGGATTCCGGCACGCTGACGCCGCTGCTGAAGCGGATGGAGGCGCTGCATTTCATCAGGCGGACACGATCGGCCGAGGACGAGCGTCAGGTGATCGTCACCCTCACCGCCCAGGGCGCGGGACTACGCGACAAGGCAAGGTCGATCGTGCCGCCCGCGATCCTGGATGCGACGGGCTGCTCGCTCGCGGAACTGGCCGACCTGCACGGCAAGCTGGTGCGCCTGCGGGAGCATTTGAATGCGGCGGTGGAGGGGTGAGGAGCGGTCAGACTGGACCGAGCAGGCGCTTCTTTGAGAATGCCCGCCCAGAATGCGATTTCAGGTAGGTCTCGAACGCCAACGCGCGATGCTTGTCCGGAAAGGCGCAATACCAGACCAGCATCCACGGCATGAACTTGGACGTGTGAACTGACCGGCCAGCGTTGTGATCCTTCAGGCGCTGTCTGATGTCCGCTGTCGCGCCGACATATTCCTGCTCGGGGAAGGCGAGGCTGCGGATGATGTAGACGTACCACATGCGAAGGCACTCGCCGCGAAGGATTGCGGGCCGGCATTCTGCAATCGGGAAGGGAGTTTGTCATCCCGGCTGCCTGCGTACGAAATCAGGTCGTAAACCGTAGGCAGGCGTGACTCGAGAAAACACCAGCTGGAGAAGATGACGGGCCTCTCAAAGCCCGGCTTCGCCAAGGGGCTTCGCCGGGCACCACGCTTCGCCCTTCGGGCTCCGTCGTGGCTGCGCCACGCGTAGCCCGAAGGGCGAAGCGTGGTGGAGCCAGGCGGGATCGAACCGCCGACCTCTTGCATGCCATGCAAGCGCTCTCCCAGCTGAGCTATGGCCCCTGAACCGAACCGGCGGTCTGGGTGACCGCCGGGGAGCACCGTGAACCACAGTTCGCGGCTGATCTCAAGTGTCTTCGACGATTATTCTTCGTCGCCGCCGACATCGCCGATGATGTCGGTCACGTCCTCGTCGCCTTCTTCCTCGTCGGCGATGAAGGTGGAATCATCATCCTCGTCGTCGTCGAGGGTCTCGTCGATCTCGATGTCGTCCTCGGTCTCCGGCACGACGGCCTTGACCTTGCCGGTGTTCTCCTCGGCATCGGCCTCCTCGAGCGACACCAACTCCTCGGCCTCGGCGGGCTCGACCACGTCGGCCGCCGCAGCGGCACGCGCAGCCTCGCCGCGCATCGCGCGGGTCGGAGCCACCGGCGCGATCGGCACGACCTCGCCGGTGTAGGGCGAGATCACCGGGTTCTTGTTGAGGTCATAGAACTTTTTGCCCGTCGTCGGGCAAATGCGTTTGGTTCCGAGCTCGGATTTGGCCACGTGCAGGCGTCCTGGCAATGTCTGAAAAGCGGTGTCTCACTTGGCTAGTTGCCGCGCCGCTGTCAATAGCGCTGTCAACGGGAAAATCACCGCTCGTGACGGAGGGCGGGGGCTGTGATACCTGCCGCGTCCGAAACACGAGGATCCTGCCGTGAGCACGTCAATCGCCCCGACTCCCCTGGAATCACGCGCCTCCGGGCCCCTCTCGGGCACGATTCGCGTGCCCGGCGACAAGTCGATCTCGCACCGGGCGCTGATCCTGGGAGCATTGTCGGTCGGCGAGACCCGAATTTCCGGCCTGCTCGAGGGCGAAGACGTCCTCAACACCGCCCAATCAATGCGAGCCCTGGGTGCGAAGGTCGAACGCACCGGCGACTTCGCGTGGACCGTCCGTGGCGTGGGGGTCGGCGGCTTCGCCCAGCCGAGCGCGCCGCTCGATTTCGGCAACTCCGGCACCGGCTGCCGGCTGGTGATGGGCGCCGTCGCCGGCTGCCCGATCTCGGCCGTTTTCGACGGTGATGCCTCGCTGCGCAGCCGCCCGATGCGGCGCATCCTCGACCCGCTGGTGCTGATGGGCGCCAAGGTCACCGCCATCGCCGAGGGCGGCAAGCTGCCGTTGACCCTGCAGGGGGCCAGCAACCCGGTCCCGATCGAATACCGCACCCCCGTCGCCTCGGCCCAGATCAAGTCGGCCGTGCTGCTGGCCGGCCTCGCCGCGCCCGGCGTCACCACGGTGATCGAGCAGGAGGCGAGCCGCGACCATACCGAGCTGATGCTGAAGCATTTCGGTGCCGAGATCGTGACCACGCCGGAAGGCACCCACGGCCGCCGCATCGCGCTGACTGGCCAGCCGGAGCTAACAGGCGCGCCGGTAATCGTGCCGGCTGATCCGTCGTCGGCCGCGTTCCCGCTGGTCGCCGCGCTGATCGTCGACGGCTCGGATCTCGTGCTGTCCGACGTCATGACCAATCCGCTGCGGACTGGCCTGTTCACGACCTTGCGCGAGATGGGGGCCTCGATCGAGGAGGACGACGTCCGCGGCGATGCCGGCGAGCCGATGGCGCGCCTGCGCGTGCGCGCCTCCAAGCTGCGCGGCGTCGTGGTGCCGCCGGAGCGGGCGCCGTCGATGATCGACGAATATCTCGTGCTGGCGGTCGCCGCCGCCTATGCCGAGGGCACGACCGTGATGCGCGGCCTGCATGAGCTGCGCGTCAAGGAATCCGACCGGCTGGAGGCCACCGCGGCCATGCTGCGTGTCAACGGCGTCCAGGTCGAGATCACCGGCGACGATCTGATCGTCGAGGGCAGGGGCCATGTGCCGGGCGGCGGGCTGGTTGCGACCCACATGGACCACCGCATCGCGATGTCCGCGCTGGTCATGGGCCTCGCGTCTGATAAGCCGGTCACGGTCGACGACACCGCCTTCATCGCCACCAGCTTCCCCGATTTCATCCCGCTGATGTGCAAGGCGGGCGCGGATTTCGCATGATCATCGCCATCGACGGCCCGGCTGCCTCGGGCAAGGGCACCATGGCCAAGCGTCTCGCGGCGCATTACGGCCTCAGGCACCTGGATACGGGCGTGATCTACCGGGCCGTCGCGCATGCGCTACTGACCGCCGGCACCGACCTCAAGGATGAGACCCGGGCGGCGGACGTCGCCATGACCCTGGATCCCTCGACCTTCGACAACCCGGCGCTCAGGTCGCACCAGGTCGGGTCCGCGGCCTCCGTGGTCTCGGCGTTGCCGAAAGTGCGCGAGGCGCTGGTGGCTTTCCAGCGTCAGTTCGCGAGCCAGCCGCCCGGCGCCGTGCTCGACGGCCGCGACATCGGAACCGTGATCTGCCCGGACGCCGAGGTGAAGATCTACGTCGTCGCCGATCCCCGCATCCGGGCGCATCGTCGCACCCTCGAGGCGCTTTCACGTGGGGAACCGGCTGACGAGGCGGCCATTCTGGCCGACATCCTGGCGCGTGACGAGCGCGACCAGAACCGCGCCGTCGCCCCCTTGAAACAAGCCCCGGATGCTGTCTTGCTTGACAACTCCCATTTGGATATAGAAGGCGGCGTCCGGGCCGCCATCGATATCGTCGAGGCCGTTCGAGCGGGCCGTCAGCGGGTTTGATTTCCGCCGGCGTCATTGGAGGAATGCCCGCTCCCGCCCTTGACCATCGATAGCTCGATTGCGGTTCAATCGAGTCCGATCATCCGGACGCACTTCATACGTATCGCATGTGCAGGCACTGCCGGCCCGCGTCGTTTGCGCTTATCGCGCATCACGCGGACGTCTGGGGATTTGTGGACCTCCAGGCACTGTCCATTCGATGCGCCGATCAACCCAAGCTGGCGAGAATGTCCGCATCTGGAGAACAAATGGCTTCGAGTACCTCTGCTTCTTCCTACAATCCCAGCCGCGATGATTTCGCCGCGATGCTGGACGAGTCCTTCACCAAGGGCAACCTGCAGGAAAGCTCCGTCGTCAAGGGCAAGGTTGTTGCGATCGAGAAGGACATGGCCGTCATCGACGTCGGCCTGAAGACCGAAGGCCGCGTGGCGCTGCGCGAATTCGCCGGGCCCGGCCGTGACAGTGAATTGAAGGTCGGCGACGAGGTCGAGGTGTTCCTCGACCGCATCGAGAACGCGCTCGGCGAAGCGGTGCTGTCGCGCGACAAGGCCCGCCGCGAAGAGAGCTGGGGCAAGCTCGAGAAGGCGTTCCAGAACAACGAAAAGGTCAACGGCGTCATCTTCAACCAGGTCAAGGGCGGCTTCACCGTCGACCTCGACGGTGCCGTGGCCTTCCTGCCGCGCTCGCAGGTCGACATCCGTCCGATCCGCGACGTCGCGCCGCTGATGAACAACTCGCAGCCGTTCCAGATCCTCAAGATGGACCGCCGCCGCGGCAACATCGTCGTGTCGCGCCGCACCGTGCTGGAGGAGACCCGCGCCGAGCAGCGCCAGGAGCTGGTGCAGAACCTCGAAGAGGGTCAGGTCATCGACGGCGTCGTCAAGAACATCACCGATTACGGTGCGTTCGTTGACCTCGGCGGCATCGACGGCCTGCTGCACGTCACCGACATCGCGTGGCGCCGCGTCAACCATCCGACCGAGGTGCTCAGCATCGGTCAGACGGTGAAGGTCAAGATCATCAAGATCAACCACGAGACGCACCGCATCTCGCTGGGCATGAAGCAGCTGCTCGACGATCCGTGGCAGGGCATCGAGGCGAAGTATCCGCTGCAGGCCCGCTTCCATGGCCGCGTCACCAACATCACCGACTACGGCGCGTTCGTCGAGCTCGAGCCGGGCATCGAAGGCCTGATCCACGTCTCCGAGATGTCGTGGACCAAGAAGAACATGCACCCCGGCAAGATCGTGTCGACCTCGCAGGAGGTCGAAGTGCAGGTGCTCGAGGTCGACAGCGTCAAGCGCCGCATCTCGCTCGGTCTCAAGCAGACGATGCGCAATCCGTGGGAGGTCTTCGTCGAGAAGCATCCGACCGGTTCGGTGGTCGAGGGCGAGGTCAAGAACAAGACCGAGTTCGGCCTGTTCCTGGGTCTCGAAGGCGACGTCGACGGCATGGTCCATCTGTCGGATCTCGACTGGAAGCAACCCGGCGAGCAGGTCATCGACAACTACAAGAAGGGCGACATGGTCAAGGCCGTGGTGCTCGACGTCGACGTGGAGAAGGAGCGCATCTCGCTCGGCATCAAGCAGCTCGAAGGCGATCCCTTCGCCGAGCCGGGCGATGTCAAGAAGGGCGCGGTCGTCACCTGCGAAGTGCTCGACGTCAAGGACGGCGGCATCGACGTCAAGATCACCGGCACCGACTTCACCACCTTCATCAAGCGCTCCGAGCTGGCGCGCGATCGCAACGACCAGCGCACCGAGCGGTTCGCCGTCGGTGAGAAGGTCGATGCCCGCGTGATCCAGTTCGACAAGAAGGCCCGCAAGGTGCAGGTGTCGATCAAGGCGTTGGAAGTCGCGGAAGAGAAGGAAGCCATCGCGCAGTACGGCTCGTCCGATTCGGGCGCCACGCTGGGCGACATCCTGGGCACCGCGCTCAAGAACCGCGACTCGAAGTAAGCCTTCGGTTCGCGTGATCAGATCAAAGCCCCGGCGAAAGCCGGGGCTTTTTTTGTTCCAGCGAGGCAGAGATGCGCGCTCTGTTCCGGGCGGATCGGGCATCCGGCCGCTTCGCCGCAAGCCTTCCTTTCTTCAAATTGCGCCGCGATTGATGTAATCGGATAACGAGATATTCAGGCTGCGGATGCAAAACGCGCCGAGACTTCCAGGAGCTGTCCATGTCGCTTGATTCGGATGTGATCGTCGATCGCCGCAGGCTGCGCCGCAAGCTGACGTTCTGGCGTGTCGTCGCGGTGCTGATTGCGATTGCGGCTCTTTCCGCCATCGGTCTGGCGATGTCGCCGCGCGGCCGCACCGCGCTCTCGACCTCTGGCTCGATCGCCCGCGTCAATATCGAGGGCCTGATCCGCAGCGACCATGAGCGCGTCGCGGCGCTGGAGCGGCTGGAGAACTCCTCGGCGGAAGCCGTCATCGTTCACATCAATTCGCCGGGCGGCACCACCGCCGGCTCCGAGCAGCTCTACGACTCGCTGGTGCGATTGAAGGCGAAGAAGCCGCTGGTCGTCGTCGTGGAAGGCCTGGCGGCTTCCGGCGGCTATATCGGCGCGATCGCTGCCGATCACATCGTCGCGCAGCAGAGCTCGCTGGTCGGCTCGATCGGCGTGCTGTTCCAGTATCCGAATGTCGGCGAGCTGTTGAAGACGGTCGGCGTGAAGATCGAGGAGGTCAAATCCTCGCCGCTGAAGGCCGCCCCCAACGGCTACGAGCCGACCAGCCCGGAAGCGCGCGCGGCGCTCGACGCCCTGGTCAAGGATTCCTACGCCTGGTTCCGCGGACTGGTGAAGGACCGCCGCGCCATGAACGATGAGCAGTTGGAGAAGGTGGCCGACGGCCGCGTCTTCACCGGCAGGCAGGCGATCGAGCTGAAGCTCATCGACGAGCTCGGCGACGAGAAGGCCGCCGTCGCGTGGCTCGTCGCCAACAAGAACGTCAAGAAGGACCTTCCGGTGCGCGACTACAAGCTCACGCCGCGGTTCGGCGATCTGACCTTCCTGCGAACGGCGACCTCGATCGCGCTCGATGCCGTCGGCCTCTCCGGGATCGCCCGCCAGATCGAGCGCACCGGCGTGGTCCAGGCGGTCGATCGGATTGGTCTCGACGGCATGCTCGCGCTCTGGACGCCCGCGCCGGGCAATTGAACCCGCCAAGACCATCCTCAGGGCGATCTTCCCGTTTTGCGTGTGCCATGGCGAGGCCCCGTACCGGGCCTCGCAACCCGATTCATGGCCGCGATGAATGATTTAGCGTCTTGACAGTCCAGCATATTTTCACGGAAATGGGACTTGTCTCCCCGGGTACATTTTCTCGATGATCAAATCCGAGCTTGTTCAGCGTATCGCCGAGCACAACCCGCATCTCTACCAGCGGGATGTCGAGAACATCGTCAATGCGATCCTCGATGAGATCGTCGCGGCGCTCGCCCGCGGTGACCGCGTCGAGCTGCGCGGCTTCGGCGCCTTCTCGGTCAAGCATCGGCCGGCCCGCGCCGGGCGCAACCCACGGACCGGAGCTCATGTCCCGGTGGACCAGAAGAGCGTCCCGTTCTTCAAGACGGGCAAGGAAATGCGCGAGCGGCTGAACCGGGACAATCCCGCCGGCGCCGCGGCTGACGACGCCGACGATTGAAGCATCTCGCGCCGGCCGTGCTAATCGTCTGCGGCTGATTTCGAGGCGAATCCGGCCTGACTGACACGAGCGAGCGCATGCGAAAATTCTTCACTGTCGTGGTCGTCCTTCCGCTGCTGGTGCTGTTCGTCATCTTCGCGGTCGCCAATCGGCATTTCGTTACCGTGTCGTTTGATCCCTTCAACGCGACTGATCCGGCGCTTGCGGCGTCGGTCCCGCTGTTCGCCTTGATCATCGCCGTCGCGATCCTGGGCGTGATCGCGGGTGGCTGTGCCACCTGGATCGGCCAGCGCCGCTGGCGCCGGGCCGCGCGCCGCCATCAGGCCGATGCCGAAGCGGCCCGCGCGCAGGTGGCGCAGCTCAGCGCCGCGGCGCGTGCAAATCAGGGGCCGGCACAATCCCTGGTTCCGGCAGCGCCGGCGCGCCTTTTCGCCCCTTATGGGCGAGACAAGCAGGGCGCCGCGTTGTAGAAGGCGCCAAAGCTCGGCGGCCTTCGAAGCCGCCGGCTTCTGGTGATCCTTTCCGCCCGGACGTGCGTTGTTCATCGATGTCCCTGATCGTCAAAATCTGCGGCCTGACCACGCCCGACACCCTCGCTGCGGCGCTCGACGCGGGCGCCGACATGGTGGGCTTCGTGTTCTTTCCGCCGTCCCCACGCCATGTCGGTCTGACGGCCGCGCGTGAGCTGGGTCGTGACGTCAGGGGCCGCGCGCTCAAGGTGGCGCTGACCGTCGATGCCGACGACGCGACTGTCGAGAACATCGTCGAGACCCTGCACCCCGATCTCCTGCAGCTGCACGGACGTGAAAGCGTCGCGCGCATCCGTGACCTCAAGCAGCGCTTCGGCCTGCCCGTCATGAAGGCCATCCCGGTCGCGACCTCCGCCGATCTCGCGCCGCTGGCGGGCTATGCCGATGTGTGCGATCGCATCCTGTTCGATGCGCGGGCGCCCAAGGATGCGACCCGCCCCGGTGGCCTCGGTGCCACCTTCGATTGGCGTCTGCTACAGGGCCTGAAGCTCGATCGCCCGTTCATGGTCTCTGGCGGCCTGAGCGTCGACAACGTCGCCGAGGCCGTGCGGATCACCTGCGCGGGCGGCGTCGACGTGTCATCGGGCGTCGAGCGGGCGCCGGGTGTGAAGGATTGCGACATGATCCGGGATTTCATTCGCGCGGCGCGGGCCGCTGAAGAGTTGAGCGTTCAATGACGACAGCCATTCCCAATTCCTACCGCAGCGGTCCGGACGACCGCGGTCACTTCGGCATTTTCGGCGGCCGCTTCGTCGCCGAAACCCTGATGCCGCTGATCCTCGATCTGGAAAAGGCCTATGCGGAGGCCAAGGCCGATCCCGCGTTTCATGCCGAGATGAACGGCTATCTAAAGAACTACGTGGGCCGGCCCTCGCCGCTGTACTACGCAGAGCGCCTGACCGAGCATCTCGGCGGCGCCAAGATCTACTTCAAGCGCGAGGAGCTCAATCACACCGGCTCGCACAAGGTCAACAACGTGCTCGGCCAGATCATGGTCGCGCGCCGCATGGGCAAGAAGCGCATCATCGCCGAGACCGGCGCCGGCCAGCACGGCGTGGCGACGGCGACGCTGTGCGCGCGCTTCGGTCTCGATTGCGTCGTCTACATGGGCGCGGTCGACGTCGAGCGGCAGCAGCCCAACGTGATCCGCATGGAGATGCTCGGCGCCAAAGTGGTGCCGGTGCAGTCCGGTGCGAAGACCCTGAAGGACGCGATGAACGAGGCGCTGCGTGACTGGGTCACCAACGTCCACGACACGTTTTATTGCATCGGTACCGTCGCCGGCCCGCACCCCTATCCGATGATGGTGCGCGATTTCCAGTCGGTGATCGGCAACGAGACGCGCACGCAGATGCAGGAGGCCGAGGGCCGGCTGCCGGACTCGCTGATTGCCTGCATCGGCGGCGGCTCCAATGCGATGGGCCTGTTCCATCCGTTCCTCGATGATCCCTCGGTCGAGATCTATGGCGTCGAAGCGGCGGGCCACGGCCTGACGCATCTGCACGCCGCCTCGATCGCCGGCGGCCGCCCCGGTGTGCTGCACGGCAACCGCACCTATCTGCTGATGGACGAGGACGGGCAGATCGAGGAGGCGCATTCGATCTCGGCCGGTCTCGATTACCCCGGCATCGGGCCAGAGCATTCCTGGCTGCACGACGTCGGCCGCGTGAACTATTTGTCGGCGACCGACGAGGAGGCGCTTGCGGCGTTCCAGTTGCTGTCGCGGCTCGAGGGCATCATTCCCGCGCTGGAGCCGGCGCACGCGATCGCCAAGGTCATGGAGCTCGCGCCGAAGAAGCCGAAAGACCACTTGATGGTGGTCAACATGTCCGGCCGCGGCGACAAGGACGTGCCGCAGGTCGGCGATATCCTGCGAGGAAGGGCGAAGGCATCGTGACCAGACGGATGGATGCGCGCTTCGCGCAGTTGAAGCAGGAAGGCCGCTCGGCGTTCGTCACCTTCGTCATGGGTGGTGATCCCGATCCCGAGACATCGCTCGCCATCGTCAAGGCGCTGCCGCAGGCGGGCGCCGATATCATCGAGATCGGCATGCCGTTCACCGATCCGATGGCCGATGGTCCGTCGATCCAGGCGGCGGGTCTGCGCGCGCTCAAGGCGGGGATGACCCTGAGGAAGACGCTGCAACTGGTGCGCAGCTTCCGCGAGAGCGATGCTGACACGCCGATCGTGCTGATGGGCTACTACAACCCGATCTACATCTACGGCGTCGACAAGTTCCTCGATGATGCGAAGAGCGCCGGCGTCGACGGCCTGATCATCGTCGACCTGCCGCCGGAGGAAGACAGCGAGCTGTGCATTCCCGCCCTGAAGGCCGGGCTGAATTTCATCCGGCTGGCGACGCCGACCACCGATGACAAGCGGCTGCCGGCCGTGCTCGCGAACACCTCCGGCTTCGTCTACTACGTCTCGATCACCGGCATTACCGGCGCGGCGGCGGCGGACTCCTCCGCCGTCGGTGCCGCCGT
This sequence comes from Bradyrhizobium sp. SZCCHNR1043, assembly GCF_032489675.1. Classification (NCBI taxonomy): domain Bacteria; kingdom Pseudomonadati; phylum Pseudomonadota; class Alphaproteobacteria; order Hyphomicrobiales; family Nitrobacteraceae; genus Bradyrhizobium; species Bradyrhizobium sp. SZCCHNR1043. Next base: position 31,293 of record NZ_JAUEYN010000027.1, read on the forward strand.
GGCCCGGATCAAGCGGCATACGGCGCTGCCTGTCTGCGTCGGCTTCGGCATCCGGACACCGGAGACCGCCCGCGCCATCGCCGCCAATGCCGACGGCGCCGTGGTCGGCACCGCCCTGGTCGACGCGCTCCGCGCCAGCCTCGATGCCGAGGGACGCGCGACCGCCAAGACGGTGAGCGCCGTCGCCGATCTGGCCGCTGCGCTGGCAAGGGGCGTGCACGGGGCGCAACAGGCCGCGGAATAGGCCGTCAACCACTATTCGACCGGGCGTCGCGGCCGTCTTGCCGTGACCCCGCCGTCCCGCCATATATTCGGGCGACCGCAACACGGAGCGACACATGAACTGGCTTACCAACGTGGTCCGGCCGAAGATCCGCAACATCCTGCGCCGCGAGACGCCGGAGAACCTCTGGATCAAGTGCCCGGATTCCGGACAGCTCGTGTTCTACAAGGACGTCGAGGCCAACCAGTTCGTCATCCCCGGCTCCAACTACCACATGCGCATGGGCGCGGTGGCGCGGCTGAAGTCGATGTTCGACAACGAGACCTGGTTCGACGTCGCCCTGCCCGAGGTGACGCCAGATCCGCTGAAATTCCGTGACGAGCGCCGCTATGCCGACCGCATCAAGGATGCCCGGGCGCGGACCGGCATGAACGATGCGGTCAAGGTCGGCTTCGGCAAGCTCGAAGGCATGGGCGTTGTCATCGCCGTGCAGGATTTCGATTTCATGGGCGGCTCGCTCGGCATGGCCGCGGGCGAAGCGATCGTGCGTGGCCTCGAACTCGCGGTCGAGAAGAAGTCGCCGTTCATCGTGTTCGCGGCCTCCGGTGGCGCGCGCATGCAGGAAGGCATCCTGTCCTTGATGCAGATGCCGCGCACGACGGTGGCCGTGCAGATGCTGCGCGAGGCCAAGCTGCCCTACATCGTCGTGCAGACCAATCCGACCACCGGCGGCGTCACCGCGTCCTACGCGATGCTCGGCGACGTCCACATCGCCGAGCCCGGCGCGCTGATCGGGTTCGCCGGCGCCCGGGTGATCGAGCAGACCATTCGCGAGAAGCTGCCCGAAGGTTTCCAGCGCGCTGAATACCTCCTGGACCACGGCATGGTCGACATGGTCGTGCATCGTCATGACCTGCGCCCGACCCTGGCGCGGCTGTGTCGCCTGCTGACCAAGGCGCCGGCTGTCGAACACGCCAAGCCCGCGCCGCAGCTGCCGCCGCCGGCGAAGGCCGTTGAGGCGGCGGATGCGCCGGCGGTCGCGCCGACCGCGTGAACGATCTCGCCAAGTCACCGCCCTCGCTCGACGAGTTGATCGCGCGGCTGTCCGTGCTGCATCCGAGCAAGATTTCGCTCGGGCTCGAACGCATGCACCGGCTGCTCGGCCAGCTCGGTCATCCCGAGCGCAAGCTGCCGCCGGTGATCCACGTCGCCGGCACCAACGGCAAGGGCTCCACTGTCGCCTATCTCCGTGCCATGCTCGAAGCGGCGGGCCTGCGCGTCCACGTCTTCACCTCGCCCTGGCTGGTGCGCATCAACGAGAGCTATCGGCTCGGCAAGGTCGGCGGCGGCGTCCTCGTCGACGACGAGGTGCTGATCTCCGCGCTGCTGGAATGCGAGCGGGTCAATGCCGGCGCGCCGATCACCTTCTTCGAGGTCAAGACCGTCGCGGCGTTCGTGCTGTTCGCGAAGCATCCGGCCGATGTCGTGCTGCTCGAGGTCGGCCTCGGTGGCCGGCTCGATTCCACCAATGTGCTCGAGCAGGTCGCAGCGTCGGTGCTGACCCCGATCGGCATGGACCACATGGAATTTCTCGGCGACACCCGCGCGCTGATCGCGGCCGAGAAGGCCGCCATCATCAAGCGCGGCTGTCCGGTGATCTCGGCCGCGCAGGAGCCCGATGCCATGGCCGTGATCGAGCGTGAGGCCAGGCGCCAGCGCGCGCCGTTGTTTGCCGCCGGCGAGAGCTGGCACGTCAGTGTCGAGCGCAACCGGCTCGTCTATCAGGACGATCGTGGTCTTCTTGATCTTCCGGCGCCAAAACTGTTCGGCCGGCATCAGTTCGACAATGCGGGCCTCGCGATCGCGACCTTGCGCGCGGTCGATCAGTTCAAGCTCACCACCAAGGCGTTCGAGGACGGCATCGTCGGCGCTGAATGGCCGGCACGCATGCAGCGGCTGTCGAGCGGTGCGCTCACCGCCATCGCCCCGCAGGGCGCGGAGATCTGGCTCGATGGCGGCCACAACGCGGACGGCGGCCGCGTCGTTGCGGCGGCGATCGGCGACCTCGAGGAACGCGTGTCGCGGCAGCTCGTCGTGATCGTCGGGATGATGGGCAATAAGGATGCGGCGGCGTTCCTCGCCAATTTCGCGGGCCTGACGCGGCACATCATCGTCGTGCCGATACCCAATGAGAGCAAGGCGATGGCGCCGGCTGATCTGGCCGCCGCCGCACGCACGCTCGGCATGCGCGTCGAGATCGCCGATGACGTCGCGTCCGCGCTCGCCGGCATCGCGCGGCTTGCCTATGAGGTCCCGCCGCGTATCCTGATCACGGGGTCGCTCTATCTCGCAGGGCACGTGCTCGACCTCAACGGCACGCCGCCGACCTGAGGGGAATAGCGCATGCGCTTTGCCGCGATCGCAGACGTCCACGGCAACCATCTCGCGCTCGAAGCCGTGCTGGCCGACATCCGGGCGCAAGGCGTGACCGAGATCGTCAACCTCGGCGACATGGCCAGTGGTCCGCTCGACGCGCGCAAGACAATGGACTTGCTGATGCCGCTCGAGGCGATGCATGTGCGCGGCAATCATGACCGCTGGCTGATCGATCGGCCGCCGGAGAAGATGGGGGCTTGGGAGCGACCCGCCTACGCCCAGCTCGAAGCTGATCATCTCGACTGGCTGCGCGCGATCCCGGCGACGGCCGTCTATCGGGACCAGGCCTTCCTTTGTCACGCGACGCCCGATGACGATAACGTCTACTGGCTCGAGAGCGTCGCTCAGGACGGTGCGATCACTTGCGCGCCGCTCGATGCGATCGAGAAACTTGCCGCTGATATCTCGCAGCCGCTGATCCTGTGCGGCCATACGCACACGGCCCGCGCGGTGCGCCTGCGCGACGGGCGGCTGATCGTCAATCCCGGCAGCGTCGGCAGTCCCGGCTATTCCTACGACGTGCCGCATCCGCATGTCGTCGAAGCGGGCACGCCCGATGCGCGCTACGCGATCCTGGAGCAGCGGTCGGCCGGCTGGAGCGTGACCTTCCGCCACGTGCCCTATGATCACCAGGCCATGGCCGCGCTCGCGCGCGCCAATGGTGACGGCGAGTTTGCCGCTGCGCTCGCGACCGGCTGGATCCGCTGACCTCACGCGAGCAGCTTCAAGGGATCAGCAACCTTCTGCCTGAGCTGCTCGAAGGTGCATTGCCGCGGTGACTTGTCGGGGCGCCAGCGTAGGATCGAGGTGCCGTGGCGAAAGCGCTCGCCGGAGAAATGGTCGTAGCAGACCTCGATCACCAGCTTCGGCTTCAGCGGACACCATTCCGCCGAGCGCTCGGTCGACCACCGGCTCGGCCCGCCCGGCGTATTGCCGGTGAAGCCGGGCGGCGAGATCAGCGGCTCGAGCTTGTCGGTCAGCGCGGGCTTCTCCTCCTTCTTGAGCGCGGAGGTGAAGCCGACGTGGTGCAGCAGGCCGTCATCGTCGTAGAGCCCGAGCAGCAGCGAGCCGACCAGCTTGCGCCCGTTGGCGCCCTTGTTGGTGGCGTAACGGAAGCCGCCGATCACGCAGTCGGCTGAGCGGTAGCGCTTGATCTTCTGCATGCCCTCGCGGTTGCCGGCCTGGTAGGGCAGGTCGAGGCGCTTGGCGATTACGCCATCCGAGCCGCCGCCGGACTGCGCCAGCCAGCTTTGCGCGGTCGCGAAGCGCCTCGTCGCCGGCGACAGCCGGAACGTCGGATGATCCGCGAAGTTCGCTTTCGCGAACGCCTCCAGCGCCGGCCGCCGCTCGTGCAGCGTGTGCGTCACTAGCTCCTTCTTGCCACTCGCCAGCAGATCGAAGGCCAGGAACAGCGCCGGCGTCTCCACCGATAGCTTCTTCACCCGGCTGGCGGCGGGATGAATCCGCTGCAGCAATGCATCGAACGAGAACGACTTCGCCTGCGGCACCACCAGCTCGCCGTCGAGGATGAAGCTCGTCGCCTCGAGCTCGCGCGCCGCAGCGACAATCTCCGGGAAGTAGCGCGCGAGGTCCTCGCCGGCCTTCGACTGCATCGTCACCGTTGCGCCGTCGCGCGTCAGCAGGCAACGGAAGCCGTCCCATTTCGGCTCGTACTGCCAGTCCTCGCCGCGCGGGATTGCATCCACCGAGCGCGCCTCCATGGCCAGCAGGCCGGATTTGCGGGAGGGCGAGCGATGGGCGCGGGCGGGCATGGCGACATCCGAAAACGCTGACTCACACCCCTCAACGCAAACGGCCGGCGATTCCGCCGGCCGCTCGCCAAAAATCATGGTTCTCGACGCGTCACACCGCCGACGAGATCCACTGCTGCAGCTTCGCCTTCGGCGCGGCACCGACCTGGCGCGAGGCCATCTCGCCGCCCTTGAACACCATGAGGGTGGGGATCGACATCACGCCGTACTTCGAGGCCGTCTTCGGGCTCTCGTCGACGTTCAACTTCACGATCTTGACCTTGTCGCCCATCGCGCTCGAGATCTCGTCGAGGGCCGGCGCGATCATGCGGCACGGGCCGCACCATTCGGCCCAGAAGTCGACCACGACCGGGCCGTCGGCCTTGAGCACTTCGCTTTCGAAATCGGCGTCGGAAACCTTGCCAACGGCCATGGGATTACCTCGTTCGGTTGGAGGGAGCGGCGCGGACGCGCCGCCTCAGCGTGGATGTCAAAGTAGGAATGGCGTGATGCCGGGTCAAGCGGGCTCACTCAGTCGGGATCGGATGGCAGCATGGCGTCCGGCGCGGAGGCCGGAAGCTCCATGAATTCAGCGGCTTCGGTCCAGAGCAGGGCGGCCCGGACGGCGCGCCCGGGGTACAATTGGCCAAGCACGGCGCGGTACAGCGCAAGCTGCCGGACATAGGCCGGGGGCACGTCGGCCAGCTCCGCGGGCGGCTGCTGGTTGGTCTTGAAGTCGACGATCAGCACCTCGGCCTCGGTCACCACCAGTCGGTCGATCTGGCCGGAGACCAGCGCCGGCGGCTGGCCGGCCAGTGCGAGGCGGCCCACGATCGAGACTTCCGCCCGGCTCCCGGCCGCGAACACCGCGGCAAAGCGCGGGTCTTCGATGACGGCGAGCACGCGGTCCGCGAGACCCGCACGGTCGTCGTCCGGCCAGTCGGCGGCATTGCGAATCAAATATCGCAGCGCGGCGTCGCGGCGCCGCTCCGGCAGCACGTCGGGCAGCGACTGCAGCAGGCGATGCACCAGCGTGCCGCGCTGCATCGCAAGACTGCGCGCCGCCAGCGATTCGCCCGTGCGCACCGGCCGCTCGTCGGCGGATGGATCGGACGGCCTGAGCACGGCGACCTCGCCGGGCGCCTCCACCGCCGCCGTGCGCAGCCAAGCCGGCAGCTCGACCGCCGTCTCGACCATGCGCCGCGTTTCGTCAGCAGCGGTTTCCGCGATGTCCTCGGCCCGCGCATAGCGCTTGACCGGTCCGTCTTCGGTTTCGATCACCTCGATCTGCAGCCCCGCGGCATCGAGCCCGCGCGCCATCAGGTCGTACCAGCTGCCGCCGCGGACGTTGTTCATGTTGCCCGGCATGCAGCCGCCGATGACCAGCCGATCCGCGGCGCGGGTCATCGCGACATAGAGCAGCCGGCGATATTCGTCCTCGGTCTCCTTGAGCATCGCCACGCGTGCCGCCGCGACGGCTTGCGGATCGTCGGCCTTGCGCCCGGCCCAGACCACGATCTCCTGCTCGCCATGCGGCACGTGGATCAGCCGCAGCCGCTGCGAATCCGCCGGCGACGAGGTGGTGTCGACCAGGAAGACGACGGAGGCCTCGAGGCCCTTGGCGCCGTGCACGGTCATCACCCTGATCTCGTCGCGCGAGATCTCCATGTCGCGCTTCACCTCGGTGTCGGCGGCGCGCAGCCAGGCGACGAAGCCCTGCAGCGCGGCCGGCGCCTTGCGCTCGTAGGACAGCGCGAGCTCGAGGAATTCGTCGAGGGCGTCATTGGCCTCGTGACCCAGCCGCGCCAGGACGCGTCGCCGGCCGCCATCGCCGCCGAGCAGCCAGGCATAGAAGGCGAACGGCGTGTCCTCGGCGGCACGGCGCTCGCATTGCTGGAGCCGGCGCACCACGCCCTGCAGCCGCTCGTCCGTTGTCGCGTGCGCGACGAGCGCATCTCGCAAGGACCCGCGGCGCTGCCAGGCGAGCTTGAACAGATCGTCGTCGTCGAGCCCGAACAACGGGCTCTTCAGCGCGGTCGCCAGCGCCAGATCGTCCTGCGGCAGCAGCAGCGCGTCGGCGAGGTTCATCAGGTCGATGATCGCGATGTGCTCGGTCAGCTTGAGCCGGTCGGCGCCCGCCACGGGGATGCCGGCATGCTTCAGCGCCTGGATCACCGCGTCGAATGCGTTGCCGCGACGGCGCACCAGGATCAGCATGTCGCCATAGCTCAGCCGCCGCCGCGCACCGTCATGGCCGGTCATCGTCCCCACACGAATGAGCCGCTTGATCTCGGCCTGGATGCGCCGGGAAAGCTTGACCTCGGGGCTGGTGACGGAGACGCCGTCGAACGGCGCGCGCCAGCCCTCGATCTCCTTGCGGTCGTCGCGCTCGCACAGGCTCCAGAGCTCGACCATGCTCGGTCCGGCATCGGTCAGCGCGTTGTGGATAGGATGGCCGATGTCAGGCGAGTGGATGCTGCTGTAGACCTCGCGCTCGCGGAACACGTGGTCGACCGCGTGCAGCACCGTCGGCCCGGAGCGGAACGAATAGGTGAAGGACACCGGATCGAACGACAGCCCGGCGTCGGTGAAGCGCTTCTGCAATTGCCGCCGGCGCGCATCGAACTCGTGCGGGTCGGCGCCCTGGAACGAGAAGATCGACTGCTTCTCGTCGCCCACCGCGAAGATCGTACGCGTGAGTCCGTCGCGCGCCCCGGCGCCGGCGGTGAACTCCTCGATGATGTGGGCGACAATGTCCCATTGCCGTGGGCTCGTGTCCTGCGCCTCGTCGATCAGCACGTGATCGACGCCGCGGTCGAGCTTGTAGTGCACCCAGCCCGCCGAGACGCGGTTCAGCATCGCCAGCGTCTTGTCGATCAGGTCGTCATAATCGAGGAGACCGCGTTCCTCCTTCTCGCGGCGATAGTTCGCAGCCGCCGCGGTGGCGATCTGCAGCAGCGCCTCGGTGCGGTCGCGCACGACAGCGGCGCGGCGCTTCTCGATCAGGCGGTCGAGCCGGCGCGCTTCCGATTCGAATAGGCCGGCGATGCCGGGATTGGCGTCGGCGAACTTCTTGGTGAGCAGGGACTTCCGCGGCTCCTTGTCCTCGGTCAGGAATACGCGGAGATATTCATCGACCTGATCGGCGCCCGAGAACGCCAGCGCCGCGCGCAACTGCTCGGCCTGCTTCTGATCGGTCTTGGCGCCGCCGTCGAGCCGGCCGCCGATGTCGGTCCAATCCCTCAGTGGCAGATTGGGGCCGTCGACAATGTCGCGCTCGATGGCTTCCAGCGTCTCGTCGGCGCTGATGCCGAGCACCTCGCCGAGCTGTTGCGCCGCGACCTCGACGCGCCCGGCGCCATCGGTCCAGGCCATGAAATGATCGCGGCTGAGACAGGCGTCGCGCACGACATCCTTGAAGGTCGAGTCCGCCGCATTGGCCATCGCCACCTGCAGCGCGCGGCCGACCGCGCTGTTGGGCGCCCGCGCGGCGTCGAGCAGCACCTTGAGATTGGCGCGCTCCATCATCTCGGTCTGGTCGCGCTCGTCGAGCACCGAGAACCGCGCCGGCACGTTGGCTTCGAACGGGAACTGTTGCAGCAGCCGCGTGCACAGCGCGTGAATGGTCTGCACCTTCAGCCCGCCCGGCGTCTCCAGCGCGCTGGCGAACAGCTTTCGCGCCGACGCCCGCAGCTTCTTGTCGGGGTTTGGGATGCCGGTGGATTGGATCGCGCTGTCGAGCGCGTCGTCGTCGAGCGTCACCCAATGGCCGAGCGTCGAGAACACGCGCTCGGCCATGTTGGCGGCGGCGGCCTTGGTGAAGGTGATGCAGAGGATCTTCTCCGGCGGCACGCCGTCGAGCAGCAGTCGGATCACGCGCTGCACCAGCACATGCGTCTTGCCCGAGCCGGCATTCGCCGACACGAAGGCCGACGCCGCCGGATTCGACGCGCGCGTCTGCGCGTCGCGCACGGCCTGCGGAATGGGGCGGGGCGCCTTCACCATTCTTCGACTCCCAGTCCGCCGGCCGCCGACCATTCCTTGATGCGGGCGAGGTCGTCATAGCTGCCGTAGCGGTTCGCCCACATCGACAGGTTCAGCGAGGTGTAGCCTTGATTGACATCCTCGAAGCTGCGGATCAGTGCTTCGAGCTTGGCGCGCGCCTCCTGCGCGGCCTGGTCCGGGTGCTGCGCCGTGTCGCTCTTGTTGATCTTCAGCTCGAGGATGCGCTCTTCGCCTGGCGGATTGTTGCCGGACAGCCTGACATAAACGAGCTGACTGATCATGCTGCCGGCCGGGATGCCCTCGAAGCCGCCTTCGCGCAGGATCGCGGCTTCGAGTGTGAGCTGCGGCGACAGCCCCATGCGCACCTGCTTGGCCGTCGGCGGCTGGCCAGTCTTGTAGTCGAGAATGGCGTAGGTGCCCTCGGCACGCTGTTCGATGCGGTCGGCGCGCGCCGACAGGATGAAGGTGCGGCCCTGATCCAAGGGAATGCCGATCTCGCCGCGGATCTCCGCGGTGATGGCGCCGATCTGCGCGCGCCGCGCGGTCTCCCACGCCGCGAACCAGCCGGCGATGCGCTGGAAACGCGGCCACCACAATGCCCGCGCCTCGGGCCGCTCCATCAGCGGCGCAAAGTGTTTCTCGCCGATGACGCGCAGCGCATGCGCCGGATGCAGCGGCAGGGCATCAGCATAAGTCTGCGTGAATTCGCCGATCGCCTCGTGAATCGCCGAGCCGCGATCGGCCGCCGACAGTGGCATGTCGACAGGATCGAGCGGATCGAGCCGCAGGATGTAGCGCGCGAAGATGGTGTAGGGATCGCGCAGCCAGTCCTCGATGGCGGTCACCGACATGCGCAGCGGCCGTGCTGCCAGCGGCGGCTTCGGCGCCGGCTGTTCGACCGGCTTCACCGCAGCCGGCTGGTCGAGCACCTCGGCATAGCGGACGTAAGTCTCGCCGCGCGCGGTCGCCGCCTTCCAGCGCTCGGCGCCGGCGACGGCTTCGAGACGGTGCAGGAAGCGCGAGGCCACGGCCGGCGCGCCGCCGGACTTTGCGGCGTGCGTCAGGATCACCTCGGGCGCGCCGAGCAGTTGTGCGAAATCGTGTGCTGATAGTCCGATGCGGCGCTCGGGCAGATCGAGCCCGAGCTGATGCCGCATCGGGCGGCTGAGCCAGGGATCGATGCGCGGCGCCGGCGGCCATATGCCCTCGATCAGGCCGCCGACGATCATGCGGTCGGCCTGCATCAGTCGCGCTTCGAGCGGACCGTAGATCTGCAGCTGCGCACCGTGGCGCTCGGGCCGGCGCACCGCCCGATCGGAGAAGGCGGTATGGAACAGATCCGGATAGTCCGACAGCGGCGCCATCAGGCCGCAGCGCTCGCCGGACGCGAGCAGGTCGTCGAAGCAGCGCGACAGCGCGGCGCCGTCGCGATCGGTGAAGGCGGTGCTGAGACCGACATCGTCGGTCGACAACGCGATCAGCACCTCGCGATGCCGCGCGGCGAGCTCGGCGAAATCCTGCGGGCGCGGCGAGGCGAGGTTTTCGAGCGGCGCCAAGGCCGTCTGCAATTGCGCGATCAGCCCGCCGGCGCGGTCGAGCTGCTCGGGACTGAGACGCGCGCGCGGCTCGGCCTTGTGCAGCGATGATGCTTCGCCCTGGTGCAGCTTGGTGTGCTCGTCGCGGAAGCGCGCGAAGTCGCGCGCAAGCCCGCTGCTTCCGGCTTGTGGCCGCGTGCCGCGGAGCATGGCGAGCTCCAGCGTCTCGATGGCACTCCTCCAGCCATTCGCGGCGCGGCCGAGCCGGCACAGCGGATGCTTGAGCAGCGCCAGCAAGGTCGGCGGCTCCAGTCCGCGCGCGGCGGCTTCGGCGGCGAGGCGCGCGAAGATGCCGGCTGGCGTCTCCAACAGCGCATCGCCGCCGGAATCGTCGAAGGTCAGATGCCAGCGCGTCAGCGCCGCCATCACGCGGCGCGCCAGCGCGCGGTCCGGCGTCACCAGCGCGGCCGACTTGCCGAGATGCCGCGCCTCGCGCATCGCGATCGCAATCGCCAGCGCCTCCATCTCCGGATTGGGGGCCGCGACGACAGCGAGATTGTCCATTGCTTCGGCGATGTTGGCGGCGATGTCGAACTGGCGCAGCCGCTCGTGCCACATCGCCGTCGCTTCCGACGGCCGCATCGCTTCTGAGATCAGCACCTCGCGGCCGCCGCGGCCGGTTGGGGCGAGACGGACCACGTCGCGCCGCTCCAGGCCGAAGCGTTTGAGCAGCAGGTGCATCGCATATTGCGGATGGTTGACGGCAGGTGGCGTCAGCACGCGGCCGCCGCGATCTTTGCTGCCGCCGATCGAACTCCACGCGGCTTCGTCGAGATCGGTGTCGAGCCCCGGCAGCACGACAGCACCATGCGGCAGCTTGGCGACGGCGAGCAGGAATTTTGCCGTGGCCGGCATCGAGCCGGTGGAGCCTGCGGCAATGACGGGACCATCGGGATGCGCCGACAGCCGCGCCGCTTCGGCCGCGATCAGCAGATCGCGCCGCGCCGCCGGCTCGATGCGCTCGATCTCCTGCAGATAGGCAGGCCACGCGGTCCGCGCGATGCGCAGGAACTCGAGCGAATACTGCCAGTATTTGTCGAGCTGATCCGGCACCAGCGCATCGAGCGCATCCCAGGACACGCCGCGCGTCACCATGTCGTCGATCAGCCGCGCCAGGTCGCCGGCCAGGGCCAGCGTCGAGGCCGGGCCGCCGATCACCAGCGGCGCCGAGACCGGCGTCTTGGCCCAGGCCGCGACCAGCCGCGCCAAGGTGAGCCGGCGCTGCAGGTCGTCGAGCCGTTCCGGAATCTCCAGCGGCGCCGGCCCGAGGAACGCGTCGCGATCCTCCGCGAAGGCGAGCTCGTCCTCGTCGATGTCGCCGAGCGCCACGAGCCGCGGCAGCACCGCGGCATCGGTCTTCAGCTCGTCGAGGAACATCTCGCGCGCCACCCGCAGGGAGCGCCGCGTCGGCAGATACAGCGTCGCGGTCGCGAGCCGGGCGGGATCGCTGCGCGCCTCGAAGCCGTCGACCAGCCGGCCGTCGACCAGCGCCGCGATCACGCTGCGCAGGAACGGCGCCGAGATGGGAACGGTGAAGACGCGCATGGCCTGCGATTCGGGTTGCTCGAGGCGTCTATATAGGGAGCGATCGGCCGCAGGTCATATCGGGGGTGTGGATGGGTGTTGACAGGTGCGGCTGCCTAGAACTTGCGGGTGGGGCAGTTCGCGGCGTGAAGCGGCGGTCCGGGATGACGTTCGCCACTCGGATGAAGTGAGGTGATCACGCGACCTCCGCATATTCGCCGTCGTCCCGGGCAAGCCTCTGACGGCGCGTCAGCGCTGTCGGAGGCGCCGACCCGGGATCCATAGCCCCAGGCTGATGTTTGTGGCGCGATGGTCATGGCTAGCCTACGCAACACGCCCCCCTGTGGATATGGGTCCCGGCCAAGCCCTGGCCTCGCTGCGCGATGCCAGGCTTGGCCGGGACGACACTGAATATGAGGAAGCAGTTTCGCCCGATTCGCCATCTTAGGCAGGCCACCGACCGCGCCTCATGCGTCCTCATTCCCGCGACGCCGTCGCGCCCGAGTGATGCAAATCGTTCGCCCTCATCCGAAGCAAGGGCGCAGGGAAGGCCGGGCCTCGGCTGAGGCCCGTGGCCCCCGTGCGTGAAAGAGTGCACGGGGCAGGAACCACAGGTTCAGCCGGAACGACCCGGCCTTCCCTGCGCGATGGGTTGACGGCTTATACGTCCTCTCCTCGGTGTGCCGGCTTGTAGCCACCGTCGCCCGCGCGCGGCGTCAGCAGCGGCGCGAGCTTGGCATCAGCATCGGGATGCCGGGACCTTACGATTTCGCCGTCCTGCCAAAACCGTTCGTCGGCGCGCATGAGCGCGCTGCGGTTCTGACAGGCCATCGCATCCCGCGCTCAACGTTCGTGACGACCGCGATACGCCCCTCGCAACGAGGCGGGATGCGCATGAGAGAACACGAATTCTGCAAAAGCGAAAGAAGAATTTTGTGCGCGTCGAATGCGACGAGCGGGATCGGGTTGAATGTGCGGACGAAAATAGCTTCTCGACGCAGATAATTTGAGCGATGCCAGCGCAGGGTCGGCGCCGACGAGGCGGAGCAAATCGCGCAATGCGCCGACTTGATTCGCCCGACGGGCAGTCCGCTACGCCGCACTCTCCATCAGAGCCTCTTCCGCTTCCGCCACCGCGGCCGGCGTGCCGACATGCATCCAGACGCCTTCGAGGCGGAGGCCGAACAGGCGGTCCTGCTCGTTCGCCTTGTCGAACATCTTCGTCAGCGAAAACTCGCCCGATGGTGCGCCATCGAAGATCGCGGGCGAGATGATGGCCGCTCCCGCATAGACGAACGGCACCACCTGATGCTCCCGCCGGTTGCGCAAGGTCCCGTCGGCGAGCATCGCGTAGTCGCCTTGACCCGCGTAGCCGATCGAGGTCGCGGTCGGCGCCATCAGCAGCATGATGTCCATGCGTTCGGGATCGAACGCGTCGGCGAGACGCGAGAGGTTCTGGCGCACGCCCTCGATCCACATCGTGTCGGAGTTGACGTGGAAGAACGGCTCGTGGCCGAGCAGCGGCAGCGCCTTGACGACGCCGCCGCCGGTGCCGAGCACCTGGTCGCGCTCGTCGGAGATGATCACGCGGGGCGTGCTGCGCGCGGCCGTGTGCGCGATGATCTGGTCGGCGAGATAGTGGACATTGACGACGGCTTCGGTGACCCCGGCTTCGGCGAGGCGGTCGAGCACATGGTCGAGCAGCGGGCGGCCGGCGACGCGCACCAGCGGTTTGGGCATCGTCTCCGTCAGTGGGCGCATGCGCAATCCGAGACCGGCGGCGAGGACCATGGCTTTGTGCGGCTTGACGGGCATCTCAGGCAATCTCGATCAAAGGTGGTACGCACGAATCATACCACGCAAAAACATCTATCGTCTCGGTCGGTTGCGATAGCCCGGCGCGATGACGAATGTGCGACGGCGGCGCCGTCGTCCCGATGCAGGATGCCGCAGGTGTCTCCCGGTACGCCGTCAGGCCTCCGCTGTGGCGCGCTTGTTGGTCTTCTTCTTGCCCTGCTTCAGGAAGGTGACGCCGATCTGGTCGCCATTGACCCAGGCCAGCTCGCAGCGCCGGTAGGCCAAGCCGGTCGACGACAACAGCAGGAAGAACTCCTTCAGGTGCAGGCCTTCGACCGAGCCCTCGACCGTCAGCTTCGCCCCGGTCTCCGAGACGTCCTCAATGGTGCAGTTGCGCCGCCAGGTGCCGTCGATGCCCATCATGAAAGCCGGGATGCCGCGCTCGAAGACGACGCGTTCGCCCTTCATCCGCTCTGCCATCGCAACCTCCATTCATGCGCGGCGCGCAACCGGCGCCGCGGGCGCAAGGTAAGGGGGGATGGCTAAGAACCGGTAAAGCGACGCGGGTGGGTGGTTTTGGCGCGTCCTCTTCCCACAACGGCGGTCCGCTCCCCTCCCCCTTGCGGGGAGGGGTTGGGGGGGCCACGGATGCGGAATTTGTTGGTTTACTCGGACCGGCAGCTGACAGCCGCCGGCGGTCATGATTGCCGCTGATGGCTAGAGGTCTGCGCTCGTCACTTTGAGCCTCGCCCGTGACCGACCGGGTTGATCCCTGACACTATTCGATCACTGCTGTGTTGTCTCCGCCGTTTCCTGCGCGACGCGGAGCCGCGCACGCGGCGG
>NZ_JAUEYN010000028.1:0-33394 GCF_032489675.1 Bradyrhizobium sp. SZCCHNR1043
GCTGGGATCGTCTCGCTGCAATGCTTGAAGGCTATCTACTTGCAACCCAAAGCATAAAACCGGGAATCCCGTAGCCCCCTTGTGGGGAGGGGTTGGGGGTGGGGGTCCCCGACCTCCGCTCTATCCAGCGCGCCAACGAAACCCGTCCGCCGTGCCTTGCATCCCATCCCGATCACGGCTACACGATCGGCCATCGGAGCGTGGCGCAGCCCGGTTAGCGCACTAGTCTGGGGGACTAGGGGTCGTGGGTTCGAATCCCGCCGCTCCGACCATTTTCTCGAATCGCCACATTTGACATCGGCCGATGCGTTTCAGCGTGGCCCTGCCGCGGCCGCTTCGTCCGTGAGACTGGCTTTTCAAGCCGCAGACCGCCCCCTAAACTCCCGAATTGGGCCGCTGGACGCTGTTCGATCCGGCTCGTTTCATTTGTGAACTTTGTTGCCGAGACTTCCGTCATGGACGCCGCCGTCGCCGACATCTCCTTTGGGCATTTCGAGAACGCCGAGCAGATCGCCTTCTGGAACGGTGCGGGCGGCGGGCGCTGGGTCGCGCGCCGCGCCGAGATCGATGCGCTACTGGCGCCGGTGCAGGAGGCGCTGCTGGAGCGTGCGGCGATCCAGGCGGGCGAGCGGGTGCTCGACATCGGCTGCGGTTGCGGGGCGACCTTGATCGCGGCGGCCGAGAAGGTCGGCCCCGGCGGCAGCGTGCTTGGCCTCGACGTGTCCGCAGCCATGCTGACCGCGGCCCACGAGTTCGCCCCCGCCGATGCGCCGGTGAGCTTCGTGCAGGGCGACGCCATGGTGCATCACTTCAAGGCCGCGAGCGCCGATCTCATGATCTCGCGCCTCGGCGTCATGTACTTCGCCAATCCGGTGCGCGCCGTGCTCAACATCCGCAATGCGCTGCACTCGGAGGGGCGCGTCGCCTTCGCCTGCTGGGGCGAGCTGCGCGACAACCCGTGGGCGCTGGAGCCGCTGCAGGCGGCCTATGACCACGTGCCGAAGTTGCCGGGATTGCCGCCGCACGCGCCGGACGATTTCGCGTTCGGAGCCGCCGAATGGATCGAGAAAGTCATGACCGATGCCGGGCTGCGGCGCATTCGGCTGGAGCGCCACGACATCGCGCTCGACTTCGGCGGAGGCGCCGGCCTCGACAGCGCGGTGCAGACGGCGCTCGCGATCGGGCCCGCCGGCCGTGCCGTGGCCGGGCAGCCGTCCGAGACCACGGAGGCCGCGATCGCTGCCGTGAGGAAGGCGTTGGCGCGCTACGCCAAGGGGCCGCGCGTCGTGGTGCCGGCATCGTTCTGGATCGTGACTGCGGTCGATCCGTAATGCGACGGCCGCGCCGGAGCCCAAGCGCGGCGCCATCTATGCGAGCGCGGAGCTTACGATCAGCGCATATGCGACAGAAAGAACGCGTTTCGAGATGTGCAAGATGACGAGACTGCTCTCAGCCGGTGCCGTGTTGGTCGGCTTCCTGTCGGCGGCGAAGGCCGACGTTCAAATCAATATGCAGCCAGGCTCACAATGCTGGTCCTACCAAGGATTGGATACGCGATTTTACGGCAACTTTGCGGGCGGCCAAGCTCTGACCGTCGGGATTGTCGAGCAGCAATTGAACGAGAAAGGTGGGATGGAGGCGGTTGTCTATAGTGGCGCGCAGGTCTGGGTGAACGGTCCTGATGGTTTCCTCAAGGATGGCTACCGCGAGGCGGATGATCGGATCATCTACACGGACAAGCCGGGCCGCTACATTTTCAATTTGTATGAGCATGGAACAGGCGCCGCTTATCCAGTCTTCGTGAAGATATGCGCGAGCAGAAAGGACCAGGCCAACAAGAGGTGACCCGATCCTTCGTGCTGGTTTTGCCCCCGTGACAAAGCCGCAAGATCGGTCGAGCGCGTCAGCGTTGAGCGCGCTTAGCTGCTGCGGCCACGGAGTACTGAACGATGAAGGCGGCGCTGCAGAACTACCATGCGCGGATGCAGCGGGTCCTGGATCACATCGACCGGCATCTGGACGATGATCTGGACCTGCACGCGCTGAGCAGCATCGCTGCCTACTCGAAATATCATTTCCACCGGCAGTTCACGGCGACCTTCGGGCTGTCCGTGCATCGCTACATCCAGCTCGCACGCATGAAGCGGGCGTCCTATCAGCTGGCCTACAGCGATGCCCAAACCGTCACGGAGGTCGCGATGGATGCCGGCTACGATGCACCGGACGCCTTCGCCCGCGCCTTTCGGCAACGGTTCGGGCAATCGCCGTCATCGTTCCGGAAATCTCCCGACTGGGAGCCGTGGCTTGCGACCTTCGGGCCTTTCGACGAAGCAAGGAGCAAGCTGATGCGGACGACCTATACCCCTGACGACGTGACGATTCGCGAGGTGCCGACCACGCCGGTGGCGATCATGGCGCATCGCGGCGACCCGGCGACGCTCGGCGCCACGATCCAGCGCTTCATCGCCTGGCGCAAGGCTGCCGGCCTGCACCCCAGGACCAATCCGACCTTCACGGTCTGGCGCTCCGAGCGGCGCCCCGCGTCGCCTGCCGATTACAGCGTGGATCTCTGTGTCGGGACCGATCAGCCGGTCGAGACCGATGACGCAACAATCAGGGTCGGCGAGATCCCCGGCGGACGCTGCGCGGTGCTCCGGGTCGTCGGCAACACCCACAATCTGGAGCCGGCCGCGCTGTTTCTCTATCGCGATTGGCTTCCGGCCAGCGGCGAGGAGGCTCGTGACTTCCCGATCTATTGCCAGCGGCTGAACTTCTTCCCGGAGGTTCCCGAGCACGAGACGGCTGCGGACCTGTTCCTGCCGCTGAAATAGCCCCTGACGGCCTACCCTTCCTAAAACGTGTAGCCAAGAGCCGTCTCAACCCCTCGAGTCACGCATGCAGGGCTCGGGGGGAGCGGGCCGACCTTGGAGCGGTTCCAGTTCTCGTCCGGGAACCGCGATCCGGCCATGTCGTTAACGGTCAAGCAGCTCAGTCGGGGCCCACACCCTGACATTGAACCTTTGCGCGCACGCGCGCACCAAACCTGTGTTCGGCTCGTCGCGGAGTCGGGTTTCAGGAAATTTCAGGCTGACATCGGGGTTCACCTCGATGTGCTGTTCATTGTCGTTGAAGGAGGCGCGTATGGTCCTCAGGACTTTGAAAGTGTCGCTGTCCGTTTTCGCCGCTGCAACCTCGGTGGTGTCGTTGTTTGCCGTCAGCTGGGTCGGTCTCGCACTGCTCGGCTACTGATAGCTCACGCAAGCATAGAGGCGCACTCTGCCTCGCGAGATGGAAAGCGCCCGGATCGAGCCTGATCCGGGCGCGCGTTTTTGCAGATGCGAAGGGCCACGGCGCTATGCGAAGGCCTTTTCCACCGTCTCGATCAGCACGCGGAATGACTTGTCGTGGCGGGTGATCGGCGGAATCGCCCGGGTGATGCCGAGCAGCTGATAGACCGCCATCTGCGCCGCGCGCACCGAATATTCCACCGTGAACACGACGTCGTCGGGAATCTCGACGAACTGGCTGACGAAGGCGAGATTCTTCGAATTCGCCGGCACCGGCAGCGGGCGGTCGCTGGTGTTGCGCGGCATGAACATGCTGGTGATGTAGGGCAGGCGGCAGGGCACGCAGGTCGCGTTGTCGAACACCGAAAGGTCGAAGTTGAGATGGCCGCACAGTTCCTTGAGAATGTCGGCACCGCCGCAATCGGCCATCGCCTTCGGCACGAAATTGCCGATGCGGTCGGGATGCAGCGCGTAGCCCCAGAACACCTGCACGTCCGCAGGCTGGCCGGCGAAATGCGGCTGGTGATACAGCACGACCGACATCAGCCAGTTGGACTCGGTGAAGGTAACGAGCCCGCCGGTGCCGGCGACATTGCCGGTGAACGCTTCCATCGCGTCGAAGAAGCGCGGATTGCGGCAGGTGACGGTGAAGGACTCCCAGCAGGATTCGGGGATCGATGAGTTGAACGCGGCGGGATTGCCGAACTCCGGGCGTCCCCTTGCGATCTTCTCCCACAGCGTCCAGCCCTGGCTGTCCTGCTTGGTGAGCCGCGGCGGCGGCGCATCCTGCGTGCCCAGGCTGGTCGCATCCGTCATCGAGCCGTTTTGCAGGAAGACCAGATCGTCGGTTGCTATCACGACCGTCTCCGGCTTGCCGTTGCGATCGAGGGTCAAGCGCTTGACGACGTGCTTGCCGGCTTCCGTCGCGATCTCGATGTCGGTGACATCGACGCCGCCGGCGAAATTCACGTCATGGCCCTCCAGCCATTTGACGAGCGGCACCACGATCGCGTCGTACTGATTGAACACGGTGCGCTTGACGCCGGCCAGCGTCTCGATGCGCGGAAACTCGTTCATGAAGCGATGCAGATAGCGCTTGAACTCGACCGCGCTGTGCCAGGGCTGGAATGCGAACGTCGTCTGCCACATGAACCAGAAATTCGTGGTGAAGAACGGCGGCGACAGCCAGTCGGTGATGCGGGAGTTGCCGAGCTTGTCCTCGGAGGCCTCGGTCAGCCTGACGAGCTCGAGCCGATCCTGCATCGTAAAGCCCATGGTGGAGACGTCGACCTTGTGCCGGTTGCGATCGACGAGGCGCGCCTGCGAATGCGCGACATGGGCCTCGTTGAAGGCGAGCGTCTCGTCGCGCACGGTGCGGCCGGGATCGCCGGCATTGGGGATGGTGGAGAGCAGGTCCCACGTGCATTCGTAGTGATCGGTCGTCAGCATGCGGCCGCCGCGCAGCGAATAGGAACCGTCGGGCAGCCGCGCGCCATCGAGGCTGCCGCCATAGGGCAGACGCTTCTCGTAGATGGTGATGTCGCGTCCCGCGACGCCGCCGTCACGGATCAGGAATGCCGCGCCGGCCAATGCGCCGATGCCGCTGCCGATGAAATACGCCTTCATGATGGTTCACCCGGATCGTCTGTTGCGATCCGGGGCTTAGCCGCTGTGTTCCCTGGCGGAACTGATCCAGGTCAACCGCCGCGGCGCGCGGTGATCACGATCTCGCGTGGTCCCTCATGCGAATGATTTCACCACCGATTGCAGCAAAACCTTCAGCGATTTGTCATACGGCGTGACCGGCGGAATGGCACGGTCGATCTTCAAGAGCTGATAGACCGCATGCATGGCCGCGCGCACCGAATATTCGATCGTGAAAACGGCGTCTTCGGGCAGCTCGACATATTGGCCGATGAAGGCGAGATTCTGCGAGGTGAGCGGCACCGGCAGCGGCCGGTCGCCATAGCTGCGCGGCATGAACATGCTCATGATGTACGGCATCCAGCACGGCACGCAGCTCGCGTCGGCGAACACCGAGAGCGGAAAGCGCAGGTGCCCGCATAGTTCTTTCAGGATCTCGGCGCCGCTGCACTCGGACATCGGCCTGGGCACGAAATTGCCGACGCGATCGGGAAACAGGCCGTAGCCCCAGAAGATCTGGATGTCGTCAGGCTGGTTCGGAAAGTACGGCTGGGTATAGAGCACGATCGACATGCGCCAGTTCGAGTCGGTGAAGGTCACGAGCCCGCCGGTGCCGGCGACGTTGCCGCTGAAGGCCTGCATCGCGTCGAAGAAACGTGGATTGCGGCAGGTCACCGTGAAGGATTCGAAGCTCGACTCCGGGATGCACGCGTTGAACACGGCGGGATTGCCGAACTCGGGCCGGCCGGCCGCGAGCTTCTCCCACAAGGTCCAGCCATGGCTGTCGGCTTTGGTAAGCGGCTTCGGCGGGCTGTCATGGCTGCCGAGGCTGGTCGCGTCGGTCATCGAGCCCGCGGTGTAGAACACGAGATCGTCGCTCGCGAGATCGATGCTGCGGCGTGCGCCGTCCTGATTGAGCACGAGCCGGCTCGCGCGGTGGCGGCCGTCCGTGGTGACGATCTCGATGTCCTCGACGTCGGCGCCGCCGACGAAGTTGACGCCGCGACCCTCGAGCCAGCGCACCAGCGGCAGCACGATCGAGTCATACTGGTTGTAGACGGTCCGCTTGACGCCGCCGAGCGTATTCATCATCGGGAATTCGTTCATGAAGCGCCGCAGATAGCGCCTGAACTCGACGGCGCTGTGCCAGGTCTGGAAGGCGAAGGTCGTCTGCCACATGTACCAGAAATTGGTGGTGAAGAACGGCGGCGACAGCCAGTCCGAGATCAGCGAATTGCCGAGCTTCTCCTCGGAGGTCTCCGTGAGCCTCGTCAGCTCGATGCGATCCTGCATCGAGAATCCCATGGTGGAAACGTCGACCTTGTGCCGGTTGGCATCGACCAGCCGCGCCTGCGCGTGCGTGACGTGGAGCTCGTTGAAGGCGACGGTTTCGTTGAGGATGTTCTCCTTGGGCCGTGAGTAGCTGGGAATCGTCGACAGCAGGTCCCAGGTGCATTCGTATTGTTCGGTCGTCAGCATGCGTCCGCCGCGCATGGAGTAGGAGCCGTCGGCAAGCCTGGTGCCGTCGAGGCTGCCGCCATAGGGCAGGCGCTTCTCGAAAATGGTGATGTCCTGACCGGGGATGCCGCCGTCGCGGATCATGAATGCTGCGCCCGAGAGCGAGCCGATGCCGCCGCCGATGAAATAGGCCTTCATGAGATCGACCTGCTATCCAAGGGTTTGAAACACAATGACGAAAATGCCGGCAGGCGCGGCGTATCAAAAGCCGAATAAAAACCCGCCGAGGGTCATGTTACCGCGGCGGGATGAATTAGTCGTCAACACGTTGAGGTCGTCTATCCGCATGCGGCTCAATGTCCCGCCATGTGGCGGCCGATCTCGGTCAGGTCGGCTTCGCCGACGCGGGTCTCGTAGACGAGCTGGCCGTGGAAAATCACGACCAGGCGGTCGGAGAGTTCGAGCAGCTCGTCGAGATCCTCGCTGACCAGCAGCACCGCGGCGCCGCGGTTGCGGGCGGCCATGATCTCGGCATGGATCTGCGCCACCGCCGCGAAGTCGAGGCCGAAGCACGGATTGGCGGCGATCAGCACTTCGACGTCGTGGCCGAGCTCGCGCGCCAGGACGGCGCGCTGCACGTTGCCGCCGGACAGTGCCGAGATCGGCGTATCCGGCGTGCGGGTCTTGATCTTGTAGCGGTTGATCTTGGCGGTCGCATCCTTTCGGAAGGCGGACTTGTTCAGCCACCAGCCACCGCGGGCGAACGGAGCGCGGTCGAACTCGCGCAGCGCGATGTTGTCGGCGACGCTCATGCCGCCGACGCAGGCGTTCTTCAGCGGCTCCTCGGGCAGCAGCGACATCTTGTGGCGCCGCATCTCCTCGCGGCTCGCGGAATAGAATTGGCCGGAGACACGGACAGCGCCGCTCTCGGCCTCACGCTGGCCGGCAAGCACCTCGACCAGCTGGCGCTGGCCGTTGCCGGAGACGCCGGCGATGCCGACGATCTCGCCGGCGCGCACGGTCAGCGACAGATCATGCACGGCCACTCCGCCGGCATCGTCGCGTGCCACCAGCTTGTCGACCTCGAGCCTGACCACGCCGGCCTCGCCGGAGCGCGCCGGCTGTACGGTGAGCTGCTCGGCGCCGATCATCATCCGCGCCATGTCGTCCGGTGTCAGCTCCGACACCTTGCCGCGGCCGGCGAGCTTGCCGCGCCTGAGGATCGTGACCTCATCGGCGAACGCCATCACCTCGCGGAATTTGTGGGTGATCATCAAAATGGTCAGCTCGCCGGCCTCGACCATCTTGCGCAGCATGCCCAGGACTTCATCCGCCTCGCCCGGCGTCAGCACCGAGGTCGGCTCGTCCAGGATCAGGAAGCGCCGCTTGAGATAGAGCTGCTTGAGGATCTCGCATTTCTGCCGCTCGCCGGCGGAGATGTCCGACACCTTGGCGTCGAGCGGCACGCGGAACGGCATGCGCGCCAAGAAGGCCTCCAGCTCCTTCCTCTCCTTGGCCCAGTTGACCACCGCCGCTATGTCGTCACGCGCCAGCACCAGGTTCTCGGCCACCGTCATCGCCGGTACCAGCGTGAAGTGCTGGTAGACCATGCCGAGGCCGAGCGCATGCGCGTCCTTGGGATTGTTGATCTCCCGTTCGCGCTCGCCGATCAGCACGTCGCCCTCGGTCGGGCGGTAGTAGCCCATGATGCATTTGACCAGCGTCGACTTGCCGGCGCCGTTCTCGCCGAGCAGCGCGTGGAACGAGCCGGGCTTGACCTTCAGCTCGACATTGTCGAGCGCGGTGAACGCGCCGAAGCGCATCGTCATCGCGATCGCTTCGACCCCGAATGCCCCCGCAGGCGTCGGATCGTCGCCGATCACGACAGCGCCTCGATCAGCGCCGACGAGGTCGCGACCGCGCCGAACACGCCGCCCTGCATCTTGATCATCTTCAGTGCGTGGTCGTGATTGCCCTTGTCGGTGGCGCCGCAGCAGTCCGACAGCAGCACGCATTCGAAGCCGCGATCATTGGCCTCGCGCATCGTGGTGTGGACGCAGACGTCGGTCGTGATGCCGGTCAGCACGATGTTTTGGATGCCCTTCAGGCGCAGGATCAGCTCCAGATCGGTCGCACAGAACGAGCCCTTGCCGGGCTTGTCGATCACGATCTCCCCCGGAGCCGGGGCCAGCTCGGGAATGATCTCCCAGCCCGGCTCGCCGCGCACCAGGATGCGGCCGCAGGGGCCAGGGTCGCCGATCCCTGCGCCGATCTGTTGCGAGCGCCAACGCTTATTCGCCGGCAGATCTGACAGATCAGTGCGGTGGCCCTCGCGGGTGTGGATGATGCAGAAGCCCTGCGCGCGCATCACCGTGAGCACCGTCTTGATCGGCTCGATGGGGGCGCGGGTCAAGGAGAGGTCATAGCCCATCTTGTCGACATAGCCGCCGACGCCGCAGAAATCGGTCTGCATGTCGATCACGATCAGTGCCGTGTTCTCTGGACGGAGATCGCCGTTGTAAGGCCAGGCATAGGGCTCGGAGCGGATGGTGCGCGCGGTCATAATGGACCTCCGAAATCAGCGGGTGATGGACAATTCGGCCGGTGCGCCGCTGAGGGTGCGCTTCGGGGAGCAGGTGATGATCATGATGAGAAGCGTCAGGATGTAGGGCGCGGCGTTGAACAAATGATAGCCGGAGGTGACGCCGACCGATTGCAGCGCCGGTCCGAGCGCGGCAGCACCGCCGAAAGCCAGCGAGGCCCACAGGCACAGCATCGGGTCCCAGCGTGCGAAGATCACGAGCGCCACCGCCGTGATGCCTTGTCCCGACGACAAGCCCTCGTTCCAACTGCCGGGATAGAACAGCGACAGGAACGAGCCGCCGATGCCGGCGAGGAAGCCGCCGGCCATGGTGGCGCGCAGTCGGATCATCAGCACCGAATGGCCCATCGCCCGCGCCGCGTCGGCGCTCTCGCCGGCGGTGCGGATCAGGAGGCCCCAGCGCGTGGTTCGGAATGCCCACAGCAATAGCGGCGCGAGCACGACGCCGAGCAGGAACAGCACGTTGATGCGCAAGGCCGCGCGCACCTGCGCCACGTCGCTCCACCAGCCGAAATCGATCGCCGGTAGCCGCGCCGCCGTCGGCTCGATCAGCGGCTTGCCGAGGAAGAAGGCGAGGCCGGTGCCGAACAGCATCAGCGAGATTCCTACCGCGACGTCGTTGACGCGCGGCAGCGAGCAGATGCCGGCGTGGAGCGCGCCGAGCAGCGCGCCGGTGAGGCCAGCGGCGAGCACGCCTGCCCACGGCGATCCCGTGAGATAGGAGATGCCATAGGCGCTCATTGCGCCCATCACCAGGGTGCCCTCGAGGCCGAGATTGATGCGGCCCGAACGCTCGGTGATGCATTCCCCTAGGCTCACGAACAGGAAGGGCGTGGAGACGCGGATGGCGCCGCCGAGCACCGCGAGCGGCACGGTCCAGAGCCCGATGTTGCCGTCAGCCATGGATCAGGACTTTCCCTTGAGGAAACCGATGCGGCCGTAGAGCGCGTCGCTCGCCAGCACCGAGATGAAGATGATGCCCTGCAGCACCAGCACCGAGGCGTCGGGCAGGCCGAGCCGGCGCTGCAGCAGGCCGCCCGACGCATTGATGCCGCCGAGCAGGATCGCGACCGGAATGATGGCGAGCGGATTCTGCCGTGCCAGGAACGCGACCAGAATGCCGGTGAAACCGTAGCCGACGGCGAGATTGGCGTTGGTGCGGCCCTGCACGGCGGCGACCTCGACCATGCCGGCCAGCCCGGCGCAGGCGCCGGCGAGGAAGCAGACGGTGAGGATCAATTTGCCGACCGACAGACCGACGATCTTGGCGGCGCGGATGTTGCCGCCGGCGACGCGCGCGGCAAAGCCGAAGGTGGTGTGGTAGATCAGCCCATAGGCCGCGATGGCGGCAATCAGGCCGAACACCAGGCCCCAGTGCACGTCGGTGCCGGGAATGCTGCCGATCATGTTGGCCGCGCCGATCTCACGCGTCGACGGCTTGTTGAGGCTCGCCGGATCGCGCATCGCGCCTTCGACGAGATGATTGAGGATCGCGAGCGCGATGTAGACCAGCAGCAGGCTCGAGATCGTCTCGTTGACACCGCGATACTGCCGCAAGGCCCCGGACAGCAGGATCCACAAACCGCCGCCAGTCATGCCGGCGATCACCATCGCGATCTGCACCATCAGCGGCGGCATGCCCTGCAGCGCCAGGGCCGCCGAGGTCGCCGACAGCGCGCCGATCAGCAGCGCGCCTTCGCCGCCGATGATCACCATGCCCAATTGCGCGGGCAGGGCGGTGCACAGCGCCGTCAGGATCAAGGGAGCTGCCCGCGTCAGTGTGTTCTGCCAGGAGAACCAGGTGCCGAAGGCGCCGTAATACATGTACCAGTAGAGATCGAGCGGGTTCTTGCCGAACAGCGCGACGAAGATGCCGAACACGATGAGCGCGGCGACAAGCGCCGCGCCCGGGATCAATATGTACTCGATGCTCCCGCCGTAACGTTGCAGGAAACCTGCGTCGGCGGCCGGCGCGATGGCGGCCGCATCAACCGGATCGGCCGCCTCTGATGTCACGACGTGGCTCCGATCACGCCCTCGACCAGATAGTCCATCTTCTCGAGCTCAGGATCCTTCTGGCCGCGCTCGGTCCCGGCGGTGATCACGGTGTTGCCCTTGTTGTCCTTGATCGGGCCCTTGAAGATGGTGTAGCCCTCACCGAGGAATTTCGCCTTGATCTCGTCGGCGTGCTTGCGCGCGGCTTCCGACACCGCTTCGCCATAGGGCGAGATCTTGACGACCTCTTCCTTGAGGCCGCCGCGATAGAAGTTCGGGATGCTCTCGCCAGCCTGGAGCATCTTGACGAATTTCGGATACAGCGCTTCCCAATTCCATTCCGCGCCGGTCAGATACGCCTTGGGCGCCAGTGGCGACTGGTTGACGTGATAGCCGGTGACGAAGGCGCCGCGGCGCGCGGCATTCTCCACCATCGTCTTGGGGCCGTCGACATGGCAGGTCAGCACGTCGACGCCCTGGTCGATCAGGCTGTTGGTCGCCTCGGCCTCCTTGACCGGCATCGACCAGTCGCCGGTGAAGATCACCTGCGTGGTGGCCTTCGGGTTCGCGAGCTGCGCGCCGAGCGTGAAGGCGTTGATGTTGCGCAGGACCTGCGGGATCGGCTTGGCCGCGACGAAGCCGAGCTTGCCGCTCTTGCTCGTATAGCCGGCGACGATGCCGGCGATGTATTGCGCCTCGTCGATATAGCCGAAATAGGAGCCAGCGTTCTTCGGGTCCTTCTCGCTCCACAGGCCGCCGCAGTGCTCGAAGCGCAGCTTCGGATACTTCGCGGCCATCTTGATCATGTGCGGATTGTAGTAGCCGAACGAGGTCGGGAAGAGCAGGGTGGCGCCGTCGAGATTGATCATCGACTCGATCGTCTTCTCGACCGCGTCGGTCTCCGGCACCTTCTCCTCTTCGATGACCTTCAGCCCAGGCAGCTTCTTCAGCGCCGCTGCACCTTGCGCATGCGCCTGGTTGTAGCCGTAGTCGTCGCGCGAGCCGACATAGATGAAGCCGATCGTCGTCTCCGCCGCGAAGGCCGGCCGCAGGCCCGCGGCTGCGCCGAGCGTCAGCGCCGCGCCACCCTGCAACAGATGCCGTCGTGAAATCCTGCCAAAGTCCATTGGTGAGCTCCCTCGGCGGGTCGATCCGCCCGCGCTGTCATCACGGCTTCACCGGCACGGCGGAGCCTCGAAAGGGAGTGATCGCAAGCTTTGTGCCAGCGCCGCGCGGGCAGGCAGGCGCACCAAGTCGTTGAAATGGCGCCATTTTGCAGATGATCGGAGCTTAGGCAGATGAATTCCCCACCCGGTTTTAGCCTATAAAATAATCAATCGACTTCAATTGTATGCAACGAGTTCGGCCGCGTGGGACCGGCGCCAACCGTGCCCGCGAGCCAGAGGCTGCAACGCGGCGGCGGCCGCCAGCTCAAAGCGAGGCAGAACGAATGTCGCAGTGAGGAGGAGCGGTGGCGCATTGTCCTCCGCAGGCTGTTCGCCGGTGAGCGAGCCCTTTTCATATCTGCTGCAGACTGTCTGGGGTCTCAGATCCCGAGCAGCCAGACCGCGACGATGGTGCCAATCACAGCGAGCCCGCTGATCGTCCAGCCCGTCACATAGGCGCCGTCGTCCGATCCCGCGGGATCGACCATCGTGTCGCGCCAGCCTTGCTCCTGCCAGTGCCCCTGTTGGTACGCCATGCGAACCTCCTCGAGCCTGCCTCCCCGTGGGATAAGTCGGATGCCCCTCGAGAAGGTTCAACCCCGAGCTGAAATCTTCGTTGCATGCGCTGCAACGCAAATCCCCGACATCCCCTCTGGTCAGGCCCGCGAAACGACCTAAGCTCGGGACGCGTTCCGCGAAGAGAACGAGGAAGTGGCCGGGCGGCAGGGCTGCGCCCGCAGCAGGGAAGGAAGAGCATCTGATGAAGGATTTCGCCGGCAGGATCGCCGTGATCACCGGAGGCGGCACGGGTATGGGCCGCGAGCTTGCCCGCCAGCTCGTGGCCGAGGGCTGCAACGTCGCGATGTGCGACGTCTCGGTCGAGGCGATGGCCGAGACCAAGCGGCTGTGCGAGGCCGAGAAGCTGCCGCAGGGCCTGCGCGTCACCACCCATGTCGCCGACGTCTCGATCGAAGCGCAGCTCCAACGCTTTCGCGACGAGCTCGCCGAGCAGCAGGCCACCGACAAGATCCATCTGCTGTTCAACAATGCCGGCATCGGCGGCGGCGGCAGCCTGTTCACCAACAGCCGCGAGCAGTGGGAGCGCACCTTCAACATCTGCTGGGGCGGCGTCTATCTCGGCGTCCGCACCTTCCTGCCGATGCTGCTGAAGGCGGACGAGGCGCATATCGTCAACACCTCGAGCGTCAACGGCTTCTGGGCCTCGGTCGGCATGGGCGTCTCGCACACCGCCTACAGCGCCGCGAAGTTCGCGGTGAAGGGTTTTACCGAAGCGCTGATCAACGACCTCCGCCTCAACGCGCCGCACATCAAATGCTCCGTGGTGATGCCCGGCCATATCGGCACCTCGATCGTCTCCAACTCGCGCAAGGTGCAGAGCGGCACGGAGTCCGACGAGCTCAGCGAGACCGAGATCATCCTGGCCCGCCAGCGCATGCAGGGCATGGGCATCGACGTCGCCGCCATGAGCGACGCCGACATCCAGGCTGCCGCCCGCGAGCGCGCCCGCAGCTTCCTCGAGGACGCCCCGACCACGGCGGCGCAGGCCGCCAAGATCATCCTCGACGGCGTCAAGGCCGAGCAGTGGCGGATTCTGGTGGGCGAGGACGCCAAGCTGCTGGACTTGCGCGTCCGCCAGTCGCCGGAGCAGGCATACGAGCCGGAATTCTTCCAGCGCTTCGCGCAGGAGGCGGGGTGGAAGCTGGGGTAGGGGCGGGCCTATTGGTTCAGTTGGGGAGTTGGGACGGAATCTCTCGCCCCGGAGACGGTGAGCCCCCTCCCCCTTGCGGGGAGGGGTCGGGGGTGGGGGTCCACGAGTCGCGCTGCGTGTGATGAGATTTTCCGCCATGGATGATCGCCAGCAAACATTCGCCCGCCGGATGCGCGCCGAGCCCACCGAGGCCGAGCGGATCCTCTGGCAACGTCTTCGCCACGATCTCGATCTGGCCGGTTCTCACTTCCGCCGTCAGGCTCAGAACGGGCCCTTCATCGTCGACTTCGTCAGCCGCAAGGCCAAATTAGTTATCGAGGTTGATGGAGGCCAACATGATTGGCAGCAGGAGGAAGACGCGGCCCGCACGCGGCAGATCGAGGCGTTGGGATATCGGGTGATGCGCTTCTGGAACAGCGATGTCCTGGGAAACATCGAAGGTGTACTTCACGAAATTCAGCGCGCGTGGACCCCCACCCCCGACCCCTTCCCGCAAGGGGGAGGGGAGACGAGGCCGCCGCACCGTCCCCGCAAAATGCGGAGACTAGGCAAAGCGTGAAAGCCATTAGGCCCGTAGGATCTTTGCTACGCCGCCCTCATTACCTTGACGACGCCACCCGATACGCCATTCGCGTATGGCTCGGGCAATACGGCAAGCCCTCGATCGGCTTCGACCCGCAGAAGCAGAAATCATCGGCGCCGGGCGTCGAGATCGGCCAGCGGCAGCGTTCCTTGGAGAGCTCGAACAGCGAGCAGCCATTCACGACGGTGCCGACCGGCTCCTCGACGATCACAGGCGGCGGGTCGTTCTGCACCGCGCGCAGGATGCGGCGGCGCAGCTTTGGCACGGGACGGCGTGCGCCATCGCGTGTCGTCTCGGCGCGGACCACGCGCCTGGAATCGCCGCCATTGTCGCGCGTCAGTGCCAGGCGGGAGATCTTGCCGATCACGGCGTTGCGGCTGACGCCGAGCTCGGCGGCAATCTCTCGGCAGGTCAGCCCGGCCTCAAAGTGCTGCTTCAGGGCCTGGAGCCGTTCCTCGGTCCAGGTGGGGAGTGTCTGTCGTTCGGCGGGCATTGTTGTCGCTTCCAAGTTTGATCCGTCCTGGATCGTCCTGGCCGACGGCTGCACCGAAAACTGTTGTCCGCGTTGCATGTCCCTAGCTTACGCCCGTCCGTTGTCGCGAATCGACAGCAGCCCATCCTTGATGGCGAGCCGGATGCCTTCTTCAATCAACGTTCTGCAGACACCCGGAACGCTGGTGCCATGGGTTCCCTGTTTCACGAGCTTTTCGAGATAGCCGATGGTTGCCAGGGCTAGGGTTACGGGGATGCGGTCAGTTTCGGCTTTTTCCGTCGCCATGCCTAAAAGCTAGTCCGTAACCGGTGTACAGAAAAGTAACTTTTTAGACTCTATTAGGAATCCAATAGGTTGTACAGCGGCTTGGGGATAACTGGTTAAGGCATTGAATTTTATGGAAATATGACGGACCTGACCGGTCGCGACGGTGACTCTCCGCCCGCTCGGCGAGTCCGGGGCCGGAATCCGACGGCGAAGCACGGGTCGAGAAGATTCGCGTGAGCCGCGGTGTCCGATGGTCTCTTCAACCACCGTCGTGCCACGGTGCCTGGTTGGGGAACCCTGGCTGAAATTTCCGCAGAGCAGGCGGCGGCCATCGCGGTCACTGCGAAAAAAATTCGTCATTCCAGAAATTGTTCTTTCGTTTTTCCGGAAATTGTGCTTTAGTGCCGCCATCCCGTCTCAGCCGGAGGGGCGTTGCGCGCGATCGTCACGACACGCGAGGCGGGGAGCGATGGCCGCGATGGAGCCGCAGCGTGTCCTTATGGACGCGCGGACGAACGGCTCGGCGCGGACGTGAAGTCGCAGCGTGCTGACACCCCGATGCTGGTGTCCCCGCGGTGGTGCGCGAAAGCGCATCATCGCGCATGGTGGCCAACAAGCCCGGCGCACCAGGCAGACTGCGTATAAGCGTGAAGACCATCGCGCAGGGAAGGCCGGGCGTTTCTCGGCTGCACCTGTGGTACCTGCCGCCTGCATTTTTTCTCGCAGGCGGGCCGCGGGCGTCAGCCGACGCCTGGCCTTCCCTGCGCCCTCCGACCTTTCAGAGGGTGAGATGCTGCAGCATGACCCGGGCAGGATCTGCCGCGGCAGCGCGACGTCACGCGTCGTTCGATGCGCTCCCTCGCGCGGCATCAATGGCGTCGTCCCCGCGAACGCGGGGACCCATAACCCCAGGGAGCAGTTGGCTTGCGCAAGTCCAGCCACCTCTCGTCAGGACTTGGCTCGGTGGTTATGGGTCCCTGCGTTCGCAGGGACGACAGCAGTGTGTTTGGCCCGACGCTCAGCCCTGTCTTCTCACCCGTGCACGACGGCCTTCGCGATCATGCAATGAATGCCCTTGGAGCCATTGACGGTCTGGGTCACCCGCAGATCGGCGGCGAGGCTGCACAGCGTGTAGGCGTCCTCGCGCGACAAATTGCGCTTCTCGCCCAGCAGCACGATCATGTCGCGCAGCGCCCGCACCACGCATTGGTCGAGGTCGGGGTCCATCGCCATCGTCATGTAGTGCGTCGCCGTCTCGGCGCGCGGATAGTCGAATTTGAGATCCTTGCGCACGGTGAGACGGAAACGGCCCTGCAGCGCGGTCTCGATCGCGGTGACGCAGACCTCGCCGTCGCCCTGCACGCCATGGCCGTCGCCGCAGGAGAACAGCGCGCCTGGCACGAACACCGGCAGATACAGCTTGGCGCCCTGCCTAAGCTCCTTGTTGTCGAGATTGCCGCCCATCGCCCGCGGGATCAGCGATGTGATCCGGCCCCAGGCCGGCGGCGGCGCCACGCCCATCACGCCGAAGAACGGCGCCAGCGGCAGCTCCAGCCCCCACGGCATCTTGCCGACCATCCTGGTCTTGTCGAGTGGGATGTTCATCAGCCGGCTCTCGTGGAAATCGTCGGGCAGGGTGCCGGCCAGCGGCCGGATGAAATTGTAGCCCCAGTCCTGCCGCAGCTGGACGTCGAGGATGTCGACCTCGAGCACGTCGCCGACCTCCGCGCCCTTGACCGCGATCGGGCCGGTCAGGATGTGGCCGGGCACCATGCGCTCGCTGCGGGCGTGGACGTCGAACAATTCCGGCGGCACGTGGAATTTGCTGGTGTCGGGCACCACGTCGGGCCCGCCGCTGATCGAATCGATCGTGACCTCGTCACCGCTGTCGATCGTGAGCACCGGCTTCAGCCGGGATTCGAAGAAGCCCCAATGGCAGGTCTCGGGGCTCGCGTGCAGATGGTGATGGGCCATGGTCCTCTCATTCGTACCGGTTCGGGACCGAGCATAGCGCATCTGCTGGCCGCCGCAGAGAGATGGCGACGCATGGCGGCTGTCGTGTATGAGGGCGGCCGTGGCACCTCACCCCGCGCCGGAGCTCGCAATGTTCTTTGTCCTGTCGAAGACGCTCGGCCTGCTGGCGCTGCCGACCAATTTCATGATCGCGCTGGGCCTGCTCGGCGCCATCCTCATGCTGACCCGGTTTGCCGTGCTGGGGCGCAGGCTGGTCGTCTCGGCCATGCTGCTGCTGGCGATCGTGGGCCTGACGCCGCTCGGCAGCCTGATGCTCTATCCGCTGGAGAGCCGGTTTCCGAAATGGGACCCGGCGAACGGCGCGCCGGACGGCATCATCGTGCTTGGCGGTCCCGTCGATTCCGACCTGTCGGTCATGTACGGCATGCCGGTGACGGTGGCGGGCGCCGACCGGGTGATCCAGGCAGCCGCGCTGGCGCGGCGCTACCCGAATGCGCGCATCCTGTTCACCGGCGGCAGCGCCAACCTGATCGCGACAGAGGCCAAGGAGGCCGATGTCGGCGCCGAGATCCTGCTCAGCCTCGGCGTGCCCAGGGAGCGGCTGTTGCTGGAGCGGCAGTCGCGCAACACCTACGAGAATGCGATCTTCTCCAAGGCGATGATCTCTCCGAAGCCGGGCGAGCGCTGGCTGCTGGTGACCTCGGCCTATCATATGCCGCGCTCGGTGGGGCTGTTCCGCAAGGTCGGCTTCCCGGTCGAGCCCTATCCCGTGGACTGGCGCGTCGGCCGCGTGCTCGACTTCGACGGCATCTCGCTGCTCGGACTGCGCCGCGCCGACATCGCCGTGCGCGAATGGGTCGGGCTCGTAGCCTACCGCCTGCGCGGCCGCATCGACGATCTGTTTCCGGGACCGGCCTAGGCAATCGTCTTGCTGAAGCCCGCCGCTTTCGCGGCCAGCTCGCCGCGCACGCGCGCGACGACCGGCTCGTAGCGGCAGCTCGAATCCTGCCGGAACAGCCGCGCGCTCGGATACCACGCGCTGTCGTCGCGATCCCTGAGCCAGCGCCAGTCGGCGAGGTAGGGCAGCATGATCCAGGTCGGACGTCCCAGTGTGGCGGCGAGATGCGCGACGCTGGTGCACACGGTGACGACGACGTCGAGGCAGGAGATCAGCGCCGCGGTCTCGACGAAGTCGGTCAATTCGACGGTGAGGTCGCGGATGCCGCTCTGCTGCGCCAGCACGGCCTTGTCGGCTGGCCGCAGCTCTTTTTGCAGGCTGATGAAATCCGCCCCGAGATCGAGCAGCGGCAGCAAGGTCGACAGTGGCATCGAGCGGTTGCGGTCGTTGCCCTGGTGCGGGTTGCCAGACCAGACCAGGCCGACCCGCAGCCGATCATGCGGCCCCAGCCGCTGCTCCCAATCCACAATGCGACCGGCGGGGAGCGGCGGCAGATAGGAAGCGGGCGGGATGGTATCGAGCGTGGTGCCGAAGGCCAGCGGCAGGCTCATCACCGGGCAGTGCATGTCGAAGACCGGCCGCTTCAGCTCCGGTGCGTAGGCGAGGCATTGCGTCACGCCGTCGATGCCGGCCATCAGCGGCCGCAGCGCCTCCCGGACCACCAGGATCACCTTGGCGCCGCGCGCGGCGACCATCGGCAGGTAGCGGGCGAACTGGATGGTGTCGCCGAAACCCTCGTCCTCCTCGATGAGGAGGGTCTTGCCGGCGATGTCCTCGTGGCCCAGCCATTTGGACTCGGCAAAGCGCGGATAGTCGATCGAGAAATCCGGCATGGCCCAGCGGGCCTCGCGCCGGGCCCAGCCGGAGACGAAGTCGCCGCACTGCAGCTCGATATGCGCGAGCTGCCACGCCGCCTTGGGATGATCGGGGACGAGCGCGAGAATCTGCCGGTAGACGGCAGCAGCATCCTCGAAACGCAGGAGCTGCAGCAGCGCAAAACCCTTGTTGAGCAGCACCTCAACGAAGTCCGGCCGCAACGCCAGGGCCTGGTCGAACCACGGCAGCGCCTCCGCGCTGCGGCCGAGGCACACGAAGGCATCACCGAGATTGTTGCAGACCATCGGCTCGGTCGGCGCCAACACATGCGCGCGTTCGCAATCGGCCAGATAGTCGTCGTAGAGCTTGAGCTCGCGAACGCACCGGGCGCGCATCTGCAGCGACTGCAGGTCGTCGGGCTGCTGCGTCAGGCATATCGTGAAGGCTCGGGCGGCTTCCTCATAGCGCTGCTGCTGATGCAGCAGCAGGCCGCTCTGGAACGCAGCCTCACGGTGGGCGGGATCGATCGTCAGCGCGTGCTGATAGCTCAGCAGCGCCTCGGCGCCGCGGTCGAGCGCCAGCAGTACGCCGCCCATATGCTTCCACAATTCGGCATCGTCGGGCTTGAGCTGGATCGCCTTGTCGAACACCGCGAGCGCATCGTCGAGCCGGCCCATCTGCTTCAAGGTGAAGCCGAGGCTGGTGAGATAGTCGATCTTCGGCGTTTGTCGGATGGCCCGCGAGAACCACGCCACGGCGTGGTCGTGCTGCCCGGTCTGCAGCGCGACGATGCCCAGCAGCGCGAGGCTGTCGGCGTGGTTCGGGTCGGCCGCCAGCGCCTGCTCGCAGCACATCTGCGCATCGAGCAGCTGGCCGGCGCCGAGGTGATGCAGCCCGGCCTCGTAGAGCGCGGCCGGCGACAGCACCGGCGCTCCGCCGGGGCCGGCCTTCGCGCTTGTCGCGCCATCTTTCCGGTCGCGCTGGCTCATCGCGGGGCCCTGTCCGAGGATCAAAAATTCATAAGTGATTCTAGGGACATCGAGAAGGATCATGGTATGGCGTGCGAGCGCGTCGCGCAGAAATACTGGCCTCGGCCGGTGCAAGGCATTAACAAGCGCCCGACATCGAACGCACGGATCGCGCCATCCGATGGGTGCGGCAGAGGGGAACGCCACATGCAACAGCCGAGCGCGCCGGACAGGCTGGATCTGGTTGCCATGGTCGCCGATCTCAACAACCTGCTGCGGCTGAAGACGACCGTCATCGGCATCAAGATGTTCGCCCGCGTCGCCGACATGGAGGCGGTGGAGAAGATCCGCCGTCCCAACGCCGTGCACACGACCGACCAGATCGTCAGCATGGCCGCACGGCTCGGCTGGACCGTCGGCATCACCGGCGACGATCTCGTCGGCGCGCAATGCCGGGCCGTGATCGGGCTCGGCCCGCAGGACGAGACCTGGCTCAAGGGCGAGAACTATGTCGGAGTCTGGCACGGCACGGCCGAGGATGCGCGCAAGCGGCAGGAGGCGCTCGACGTCGTGCCGTTCGGCCGCTACCAGGCCATGGCGGTCAGCCCGCTGTCGAGCGGCCGGCTCGATCCGCCGGACATCTGCCTCGTCTATGCGACGCCGGGACAGATGATCATCCTGATCAACGGCCTGCAATATACAGGCTACAAGAAGTTCGAATGGGGCGTCGTCGGCGAGACCGCCTGCGCCGACTCCTGGGGCCGCGCGCTGAAGACCGGCGAGCCGAGCCTGTCGCTGCCGTGCTTCGCCGAGCGCCGCTATGGCGGCGTGCCGGATGAAGAGATGCTGATGGCGCTCAAGCCGGCCGATCTCGCCAAGGCGATCACCGGCATGAAACAGCTCGCCAAGAACGGCCTGCGCTACCCGATCGCGCCCTACGGCATCCAGAACGATGTCCGCGCCGGCATGAGCGTGTCGTATGGGAAGAAATAGGTGATCGTCATTGCGAGCGCAGCGAAGCAATCCAGAGTCCTTCAGCAGAGACAGTCTGGATTGCTTCGTCGCAAGCGCTCCTCGCAATGACGGAGCAACTCATTTGCAGCAGATCTAGGGAACAAGAATGACGTCTTCCAAATTCGACCTCGTCGTCTACGGCGCCACCGGCTTCACGGGCAAGCTCGTCGCCGAATATCTCACCGCGCAGTATCGCGGCGATACGTCGCTGCGCTGGGCGATGGCGGGCCGGAGCCTCGACAAGCTCGCGGCTGTCAGGGACCAGATCGGTGCGCCTGCCGATACGCCGCTGATCGCGGCGGACGCCTCAGATCCTGCATCCCTGCAGGCCATGGTGGCGCAGACGAAGCTGGTGCTGACCACCGTCGGTCCCTATCAGCTTTATGGCAACGAGCTCGTCGCGGCCTGCGCCGAAACCGGCACCGACTATGTCGATCTGTGCGGCGAGCCGGTGTGGATGCGGCAGATGATCGACAAGCATCAGGCCACCGCCGAGAAGAGCGGCGCGCGCATCGTGTTCTCCTGCGGCTTTGATTCCGTGCCGTTCGAGCTCGGCGTCTATTTCGTGCAGCAGCAGGCCAAGAAGGTGCTCGGCGCCGCAGCGTCGCGCGTGAAGGGCCGCGTCCGCGGCATGAGCGGCACGCTCTCGGGCGGCACCGCGGCGAGCGCCAAGGCGACCTTCGATGCGGTCGCCAAGGATCTGAGCCTGGTAGCGATCCTCAAGGACTCGTTCGCCCTGACGCCCGGCTTCAAGGGCCCGAAGCAGCCGTCGGGCAACAAGCCCGTCTATGAGGAAGATCTGCAGTCCTGGACGGCACCGTTCATGATGGCGCTGATCAACACCCGCAATGTCCACCGCTCCAACATGCTGATGGGTTTTCCCTACGGGCAGGACTTCGTCTATGACGAGATGGTGCTGACCGGCCCGGGCGAGAAGGGCGAGGCCAACGCCAAGAAGGTGATGGCGGCAAATGCCGAGAAAACCGGGCCCAACGCGCCGAAGCCGGGCGAGGGTCCCTCGAAGGAGGAGCGCGAGAACGGCTACTACAATCTTCTCTTCGTCGCGATCGCCCCCGACGGCCGCCAGGTCCGCGCATCCGTGAAGGGCAACCGCGATCCCGGCTACGGTTCGACCTCGAAGATGATCAGTGAATGCGCCGTCGGCCTGCTACGCGACGGCGCCGGCGTGAAAGGTGGATTCTGGACCCCGGGCGCTGCGCTCCGCGACAGCCTGATCAAGCGGCTGGTGGATAATGCCGGGCTGACGTTTGCGGTGGAGGATTAAGAGGTGATGTGCGCACCGATCGCTGCGGATCGGTTCGCTTCGGCCTGATGGGCGCGCGTGGCGGCGATCATGCCCCACATCGTGCCGAGCATCAGGAAGAAGTGCCGCCAGTGGTCGGTGTCGATGATGAAGCTTTCGCCGACCGTGCCGAGGAATGCTGCGAAGATTGCGATGTAGGTGCGCTGCCAGGGCACGCGCACGAACAGATAGCGGAAGCCGAGAATGACAGTGGTGAACACCAGCGCGGGATAGCAGATGCCGGACAGCCAGCCGCCCGACATGAAGGCGTTCAGATAGGAGTTGTGGGTGTCCTCGGGGAAGTAGTTGTGGAACTGCAGCGGCCCGATCCCGAACGGCAGGTCGAGCGCCATGTCGGCGCCGAGAATGTGGCGTCCGAAGCGTCCGAACCGGCCCTCGTCATAGCTCTGGTCGAAGCTTGCCCGCTGCTTGAACATGTCGGCGATGGAATCGATGGAGAGCAGAACGCCGATCAGGACGATGCCGGCCACGGCGGCCGCCAACGTCATGAAGATGATGCGGGAGCGCTCGCCCCGCGTCTGGCTGGTGAGCACCATCGTCGCCAGCATGAAGGCGGCGGTGAGGACGAGGCCGCCCCAGGCCGCGCGCGAGAAGGCGAGCAGGATGGCGAGCGCCATCACGCCGAGCGCAAAGCTGGCGCGCAAGGTCGCGGCGAAGCGGGCGGTCACGACGTTCTGCAGCGCGAGCAGCGCCGGCAGGATCAGGAACGCGCCGAGCACGTTCGGGTCCTTGAAGGTGCCGCGCGCACGGCCATACAGGGTGAGGAGATCGTATCCACCCGGCACCAGATGGAAATAGCCGGCGACGCCCGCGAGGGCTGCGATCGCGCCGCCCATCACGAGACCGCGGCGGAGCATGTCGAGCCGCGCTTCTGTGTCGTCCGACGTCAGCATGGCGATGAAGATCGCCGTGAAGGCCATGTACCAGGAGGTAGCGATCCAGGTCGCGATCTTGGAATCGTCGAGCAGCGGTATGGCGCTGATCGTGTAGCCGAGATTGACCAGGACCAGCAACAGCAGGAGCGGCAGGAAGACGAGGCGCAGCCTCATGCCGGTCGCGAAGAACACCGCGGCGGAGGCGAGCGTGACGAGTTCATAGGGGCTCGGTTCGATGAACACGATGGCGCCGGAGACCCCGACCAGCCAGACCAGCGCACGCTGCAGGGCGACGACGCCCGGAGGGGCGATCGGCCTCGATGCGAACTCTCCGGCTGCCGCCGTCATGGCCATCGCGAACTCACACTCATACGCAACGCATGGCGGGATCGGCCAGACACACGCGCGAAGCGGCCGTTTGCCCGCTCCGGATCCCCGATATCAATAGGCGTTCTCGCTCTTGGTCATCAGCGCCAGCGGCGTCTTGAGCAGGATGTAGAGGTCGAACAGCACGGACCAGTTCTCGATGTAGTAGAGGTCGAACTCGACGCGCTTCTGGATCTTCTCCTGGTTGTCGATCTCGCCGCGCCAGCCGTTGATCTGCGCCCAGCCGGTGATGCCGGGCTTGACGCGGTGGCGGGCGAAATAGCCGTCGACGGCCTCGTCGAACATCCGGTTCTGCAATTTGCCCTGCACGGCGTGCGGCCGCGGACCGACCAGCGAGAGGTTGCCCTTGAACACCACGTTGAACAGTTGCGGCAGCTCATCGAGGCTGGTCTTGCGAATGAAGCGGCCGACGCGGGTCACCCGCGGATCGTTCTTGGTGACGACCTTGGACGCCGTGGGGTCGGCCTGGTGGTGATAGAGCGAACGGAACTTGAAGACGTCGATGCGCTCGTTGTTGAAGCCGAACCGCTTCTGCCGGAACAGCACCGGCCCCGGGCTGTCGAGCTTGATCGCGAGCGCGACCAGCGCCATCACCGGAAGCGCAAGCAGCAGGATGAGGCCGCCGACCAGCCGGTCGAACAGCATCTTCATCACCAGGTCCCAGTCGGTGATGGGGGCCTCGAACACGTCGAGCGTCGGGACCGCGCCCAGATAGGAGTAGGAGCGCGGCCGGAAGCGCAGCTTGTTGGTATGGGCCGAAAGGCGAATGTCGACCGGCAGCACCCACAGCTTTTTCAGCATGTCCAGGATGCGGGTCTCCGCCGAGATTGGCAGCGCGAACAGCACCAGGTCGACGCGGGTTCTGCGCGCAAACTCCACGATATCATCGACCTTGCCGAGCTTCGGCGCACCGGCGCAGGCCTCGAGCGCTCGGGAGTCGTTGCGGTCGTCGAACACGCCGAGGATTTCGATCTCGGAGTCGTCCTGCGCCTTCAGCGCACGCACCAGGTCCTCGCCGCTCTGGTCGGCGCCGACGATGATGGTCCGGCGATCGAGGCGTCCTTGCCTGGCCCAGCTGCGGATCAGGTTGCGCAGCACGACGCGGCTCGCGATCAACGCGCCGAGCCCCACGAAGAAGAACGCGGCGAGCCAGAGACGGGAGACTTCGTTGCCGATCTTGGCGAAGAAGGAGAGTCCGATGAACAGCAGGAAGACGAAGCAGTAGGACGAGATCATCCGGGTCATCTGCCGCACCTGGGCGCGGAAGACCTGGATTTGGTAGATGTCGGCGGCCTGGAAGCACACCACCGTGGTCACGGCCAGGCCGAGAATGGCAACGAGATACTCCCAATGGAAGCCGCTGAGCGGAACCACGTAGCCGAAATAGATGACGCTGCCGACGACGCTCAGCAGCACGAAATCGGTGATGCGAACGATGCCGGCGAGGACGATTGGAGAGTAGGCGCGGTGAACCTTCTGATTGGCGACCGCGAGGGCCGCCGGCGACAGGCGGCGACGCCGTTCAACGGCCGGCCGTCCGGCCGCGGCGGTCGATGCGGCCGTCGCCGCAGCAGCATCCAACATCGAGCGAGCGTTGATCGGTTCCACAGTCGTACAAGCCCGGATTATGTTTGTTAGTATTTGTGGTCATGTAAGCGCTGATGGCGCCGGGGGAAATTCCCCACCGGCGGGATTAAGGGCCAAATCGGAAGAAACGGTTAGCGATGGTAAATGACGTCAGGTCTTGGTAAACGCCTCGCGGTAGCTGTCGAGCACGCCCTCGACCATCGCTTTCTGCGAGAAATGCTGGAAGACCCGCTCGCGCAGCGCCTTGGCGCGCAGTTGCGTGGTAGCCGGATCGTCCAGTGCGACAGCGATTGCGTCGGCAAGCGCGGTCGCGTTGCCCGGCATGAACATCGCGTCGTCGTGCGGTCCGAAGATCTCAGGGATGCCGCCGACCCTCGCCGCGATCATCGGAACCCCGGCGGCTCCCGCCTCGATCACGACATAGGGCATGGAATCGCCACGCGAGGGAACGACGAGCAGTCGTCCCTTGGAAAATCCGTCGCGGGCCTTCACGTGGCCGATGAAACGCACCGCGGCCGCAAGACCGAGGCGTTCGACCTGAGCCTTGAGTTTCGTCATCTCTTCGCCGTCGCCGCCCAAAGTCAGCGTCAGCGGGCGGCCACGGGAGCGCAGCTCCGCGACGGCATCGATCAGCAGATCCGTGCCCTTGATGTGCCTGAACTCGCCGACATACGCCAGGTCGGTCTGGTCCCGGGCTGGCGCGATCGGGTCGAACTCGCCTGCAGTGACACCGTTGAAGACGCAATTCACCAGTCCCTGAGGATGGCCGATCATGCGCTCATAGGTATCGCGGGCGAATACGCTCTCGAACAGGAAGAGGTCGGTCCGGTTCATCAGCGCACGTTCAAGCCGGCCATACAGCGCGCCTTTGAACGTGTCGCGTGGGTAGTGCAGCGAACCGCCGTGAGGCGTGTAGATGCGGATCGTTCCTGGCCGGTGCGGCAGCAGGCGGACGAATGCGCCGGCCTTGGCGCCGTGGCCGTGCAGAACGTTCGGGGCGAGTGTACGGGCGAGTCGATAAAACCGTCTCAGTGCCAGAATGTCGCTCGGCCAAGGCTCCCGATGAATGGGGATGCGGTGCACGCCGAGTGTCAGGCGAGGCGCGATCTGGGCCAGCGCGGCATCGGCGCGTTCGCCGCCGGTCAGGCTGTCCGCGATGATGCCCACGTCGTGCCCGTGATCGACCTGACCGTTGGCAAGGTCGAGGATATGCCGAAAGATGCCGCCGACGGGAGCTCTGACCGCGTGAAGGATTTTGAGAGGTTTGTTCTGCGACGGTGCCATGTCGAACTCGCCCGCGCCCTCGGCTTGCGCTTGGTTTTGCCAGGCGCCGCTGCGCGAGCTGATCTGACGACTGGCGGATAGCGGAAGCACGGGCGCCTCTCGTCGCTGAATATCGATAGCTCCAACCTCGATAGAGGCTTGATGGTTAACAAAGTCTCACTTGTCGTCACTACCAGGCAAGCTCGCACCAGCATTGTGACGATCTGGCGCAAGCTCACGTGTTGCGAGCAGCATATGGCGAAGGATGACGATTGTTCGATAGGGCGAGGTTGCAGGCGCTCCGGTTAACCCGTCAGCAACCTTAATAGAGTGTAATTGTACCACGTATGGTGGCGGCGTGGCGCGGGTCTCGCGGGAGTGGATGATGCGGTTGGCGTTCTGGCGTGCCGGCAAGAAGACACAGGTTGACGGAGCCTCCGCCCGACCTGTGACAGGCTCGCCGTCGTCGGCGGAGCCCGGTCCGGCCGGCGATCTCGACATCCGGCTGGTCGGTCGTGCCCTGGCGCGAAAGCGTGGCTTCATCCTTCTGCCCACGCTGCTCGCTCTCGTTCTGTCGATTGCCGCAGTCAACATGATCACACCGCGCTACAAGTCCGAAGCGCGGATTCTGATCGACGGCCGCGAGAACGTATTCGTGCGGCCGAACGGGGAGCGCACCGAAGAGCGGACGGCACTCGATGCCGAGGCGGTCACGAGTCAGGTGCAACTGGTCCTGTCGCGCGATCTGGCCCGCGACATCATCAGGAAGAACAAGCTGGGCGAGCTGCCGGAGTTCGATCCCGTGCTGCGGGGCGTGTCCCCGCTGAAGTCGGTCGCGGCGATGATCGGCCTCGTGAAAGATCCGCTCGCCATGACGCCGGACGAGCGCGTCATGGACGCCTATTACGAGCGCTTGACCGTTTACGCCGTGGACAAATCGCGGGTGCTCGTCGTCGAGTTCCAGTCGCAGGATCCGGCGCTTGCGGCGCAAGTCGCGAATTCGATCGCGGATGGCTATCTCGTAGTTCAGCAGAATGCCCGCCAGGCGCAGGCGAAATCGGCCAGCCAATGGCTCTCTGGGGAGATCCAGGGGCTGCGCAAGAAGGTCGAGGAGGCGGAGTCGCGGGTCGAGGAGTTCCGCGCCAAGTCGAATTCGTTCATGGGGACCAACAACACGTCGCTGTCCAACCAGCAGATGGGTGAGGTCAACACCCAGCTCAACAATGCGCGCGCCTTGAAATCGGATGCCGAGACCAAGGCACGGCTGATCCGGGAGATGCTGCAGAGCGGCCAGCCGATCGAGGCGTCCGAGGTGGTCAACTCGGAGCTGATGCGCCGGCTGTCCGAGCAGCGCGTGAATCTGCGCGCGCAGCTCGCGGAGCAGTCGTCGACGCTGCTCGACAATCACCCGCGCATCAAGGAGCTGAAAGCGCAACTGGCTGATCTCGACCGCCAGATCCGCGACGAGGCCGGCAAGATATCGCGTTCGCTCGACAGCGACGCGCGAATCGCCGACGGGCGGGTGCAGATGCTGAGCCAGAGCCTCGAACAGGCCAAGAAGCAGGCCACCTCCACCAATGGCCTCGATGTCCAGCTGCGGGCGCTGGAGCGCGATGCCAAGTCGCAGCGCGACCTGCTGGAATCGTATCTCGCCAAGTACCGCGAGGCGAACACCCGTGAGTCGCTCGACACCCCGCCCGCGGATGGGCGGATCATCTCGCGGGCGGTGCTGTCCAACACGCCGGCGTACCCGAAGAAGCTGCCGATCGTGCTGATCGCCACATTGGCGACCTTGATGCTGACCTCGGGCGTGGTCATCACCGGCGAGCTGCTGCGTCTGACCGCGCCGCGCCTCCCAGCGGCGAACGCGATGCCGGATGTCATGGTGCTCGCGGCCCGGGTCGAGCCGATGATCGCGGCGCCCATGGTCGCCGCAGCGCCGGCCGTTGCCGCGTCGGCATCGACTGCAGCGGCGCGTCCCGCCGCGGTCGTGCCGCCAGCGGTGGCCGCCGTCCCGCCCGAACCGGTCAAGCCACCGCCGATGAACGAGTTCGAGCAGCTCGCATCCGATCTGCTCGCCGCGGGCGAGGGCGCCCGCAAGGTCACCGTGCTCGGTACGGCCGGCGGCGAGGCCGTCACGTCCACCGCGCTCGCGATCGCCCGCACCATGGCAGCGCAGGCGCGCGCGGTGCTGGTCGACCTCGCCGGCAGCCCGCAACTGCTTGCAGGCGTGTCGGTCGATCCGGCCGCGCCCGGCCTCATCGAGCT
The DNA here is from genome assembly GCF_032489675.1 of Bradyrhizobium sp. SZCCHNR1043. Taxonomy (NCBI): domain Bacteria; kingdom Pseudomonadati; phylum Pseudomonadota; class Alphaproteobacteria; order Hyphomicrobiales; family Nitrobacteraceae; genus Bradyrhizobium; species Bradyrhizobium sp. SZCCHNR1043. The sequence continues at coordinate 28,659 of NZ_JAUEYN010000028.1, forward strand.
GATGCTGGGTGAGGCATCGTTTGCGTCCATCATCACCAAGGACCAGGCCTCGCGGCTGCATCTGGTCAACGCCGGCCGCCCCGGCGCCGACCGCAGCCAACTGCAATCGCCGCGGCTCGCGCTCGCGATCGATGCGCTGCTGCGAGTCTACGACCACGTGCTGCTCGACGCCGGCAACGCCTCCGATCTGCCGGCCGAGCTTTTGACCGCAGGCGCGCGCGCCATCGTCGTGCCCGATCCCAACATGCCTGCCGAGGCGCGCAGCCAGATGAGCGAGCAGCTGCGCGAGGTCGGCTTCGGCGCCGTCACCATGCTGAAGGCACCGGTCGGAGGCGCCAACCGCAACCAGCCGGGGCCGCGCGGCGTCGCCGCCTAATCTCCGACCTTCTCGTCGGCCTTTTCGTCCACCTGGGCGGCGCCGCCACGCGCTCGCAGCGCGCCGCGCAGCTGCTGTGCCAGACGGAACAGGGCAGGGCTGTGCTTGACGGCATGCTTGGCCCGTCCGACCGCAGCCATCGTCGTTGCGGCGACGCGGCCCCGCGCGGTCAACGGCATGAAGCTGTCGAAGATCGGCTCGTCATCCTTGCAGAACATCCGCTTGTAGTCGTCAGATCCGATGCCGAGATCGAGGGCGCGAAAATTCTCTCGCGCGTAATGATCGATGATCGAGCGCATCAGGATCAGCCCGGGGCTCCAGCGCGCATTCTCCGACAGCGTGTAGGTGTTGAACATCATCGAGAAGCGCGCCCCGTCGGCGACGCCGGCAAACAACGCGATGATCTCGTCGTCGCAGCGCAGCGCGTGGATATCGATGGCGCGATGCCCGCAGTCGAGCTTTGCCATGCAGGCGCTTCGCACGAAGGCCTCGATGCCGGGCTCCGCGAACACGTTCGGAAGCCTCTGCTCGGCCATGCGGATCGGCTTGGTGCGGAAGAACCAGTCGAGCAGCTCGGCGATCTCGGCGTCGCTGCTCGCGACCATGTAGCGATAGCCGGGCAGCGCCTGCAGCTTCTTTTCCTTGCTCTTCAGTCGCTTTCGGAACGAATTCGACAACAGCGCAGTCGGCGCAGCCCCCGGCGGCATCAACAGCACCGGACAGTCGTTCACCGACGACTGGTGCGGCCATTGCGCCAGTGGATTGGCGAGATCGCGCCAGTGCAGCGGCTGCTGTGTCAAGGCGAGCACGTCGACACCGCCGCGATCGCGCACCCCTGCGAGCAGGACGTCGAGATCGCCGGCGCTGGCGCGCGTGGCGAATTCGCGATCCATCAGCGGCATGTTGAAGGTCGTATGCTTGCCGCCCATGAAGGTGGCGATGCGCATGCCGCAGGCGTGCCGCAACGTCAGCGGCAGCAGCAGCAGCGGGCGTTGCTCGGCATCACGCCCGATGACGATGAAAGGCGTCGCATGCTCGCGCGCGCCGACGTCGCGCTGCCATGCGCCGAGCAGGTCGAAGCGTTGGTAGGGCGTCGAGACATGTTCGGGGACTTCGAGCGCGCGCCAGACCGGCTCGGCGGCAGCCAGATCGGACACGATGTCGACCCGCGCGAGCCCCGACGGCAGTCGCCGCGCGGGCGCCTGCGCCGTCCGGCTCTCGATCACGGCGGCCATGGTCATCGCGCAGCTCGCGTTGTCGTGGAATTTTGTTGCTTGACGTCGGGAGACCCTCGCAAAGAAGTCTCAACAAAAGGTAATGGCAATGACTTCGTCCCAAATCGGGAAAGACACAAACAAAGACCTGTTCAAATCGGCATCGGCCACGCGATCTTGACGGCGGATGACCGCTATCATCGGATGGCGGCGACCATGACGCGATGGCGCCATGGTCTGACAGCATCAGGTGGGCGCGGACGGTTTGGTTTCAAGTGGGATTCGGGGAAGGGGCGCGGGAATTGTCGTCGGACAACAGGTGGCTGCGCAGCGCCCGGCTCGAGCTGGCCTATTTCAGCGGACGCACGCTGCTCGCGTCGCGGGCCACGGGCGGCGCCGGTGCCGTGCTGCGGTTCGAGCGGGTGCGGCCGCGGCGCAAGGGGGCGTTTCAGCCGCTGAAGTGCGTGGAGATCACGCCCGTTTTCCTCGACAAGGTGATCCGGGCGCTGAAGCGCTGGGGCTATGAGATCGTCTCGCTCGACGAGGCCTGCGACCGGTCGGTCCGGCTGCCCGAAAGCCGTCGCTTCGGCTGCCTGAGCTTCGACGGCGCCTCCAAGGACGTGATCACGCATGCCTATCCCGTGCTCGCCCGCCACGGCGTGCCGTTCACCGTCTACGTGCCCCCGGCCTTTCCCGATGGTCTCGGCGAGGCCTGGTGGCTGGCGCTGGAGGCCGTGATCGCGCGCGAGGCCCGCATCAGCCTCGTGATCGAGCATCGGGAGCAGCGCTTCAATGTGGTCACGACGGCCGAAAAATACGAGCTGTTCGCCCATCTCGCAGGCTGGCTGCGCAAGCTGCCGCCGGCCGAGCTGTCGATCGCGATCCGCGACCTCTGCGCGCGGCATTCGGTCGATCTCGCCGCCCTGAGCCGCGAGTCCGCGATGGACTGGGCCGACATCGCCCGTCTCGCCGCCGACCCCAACGTCACGATCGGCAGTGCCACCGTGCACTATCCCGTGCTCGCCAATCTCCGGGATGCCGACGCCCAGCGCGAGATCACGATGGGCAAGGCGGTGCTGGAGACGGCGCTGCGGCGACCGGTCCGGCACATGGCGTATCCGTTCGGCAATCGCTATTCGTTCCGCCGTAGCGACGTCGTGCTCGCCGAGCAGGCGGGCTTCGTCAGCGCGGCCTCGACGATGCCAGGCGTCGTGCAGAGCGAAGGCCGCACCCATCTGCACATGCTGCCGCGGATCGCCTGGGACGGCCGCTCGCGCTCGCTGCGGGCCTTGAAGGTGCTGATGGCCGGCATCACCCTGCCGCGGGAAAAATCCGCGCCGCAGCCGAAGCTCGATCTCGGCTGATCAGCCCTGCTGCCGCTCCGGATCCGGGCGCAGCATCCAGCTCACGATCGGCATCGCCGGCAGCACCCAGCCCATGCCGACGACGACGTAATACACCGCCTGCAGCCAGCCGGAGTTGGCGATCAGAGGGAATTGCGCCATCACCATGCCCATCATCGACCAGGCGAAAGCGAGCAGCAGCAGCGCGACGGCGCCGATCAGTTTGCGGGTGCGGATCGTCATGACGGGATTGTCAGCCTCGGCTGGGGGCGGCGCGGCTTGCGCGTGATTTCCCCGGGATTATAAGGGCCTGTCAGCCCCGGTTCAATCGAGCGTTCAACGTCCATGACCACGGTTCCCCGCACCACAGATCTCGCCGCGATCCGCATCTGGCTGCTCGTCGTGGCCGGCCTGATCGCGCTGATGGTGCTGGTCGGCGGCGCCACGCGGCTGACCGAATCGGGGCTGTCGATCGTCGAATGGAAGCCGGTCACCGGCACCCTGCCGCCGCTGTCGGAGCAGGCCTGGACCGACGCCTTCGAGGCCTACAAGACCATTCCGCAGTACCGGCAGATGAACGCCGGCATGTCCCTGCACCAATTCAAGACCATCTTCTGGTGGGAGTGGAGCCACCGGCTGCTCGGCCGCGTCATCGGCATGGTCTACCTGCTGCCCTTCCTGTGGTTCCTGTGGCGCGGCGCCGTCTCCGGGCCGCTCGGCCGCAGGCTGTGGCTGATCTTCAGCCTCGGCGCGCTGCAGGGCGCGGTCGGCTGGTGGATGGTGGCCTCCGGCCTCACGGAGCGCACTGAGGTGGCGCCGGTCCGTCTCGCGACGCACCTCTCGCTGGCGCTGTTGATCTATGCGTCGATCGTCTGGACCCTGCGCCGGCTTGCGTCGCGTGAGGAAACCGCGGCACCGGCGCGGCTGCGGCTCACCGCGTGGATGCTGGTCGGCGTCACCTTCGTGCAGCTCTATCTCGGCGCGCTGGTCGCCGGCCTGCGCGCCGGCCTCGTCTACAACACCTGGCCTGAGATCGACGGCGGCCTGATCCCGAAGGCGGCCAATCTGTGGATCCATTCGCCGTGGTGGATCAACCTGTTCGAGAACGATCTGACGGTGCAGTTCATGCATCGCATGACCGCCTACACGCTGCTGGCGCTGGCCGCTTGGCACGCCTTCGACGTGATGCGCGCGGGCGCCGGACGGGCGGTGGTGCGCAGCGCCCACCGGCTACTCGCCGCCATCCTGGTGCAGGTCGTGCTCGGCATTCTCACTCTGCTCGCACTGGTGCCGATCTCGCTGGCGCTGCTGCATCAGGGTACGGCCATCATCGTGCTGACCTTCGCCGTGCTGCAGGCCGAACGCCTGTCGCCGCGGCGTACGGCTGTTGTCGCCGTGCCGCAGGCGGCGGTGGCTGCGGGGCAGGTGGGGTAGAGTTTCTCTTCCGTCATTGCGAGGAGCCGAAGGCGACGAAGCAATCCAGAGTCCCGCGCGACTCTGGATTGCTTCCGCCTTCGCTCTTCGAGCTTCGGCGGACAAGTCGCTTCGCTCGCAATGACGTGGAGACATCAGTTTTCATCCTCGCGCGCTATCGCGCCGAGCTTTGCCGATCGTTTCACCCTCGAAAACACGCGAGGGCGCAGGGAAGGCCGGATGCCTGGCCGGCACCCATGGCCCGCGTGCAAAGAAAAAAGCACGCGGCGGTCACCACAGGTACGGCCGAAAGCACCGGCGGGCTCAAGCGGTGGTCGCAACACCCAGTGTTTTCATTCGTGACAGCAGCTCGTCAAGCGCCTCTGCTGG
>NZ_JAUEYN010000029.1:0-28278 GCF_032489675.1 Bradyrhizobium sp. SZCCHNR1043
GCTCTCCACCGAACCGGTCGAAAACTTTGAATCACATCCAGAAATCGCTTGGAATCGCTTTCGGGCATCCCGTAGCCCGCAAGGGGGAGGGGAGCGCACCGACGGTGCGGCGGCAGATGAGTCCAACTAAGCGGGTCGCATCCAACTAACGCGCTTGATCGGCCGCCGCTAGCGCGGCAGCTCGGTCTTGCCCATCAGGAACTTGTCGACCGCCTGCGCACACAGGCGGCCCTCGCGGATCGCCCACACCACCAGCGACTGGCCGCGGCGCATGTCGCCGGCGGAGAAGACCTTCGGCAGCGAGGTCTGGTAGTCGGTCAGGTTGGCCTTGACGTTGCCGCGCGGGTCGAGGTCGACGCCGAGGCTCTTGAGCAGGCCCTCGTGCACCGGATGCACGAAGCCCATCGCCAGCAGGACGAGCTCCGCATCGAGCACGAACTCGGTGCCGGGAACCGGCTTGAACTGCGCGTCGACGCGCACGCAATGCAGCTTCTTGACGGCGCCGTTCTCGCCTTCGAACTTCTGCGTCAGCACCGCGAACTCGCGCACCGCGCCTTCCGCCTGGCTCGACGACGTCCGCATCTTCAGCGGCCAGTTCGGCCAGGTCAGCGCCTTGTTCTCGCGCTCCGGCGGCGCCGGCATGATCTCGAGCTGGGTGACCGAAAGCGCGCCCTGGCGCAGCGAGGTGCCGATGCAGTCGCTGCCGGTGTCGCCGCCGCCGATGACGACGACATGCTTGCCGGCGGCGAGGATGCCGTCGCCTTCGACCTTCTCGTTGCCGACGCGGCGGTTCTGCTGCGGCAGGAAGTCCATCGCGTAGTGGATGCCGGCGAGGTCGCGGCCGGGGATCGGCAGGTCGCGCGGAGCTTCTGCGCCGCCGGTCAGCGCGACGGCGTCATGGTCCTTCAAGAGCGTCTTGGCATCGAGGCCGTCCTTGCCACCGACATTGACGCCATAGTGGAAGGTGACGCCTTCGCCTTCCATCTGTCCGATGCGGCGATCGATGATGCCCTTCTCCATCTTGAAGTCGGGAATGCCGTAGCGCAGCAGGCCGCCGGCCTTGGCGTTCTTCTCATAGACGTGGACGTCGTGACCGGCGCGGGCGAGCTGCTGCGCACAGGCGAGACCAGCGGGACCGGCGCCGACGATCGCGACCTTCTTGCCGGTCTTCACGGCGGCCGGCTCGGGCTTGATCCAGCCCTGCTCGAAGGCCTTGTCGACGATGGCGCATTCGATCGTCTTGATGGTCACCGGATTGTCGTCGATGTTCAGCGTGCACGACGCCTCGCACGGAGCCGGGCAGATCCGGCCCGTGAACTCCGGGAAGTTGTTGGTCGAGTGCAGGTTGCGCGCGGCCTCTTCCCAATTGCCGTTGTAGATCAGGTCATTCCAGTCCGGGATCTGGTTGTTGACCGGACAGCCCGTGGTGCCCGGCGCGGCCGAGCCGGTGCCGTGGCAATAGGGGATGCCGCAATTCATGCAGCGCGCCGCCTGGTCGCGTAGCTCCTTCTCGGAGAGCGGCACCACGAATTCCTGGAAATGCTTCAGCCGCTCGGCAACCGGCGCGTACTTGCGATCGTGCCGCTCGATTTCGAGAAAACCTGTGACCTTGCCCATGACCTACGACGTCCCTGACTGCTCGGGCCTCATGGTTCGAGACGGTTGCTTTCGCACCTCCTCACCGTGAGGAATTTCCTCTGTGCTTCCCCTCACCCTGAGGAGCGGCGCCTTCGCCGCGTCTCGAAGGGTGAGGCCTCGACCTCGGCCTCATGGTTCGAGACGGTGCTTCGCACCTCCTCACCATGAGGAATTTGCTTCCCGCTTCTCCTCACCCTGAGGAGCGGCGCTTGCGCCGCGTCTCGAAGGTCGAGGCCCCGCTGTTGGCCTCATGGTTCGAGACGGCGCTACGCGCCTCCTCACCATGAGGAGCGACATCAAGCCCCGATCGCGATCTTCGGCTCGGCGTCGGCGTTGACCGCGAGCTCCTTCAGGGCACGGCGATATTCCACCGGCATGACCTTGCGGAACTTCGGCGCGTAGTCCTTCCAGTTCGCCAGGATGTCGGCGGCGCGCTTGGAGCCCGTCGCCTTGGCATGGCGCGAGATCAGGACGTGCAGCCGCTCCACATCGGAGGCCAGCAGGTTCTTGAACACGTCGACCCGGCCATGCGCCTCGAGGTCGCCCATCTGGTGATAGGTGTCCTCGGCGATCATCTCCTCGGACAGCACCGGCTCCAGCTCGACCATCGCCATGTTGCAGTGCTTGTCGAAGTCGCCGGCCTCGTCGAGCACGTAGGCGACACCGCCGGACATGCCGGCCGCGAAGTTGCGCCCGGTCTTGCCGAGCACGACGACGATGCCGCCGGTCATGTATTCGCAGCAATGATCACCCGCGCCCTCGACCACGGCGACCGCGCCGGAGTTGCGAACCGCGAAGCGCTCGCCGGCGATGCCGCGGAAGAAGCACTCGCCGGAGATCGCGCCGTACATCACGGTGTTGCCGACGATGATCGACTCCTCCGGCACGATGCCGGAGTTGCGCGGCGGCTTGACGATGATGCGGCCGCCCGACAGGCCTTTGCCGACGTAGTCGTTGCCTTCGCCTTCGAGCTCGAAGGTGACGCCTTGGGCGAGCCAGGCGCCGAAGGCCTGGCCTGCGGTGCCCTTCAGGCTGACATGGATGGTGTCCTGCGGCAGGCCGGCATGGCCGTAGATCTTCGCCACCGCGCCCGAGAGCATCGCGCCCGCCGAACGGTCGGTGTTGTTGATCTCGGCCTCGATCTTGACCGGCGCGCCACGGTCGAGCGCGGGTTTGGCCTGCTCGATCAGCTTGCGGTCGAGCACGGCCTCGAGGTGATGGTCCTGCGCCTCGGCGTGATGGATCTTCTGGCCCGGCGCCTCCTTCTGCTTGACGAACAGCTTGGAGAAGTCGAGGCCCTTGGCCTTCCAATGCGCCACCAGCCTGGACTGGTCGAGCATCTGGGTCTGGCCGACCATCTCGTTGAACGAGCGGTAGCCGAGCGCGGCCATGATCTCGCGGACTTCCTCGGCGACGAAGAAGAAGAAGTTGATGACGTGCTCGGGCTGGCCGGTGAAGCGCTTGCGCAGCACCGGGTCCTGGGTGGCGACGCCGACCGGGCAGGTGTTGAGGTGGCACTTGCGCATCATGATGCAGCCGGCCGCGATCAAGGGGGCGGTGGCGAAGCCGAATTCGTCGGCGCCGAGCAGAGCGCCGATGACGACGTCACGTCCGGTGCGGAAGCCGCCGTCGACCTGGACCACGATGCGGCTGCGCAGCCGCTCGCGCACCAAAGTCTGGTGCGTTTCGGCAAGGCCGATCTCCCACGGCGAGCCGGCATGCTTGATCGAGGTGAGGGGAGATGCACCGGTGCCGCCCTCGAAGCCCGCGATCGTCACATGGTCGGCGCGCGCCTTGGCGACGCCGGCGGCGACGGTGCCGACGCCGACTTCGGACACCAGCTTGACCGAGACCTGGCCGTCGGGGTTGACGTTCTTCAGGTCGTAGATCAGCTGCGCGAGATCCTCGATCGAGTAGATGTCGTGATGCGGCGGCGGCGAGATCAGGCCGACACCCGGCGTCGAGTGGCGCACCTTGGCGATGGTCGCGTCGACCTTGTGGCCGGGCAACTGGCCGCCTTCGCCCGGCTTGGCACCCTGCGCCATCTTGATCTGCATCATGTCGGAGTTGACGAGATATTCCGTCGTCACGCCGAACCGGCCCGAGGCGACCTGCTTGATCGCCGAGCGCATGGAATCGCCGTTGGGCAGCGGCTTGAAGCGGTCGGCTTCTTCGCCGCCTTCGCCGGTGTTCGACTTGCCGCCGATCCGGTTCATGGCGATCGCGAGCGTGGTGTGGGCCTCGCGCGAGATCGAGCCGAACGACATCGCGCCCGTGGCGAAGCGCTTGACGATCTCCTTGGCTGGCTCGACTTCGTCGAGCGGCACCGGCTTGCGCTTGTCGTCCTCGGCCGACTTGATGCGGAATAGGCCGCGCAGGGTCAGCAGCCGCTCAGACTGCTCGTTGAGCAGCCTGGCGAACGCCTGGTAGCGCTCCCTGGAATTGCCGCGCACCGCATGCTGCAGCGTCGCGACCGATTCCGCGGTCCAGGCGTGGTCCTCGCCGCGGGTGCGGAAGGCATATTCGCCGCCGACGTCGAGCGCGGTCTTGTAGACCAGCGCGTCGCCGAACGCGTCGCGATGACGGCGCGTGGTCTCCTCGGCGATCTCCGGCAGGCCGACGCCTTCGATGCGGGTGTGGGTGCCGTAGAAGAACTTCTGCACGAACTCGGCCTTCAGTCCGACCGCGTCGAAGATCTGCGCGCCGCAATAGGACTGGTAGGTCGAGATGCCCATCTTCGACATGACCTTGAGCAGGCCCTTGCCGATCGACTTGATGTAGCGCTTGACGACCTCGTAGTCGCTTAGCGCGCCCGGCAGCTTGTCCTTGAGCGCGATGATGGTCTCGAAGGCGAGATAAGGATTGATCGCCTCGGCGCCGTAGCCGGCTAGACAGGCGAAGTGATGCACCTCGCGCGGCTCGCCCGACTCCACCACGAGACCCACCGACGTGCGCAGGCCGGTGCGGATCAGGTGATGATGCACGGCGGCGCAGGCGAGCAGCGACGGGATCGGAATCCGGTCGGCCGAGACCATGCGGTCGGACAGGATGATGATGTTGACGCCCTCGCGCACCGCGGCTTCGGCGCGGCCGCAGAGATCGTCGAGCATCTGCTCGAAGCCGGCGGCGCCCAGGCTCGCATCGAAGGTGGTGTCGAGCGTGCGCGAGACGAAGTGGCTGTCGGACACCTCCGAGATCGAGCGGATCTTCTCGAGGTCCGCATCGGTCAGGATCGGCTGATGCACCTCGAGCCGCTTGGTCGAGGCGACGCCTTCGAGGTCGAACAGGTTGGGCCGCGGGCCGATGATCGACACCAGGCTCATCACCAGCTCCTCGCGGATCGGGTCGATCGGCGGATTGGTGACCTGGGCGAAGTTCTGCTTGAAGTAGGTGAACAGCAGCTTCGGCTTGTCCGACAGCGCCGAGATCGGCGTGTCGTTGCCCATCGAGCCCGTGGCCTCCTCGCCGGTCGCCGCCATCGGCGTCATCAGGATCGCGATGTCTTCCTGGCTGTAGCCGAATGCCTGCTGCCGGTCCAAGAGCGGCAGGTTGGTGCGCGCGCCCGTGGTCGGCGCATCCGGCAGCTTCTCGACCTGGATCTGCGTGCGCGTGAGCCATTCCTGGTAGGGATGGCTGGCGGCGAGCTGCGCCTTGATCTCATCGTCCGGGATCAGGCGGCCCTGCTCGAGGTCGACCAGCAGCATCTTGCCCGGCTGCAGCCGCCACTTGGTGACGATCTGGTCCTCAGGAATCTTGAGCACGCCCATTTCGGACGCCATCACGATGCGGTCGTCCTTGGTGACGAGATAGCGCGCCGGCCGCAGGCCGTTGCGGTCGAGCGTGGCGCCGATCTGGCGGCCGTCGGTGAAGGCGATCGCGGCGGGGCCGTCCCACGGCTCCATCAGCGCGGCGTGATATTCGTAGAATGAACGCCGCTCCTCGCTCATCAAGGGATTTCCGGCCCACGCCTCGGGGATCATCATCATGACCGCGTGCGGCAGCGAGTAGCCGCCCTGCACCAGGAATTCGAGCGCGTTGTCGAAGCAGGCGGTATCGGACTGGCCTTCATAGGAGATCGGCCAGAGCCGGCTGATGTCCTTGCCGAACAGCTCCGATGACACCGAGGCCTGCCGCGCCGCCATCCAGTTGACGTTGCCGCGCAGGGTGTTGATCTCGCCATTGTGCGCGATCATCCGATACGGATGCGCCAGCGACCAGGTCGGGAAGGTGTTGGTCGAGAAGCGCTGGTGCACCAGCGCCAGCGCGCTCTCGAAGTCCGGCTCGTGCAGGTCGGCGTAGTACTTGCCGAGCTGGTCGGCCAGGAACATGCCCTTGTAGATCACGGTCCGGCACGACATCGAGCACGGGTAATAGCCCGACATGCCGCGGTCGCGGCGCTGATAGATCGCCTGCGAAATCGACTTCCTGAGGATGTAGAGCTTGCGCTCGAACTCGTCCTCGGTCTTGGCGGCGCCGTTGCGGCCGATGAACACCTGCATGCTGCGCGGCTCGGTCGGCTTGACCGTCACGCCCAGCGAGGAGTTGTCGGTCGGCACGTCGCGCCAGCCGAGCAGCACCAGTCCTTCGTCCTCAATCTGGTCGGCGATGATGCTCTTGATGACGTTCCGCCACGCCTCGTCGCGCGGCATGAACAGCGCGCCGATGGCGTATTCGCCGGGGGCGGGCAAGGTGAAGCCGAGCTCCTTTGCCTTGCGCGAGAAGAAGGCATGCGGGATCTGCACCAGGATGCCGGCACCGTCGCCGAAGCGCGGGTCGGCGCCGACGGCGCCACGGTGCTCGAGGTTGCAGAGGATGCTCAGCGCGTCGGCGACGATCTGATGCGACTTCTGGCCCTTGATGTTGGCGATGAAGCCGACGCCGCAGGAATCCTTCTCCTGGCTCGGGTCATACAGACCTTCGGCTTCCGGGCGCCACGTATGCAGCTCGCGGGTGATCTCGGCCGGTTTTTCACGCGTATCCACAGCCAGCACCGCGCCGCCCAACTTTCCGTGCTCGACCTTCGATCCGCTCATATCCGTCCCCATAAATTATTGGTCAGGGCCTTCACCACAGTCCGGTACAGTCCGTCCGGCGCACCCCGGGCGCTGCGCGGCCCCTCTCCGGAGCCAACGCTCGTCCTTGTCAGCGAGCCGCATTTGCAGAGTTCAGGCCAACCGCCGGGGGACAATGTCCCCGCTGGACGACCGCGGCCTGTTCATGTCGCAGCGCCCTCAGGCGCCGTAACATCATTGCAAAGTCTCGGTCACCTTTGCAACGAAATTTTAGACAGCATTTCTGTCCTAAACCGCAAGATGCCAAACTTTAACCTATCACACAAGCATCGCGGAGTCCTGAGGTCCGGGCGCAGCAACGCGCCCATTCCCCGGCAAATCTTCCGTTTCAGCCGCTGACCGAACGACCCGACCGGGCCGGGCGATCACGCGCTGCGCTCGATTTTGAAACCTGACGCCCCGATCCCGCCCCCTCGCCGACCCAGGACCGCCGGAATCACGGCAGAACTTCCGCGGCACTTGAGAAGAAGCGAACAGCTTCACGTGCGGGGGCATGCAGGAGCTTTGAGCCATGAAGTTGCTAGTTGGAGTCGTCTCAGCCGCGTTGATCGCGCCGTTTGCCGCGCAGGCCGAGCCGTTGCCGCCATCGGGCGTCCGTGCGCCCTACACGGCGGTCTCCGATTTCGATGCGCCCTATCCGGATCTGCCGCCGCCGGCCGTCGTGCCCGCACCGCCGCGTTACGGCTACCGGCCGGGCCCTGACTACGGCTACCGCGACGAGCGCTATGTGCCGCCGGCGCCGGTCTACCGTCAGGACGGCTACCAGCAGGATTATGGCTATGCGCCGGCGTTCCTGCCGGTGCATGAGGTCTATGCGATTTTGCGCGACAACGGCTTCTCGCCGCTCGGCGTGCCGCGTCAGCGCGGCAATGTCTATGTCGTGGCGGTGCTCGATCGCGAGGGCGAGGACGGCAAGCTCGTGGTCGATGCCCGCTCCGGCCGCATCATCCGCTTCGTGCCGGCGTTCCAATGGGGCGAGGAGTACGAGCGGATGCGCTACGAGCCGGCCCCGCGCGGCGCCCTCGACCGTCTGCCGCCGCCGAGCGTGATCCGGGCCGATCCGCGCCTGGTGCCGCCGATGCCGGCTGCGCCGCGCGTTGCCACCGCGGTGTCGGTTCAGCCGAAGGTGCCGACGCCAGCAGCCCGACCGGCAGCGCCGTCGCCGCAGACCGCGGCGCTCAACCCGAAGCCGACGGAGGCTCCCAAAGCCCTTCCGCCCAGGCCTGCGGACATCAAGCCGGCCGAAGCCAAACCCGCCGACGTCAAGCCTGCGCCGGCCGAAGCCAAGGCCGACGAGCCGAAGACGGGCGAGGCCAAGCCGTCCGAGGCCAAGTCATCCGAGGCGAAGCCGTCTGATGCCAAGCCGGTGCAGTCGGCAGCCGCGCCGCCTCAGACCACCGGCTCCGTAGCGCCAGCGGCCGCGGCCAAGCCGACACCGCAGATCCAGCCGACGGCAAAGATGCCTCCGGTGCAGGGGCTGGATTAGAGACGATTGAGCGGTCTGCCCGGCCGCCAGCCACCACCACAACTGTCATCGCCCGGCGTGACCGGGCGATCCAGTCACCACCAGCATCTCGGTTGCTCGTGACTGCCGCGGCGTGCTGAATGCCCGCCTTCGCGGGCATGACAGCGTTGCTTGTTGCCGCTGGGACGAGTCCCGCACCATCAATCGGACTACTCGTGCTGACCGGCGGCCTTCAGGATCAGATCAGCGATCTCCTTCGGATGTGAGACCAGCGACAGGTGCCCGGCGTCGAGCTCGATCGTGGTCGCCTTCATGCGGCTGGCCAGGAAGCGCTCGAAATCCGGATCGATGGTCTTGTCCTGCTTTGACACCGCATAGAAGGACGGCTTGTCGTGCCATGCCGCCTGGGTGGTGCGGTTGCCGAAGATCGTCGCCGCGGTCGGCCATTGCACCGCATAGAGCTCCTTGGCCGTCGTCGCATCGACGCCATTGGCGAAATACTTCAGGAAGGCGTCCTCGTCGAGCTTGGTGTCGCCGTCATGGTCGACGATGCCGGCGCGGGCCGGCGGTGTCGGATATTGACCGGCGAGCTTGACGAAATCCTCGCCCGCGTCGGGCGCACGCGCCGCGACATAGACCAGCGCGCTGACCTTCGGGTCGGTGCCGACCTCGCTCACGACCGTGCCGCCCCAGGAATGGCCGACCAGCACGGCCGGTCCGTCCTGCTCGGCCAGCGCGCGGCGGGTGGCAGCCGCGGAGTCCGCCAGCGACGTCAGCGGATTCTGCACGGCGGTGACCTTGAGGCCAGCGGCCTGCAGATAGGGGATGACCTTGGCCCAGCTCGAGCCGTCGGCCCAGGCGCCGTGCACCAGCACGACGTTGTGGACCTTCGGCGGCGGCGCCGGCTGCGCCAGAGCGGGGCCGGCAAAAGCCGACAGGGCGGCGATGAGGGTGAGGGTACGAACGACGTTCATGTTGACGGCTCCAGTGGCTCGGGTTGGCGAGGTGATCACTGGGGTCTTCGCGGGCAGGGCGCAGACCGTTACCGTCAGTCACGGTCGTTTGATTGCACTGCAGCACCACACAAAAAAACGCCCCGGCTGCCCGGGGCGTTCGCATTCCTGAGTATGTGTGCCGGTCACGCGGCGGCCTTCTCGGCCGAACCCTCGATCGTCGGCTGCTCAGCTTGCGCGTTCGTCGAGATCGGGATCGACCGCGGCTTCTTGGCCTCGGGGATCTCGCGCACGAGGTCGACGTGGAGCAGGCCGTTCTCGAGGCTGGCGTTCTTCACCACCACGTGGTCGGCGAGCTGGAACGAGCGCTCGAAGGCGCGGGCGGCGATGCCGCGATACAGCAACTCGCTCTTCTTGCCGTTCTCGTTGGCGGCCTTCTCGCCCTTGATCGTCAGCGTGTTTTCCTTTGCGACGAGGGAGAGCTCATCCTTGCCAAAGCCGGAGACGGCGACGGTGATGCGGTAGGCGTTCTCACCGGTGCGCTCGATATTGTAGGGCGGATAGCCGGGGGTGGGATCAGCGGTGGCCTGGTCGAGCAGCGAGAACAGACGGTCGAAACCGACGGTGGAACGATAGAAGGGGGTGAGGTCGTAGGTACGCATGGTCAAAGTCCTCCATTGAGCGACTGTTGGCTAACCCGCCCGCCATCGGGCCGGGCTGTCGTGCAGCCTGACGCGGCCTGCACGGTCCCGATATGGGTCGGACGTTTCGACGTTCAAGGGCGTCCGAGACCTGCTCTTTTTGCCGTTCCACCCCTTGATTCCCACTGCCTTTCACCTATTCGATGGGCGCCTCATGACGCTCGTCTCGATTCCCGCCAATCCCGTCCCCGAAAACGCCACCGCCGGCACCATCAAGACTCCCGATGGCGCCGAGCTGCGCTTTGCGCGCTGGGCCCCGCCGGCCGGGCGCAAGGGCACGGTGTGCGTGTTCACCGGCCGCAGCGAGATGATCGAGAAGTATTTCGAGACGGTGCGCGACCTGCGCGACCGCGGCTTCGCGGTCGCGATCATCGACTGGCGCGGCCAGGGCCATTCGTCGCGGCGCCTGCGCGATTCCCGCAAGGGCTATGTGCGCTCGTTCTCCGACTACGAACTCGACGTCGAGACCTTCGTCACCCAGGTCGTGCTGCCGGATTGTCCGCCGCCTTATTTCGCGCTGGCGCATTCGATGGGCGGCACCGTGCTGCTGCGGCTCGCGCATGCCGGCAAGCGCTGGTTCGATCGCGTCGTACTGTCGGCGCCGATGATCGACCTGCCGGACAGCCGCACCGCGCTGCCGGCTCGGCTGCTGCTGCGGGCCATGCGCATCGCCGGGCAGGGCGGCCGCTACGTGCCGGGCGGCAACGACGAGATCAGCGGGCTGGCGCCGTTCGTCAACAATCCGCTGACCTCTGATCCCGTCCGCTATGCCCGCAACGCCGCCATCCTCGAGGAGGATCCGACGCTCGGCATCGCCTCGCCGACGGTGGCCTGGGCCGATTCCGCCTTCTCGGCGATGATGACCTTCCGCGGCATGACCTATCCCTCCCAGATCCGGCAGCCGATCCTGATGCTGGCGGCGTCCAGCGACACCGTGGTGTCGACCGCCGCGATCGAGGAGTTCGCCTATCATCTGCGCGCCGGCTCGCATCTCGTCATCGCCGGGGCCAAGCACGAGATCCTGCAGGAGCAGGACCGCTACCGCTCGCAGTTCTGGGCTGCGTTCGACGCCTTCGTGCCGGGCACGCCGCTGTTCGGGTGAGCGTGCTGCTGGACACTCCTGGGGCCGGCGAGCTAGCTAGACTCGACCTCTTCCTCGGAGCTTGGCTGCAGACGTGAGTGAACGGCGGAAAAATCAGCAGGCGCAGGCGCTGCAGGAAGCGATCCACGCGCTGCGCGCGCGGCAGTTCGCGCGCGCCGAGCAGATCGCCGCCTCGATCCTGCGCACAGCCAGGACTGATCGCGCCGCGCTGCTCGTCCAGGCCCATGCGCTGCTCGGCCAGCAGCGCGCGAGCGAGGCGATTGCGCCGCTGGAGAAGGCGGCGCTCCGCGGCAGCGATCCGGAGCTCGAGACGCTGCTCGGCGCCGCCTTGTGCGAATCCAGACGTGCCGCCGATGGCATCGCGCAACTGCGCAAGACCGCGGCGCGGCGGCCGCCTTTTCTGCCAGCGTTCCAGGAGCTGGCGGGGCGGCTTGCAAAGTCGGGACAGCTCGGTGAAGCCATCGCCGTGATCGAGGAGGCGCTGACGCTGTCACCCGACAGCGTCGACCTCCAGCTCGATCTCGGACGCCTCCGTCTCCAGGCCAATGACCGCGTCCGTGCCCGCACGCACCTGCTGGCAGCGCGCGAGGCGGCGCCGGGACGGCCCGACATCCTGATCGAGCTCGCCTGGGTGCAGTTCCTCGACGGCGACTATGCCGAGGCCGCCGGTACCTACCGCCATGCGCTAGGCCTGCGGCCCGACGACACCCAGACCCGCGCCAATCTCGCGATGTGCCTCGCCGAGATGGGGGATCGCGATGGCGCTCAGGCGGCGCTGCGCACGGTGGTGCGCGGCCGGCCGCATCTGCTGACACGCGCGGCCTACACGCTCGCGGTCACCTCGCACGGCCGCTTCTTCTTCCGTCCGAGCGATGCCGCCAGATTCCTGCAGATCGACGGCGCTGCGACAGCTAAGCCCTGAACCGCTTGCGATAGACGCCGGTCTCGCGCTTCAGCGCATCGCGCACCACGTGGATCTCGGTGATTTCCTCTTCGGTGAAGGCCGAGGTCTGCATCGCCCACGTCTGCCGCTTCACCGGAATGCATTGCGCGACCGGCGTACCCCTCGGGATCACGCCGCGAAACGCCGTGTCATGCCAGTGCGCCGGGAAGTGCACGAACGAGTCGTGAAAGCGGTCGCTGTCGACCAGCCCGGTCACGGTGGTGAAGGGCAGGTCGAAGCGGTTGACGGGATGTGTGAACAGCAATGCCCAGCCCTCCGGCGCCTCGATCGTCCAGAGATTGTGAAACTTGAGCAGGAAGCGGTCGGTCTCGAACAGCGGCGAGCCCGTGACCTGCGCGACGTCGTGGAAGCTGATCGGCGAGCGCGGAAAATCGATCGCGCCGCCCGGCGGCAGCTCGTTGTCCCAACTGATCCCGCCATCCTCGACCTTGAGGTCGCAGATCAGCGGAATGAGGAAGCCCGTCGTCATCGCGTCGATGAAGGGCGGGCAGCGCTTGACGGTCTGCTCCTCGGCCTGGTTGAGCGCGCTGAACGCGGTGGCCGGCATCGTCTTCACCCAGTCGGGAACGCCCATCGGCGCCGGCACCGGCTGCGGAATGAGGCGTTCGAGCTCTTTCGGACAGCGGAATTTCAGCGTGAGCGGTTCAGTCTCGGACATCGGCGCCGCGGCTCTCCTGTGGACGACGGCAGAGGTCTACGCCTTCGCCGCCGAAAGTCCAACCGGCCGCCGCCGCTACTTGGTCGACAGCACCTCGCCGAACCGCTCCCACTGCTTGCCGGTGAAGCGCATGAACTGCACCTGCTCGACCGGCAGATGGTCGCTGTCGCCGGTGCTGACCTTGATGCCCGGCAGCAGCATCGGCAGCTCGAGATCCTTGATCGACAGCGCCTGCCGCAAAATGTTCTCGCGCGACAGATCGTTGCCGGCCGCCTTCAGCACGTGCTCCAGCACCATGCCGTTGTTGTAGCCGTTGACGTAGTTGGAATCGCGTATGTCGCCCTCGGGCACGTATTTCGCCATGTAGTCGCGCCAGCCCTTGACGCCGGGATCGTCGGCCCAGGCCGGATCCAGCGGATCCTTCACATAGGCGGTCGAGATGATGCCTTTGCCGGCCTCGAGGCCCGCCGGCTCCATCACCGAGGACATCCACACCGACACGTTGGTCAGGAAGGTCATCGGCCGCCAGTTGATCTCGAAGGTCTTGCGGATCGCCTGCGCGGCGAATTTCGGCGTCGCGGCAATGATCAGCGCGTCGGCGCCGCTGGATTTCAATTTCACGATCTGCGAGTCGATGGTCGGCTCGGTCGCCTCGTAGCTCGCGACGGTCACGGCCGTGTCGAAGCGCTCGCCGAGCACGTCCTTCAGCCCGGCGAGATAGTCGCGGCCGAAATCGTCGTTCTGCGCCAGGATCGCAAACGTCGCACCCGGCTTCTGCTGCAGCGCGTAGCGCGCATACATCCGCGCCTCGTTGCGGAACGGCGCCATCACGCCCATCACGGCCTGCGGAAATTGCGCGGGGTCGCCGAACTTCGAGGCGCCCGAGGCGACGAACAGCTGCGGCACCTTCTTGCCCTGTAGGTACCTGGCGATCGCGGTGTTGTGCGCGGTGCCCATGGTCGAGAAGATGAACGACACCTCGTCGCTCTCGACCAGCCGTCGCGTCTGCTCCACGGTCTTGGGCGGCACGTAGCTGTCGTCCAGCGAGATCAGGTTGACCTTCCGGCCGTTGATGCCGCCGCGGTCGTTGACCATCTTGAAATAGGCCACCTCGCCTTTGCCGAGGATGCCGAAGGCGGACACCGGCCCGCTATAGGGCATGGTCTGTCCAATGCGGATCTCGCTGGCGGTGATGCCCGGCTGATCCTCCGCCCGAGCGGGGACGGCGAGGACGGACGCGACGACGAACAATCCTGCCGCTGCGATGGCGCTTCGCATGGATACCTCCCTGATGGGCCGCGCTGCCGGCGGCATTTTGGCGTTGAGCATAGGGGGATGGCGGAGGCTGTGCAATTAAAATATATTTTTTGATGAAAGTATACTTTTAGGCTCTGCTAGTGTGAATCCATTGTCCAGCGAGAGTGAGTCGATGTCCGGCAGCGCCACCCAGACCGTCTACGAGCAGTTGCGTGCCAGCCTGCTCGCCGGCCTCTATCGTCCGGAGGAGAAGCTGAAGATCAGCGAGCTCGGATCAGCCTTCTCGGTCAGCACCGGGGCGATCCGCGAGGCGTTGGCGCGGCTCACGGCGGAAGGGCTGGTGACGGCGACGCCGCAGCGCGGCTTCCGCGTCGCGCCGGTCTCGGTGGCCGATCTGCGCGATCTGACCGACATGCGCGTCGAGATCGAGACCAAGTGCCTGCGCCGCGCCATCGCCAACGGTGATCTCGCCTGGGAGACCACGGTCGTTGCCGCGCATCACCGTCTGGCCGCGACGCCGATCGCGGCCCATGACGGCAGCTTCTCGCTGGCCTGGATGCTGGCGCATGCCGATTTCCATGCCGCGTTGGCCCAGGCCTGCGGCAGCGCCTGGATGATGCGGGTGCGTGATCTCCTGTTTGCGCATAACGAGCGCTATCTCGATCTCGCCCGCAAGACCGATCGTGGTAACCGCGATGCCGCGCGCGAGCATCGCGAACTGATGGAGGCGGTGCTGGCGCGCGACACCGAGCGCGCGGTGACGCTCATGACGGCGCATCTCGATAAGACCCGGGACACGATCGAGGCGGCGCTGCTCGCAGCGACGGCGATGAATGAGGCGAGATAGGATCGAGTCAGGGCGCCGACCGCGAACGTCTTCGACGCGATATGTCCCGAGCCGGACGTCATCAACCGGATGACAGGATATGGCCTGGCGGCTACGGCCACGTCATTCGAGGTGTCGATATACTTTCGCTGGGAAACACCGAATCTCGTTCTCTCGCCGCGCGTACACGAGATCGCTCTGGCGACACAACCATCGTGCCCCACGCGTGTAGCGGTCCACCCTTGTCGTCGACATTGTGATCCGTTCAGCGCGAGCGGTTACGAAGATTCAACTTTTTCGAGCGCCGGCGCTCTCCTCACCTCGATGCAAATCCAAATCGGCCATCAGTGTTAAGCGGGCTTCATGCCGGGCTTGCTGTGCATTCAAGGATGCATTCACCACGCGCCGATCTCTCCAAGTTTGGAAACGCCCCGGTAACGCACCGTCCCTCTAGTGACGTCCACTAACGACATTCAGGAGGAGGCATTGATGATTATGATGATTGCGCGGAAGCTGGTTGGTCCCCATGCGCTCAATTCCGGATTCGGTCTGGTGACCATGTTCTCGTTGATGGGCGTGGTCGCTTCTCTCGTGCTGGTCCAGCACGGAGTGAATGTCAGCCCGCCCGCGATGTTCTGATCGGGCAGAAGAACGTAGCTCGCTCCATCCACCTCTGCCCGCGTAAGGCACGCTATGGCGCCAGCCTGCGCCCCGTCGCCGCCCGGGAGTATGTATGGGTGCCGGGTCGGCGCACGGACGTCGCTGTCGCGCTCAATGAGTTGTAGGGACCGGAGCTCATGGACCTCCGTCCCAACCCCTGCCCGCAACCGGGAGGGAGGGACCGCTCTCGCCGCAAGAGATCAGTCCCACGAGGCCCGTGGCTTCGTCGTGACGAAGGTGCGCAGCCTCACATCCTCACAGCGTCTTCAGATATTCGATGAGGTCCCAGCGCTCGTCCTCCGAGAACGCACCGCCAATGATGCCGTTCGGATAGTCCTTGTTGGGCTTCGTCGGACCTTCGAAGGAATGGCCGAGCGTGCTGTTGCCCTTGATCGGCTTGCCGCTGGAATCCTTGGCCATGAACAGCGTCTGTCCGACCTTGCACGCGCTCTCGCCGCCCTTCGGCACGGCGAAGCCGACCGGCTTCGGGTCATAGTCGCGCGCGCCCTGGCAGAACGAGGTCGGCCGCTCGGCGGCCGGCGTCAGCAGCCAGTACAGCGACGGTACTGAGCCGTTGTGCAGATAGGGCGCAGTCGACCAGACGCCGTTGAGCGGGCGGGCGCGATAGGACTTGCCGGCCGGGTTGGGACAGTTCTTGCGGTCGCCCCACAGCGCGGCGCGCTCGGCCTCACCGAGATTGCGGTCCTCCATCCATTTGTCGCTGGCCTTCTGCACGACGGCCATCAGCGCCAGCGCATAGGGCATCTCCGTGGTCGAGCCCTGCGGCAGGTTGCAGCCCTTCAGATCCTTGGCCGGATCGACCTCGAGGAATCCTGCCACCTTGACCTTGCGGTTGGCGAGAATGCTCGCCTGTCCGGAGTCGGTCTGCATCGCGTCGACCGGCTTCTGCACGAGGTCGAGGATCGGACCCTTGGCATTCCAGCCCTTGCTCTCCCAATCCTCGGCGGGCTTGATCTTCCAGAAGCTCTTGTCCGGATAGGTCTTGTCGAACACGGGGTCGGCGACCGGCCCGAGATGGCACTCGACGCAAACAGCGGCATAGAGCTTCCGGCCGCGTTCGACGCGTGCCGGATCGATCTTCCAGGCGTCGTCGCCTGCGAACAGCTTCTCCGGCCATTTCGGCGAGGTCAGCCCGCCGAACGCGGGCGTCGTCGTCGCGAACGGATCGGGACCGCGCAGCATGTTCTCGATGTAGAGCAGGTTATCGATCGCCATCGACGACCGCCACAGCCTGTCGCTCGCGGTCTCCGGCGAGAAGTTGATCTGTGCGGAGACGCCGAGCGCCTCGCCGGCATTGCGGATCAGGGGCTGTGCGATCGATCCGTCATATTGCGCCCAGGAGAACCACGGCACGGTCCAGATCGGCGGATAGGACACCGGCGCGTCGATGGCCTCCTGGTTGCCGAGCATGTTCGGCAGCCCGCTCGATGCCATGTCGAGATAGAACACCTGGTTGCCGATGCGGTTGAGGGCATCGAGCCGGCCGAAGCCTTCCTCCGTTTCGGTCTGGCCCTTGGCCTCGATCGTGGTCTTGTAGTTCTTGGCCTGCATGTTGAGCGCGAAATCGGTCGCGGCCTTCAAGCCCTTCTTCAGGGTCTCGCGATCGGCGTCGGAGGCGTTCGGCCCGAGCACGCGATCGACAAAGCGGGAGAAGCGGCCGGGCACGTATTGCGTGAAGATCATCGCAAAGCCCATGGCTTCTTCCAGCTTGCGTAGGTCGGCCATCCCGGGGCCGCCGTCGAAGCGCACGCTGACGCCCTTGTAGTGGATGCTGCCGGCGTGGCACGCCGCGCAGGTCAGGCCGATCTTGTCGGACTGCGCGGCGCCGGTGGCGGGATCGGTCGCGCCAGTGAGCCGGGCAAAGCCGACTGGCAGGCCGCCTTCGTTGCCGGCCGGGGTCGGCTTCAGGCCGGACGGCAGCGGCGCTGCCGGCTCGGTCTTGGCAGCCGTGGCGGCGTAGCCGAACGGCCGGAGCGCGCTGGGGTCGCCGTCGACGCTCTTCGGGCTCGGGATGAAGCCGAACCGTTCGAGATAGGCGCTGTCGGAGATCAGGCCGGGCGAGCCGAACGGCGTCAGATAAGGCTGCTCCATCGCCATGAACCAGGCGTAGGGAATCGGAAAGGTCGCGGTGCCCTGCGTCACGTGGTGAAACCAGTGCCGGTCCTGCGTGGTCCAGCCCTGATCGAGCCAATAGGCCGCCCTGGTCGGCTCGGTCTCGGGCAAAGCGGGCGGAATCAACGCCGCGGCCTTCTTCGGCAGAACCTTGCCGAGCTTGTCGCTGACGGCGTCGGGCGCGGCCACCCAGGCGAGCAACACGGCGGCGCCGGCCAGCACTGCCGTGCCGACGAGTGCCTTGCCGATGCGCCAGACGATGTTCGCGGGCTTGGGCTTGGCTGTCAGCCGTGCGGCGATACGCTGCGGCAGGCGGCGGTCGACGAACAGCGTGCGGACCTCGGCAACGGACAGATAGCGGCCGTCGCCCTCGCCCTTGCCGAGGATGTTCAGCAGCACTGGCCATTCGCCCTGCATCAGAATGGGGAAGTACCAGCGCGCCCGATCGCCGTCGCGCGTCAGATTGGCCTTCATGAAGGTCTGGATCTGCGCCTCGTTGAGGCCGCGCTCGGTGCCCCCATTGGGATCGGGATAGTCGCTGCCGAAGCTCGCGAACCGGTCGATCTCCTCGGGATGGACCTTGGCCTCGGCGTCGAGGATACGCGATCCGCCGCCATGCTTGTCGAGCGGACCGTTGCGCAACTGGTCGAGATCGGCGCCGGACCACAGGCTCTTCAGGAGCCGCAGCGGCGACAGGCCGTTCGCGATCAGGGCGACGCCGAAGGTCTCGATGCCGACAAGCCGTTTCTTGAAGCCGGTCTCGCCGCTCGCCGCCTCGACCCGGTCGCCGATGGTTTTCAAGGGGACGCTGTGGCCGTCGACGAAGCCGCCGGCGACGAGCGCGCGCAGGAAGGGACACGGGTTATCGGACGAGACCGGAAGCTGTCCGGGCAGGGCGTCACGGACGCGGGCGCTGTCTTCTTGCATCGAAGAACATCCTTGGAAAGCACCTGAGTGATGAAAACGAAATCACGCCAACAAACGAGGGCGGCGCCGAATTGCGCCGAGGAACGGGCGGAGCCCCGCCATCTGAACGTTACAATGCAATCATCAATGATTGGCGTAACCCGCCCAAGTGTCAACCTCAAGTCGCGATCGCGCTACTCGCCCGCGAATTTCGCCTTGGTGTCCACCAGGGTGAGCTTGGTCAGCGGCACGCCGGCCTTGGTGAGGCCGTCGCGATAATGCGCGATGTCGGCCGGATTGCGCCAGCGGATGTTGCTCAGGAGGCGCTCGATCGTCATCCACGGATGCTGGCTCAAAAGCGCCGCGACGGCCTCGCCGGCTTCGACCGAGCGTCCGAGCTGCGCCAGCGCGGCGGCGCGGATGGCGAGGCACTGCAGATGGTTCGGGTTCTGATAGTGCGACTCCCGCGCCCAGGACAGCGAGGCGTCGTACTGGCCGAGCATGTAGTGGCTGAATGCGCTCAGCACCGACCACTGATAGCGCGGATCGCTGTTGCCACGCTGGGCCGCGACCGAGAACAGCTCGATCGCCTGGCGGTGCTCGCCGGCGACGAGATGGCAGACGCCGAGCACGCCGCGCGCACCCATGTCGTAGGGATTGAGCTGCAGCGACTTGCGTGCCGCTTCCATCCCGGCTTCCACCCGACCCTGCATGGCGTGGACATAGGCCAGCAGCGAATAGGAGAAGGACGAGCGGGAATCGAGCCGGACGCCGGCCTCGGCGAGCGCCATTGCCTCGTCCCACAGCTCCCGCGAATTCCTGATCCAGCCGAAATGGATGCCCTGCAGCAGGATGGTGCCGAGATAGGTGTGGGCGATGGCGAGACCGGGGTCGATCCTGATCGCCTCGCGGAACAGCGAAATCGAGCTCTCGTAGTCGGCCTTGGTCGGCTGGTAGTAGTGCGACAGCCCGCGCAGGAAGCGGTCCCACGCCGTGAGGTCGGTGGTCTTGGACCGCACCGGCACCGCCGCCTCGGCACGGTAGATCTCGGGGATCAGCGCGGTGCACAGATTGGCGGTAATGTCGTCCTGCACGGCGAACAGGTCGCCGATGTCGCGGTCGTAGCGGCCGGCCCACAGCTGCTCGCCGTTCTCCGGCGCGACCAGCTCGGCGGTCACCCTGATCTTGTCGCCGGAGCGCCGCACCGAGCCCTGGATCAGATAGGTCGCATCGATCTCGCGCGCGATCAGGCGGGCGCTCATGCCGGCATGCTTGAAGGCGAAGGTGGAGTTGCGGCTGAGCACGCGGAAGAAGGACTGCAGCGACAGCGCGTGGATGAGGTCTTCCGCCAGGCCGTCCGAGAAATATTCGTCGGTCTCGCCGCTGAGATTGGCGAACGGCAGCACACCGACGATCGCAGTCCGGTATTGCGCCGGCAGGGTCGTGGCGGACCGCTGCTCGCGGCTCTTCTCCGGCGAGGACGGATCCCAGGTCCAGACGTTGATGGTGTCTTCGATGTTCTTGAAGCGGAACGGCCCGCGGTCGACGAAGGTGACCGTGAGGTGCTTGCTGGCTTCCTGGTAGGCCTTGTGGGAGACGGCAATTCCGCCGGGCGGTGCTGCGGCTTCAAGTCGCACAGCAGTGTTGACGCCGTCGCCGAATACCTCGTCCTCGTCGAAGATGACGTCGCCCATGTTGAGGCCGAGGCGAAACTGCATCACCCGGTCGGCCGGCAAATGAGCATTGCGCTCGGCCATCAGCTTCTGCACCTCGACCGAGGCCGCGATGGCGCCGACGACGCTCGGAAATTCCAGGAGAAATCCGTCCCCTGTGTACTTCACGATGCGGCCGCCGTGATTGAGGATGATCGGGTGGATGGCGCCGCGATGCGCCTTGAACGCGGCATGGGTTCCCGCCTCGTCGGCGCCCATCATCCGCGAGTAACCGACCACATCGGCACAGACAATCGCGGCCAGCCGTCTCTCCATTCCGTCTTTGCTCCTACTCAGGGCGATACCACGGCAACAGCAGTCGAATCCAATCAATTTGCGGAAGCAATGTGTAGGCCATGTGGCGGGCCGGCGACATGCGGTCCGATTGGCTCACGTCAGCCCGGCCCTGATCAGTCCGTCGCGGTAGTGGTCGATGTCGTCCCGGCGTTTCCACCGGATGTTCTTGATGTGGCGATCCAGCGTGAGCCAGGGATATTGCGCGCGCAGCGCGTCGACGGCGTCGCTCGCCTGGTCCGTCGCACCAAGTTGCGCCAGGGTTGCCGCGCGGATCGTCAGCGCCTGCAGATGGTTCGGGTAGAGAAACAGCTCCTCGCGGGCCCACGATAACGCGGCCTCATAACGGCCGAGCAGGTAGTGGCTGTAGGCGTTCAGCGCCGGCCATTGATAGCGCGGATCGCTGTTGCCGCGCTGGGCCGCGATCGAGAACAGATCGATGGCCTGCTGGTGCTCGCCGTTGACCATATGGCAGAGCCCGAGCACGCCGCGCGCCCCCATGTCGTAGGCATTGAGCTCGGTCGCCTTGCGCGCCGCCTTCATGCCGTCCTCATGGGCGCCCTGCATGGCCTGCACGAAGGCCAGGATCGCATAGGCGAAGGAGGAGCGCGCGTCGAGCCGCACGCTGTCCAGCGCCAGGTTCTTCGCCTCGTCCCAGAGCTCGCGCGAGCCCTTGATCCAGCCGAAATTGATGCCCTGCATCAGAATGGTCGCGAGATAAGCGTGCGCGAGGCCGAGCGTGGGATCGAGCGCAATGGCTTGTCGAAACAGCGAGATGGAGATCTCGTAGTCGGCCTTGGTCGGTCGGTAGTAGTGCGACAGACCGCGCAGGAAGCGGTCCCAGGCGGTCGGGTCGGTCGCCGGCGCACGGACCGGAATCGAGGCTTCGACACGATAGATCTCCGGCATCAGCGCCGCGCACAGGCTGGTGGTGATCTCGTCCTGCATCGCGAACAGATCACCGACGTCGCCGTCATAGCGACCGGTCCACAATTGAGCGCCGGTCTCGGGCGCGATCAGCTCCGCCGTCACGCGGAGCTTGTGACCAGAGCGCCGCACCGTTCCCTGAATCAGGTAGGTCGCATCGGTCTCGCGTGCGACCAGGCGGGGATTGAGGCCGCGGTCCCTGAAGCGAAACGTCGAGGTGCGGCTCAGGACACGGAAGAACGATTGCAGCGACAGCGCATGGATCAGGTCGTCCGCGAGCCCGTCGGCGAGATACTCGTCGGCGCCGTCGGAGAGGTTGACGAATGGCAGCACGCCGACGATCGCCGTGCGATATTGCGGCGGCAGGCCGGTGACGCTCGTCCCGGCCCGGATCGCCGCCTCGCTGCCGGGCTCCCATGTCCACGCCTGCACCGGCTCCTGCAGGTTCTTGAACTGGAAGCTTCCGGCGCTGGTCAGCTCGATGGGGAGTTGCGGGCCGGCCTCCTCATAAGCCTTGGCCGAGACAGCAACACCGCCCGGGACGGCGATCGATTCGAGATTGACGGCGACATTGATGCCGTCGCCGAAGGCCTCGCCGTCGTCGATCGTGAACTCACCCTTATGAATTCCGAGCCGGAAGCGCATGTTGCGGTCGGCCGGCAGATCGGCGTTGCGCTCCGCCATCAGGGACTGCATCTCGACCCCGAACTGGATGGCGCTGGCGGCGTTGGCGAATTCCAGCAAAAAGCCATCGCCGGTGTGTTTGACGATGCGGCCGGCGTGATTGAGAATGATCGGGTGGATGGCGCCGCGATGAGCCTTGAAGGCGGCGTGCGTGCCGTCCTCGTCGATTCCCATCATGCGTGAATAGCCGGCGACGTCGGCGCAAAGGATGGCAGCGAGGCGTCTTTCCATCACATCGTGCTCCCGCCTCGCGCATACCACGACCGAGGCGGCCGAATCCAACGCTTTTCCGGACCCTATCGCGGCACCTTTGCCATGCGGCCCCGCGCCGGCCTCTGCGGTGCGAGACAGCAATGCCGAGGCCAGGTAGATGATTAGACCGGTATCGTTAGGAAATGTTCAATCATGCTCGGCATTCACGATCTGCCTTTGTTTCTCGTCTCCGGGCTGCTGCTCAACATCACGCCGGGTCCCGACACCGGCTACATCGTTGGCCGCAGCGCGCAGATCGGCTGGCGCGGCGGGGCCGCTGCCGCTTTCGGCATCAGCACGGGGTGCCTCGTTCATGTGTTCGGAAGCGCGATCGGGCTGTCGGCGCTGCTCACGGCCTCCGCCACGGCCTTCGCGGCGGTGAAATGGGCCGGTGCGGCCTATCTGGTCTATCTCGGCATCACGCAGCTTCTGGCGCGGAGGCCGGACGCCGCCAGGGCCAGTGATGCGACGTCGATGCCGGCGGTGACGCTCCGCCAGGTGTTCTGGCAGGGCGCGCTCACCAACATTCTCAATCCGAAGGTTGCGATGTTCTTTCTCGCCTTCCTGCCGCAATTCGTCGCAGCCGATGCGCCGCACAAGGCGCTCGCCTTCCTGCTGCTCGGCACGATCTTCATCGTCAACAGCACGATCTGGTGCCTCGGCGTCGCCGTCGTCGCGGCCCGGGCTGCGCGCCGCGTGCGCGGCTCGTCCGCCGCGCTGCTCTGGCTCAACCGCGCGATCGGCGGGCTGCTGATCTATCTCGGCGTCCGGATCGCGATGCTCGAGGCGCGCTGACCTACCAGAGCAACTCGACGACCGCCGTGCCGGCGAGATACAGGCCGAGCAGGATCATGGCGATCAGGAACACACGGCGGAACGCCTCGGCCGGCAGTCGGGATCGCGCTGCCTGGCCCGCGAACATGCCGACAAAGGCGCAGGCCATGGCGACCGCGCCGGGCAGGGCGGTGGCCGTGCTGAGCAGGCCGGAGCTCGTCAGGTTGAACGCCAACGTGATGGTGGCGACCGTGAAGAACACGCCGAGCGCCTGGACCAGCTCGTCCTTCTCGAGCCCGATCGCCTGCATGTACGGCACCGAGGGCACGACCTGCACGCCGGTGGCGGCCGAGATCAGCCCAGTGACGAGGCCGACGATGCCGCCGACCCATTTCTCGTGCGGGGGCGCGACCTTGAAGGCGAACTTGGTGAGGCCGAGCAGGGCATAGAGCATCAGCAGCACGCCGAGCGCGACGTTGCCCCAGCGCGTCGAGGCATGGCTGAGCGCGCCGGCGTTGAGGCAGATGCCGATCGCGGTGCCCAGCATCAGCGGCCAGAGGCGCCTGGCGATATCGCGCAGATAAGGGCCGGCGAAGGTCTGCCAGATGTTGGTGATCACTGCCGGCACGATGACGATGGCGAGCGCCCGGCCGGGCGGCATGGCGACCGCGAGCAGCCCGACCGAGATGGTCGGCAGGCCGAGGCCGAGCGCGCCCTTAACGAAGCCGGCCAAGGTGAGCGCCAGGGCGATGAAGATGAGGATGGGGTCGATCATGGTCGTCACATTGACCAGACCGCGCTGGCGGCACAATGTGGAGGTTACGGAGCAAGCCTTCGTCCAGGACTGAGGCAGGATGACCATGCGTTTCGATCTGGTCGATCTCAGACTTTTCATTGCCGTGGCCGAGGCCCGCAGCATCACCGGCGGCGCCGACCGGGCGCATCTGGCGTTGGCCTCGGCGAGCGCGCGGATCAAGGGTCTGGAGGACGCGTTCGGCGTCGAGCTGTTCAAGCGCGGCCGGCGTGGCGTGGATCTGACCGCGGCGGGCGAGAGCCTGCTCGATCACGCCCGCATCATCATGGCCAATGTCGAGGCCATGCAAGGCGAGCTTTCGGGCTTCGCGTCCGGCCGCCGCGCCAATGTGCAGCTGCTCGCCAACACGGTCGGCCTCGCCGAGCATCTGCCCAAGGCGCTGGCCGCCTTCCTGCGCGAGCATCCCGACATCAACGTCGACGTCGAGGAGCGCGAAAGCACCGAGATCGCCGAGGCGATCGCGTCCGGCAGAGCGGATCTCGGCTTTGCGGCGGAGCATGCGTTGCCCGAGACGATCGAGCGCTTCGCCTTCGGCGAGGACCGGCTGATCCTGGTCGCCGGGCGGCGCAGCCCGTTCGCAGCCCGCCGGCAGATCGACTTCAGCGAGACCGCGGGGGAGGATTTCATCGGCCTCACGCAGGGGACGGCGCTCAACGTCCATATCGGCCGGCACGCCGCGCGGCTCGGCATCCGCCAGCACGTGCGGGCCAGGCTGCGCGATTTCGACGCGATCTGCCAGATGGTGGCGGCCGGGATCGGCATAGCCGTCGTGCCGGAAGCGGCGGCGCGGCGTTGCGCGCGGTCGATGCCGATCAGCCTCGTCGCGCTGCGCGATGCCTGGGCCGATCGCCGGCTCGTGATCTGCGCCCGCAGCTTCAAGGCGCTGCCGCGTCCCGCGAAGCTGCTCGTCGAGCATTTGCGCCGGGCCGCCGCGTGAGGCGTCCGGCGACAGGCCGGACGTCTCCGTTCAGCTCGAGGCGGAGCCAGGCCGGTGGAGGCGGGCTCAGCCCGCTGCCAGCCGCTTCAGCGCCGCTTCATGGACGCGCTTGTCGCCGGCGGCGACGATCCGGCCGCCGTTCTGCGCCGGGCCGCCTTCCCAATCGGTGACGATGCCGCCGGCGCCGTTGATGATCGGGATCAGGGCGGCGATGTCATAGGGCTTGAGCTCGGTCTCGATGACGAGATCGAGATGGCCGGCGGCCAGCATGCAATAGGAGTAGCAGTCGCCGCCATAGCGCGACAGCCGGGTCTCGGCCTCGACCCGGCCAAAGGTGGCGCGATCGGCCTCGTTCATCAACAATGGGCTCGTCGTATAGCACACCGCGTCCGCGAGACGCTCGCAGCGCCGGACCGAGAGCCGGCGCTCGCCGCCGCCGTTCTTGTAGTTGGCGGAGCCGTTGTCGCCGGCGAAGCGCTCGCCGATGAAAGGCTGGTGCATCATGCCGAACACCGGCGTGCCCTTGTGCAGCAACGCGATCAGCGTGCCCCAGGTCGGAAAACCGGCGATGAAGGACTTCGTGCCGTCGATCGGATCGAGCACCCAGACGTAATCGGCGTCCGCGCGCTCATTGCCGAACTCCTCGCCGACGATGCCGTGCTGAGGAAA
The DNA here is from genome assembly GCF_032489675.1 of Bradyrhizobium sp. SZCCHNR1043. Taxonomy (NCBI): domain Bacteria; kingdom Pseudomonadati; phylum Pseudomonadota; class Alphaproteobacteria; order Hyphomicrobiales; family Nitrobacteraceae; genus Bradyrhizobium; species Bradyrhizobium sp. SZCCHNR1043. The sequence goes on from NZ_JAUEYN010000029.1 coordinate 25,399, forward strand.
GTTCGCCTTGATCAGGCGGCGCATCACCGCCTCGGCGGCGCGGTCGGCCTCCGTCACCGGATCGAAATCGTGCCTGCTGCTCTTGTTGTCGACCAGCAGCGAGGTCCGGAAGAACGGCAGGATGGTTTCGCCCGACGCGGTCGCCAGACGACCGATGAAGGCGGAGAAATCGATGACCGTCACAACGCGTCCTTGGGTGAGGGAATCGGGTGGCAATGAGCGGCTATGCCTAGCTCAAAGCGGTCCGGCGTGCATCCGGATATGGAACGCTGGCGTGGCATCTTGGATACCGTTTGGTGTCCGGCCCGCTGGCCGGGCGCGATTGATCCGTCGCTGGCCTCTCATGTGAAAGTGAAAGCGAAACCCGCGGTCCCTCTCGGGTCGTTTGGAATCTCCAATCAAGCCATTGACATCTATGATGAAAAGGAGAGAGCTGGGTCGCGCTGAACGCAACCCGGCCTATGTTTTTTTGCATGGAGAAGGGCGGAAAAACCCTTGCGCTTTGTGCAGCGCGATTGCATATTGTTGCGGTGCGGTAGCGCTTCGCGTTATCGCTGCCCTCCTTGGGCGTTTCCTCCCTAGACTTGGGCCGCTTGTCATTCAAGCGGCCCTTTTTTTTGTGCCGACGCCACCCGCCGAAATCCCTCGTACCGAAAGCGCAGCCGGTCTATTCCGCCGCCGCCTGGAACGGCCCGAGGTCGCCGAGCGGCACCGTCGCCAGCACCTCGGCGAGCACGGCGAGATCGGAAGCGACCTGCGCGAAACGCGGTCCGCGCTCCCTGCGGCGCTCGTCCATGTAGACCGCGCGATTGAGCTCGATCTGGATCGCATGCAAGCCCGTGGCCGGATTGCCGTAATGCTCGGTGATGAAGCCGCCGGCATAGGGCTTGTTGCGGCCGACGGAATAGCCGAGCCGGCCGAGCACGTCCTCGACCAGGTCCGGCAGCAGCGACGCGCAGCTCGTGCCGTAGCGGTCGCCAATCACCATGTCGGGCCGGCGCGGCTCGTCGCGCGAGACGCCGACCGACGGCATCGAATGACAGTCGACCAGGACGACCGTGCCGAACTGCTGGTGCACGCGGTTGATCAGCCGGCGCAGCGCGCGGTGATACGGCTTGTACAGCGTCTCGATGCGGTGCAGCGCCTCGTCGACGCTCAGCCGGTCGCGATAGATCTCCTGGCCGTCGCCGACCACGCGCGGGATCGTGCCGAGGCCGCCGGCCACCCGCATCGAGCGGGTGTTGGCAAAGCTCGGCAGCCGCCCGGTGAACATCCGCGGATCGAGCTCATAGGGCTCGCGATTGACGTCGACATAGCAGCGCGGGAAATGCACCCGGACCACCGGAAACCCGCGCGACAGGAGGTCGCCGATCAATTCGTCCATGAACGAATCTTCGGAGCGCCTGAGCGACGGCAGATCGATGCGCGAGGCCTGGAGGAAATCGTCGGGGTAGGCCGATCCGGAGTGAGGGGAATTGAAGATGATGGGCGCGCGCCATTCGGTCGGCTCCATGATCTCGAACGGCGGCAATTCGCCATCAAAGTCCGTCATCTCTGGGCGCCGTCCCCTTGGTCACGTGCGTCGATGTCACGTCCGTTGATGCGCCGGTATCCTCCGGCCGATTCGCGCTGGACAACGCAGGCACTGCTCTTGCCAACGCACATCTTCGATAATCCGAGCCGTTCTGCCAAGCGAAAAGCAATGAAAAAGTTCACCCGCCGTTTGGAACAACTCTGAGCTGGCGTGCTGTTTCGGTCGAAGACCGCACCTTCAGCCCTCAAATTGCCTTGCCGATGTCGGATCAAAAGGCGCAATCTTTCACCCGAAATTTACCGCCCGTCAGGCTTAGTGGCGGCAACGCTCCGCCTCTCACCCGGACCAGACAACCCCTCGCCATGCACAAAATCCTGCTCGCCGAAGACGACAACGACATGCGCCGCTTCCTGGTCAAGGCATTGGAAAATGCCGGGTTCCAGGTCTCGCCCCACGACAATGGCATGTCGGCCTACCAGCGGCTGCGCGAGGAGCCGTTCGAGATGCTGCTCACCGACATCGTGATGCCGGAGATGGACGGCATCGAGCTGGCGCGCCGCGCCTCCGAGCTCGATCCGGACATCAAGATCATGTTCATCACCGGCTTCGCCGCGGTCGCGCTGAACTCCGATTCGGAGGCGCCCAAGAACGCCAAGGTGCTGTCCAAGCCGGTGCACCTCCGCGAGCTCGTCAGCGAGGTCAACAAGATGCTGGCGGCCTGAGCCGCCGGGGACGGACGTCCGGAACTGGCGGATTATTCCCAATTTCGGCATTTTGCGTCCTTGCCTGCCTGCGTGGGAGCCGATATAGGGACGCCCACCCGAACGGACTTCTGGACTAGGGCACGTAGCTCAGCGGGAGAGCACTACCTTGACATGGTAGGGGTCACAGGTTCGATCCCTGTCGTGCCCACCATCGGCCGATCCGGCCGGTGACCCAACCTCGGTCCATTCCCCGACCTTCGAAGAACCAGGCACCCGAGATCCAGGCGCTGACATTGTCGGCGCGTGCGATTTTCCGGTGCACGGAGGCGCACCTGCGCCGAACGCGAGGCCTGCAGAGCGGCATGCCGATGGACGGTCCGGTGCTGGCGGATTTGGCGAACTTGACGTTGTCGACATGATCAAAGGACATGGCTTCGCTGTCTCGCGGCGCGCTGTCGCGTCCGAGGCTTGGAGATCGATCGCCTTCTTCGAGAAGAGGGCGCGGGGAATGCCGGGCGCTGGCCGCACCCATGGCCCGCCTGCAGAAAAAAAGCAGGCGGCAGTCACCACAGATCCTATGGGGCGGCGGGTGGTCAAGAAGGGTTAGGATTGGATTTCCGAACCATCCGGCCCTCGGAGGAT
>NZ_JAUEYN010000030.1:0-3420 GCF_032489675.1 Bradyrhizobium sp. SZCCHNR1043
TCGTTGGTGTCGGCCAGCGTCAGGTTCGACGAGCCGGTCTGCAGCACGTTGATCAGGTTCTTGTTGAAGTCCTGACGGATCTGCACCACCGACAAGTTCGAACCCAGCGTGGAGGCTTCCGACCGCAGCGTCGAGCTCGCCGAGTTCAACAGGGTGATCACCTTGTTCGCCGAGTTGTTGTCGAGGAAGTCGGTGCCCGAGGTGAGGGTCGACAGACCAAGACCGCCGGTATTGAAGGTCACACCGGTGATCGAGAGCGTCGACTTGCCGTTCTCGTTGAAGGTCAGCTTCAGCGTATCGCCGTTCAGCAGGTTGACACCGTTGAACGACGCGTCGGCCGCGGTCGTGTTGATCTGCGCCAGCACGTTGTTGTACTGCGAGACCAGGCTCGCGCGCTGCGTCTGCGCGGTCGCGTCCGCCACCGGAGCCGCCGCCGTCAGGCCGTTGAAGGCTTGGCTGGCCGCAGCCGACGTACCACCGATCGCGCCGATCGTGGCCGAAGCCGCGTCGTTGGTCGTGGTGATCGAGATCTTGCCGGTGGTATCGATCGAGGCCTGCAGGTTGTTGGCTGCGAGCTTGGCGTTGAGATCGTTCAGAGACTTGACCTGCCCTGTCCCTAGACCGAACGTGACACTCGTCGCCGTGCCTCCCCCTGTCGCGCCGATCGTCAAGGTCTGACCTGACAAGCCGTCGCCGACAGCAGTCAGCCCGAGCTTGCCCAAGGTGCCGGTGCTGCCCGAGAGCGTCAATCCCGCCGCCGGCGGCGTCAAGGTGATCGCACCCGCCGTGATCGACGCGGTCACGCCGGTCTGGGTCTGGATCGCCGACAGCAGGTTGCTGACGCTGTCGCCGATGCCGATGCTGGTGCCCGTCGAGGACGTGCCGGTGACGAAGGTGAAGGTGGTGCCGTTGACGACCAGCGTCTCACCGGAGGTGATGCCGGTGGCGAGGTTGTTCGACGCGGTGCCCGCCGTGCCCGACAGCTTGGTCGAGCCGGTGATCGCCACCGCGCTCGAGGTGTTGTCGTTGTTCACGACCGAGCCGGTCACAGCCGTCGAGCTGGAACCGAGCAGGTCAGTGGCGGTCGCGCCGGTCAGAGCCGCCGAGGTGACGCTGGACTTGGTGGAATAGCCCACGGAGCTCTGCAGCACCTGGTTGGCGATCGACTTGGCGCTGTCGACGAGCTTCTGCAGCGAGGTGATGCCGGTGTTGGCGGCCTGCAGCACCTGCACGCCGTTGCCGATGCCGTCGAGCAGATTGGAGATGTCGGAAGCGCGGTTGTCGAGACCCTGGGCGGTGAAGAAGTTGGTCGGATTGTCGAGCGCCGAGTTGACCTTCTTGCCCGTGGAGAGATTGTTCTGGGTGGTGGCGAGGAGCTGAGCCGTCGACTGAAGCGAGAGCAGATTCTGACGCACCGACGCCGAGAGAACAATACCTGACATTTTCATACCCTTCTGGTGTGAAACAAACTGCCCGATCCATTCAGGATCAAGGCGAAGCCCGTCGGTGACTGCACCACCGGGCGACGGGCGTTAAGGTAAATGCGAGCGGCTAACAAACAGTGAAGTCACGGCCGCTCGCGGTCCCCGATGCGTGGCATCGGCACGGCCGCGCATCGGCGATTCGCCGCGGATCACCTTGAAAACACCGCATATTCGCCAGGCGGGCGCGGCCGTTTACCGTCCGTTAACCATGATCGGAAAGGATTGCTGCGCGCCGACCGATCGAGCGCGCAGACTCCCCGCGCGATCTAGACTGGCAGCTGGACCGGTCATCGGCCTCGACGCAGCAGGTTCGGCGCCACGCCGATGCGGCAACGGAGAATGAGAATGGCCCTGAAAGTCGAACTGAAGCCGCATGAGCGCATCATCATCGGCTCCTGCGTGATCACCAACACCGACCAGCGCGCGCGTCTCCTGATCGACGGCGAGAACATTCCGATCCTGCGCGAGAAGGACATCCTGACGCCGGAGACGGCCGACACGCCGGCCAAGCTCGTCTATCTTGCGGTCCAGCTGATGTACATCTCGCCGGGGGCAGACGCGGATCACGGCACCTATTTCAACCTGCTGCGCGACATCATCACGACGGTGCCGAGCGCCTGGCCGATCATCGAGGCGATCAACGGCCATATCCTCAACGGCGATCTCTACCAGGCGCTGAAGGAAGCCAAGAAGCTCGTCGCCTATGAGAAGAAGCTGATCGAGCAGGCTGAAGCCGAACAGCAGGACAAGCCGGTGAGCTCGGCGGCCTGAGCCTCCGCCGAACACATCGTAGATCGAAGGCCCGGCCCCGCCCATGGCGGGCCGGCCTTTTTGTCCTGACGGGCTCGTCGCAATACGCCATCCGCACCGTCGGCCCCCCTCCTCGTCCCCTCCAATGAAAAGCGGCGGGGTTTCCCCCGCCGCCTTCGTTGTCGAGATGCGATGCCAGCGGATCAGCGCAGCAGCTGCAGCACGCTCGCCTGCGACTGGTTGGCGAGCGACAGCGCGGACACCGCGATCGACTGGCGGGTCGACAGCGCCTGGCTGTTGGCCGCTTCCTCGTTGGTGTCGGCCAGCGTCAGGTTCGACGAGCCGGTCTGCAGCACGTTGATCAGGTTCTTGTTGAAGTCCTGACGAACCTGCACGACCGAGAGGTTCGAACCCAGCGTGGAGGCCTCGTTGCGCAGCGTGGAGCTCGCCGAGTTGAGCACGCCGATGACCTTGTTCGCCGAGCTGTTGTCGAGGAAGTCGGTGCCCGAGGTCAACGTCGAGAGGCCGAGGCCCGCCGAGTTGAACGTGACACCAGTGATCGACAGCGTCGACTTGCCGTTCTCGTTGAAGGTCAGCTTCAGCGTATCGCCGTTCAGCAGGTTGACGCCGTTGAACGACGCATCGCTCGCGGTCGTGTTGATCTGCGCCAGCACGTTGTTGTACTGCGAGACCAGGCTCGCGCGCTGCGTCTGCGCGGTCGCGTCCGCCACCGGAGCCGCCGCCGTCAGGCCGTTGAAGGCCTGGCTGGATGCGGCCGACGTACCACCGATCGCGCCGATCGTGGCCGAAGCCGCGTCGTTGGTCGTGCTGAGGGTGATCTTGCCGGTCGACGAATCGATCGAGGCCTGCAGGTTGTTGGCTGCGAGCTTGGCGTTGAGATCGTTCAGCGACTTGACCTGCCCTGTCCCTAGACCGAACGTGATGCTGGTCGCGGTGCCACCTCCTGTGGCGCCGACCGTCAAGGTCTGACCCGACAAGCCGTCGCCGACGGCAGTCAGCCCGAGCTTGCCCAAGGTGCCGGTGCTGCCCGAGAGCGTCAATCCCGCCGCCGGCGGCGTCAGGGTGATCGCACCCGCGGTGATCGACGAGGTCACGCCGGTCTGGGTCTGGATCGCCGACAGCAGGTTGCTGACGCTGTCGCCGATGCCGATGTTGGTGCCGGACG
>NZ_JAUEYN010000031.1:0-2226 GCF_032489675.1 Bradyrhizobium sp. SZCCHNR1043
CCATCGCCTCCCACTGCCAACGGTCCGTGACGGTCGCGAAACGCCCCTCATGCGGCAACAGGATGCGCGGAAATGTGCCAGTGATTTGCCCGACGGTACAAGTTGTTTGTTGCTGCGACCAATCAACGCGACGGGCAAGGATGCGGCGTCGATCAGCGAGAAAGCCGATTTTCAACAACGAACTAATCGAAATCGCCGGCGCACACGAACTCCCGGCATTCTCTCCGACGCCGCGCGACGCAGCCGCCGCCTATCGAGCGTCATCGCGAGGAGCGAAGCGACGACGCGCTCGCGATGACGTACGGAGGGCTGTCGCTCGACCACGATCGCTACGATGCGCGGAGCGAGCGCAACAGAGTCAATTCTCCGTCACGCCGGCTTCATGCGGAGTGAAATGATAGACCGAGGAGCAGAACTCGCAGGTGACGACGACCTTGTCGTCCTGCACCATGTCGGCGCGGTCCTGGGGCGAGAAGCTCTTCAGCATGTTGGCGACCGCATCGCGCGAGCAGGAGCAGCGCGCCTGCAGCGGCACGGTGTCGAACACGCGGACGCCGCGCTCGTGAAACAGACGATACAGCAGCCGCTCGCCGGACAGCGCCGGGTCGATCAGCTCGATATCCTCGACCGTCGCGACAAGCGATTGGCCCTCGATCCAGGCCTCGTCTTCCTCGACCGCATGCAGCTCGGTGCCCTCGGGCGCATCGCCGGGATGCAGATCGGCCTGGCGCAGGCGCTCGGGCGCCTGGGGCAGGAACTGCGTCAGCAGGCCGCCGGCGCGCCAGCGGTGCTTGCCGCCGCTCCACTCCTCGCCGACGGCGAGGCGCACACGGGTCGGGATCTGCTCGGAGCGCAGGAAGTATTCATGCGCGGCCTCCTCCAGACTGCCGCCGGTAAGCGCGACGAGGCCCTGGTAGCGGCTCATGTCGGCGCCCTGATCGATGGTCATTGCCAGATGGCCCTTGCCGAGCAGGCCGCCGGAGTCCTTGGCCGAATCCTTCAGCTCTTGCAGTCGCGCCTCGTCATAGCGTGCGTAAGCGCGCAGCCGGTCGGGCGCCTGGAAGTCGACCACCAGGAATGACACCGGCCCGTCGGTCTGGGTCTGCAGGATGAAGCGGCCGTCGAATTTCAGCGAGGAGCCGAGCAGCGTCGTCAGCACGATGGCCTCGCCGAGCAGCTTGCCCACGGGCGCGGGATAGGCGTGCTTGGTGAGGATATCGTCGAGCGCGGGACCCATGCGGGTGAGGCGACCGCGCAGATCGAGCGCCGCGACCTCGAACGGCAGCACGGCGTCGTCGACCGGCACCGCCGAGGGGGCGCGGCTGGTGTCGAGATGGATGTCGTTGTCGGGGGAATTGGTTGTCATGGGGCGTATTTGGGGATGAAGCGGGGAAAGTGAAGGGGGATGGAACTAGCGTATACCGCGGGCTCCGTATACCTTCTCGTGGGAGAGGATAGGTCGCATCGCAGGGTGGGGGTGGTGACGCAAGCACCGCATCATCGACCAACGGCCAAGCGCATCCGCGGCTTCGCGAAAGCAATGCGTCGGGAGCCAACTGATGCCGAAGCTGCTATGTGGCGGCTGCTGCGCGACCGCCGCCTGTCGCAGTTCAAGTTTCGACGACAAGTGCCGTTCCGGGACTACATCCTCGATTTCGTCTGCTTCGAGCAGCGCCTGGTCATCGAGATCGATGGCAGTCAGCATGCCGACGCGGTGCGTGATCGGACGAGAGAGGAAGTGCTCGCAAGAGAGGGGTTTAGAGTTGCGAGGTACTGGAACAACGAGGTGCTCCTTCAACGCTCGGCCGTTCTCGAGGACATTCTCGTAAAGCTGAGCGAACCGAGAGAGACCCTTCACCCAGTATGACCGCGCCGCCGGTCGATCATGCCACCACAAGGGAGAAGGTGCACCGAGCTTGCCCCGCGGATTCAAACAAACCTTTAACTAATCAACCGGCGAACGCGATCGAAAGATCAGCCCCTCACGGGATTGATGAATGCGCCCTCTCCCCTTGTGGGAGAGGGCTACACCGACGGAAGCAGCGAACTCACTTGGGTGAGGGGTTGGTGCCACACACTCAAGCCTGAGCCCGGGGCAACCCCTCACCCGGTTTCCATGCTCCGCATGGAAACCACCCTCTCCCACAAGGGGCTACGGGATGCCCGAAAGCGATTCCAAGCGATTTCTGGATGTGATTCAAAGTTTTCGACCGGTTCGGTGGAGAG
>NZ_JAUEYN010000032.1:0-2207 GCF_032489675.1 Bradyrhizobium sp. SZCCHNR1043
GGGACGCTGCAGTGCTCGAACTGCCACACCAACACCGCGGCGAGCTTCGCCACCTACACCATGAACCACGCGGCGGTATCGACCGCGCGCTGCGACAGCTGTCACAACGGCAGCTACACCGGCCAGGGCACCAAGGGGGCCATGGGCACGGCGTCGTATCCGAACCACGTTGCGACAGGCGGCGCCGACTGCGTCAGCTGTCATGCCAAGGCGGCCTCGGGCGGCTTCACCAGCTGGGGCGGCGCCGCCTTTGCTCACAAGGCCACCGACACCAACTGCGCGACCTGCCACAACGGCAAGACCGCGATGGGCATGACGACGCCGCCGCACATCCCGACCGGCACGCTGCAGTGCTCGAACTGCCACACCAACACCGCGGCGAGCTTCGCCACCTACACCATGAACCACGCGGCGGTCTCGACCGCGCGCTGCGACAGCTGTCACAACGGCAGCTACACCGGCCAGGGCACCAAGGGTGCCATGGGCACGGCGTCGTATCCGAACCATGTCGCCACCGGCGGCGCCGACTGCGTCAGCTGTCACGCCAAGGCGGCCTCGGGCGGCTTCACCAGCTGGGGCGGCGCGGCGTTCAAGCATGCCGCGACCGACACCAACTGCGCGACCTGCCACAACGGCAAGACCGCGCAGGGCATGACGACGCCGCCGCACATCCCGACCGGGACGCTGCAGTGCTCGAACTGCCACAGCAACACCGCGGCGAGCTTCGCCACCTACACCATGAACCACGCGGCGGTCTCGACCGCGCGCTGCGACAGCTGTCACAACGGCAGCTTCACCGGCCAGGGCACCAAGGGCGCCATGGGCACGGCGTCGTACCCGGGCCACGTCGCCACCGGTGGCGCCGACTGCGTCAGCTGTCACGCCAAGGCGGCCTCGGGCGGCTTCACCAGCTGGGGCGGCGCGGCGTTCACCCACTCCGCGGCCAACACCAATTGCTCCGCCTGTCACAATGGCTCGAGCGCGAAGGGTTTGACCACGCCGCCGCACATTCCGGTGACCGGCGTCCAGTGCTCGAACTGCCACACCAACACCGCGGCGAGCTTCGCCACCTACACGATGAGCCATACCGCCGTGCATGCGACGCGCTGCGACAGCTGTCACAATGGCGCCTATCGCGGCCAGGGCCGCAGAGGCGCGCAGGGGCCGGATCACAGTGCCAAGTCACAGGATTGCGGCTGCTGCCACGTGCGCGCTGCCGCCAACTTCTCGACCTGGGACGACGACCCGCAGAAGCCGGCCGCGGGTTGTTCGACCACGGCCAGGTCGGTAGTCCCCGCTCAGGCGCCCGTCGCCAAGGCGGTGACGCCAGCCACGACCGCCAACCGGACGATGACGGCGGCCACGACTCCCGAGTCCGCATCGGGCACGAGCGCAGCGCCGGCCACGGCTGCGGCCGGCGCGGCTGCGAAGCCTGCCGCACCATCCAGTTCGACGCTCTTGTTCAGCAGCAAGCCGCTGGCGAATACAGCTGCGACGTCGGCGGCCGCGACGACCGATCCTCGAGCAGGGGCCCCGGCCGGTGCGCCTGCCGCCTCCAAACCCGACGGCGCGGCGAAAGCTGGTGACGCGGCGTCGGTGTCGCAGCCGCTGAGCACTCTCCCGCGGATGACATCCGCCCCTTCAGCGCCTGTGCCGAACGATCCGCGCAGCAAGCTCCTGCCTTCGATCGGTGCCGCCAATCCTGATGCAATGGAGTCGCAGAACGCAGGTCGGGTTCCATCGCTGCTGCCGACGGTCAATCCGAGGGCAGGGCTTGCCGGCTCGAGCGCCACGGAGGCCGGCTCGAGATTCAACCACATGACGGCGCAGGGACCGTGCGCATCCTGCCACAACGGCATGAGTGCGCCTGGCAAGCCGTCGAAGCACATTGCGACTGCGGCGCCGTGCGAGACCTGCCACAAGAGCACGACGACGTTCAGCGGAGCCCGCTTCAGCCACACCGGGACGACAGCGGCCTGCGCGAGCTGTCACAACGGCATGGCCGCGACCGGCAAGCCGCAGAAGCACGTCGCGACCAATGCGCCGTGCGAGACCTGCCACAAGAGCACGACGACGTTCAGCGGAGCTCGCTTCAGCCACACCGGGACGACGGCGGCCTGCGCGAGCTGCCACAACGGCATGGCCGCGACCGGCAAGCCGCAGAAGCACGTCGCGACCAATGCGCCGTGCGAGACCTGCCACAAGAG
>NZ_JAUEYN010000033.1:0-1669 GCF_032489675.1 Bradyrhizobium sp. SZCCHNR1043
CGCGCACCGTGTCATTCCACTCCGCCAGCACCCGACGCCGCTCCGCCGCGTCGAGAATGTCGATTGCGCCAATCGGCTGATCCGGCGCGGCGGTTGCAGATTCGAGCAGGCGCACCAAACGCGTGGCGATGGCTTCGACGGCTTTCCGCTCGAACAGATCCGTACTGTATTCGATCGTGCCTTCGATCCCAGCTGACCCACCGTGCTGGCCACGACTCTCTGTCAAGATCAAGGCCAGATCGAATTTGGCAGCTCTGCTGCTCATCGGTTGCGGGACGATGGTGAGACCGGGCATATCAAGGCTGAGCGTACCAGCGTTCTGTAACGCGAGCATCACCTGGAAGAGCGGGTGGCGTCTCAGAGACCGTGTCGGATTGATCGCCTCGACGAGGCGCTCGAACGGCAAATCCTGATTCGCGTAGGCATCGAGATTGGCGGCGCGCACGCGATCCACCAGTTCGCGGAAGCTTGGATTTCCAGCGGTGTCGCTGCGCAGTACCACGGTGTTGACGAAAAATCCGATCAAGTCGTCGAGCGCGTGATCGCTGCGCCCCGCCACCGGACTGCCGATTGGGATGTCCGTACCTGCGCCCAGCCGCGTGAGCAGCGCAGCGAGGCCGGCTTGGAGCACCATGAAGAGACTGGCCTGCTGTTCGCGCGCCAGCATCAGCAGCCCCTGGTGCACTTCGGGGGTGATCTCGAACGCGACAGTATCACCATGATGGCTGGGAACAGGCGACCGGGAACGGTCAACCGGCAGCTCCAGTTGCTCCGGCAGGCCATGCAGCGCCCTCTTCCAATACTCCAACTGGCGCGCGACCGGGCTCTCGGGATCCTCCTCATTGCCGAGCAGCGCGTGCTGCCAAAGCGTGTAGTCGGCGTATTGCAGGGGCAGCGGCTCGAAGACAGGCGCGCGCTTCTCACTACGCGCAGCATAAGCGGTAGCGAGATCGCGAGCCAGCGGCCCGAGCGAAGCTCCGTCGCCGGCAATATGATGGATCAACAGCAGCAGAACCTGGTCGCGCGGCGCGAGGACGAAGAGATCGACGCGGAGCGGCGGTTCGACGGCGAGATCGAAGCCGCGGCTCGCGGCCATGTTGAGCGCCTGGGGAAGCTCGGCCTCAGTGGTTGCCGCCACCGCGAGGATCGGCCGAGCGATTTCAGCATCGAGGATCAGCTGGCGGGGTGTGCCCGCCGTCTCCGGGAAGACGGTTCGCAGACTCTCATGCCGCTCGACCAAATCGGCGAGGGCGGCTTCGAGGGCGTCGCGATCGAGGGCACCGCGAAGACGCAATGCGAGCGTGAGATTATAGTGTGGGCTTTGTCCTTCGAGATGGTTGAGGAACCACAGGCGACTTTGCGCGAACGAGAGCGGGATCACCTCCGGACGAGGGCCCGGCCGAAGAGTCGGTCGTGCTGCCGCCTCGGCCTGATCGAGCCGTTCAGCGAGCCCGGAGATGGTCGAAACTTCAAACAGCGTACCAAGCGGCAGCTCGACCCCGAAAGCAGCACGGATTTTCGAGACCAAATGCGTCACGAGCAGCGAATGGCCGCCGAGATCGAAGAAGTTGTCATGGATCCCGACGCGCTCAAGCCCGAGGGTCTCGGCAAACAGAGCGCAGAGTTTCTCTTCGCGTGGTGTCCGCGGCGGGGTGTATTCGGTCACGGG
>NZ_JAUEYN010000034.1:0-1565 GCF_032489675.1 Bradyrhizobium sp. SZCCHNR1043
GAATGGCGTGTCGTTGTGTTCTCGCGGCGCATCTGCGTCCGAGCTATCCATGATCGTGCCCCTCTTAAAATGAAGAGGGGGCAGGGAATGCCGCATAGGCGTTAAGGTAGCGCGAGCATCGATTGATACTTGCGTTTTCGAGGAGGCTCGCGAAGGTGGCGCCCCAACGCGCGTTTTCTGCGGCGCAAGCAACGGATGGTTGGTTGTGGAATGATTGCTTGCAGCAAGGATGCAACGAGCTGCTGCAGGACCCGCCAAGCGCCAGGCGTCGTTAAGCGGCCTGCGTCCAGTGGGGAGAGTCCTCGAAGTCGCTGGCAAGCGGCTCGAGCAACAGGATGATCAGGAGGTGGGCCAGCAGGTAGGGCTTGGCAGAGCGCGGATCGGTTCCTGGCGGCGTCTTGAGGCCAATCAGACTCTTCAGTCGCTTGAACCCAAGCTCGATCCGCCATCGCAATCGATAGAGCGCAAGCACATCTTTGGTGGAGAACTCGTCCCGCGCGAGCGACGTGATCAGAATGACCCAATCCGCAGCCTCCAAAGTTTCTTTGGAGATGATGCGGTTTTCATCTTTTGCGTCTTGCCGGGCTTTACGCCGAGAAGCAGCAGCCGCACCGGTGGGCTTCTTGATTGCGACCAGACGCATAGCCAGAGGCGCGCCGCCCTTGCGCTTGATCCAAATCTCCCGATCGACCAGTCCGCGCGCCTTCGCGGCACGCAATTGGGCCATCAGATCGAACGGAAGGCCTTTGGCGTCAAGCCAACGTGCGTTCTTCCAGCCCGCTCGGATCAAAACGTCGGCCCCGGCTTCGCGGACGGCCGCAATGCGGTCAGGTTGCAGATAAGCGCGGTCAGCAATGCGGATCTCGTTCTTGACCACTGGTATCCGGTCAAACGTTTCGCCCTCTTGCTGATCTGTCAGCTCGAAGTGACCAAAGCGCTCATAGGGCAGATCAAATGCGCTATGAACGCGCCAAAGCTCACTGTTCTTGCGCGCAGCCGGTCCCGCCTGAGGCACTGTCGTCGCATCGATGATGCGGATCAGGCGGCCTTGGCTCGCCTTCGGAGCTGCCGCAGCGAGCAAGCCCTCCACCAGCACCGCAAACCAATCACCACATTGACGCAGCCGATAGAACAACGCCACGCTGGTGAGGTCGGCAAGGCCAACAGAAGCCGCCCATGCGGCTGTCGATCTCAGCCCTCTTTCACCCAAACAATAGGCCAGCATCAGCCGAAGTAACGTCACCGCATCTGGAATCTGCCGCCGACGCGCGAAGGCCTTCGTCTGGCGCGCAGTTTTCTCGAGCTGCGCAGCCCCGCCCAGCTGCGCAACCACTCTCGTCCAGTCCTCGTTCAGGAGCGATTCGTCTGCCATCCCCTGTTCGAATCACGGCGGATTCCAACACTCAAGCATAAACTTAACGCCTATGCGGCCTTCCCTGCGCCCTCGATATCGAAGAGGGTTTCAGATTCAGCATCACCCGGGCGCAATCGTACCGCGGGAACGCGAAGGTGTGTGTTCCAGGATCGTCATTGCGAGGAGCGAAGCGACGAAGCAATCCAGACTG
>NZ_JAUEYN010000035.1:0-1432 GCF_032489675.1 Bradyrhizobium sp. SZCCHNR1043
GGCTACGGGATGCCCGAAAGCGATTCCAAGCGATTTCTGGATGTGATTCAAAGTTTTCGACCGGTTCGGTGGAGAGCTTTGAATGTCATTTGGCGATATTCGAGTTGCGGAGCGGGCTGACTGGCTGATCGAACGGGTGGCGACAGCAGGCACGCTGGTCTTGCGGAAGTTGGGGGAGACGCGAGCCGGCGAGAAGGCCATTCACCGATTTCTGTCCTCGCACCACGTCTCGGTCGATCGGATCGTCGAGACGCTGGCGGCTCGGACTGCGGCTCAATGCGTGGGACGGCGTATTCTGGCGATCCAGGACACGAGCGAGATCAATTTCTCCGGCCGTGACAAGAAGCGGCGCGGCTTCGGTCCTGGCGGGGACGGAAAAACACCCGGCTTCTTCATCCATCCCGTGATTGCCCTCGACGTCGAGAGCGAGGCGGTGTTGGGACTTGTCGATGCGGAAATCTGGACGCGCTCAGCCGGACGAGTTCCGGCTCGCCGCAAGCGAGCGATCGAGGATAAGGAGTCGATACGCTGGCTGTATGGCTGTCAGGCGGCTGCCGGCGTCTTATCGGAGGCGGCCAGCGTCACGATGGTCGCCGATCGCGAAAGCGACATCTACCCGTTGTTTACGCGTAAGCCGGAAGGGCTCGATCTGATCGTGCGTGCTGCGCAAGATCGCTGCCTGTCCGATGGCAAAATGCTGTTTGCAGCGCTTGCCGAGACGAAGGTGCTGAAAACAAGCCTCGTCAAGGTGGCGCCGCGCGGCCCCGGCGATAAAGGGCGCGGGGCGACCGTCGAGCTTCGCGCCGGAAGCGTGTCTCTTGCCCGGCCACAGAGCCTGAAACGATCAGAGGCCTGCGATGCCATCGACATGACTTTGATACAGGCGCGTGAGATCGATGCGCCCGCCGGCAAAACACCGTTGTTGTGGCATCTGCTCACGACCCATTCCGTTGCCAGCGCGGCAGATGCCGAACAGATCGTGCAACTCTATCGATTGCGCTGGCGCATCGAACAGGTCTTCCGTGCTCTCAAGAGCGATGGCTTGGCTCTCGACGACAGTCAGGTCATCGATGCCGATCGCATGTTCAATCTCGCGGCGATCGGGCTTGCTGGCGCTATCCGGACCATCCAGCTTGTCGACGCCAGAGACGGCAGTCCCCGTCCCATGAGCGACGTGATCGACCCGGCCTTCAGACCAGCTCTGGGGCACCTATCAAAAACGCTCGAAGGCAAGACCGCGCGGCAGCAGAACCCACATCCTCCCGATTCCCTCGCGTTCGTCGCATGGATCGCGGCACGCCTCGGCGGCTGGAATTGCTACGGTAAACCACCAGGGCCAAAGACAATGCGAGACGGCTGGGATCGTCTCGCTGCAATGCTTGAAGGCTATCTACTTGCAACCCAAAGCATAAAACCGGGAATCCCGTAGCCC
>NZ_JAUEYN010000036.1:0-1309 GCF_032489675.1 Bradyrhizobium sp. SZCCHNR1043
TGATCCCTGACACTATTCGATCACTGCTGTGTTGTCTCCGCCGTTTCCTGCGCGACGCGGAGCCGCGCACGCGGCGGAGCAAAGCGCAGGAAACGGCGGTCGCGGTCGATCAGCCCGAGGTCTCGGCCCCAGAAGCGGACGATGTGGCCGCCGGTATCGTGCTTGGCGAGGCCGATGAGTTCGCCGGCGAGCGCTTCGCCAACGAAGACGTGCTCGCCTTGCCATTTGATGTCCCCGGTGGGACGCACGCGGCGGACCTCGTGATCGGCGTCGTACCAGGGATCATCGAGACGGTCTGGCATGAAGCGCACCGGCCTGCGCCAGAGCTTGACGGGGGCCACCTGGTCGAGCGCCTCGTGCGGCCGCTCCTCGTTGAAGTGGCGGCGAAAGGCGTCGAAGCGTCGCTGCTGCTCGGCGGCCGTGTCTGCCGGTGGCTTCGACGTCTCGGCCTTCAGCGTGCGGTGCATGCGCTCGTGCCGGCCGTTGTCCTGCGGGCTCGCTGGTGGGATGTAGCGTGGCTCGATGCCGAGCTTGAGCCACCACACCGAGAGCGCCGAAAGGCCGCCAGCTCCCGTCGATCCGAACGGTACTCCATTGTCGGAGCGGATCGCGTCGGGAAGGCCGATATCCTTGAAAACGCGCTCCAGAGCGCCCTTCACGCCAGCCCAGGTCGGATCGACAATGCGCACCTCGATGAGATAGCGGCTCGCCGCATCGGTGATGGTGAGCGGATCGCAGCGCGTGCCATCGCCAGTGCGGAACCAGCCTTTGAAGTCGATCGCCCACTCGTCATTGGGGCCCTCCGCCGGCGTGATCAGCTCGCCTTGCGCGATCGCCCGACGTCGGCGTGGCCGCGCTTCGACCAGGCCTTCACGCTTCAGGAGGTCGCCGATCGTCGAGGCCGCCGGCCAGTCGACCTCCGGCCGCTCGCGCGCGAGCCAGGCCTTGATCTTCTTGGGGCCAAAATGCGGAAACCGTCGTCGTGTTGCGATGATGCGCCGTGCCAGCCGGTCCGCTGTGGCGTGCGGGCAGTTCTGCACGGCGTGGCTCTTCTCCTCGAACCACTGCGGATCCCCGCTCGCGCGGCGGCGCTCCCAAACGTAGAACGTCTCCCGGCTGATGCCGTGCCGCGCGCACAGCTCCGTCACCGAAAAAGCTCCCGTGTCGTACTCCCGAAACAACCCGATACGCTGCTCCACAGGACTGCTCTCCCTGAAAGGCATCGACCGATCCTCCTTCGAATCGGACGAAGCTTGCCTGTCAGGAATCAACCCGGTCTGAATTGTCAGGACTCAGCCCGGTTCATACC